>NZ_NRRF01000042.1 GCF_016583565.1 Thiocystis violacea | reverse complement strand
GCGAAGACGCCTGCCGCATCCGCAAAGGCCATGCTCCAGCGATTCTGACCTCGATCCGTCACCTTTGCATGAATCTGCTGGAACAAGAGCCCTCCAAGCAGCGCATGTCCAAGAAGCGCCGCAAGGCTACCTGGAACGATGACTACCGCGCTAAGGTTGTGTTTGGTTGAGAATTTATACGCGCTCGCCCTGAGCGCCTCGGCGCCTGCGCTGTGTTGGCGTGCCACTCTCTGGTATCATCGCGCGCTGATTTTCCTGCGGCTTTTCCCTCTGATCGGGCCTGCGCGGGCGGACCGGTCTTCGGCGCGCTCGGTTCCGTCCGATCGGCATCGCCGAGCCGCGCGATCCGCGAGTCCGCAACGCGTCCCCCCTCACATCCGGACACCCTCAGGCAATCGATGACCGACCTCAGCCATATCCGCAACTTTTCCATCATTGCCCACATCGATCACGGCAAATCGACCATTGCCGATCGGTTCATCCAGATCAGCGGTGCGCTGACGGCGCGTGAGATGTCCAGTCAGGTGCTCGACTCCATGGACCTCGAGCGCGAGCGTGGGATCACCATCAAGGCTCAGAGCGTCACCCTCGACTATCAGGCGCGCAACGGCGAGACCTACCAGCTCAATTTCATCGATACGCCAGGGCACGTGGACTTCTCCTACGAGGTCTCCCGCTCCTTGGCCGCTTGCGAAGGCGCGCTTCTGGTCGTGGACGCGGCGCAGGGGGTCGAGGCCCAGAGCGTGGCCAACTGTTACACGGCGATCGAGCAGGGCCTCGAGGTCTTGCCCGTGCTGAACAAGATCGATCTGCCCTCGGCCGAGCCCGAGCGGGTGATCAATGAGATCGAGGAGATCATTGGCCTTGAGGCCCAGGACGCCTTGCGTGTCAGCGCCAAGACGGGGCTGGGTATCCCCGATCTCTTGGAGGCGCTGGTCGAGCGGATCCCGCCCCCCGTGGGAGACCGTTCCGCGCCCTTGCAAGCGCTCATCATCGATTCCTGGTTCGACCCCTACGTCGGCGTGGTCTCTCTGGTGCGCGTGATGAACGGCGAGATGCGCCGGCGCGAAAAGGTGCTGATGATGTCCACCGGACGCACCCATCAGGTCGACAATGTCGGCGTCTTCACCCCCAAAAAGACCGAGCGCGACAGCCTCGGGGCAGGTGAGGTCGGCTATATGATTGCCGGGATCAAGGAGATCGATGGCGCGCCGGTTGGTGATACCATCATTCTCCCGGACCGTCCGGCGGCCAAGCTGCCCGGGTTCAAGGAAATGCGCCCGCGCGTCTTCGCCGGACTCTATACCGTGATCTCGGACGACTACGAGGATCTGCGCGAGGCGCTCGGAAAGCTCCGGCTGAACGATGCGGCGCTCCACTACGAGCCCGAGGTCTCTCAGGCGCTGGGTTTCGGCTTCCGTTGCGGCTTTCTCGGCATGCTGCACATGGAGATCATCCAGGAGCGCCTGGAGCGCGAGTACGACCTGGATCTGATCACGACGGCGCCCACCGTGGTGTATGAGGTGCTGCGCACGGACGGCGAGTTGGTGAAGATCGACAATCCGGCCGACCTCCCCGAGCCAGGGAAGATCCGCGAGGTGCGCGAGCCGATCATCGAGGCGCACATCCTGGTTCCGCAGGATTATCTCGGCGCCGTGATCAATCTTTGTATCGAGAAGCGCGGCATCCAACGGCAGATTCAATACTTGGGCGGCCAGGTCCAGGTGACCTATGAGCTGCCGATGAGCGAGGTGGTGCTGGACTTCTTCGATCGCCTCAAGTCGTGCAGCCGGGGCTTCGCCTCCTTCGAGTACGAATTCAAGCGCTTCCAGGCGTCCGATCTGGTCAAGCTGGATGTCCTGATCAATGGGGATAAAGTCGACTCGCTCTCCTCGATCATTCACCGCTCGGTGTCGCAGAGGCGCGGGGCCGACGTGACCGAACGGATGAAGGAGCTGATTCCGCGGCAGATGTTCGAGGTCGCCATCCAGGCGGCGATCGGCTCCAAGATCATCGCCCGCACCACGGTCAAGGCGCTCCGCAAGAACGTGACCGCCAAGTGTTATGGCGGAGACGTCACGCGCAAGCGCAAGCTGCTGGAGAAGCAAAAAGAAGGTAAACGCCGCATGAAGCAGGTCGGCAAGGTGGATATTCCGCAAGAGGCCTTCCTTGCCGTGCTCCAGACCGGGAAAGATAATTGACCGCCGCGGCCACTGACGGGCAAGACACGTCCGCGGCGCGTTCGGGCGATCGCATTCAGACACGGATTCGCATTCACAGATCATGACTTTCGATTTTCCCGCCTTTCTCGTACTGGCCTCCGCCCTGACCGGCGGGATTTGGCTCCTGGACGCCGTCCTGTTCGCGCCGCGGCGGCGCGCCGTCGTGGCGGCGGATGTCGATGATCCTAGCGCCGCCGAGACGCATCCGGCCTACAAGGAGCCGATCCTGGTCGAGTACGCCAAGTCGTTCTTTCCGGTCATCTTCGCCGTGCTCGTCCTGCGCTCCTTCCTCGTCGAGCCGTTCCGGATCCCGTCCAATTCGATGATGCCAACCCTCTTGACGGGTGATTTCATCCTCGTCAACAAGTTCTCCTATGGGCTGAGGCTGCCCGTCGTCAACACCAAGGTCGTCGACATCGGCGAGCCTCGGCGTGGGGATGTCGTGGTGTTCAAGTTTCCGCTGGATCCCAAGACCGATTACATCAAGCGTGTCGTCGGTCTCCCGGGCGACGAGGTTGCCTACCACGACAAGACCATCTACGTGAATGGCGAGGCCATGCCGCAGCTGCCGATCGGCACTTACACGGGCGTGGGGTCTGGCAAGGAGATGACGGGTGCGCGCGAGGCGCTGGAAAGCCTGAGCGGTGTCGATCACGCGATTCTCAAGCGCCCTGGGGCGCCCGATCTGCCGTTCGGCTGTCAAGTTCTCGCCTTTGGTGCCGTCAAGGTGCCCGAGGGCCACTACTTCGTCATGGGCGACAATCGCGACAACAGCAACGACAGCCGTTGTTGGGGATTCGTGCCGGAAGACAACCTGGTCGGCAAGGCCTTCGCCATTTGGATGCATTGGGACGGGCAGCGCGACGGATTCCCGATCGCCTGGTCGCGTCTCTGGGAAGGGATCAACTAGTCGGATAGCTCCAAGGTGCCAAAGATGCCCAAGTCAATGATGTCCCAATCAAGGATTCCGAGCAGCCAGTCGCGTCAGCGCGGTATGGGCATGCTTGGTGTCATCGTGCTCATCGCGCTCGCCGCCTTCTTCGCGACTATCATCCTCAAGGTCGGGCCGCTCTACCTCGATTTCTGGACCCTCAGGACCATCATGGAAGAGGTCAAGGCGAATCCCCAGCAGATCGAGGGCGGCGCCCGCGGTATCACCAGCGCCATCGATCGGCGTCTGAATATCAATAGCGTCTATGGGCGTAAGGGGTCGGATTTCATCGTCAAGAAGGTCGATGGGAACACCTACCGCGTGACCCTGGACTATGAAGATCGGGTTCATCTCTTCTTCAATGTGGATGCCGTCGCGTCGTTCTCGCACCAGGTCGAGATGACCCTGCAGCCGTGAACGCGGATCCGCGACGTTTTGCGCTTGGCCTCGGGCATGCGTTCGAGGATTGGGCGCTGCTGGAGCAGGCGCTCACGCATCGCAGCGCCAGCGCGGTGAACAACGAGCGGCTCGAGTTTCTGGGCGATGCACTCATCGGCTTCCTCATTGCCGAGGCGTTGTGGAAAGCCTTCCCGCGCGCCGACGAAGGCACGCTCAGCCGCATGCGGGCCTCCCTGGTCAAGCGTGAGTCGCTGGCCAGGCTCGCGCGCGGCTTGCAGCTGGGCGACTACCTGCGGCTCGGGGCCGGCGAGTTGCGCTCCGGCGGGCATGCGCGCGATTCCATTCTGGCGGATGCGCTGGAGGCGGTGCTCGGCGCGGTCTACCTGGATGCCGGTTTCGAGGCCAGCCGAGCCGTCGTGCTGGAGCTGTTCCGCGCGCGCTTGACCCAGACCGATGCGTCCCGCGCCGGCAAGGATCCCAAGACCCGACTGCAGGAGTTGCTGCAGTCGCGTAAACGTCCACTTCCTGAGTATGTCGTCCTCTCGATCGATGGTGATCAGCATGATCAGACCTTTACCGTGACCTGCGTTCTGCAAGACGGCACCCTGACGAGTCGGGGTGTGGGCACGAGCCGCAGACGCGCGGAGCAAGCCGCCGCCGAATTGATGCTGGAGCAGATGCAGGATGGCTGAACAACCCTCGTCGCGCTGCGGCTATGTCGCCATCATCGGGCGGCCCAATGTCGGCAAGTCGACCCTGCTCAATCGCATTTTGGGTCAGAAGCTCGCCATTACCTCCCACAAGGCGCAGACGACACGCCACTCGATCCTGGGTATCAAGACCTTGCCGGAGGGGCAGATCCTCTTTGTGGATACGCCGGGCATCCATCAGCGTGGCGCGAACGCGCTCAATCGTTACCTGAACCGAACGGCGCGGTCCGCCATCGCGGAGACGGATCTGGTCCTCTTCGTCGTCGAGGCGCTGCGCTGGACGGATGAAGACGCCCAAGCCCTCGACGCCATCGCCCAGTCCGGCGTGCCGGCGATCGGGGTCGTGAACAAAGTCGACCGTGTCGAGGACAAGCAGTCCTTACTGCCGTTTCTTCAGGAGCTTGCCCAGCGGCATGCCTTCTTGGAGCTGATTCCGGTCTCCGCGACCAAGGGCGATCAGATCGACGCCCTCGAACGTCTGGTGGTGAGGGCGCTCCCGGCAGGCGAACCGGTCTTTCCCGAGGATCAGGTGACGGACCGCTCGCAGCGCTTCTTCGCCGCCGAGCTGGTCCGCGAGCAGCTCATGCAGCGCTACGGAGAGGAGCTGCCGTACCGCACGAGCGTCGAGATCGAGCGTTTCGAGGAGCGGGACGGGCGGTACCAGATTCATGCCCTCATCTGGGTGGAGCGGCCGAGCCAGAAGGGCATCATCATCGGCAAGCAGGGCGAGGCGCTCAAGGCGGCGGCGACACAGGCGCGGCTGGAAATGCAGAAGCTCTTCGATTGCCCCGTGCATCTCGAGGTCTGGGTCAAGGTGAAGAAGAGCTGGTCGAGCGACGAGGCGGCGATCGCCAGCCTCGGCTACAGCGAGGACCGCTGAACGGCTCACTGCCCACCGAGCCCGCTGGCTGCTCCCGAGATGGCCTCCGCGGTATAGATCGCAACCCGTGTCTCGTCACGAAGCCCTCTTCCTGGCCTTCATTCTTCACCGCCGCGATTACGGCAACACCAGTCTGCTCCTGGACGTCTTCGGGAGCGGGCAGGGGCGTTTCCCGGCCATCGCCAAGGGTGCCCGTCGCGCGAAGGGCGGCTCGAGCGCGCTCTTGCAGCCCTTCCAGCCCCTCTGGCTAGCGGTGACGGGGCGCGGCGAGGTCCGCACGCTCACCAAGGTCGAGGGCGCTGGCTCAGCGCTACCCCTGCGGGGTCGCGCCCTGGTCGGTGGCTTCTATCTCAACGAGCTCCTGGTGCGACTCCTGGGCCGGAACGACCCGCATGATGCGCTGTTCGCCTTCTATCAGGCCGCGCTGACCGGGCTGGTCGAGGACGCTGACCTGGAGACGCGGCTCCGCCAGTTCGAGCTGCGCCTGCTCGATGAGCTGGGCTATGGCATGACGCTGGACCGCGTTGCCTCGAACGGGAGCCCCGTCGAGCGGGAGCTGTCCTATGTTTACGACACGGACTCGGGTGTCCGAGAGGCGGATGCGGGCCTTTCGGGGGCAACGCTTTTGGCCTTGGCCGCCGGTCATCGGCTCGAGCCTTGGCAGCGTCGCGAGGCACGCGGTCTCTTGCGTGCGGCGCTGGCGCCCCATCTGGGCGAGCGCCCGCTGCAGAGCCGCGAACTCTATCGCCGCTGGTTCGGCGCCGACGGTTAGTTTTTTCGAATCAAGGAGTTCGACATGCCTACAGACGCAATGCACCATGACGAGAGACTGCTGGGCGTCAACATCGACCACGTGGCGACCCTGCGGCAGGCGCGCGGCACCCGCTACCCAGAGCCCATTCAGGCGGCGCTGGTCGCGGAGCAGGCGGGTGCCGACGCCATCACCCTCCACCTGCGCGAAGACCGCCGGCACATCCAGGACCGCGACGTGCGCATGCTGCGCGGTATCCTGCAGACGCGCATGAACCTCGAGATGGCGGCAACGCCCGAGATGGGCGTCATCGCCTGCGAGCTGAAGCCTGCCGACTGCTGCCTGGTGCCGGAGCGGCGCGAGGAGCTGACGACCGAGGGCGGCCTGGATGTCGTCAGCCGCCGCGACGAGCTGAGAGACTTCTGCGCGCGCCTCGCGGACTCGGGCGTGCGGGTCTCGCTCTTCATCGATGCCGACCCGGCGCAGCTGGAGGCCGCCAAGGCCGTGGGCGCGCCGGTCGTGGAGATCCACACCGGGCACTATGCCGATGCCGCAACGCCGGGCGAGCGTGACGAGGCGCTGGCGCGCATCCACAAGGCTGTCGCGCTGGGGCTCGAACTCGGGCTCCATGTCAACGCCGGCCATGGCCTCGACTACCACAACGTCAAGGCGATCGCGGCCATTCCTGGTGTGCGCGAGCTCAACATCGGGCACTCGATCATCGCGCGCTCGGTCTTCTGCGGCCTGGATCAGGCCGTGCGGGATATGAAACGCGTCATCAACGCCGGACGTTGGGCGGAGCCATAGCCAAGCTGGTCAGTCGGTCCTGGATTTTGCCGCTGCGTCACGGCTAGACTGTCCGGCTTTCGCGACGCCTCATCTGTCAGGTCTGCCCATTCTATGTCCGCTGATACCCTCATCCTCATTCTTGCGATCGACCGCGGCGCAGGCCCCGAGGTGCTCACGCAGCACAGAACCAAGGCGGCGGTCCCTTTCGGCGGCAAGTATCGGATCATCGACTTCTCACTCGCCAACTGTCTGCACTCCGGTCTGCGGCAGGTCCTCGTGCTCACGCAGTACAAGAGCCACTCGCTGCAGAAGCACTTGCGCGACGGCTGGTCGATCTTCAATCCGGAGCTCGGCGAGTTCATCACGCCGCTGCCGCCGCAAATGCGCGAGAGCCAGGAGTGGTATGCCGGCCCCTTCGATGCGCTGCGCCAGAACCGCTATCTCATCGAGCGCAATCGCGCCAGCCATGTGCTGGTGCTGGATGGCGGCGCGGTGTACCGCATGGACTACGCGGAGCTCGTGCGCGCACACAAGGAGGCGCAGGCCAAGGTCACGGTTGCCGTGAGGGCGACGAGCAACCCTGGGTTCGGGACTCAGGCCAGGGTCGTGGTGGACGAGGACGAGTGCATCCGCGCCCTCGCGCGCGCCGCGCCGGATCCGCTGGAGGAGGGCGGGGCGCAAGAGCATCTCCAGACGATGGGGGTCTACCTCTTCGACAAGGCGTTCTTGCTGGCGGAATTGGATCGGATCGCGCGCGGACAGCGTGAGGACAGGGATATCGCGCTGGATATCATCGCGCCACTTACGCAGGAGCAGCGCGTCGTCGCCTACCGTTTCGGTCAGGCCCGAGGCCGCGTCACGCCGGACCGCTACTGGTGCGATCTGGCGAGCATCGACGCCTACTACCGGGCCAACATGGAGCTGCTCTACGCGGAGCCGCCCATCGACCTCTATCAGGACGATTGGAAAATCCACACCTACCAGGGGCAGTACCCGCCCGCGCGCACCGTGCCCGGTCCGATGAGCGGAAACGAGGGCGTCTTCGTGAATTCCATGCTGGCGGCCGGCACCGTCATCAGTGGGGGTGGTGTGAATCACTCCATCCTCTTCCCCTGCGTGCGTGTGAAGGACGGGGCCATTGTCGAGGAGTCGATCCTCTTCGACCGCGTCGAGGTGGGCGAAGGTGCGCATCTGCGCAACTGCATCGTGGAGAAGGACGTGGTGATCCCGCCCAGGGAGCAGATCGGTCACGACCTCGCCCTGGATCGGGAGCGGTTTACCGTGTCCGAGCAGGGGATCGTCGTCGTCACGCGCGGGATCTGGGGCTAGCAGCCGAGACGCGGAGGAGCCATCGTGGACGCCGAGCGTACGCGTGCCGTTTACGACGCGTTATTCGGCGTCTATGGACCTCAGCATTGGTGGCCGGCGGATACGCCTTTCGAGGTGATGGTCGGCGCGGTCCTGACGCAGAATACGGCCTGGATCAATGTCGAGCGGGCGCTGGCGAGACTGCGGGAGCGAGCGGCGCTGGATGCGGAGGCCATCCTGGCGCTCGCCCCGGATGCGCTTGCCGATGCGCTGCGGCCAGCGGGCTACTTCAATGTCAAGGCGCGTCGCCTCAGTGCCTTCTGCGAGTTCTTTCTCGCCGCGGGAGGCTTGGAGGGCCTGAGCGCGCTGGAGACGCCGCCGCTGCGGCGCGACCTGCTGGGCGTGAAGGGCGTGGGTCCGGAGACCGCCGACGACATGCTGCTCTACGCCTTCGAGCGCCCGGTCTTCGTGGTCGATGCCTATACGCGCCGGATCTTCACGCGCCTGGGTCTGCTCGAGGGCGACGAGGGCTACGAGGAGATCCGCCAGGGTTTCGAGACGGCGCTCGGCCCCGATGTTCCCCTGTTCAAGGAGTACCATGCCCTGGTCGTCCGCCATGGCAAGGAGCGCTGCAAGACCCGCCCGGGCTGTGTCGACTGTGTCTTGCGTTCGGCGTGCCCGGCGGTTTGAAGACCTGTCTGCCGAGAGCGGCCAGACGACCCCAGAGGATGTTGGAGCGCCATGCCGAAAGTCGACAATGAAACCTTCTATCTCAGCTCCCTGCGGACGCATGGCGAGACGGCCGAGGGTGTCCACTGGAGTTCGACGGAGACCCAGGAGGTGCGCTTCCGCGTGCTCTGCTCCATGCTGCCGGCGAATGTTTCCGAACTCTCGGTGGTCGACGCGGGGTGCGGCTTCGGCGATCTCTATTGCTACATGGAGCGGGAAGGCTACCGGCCCAAACGCTATCTGGGGCTCGACGTCATGGCGCCCATGGCCGAGACCGCGCGCATGCGCACCGGCCAGGAGATCCGGGTCTGCAATATTCTCGAAGCCCCGCTCCCGGAGGCCGATGTCTACCTGTGCAGCGGTGCGATGAATACGCTGACGCGCGAGGAGAGTCGCGACTTCATCGAGAGGTGTCTCGCGGCGAGTCGTCTTGGCTTCGTCTTCAACCTGCTCAAGGGCTGGAACACCTCGCCGATCTACAACCTCTATCTACCGCGCGAGATCCGCCGCTTGGGCCAGGAGCTGGAGGTCGACTACCAGATCCACGAGGGCTATCTTGCCGGCGATTTCACGGCCGCCTTCTGGAAAATGCCGATCGCGGCTGCCTGATACCGGACGCTGGTCTCACGGGGCCGGCAGGGCGGAATTCCCCGTCGGCTTTGGCCGCGGACTCTTTTGCGAAGGAGCTTCAATGCTAGACCCACGTTTGCTGCGCACCGATCTCGAACTGGTCGCCGAGCAGCTCGCCCGCCGCGGCATGACCTTGGACACGGCGCGCTTCGAGGCGCTGGAGCTGGAGCGCAAGGCGCTGCAGATCCAGGTCCAGGACCTGCAGAATGAGCGCAACACCCGCTCCAAGGCGATTGGCAAGGCCAAGGCGGCGGGGGAGGACATCCAGCCGTTGCTCGCCGCGGTCGCGGATCTGGGGGACCGGCTGAAGGCCACGGATGCACGTCTGAGCGAACTCCAGCAGGAGGTCGCCGACATCAGCCTCGGGCTGCCCAACCTCCCGGATGCCAGCGTGCCGGACGGTCGGGACGAGTCCGACAATCGCGAGGAGCGCCGTTGGGGCGAGCTGCCGCGATTCGATTTCGAGGCCAAGGACCACGTTGACCTTGGGGCCATGAACGGCTGGATGGATTTCGATCTCGCGGCCAAGGTCACGGGCTCGCGGTTCGTGGTGCTCTCTGGCCCCATGGCCCGGCTGCACCGCGCCCTCATCCAGCTCATGCTCGACGTCCATACCACGGAGCACGGCTATACCGAGGCTTACGTCCCTTATCTGGTGAATGCGGACAGCCTCCAGGGGACCGGACAGCTCCCGAAGTTCGAGGCCGATCTCTTCAAGGTGCCCGGTGAGCGCGATCTCTATCTCATCCCGACGGCGGAGGTCCCGGTGACCAACCTGGTGCGGGACCTCATCCTCGAGGCGGATGCCATGCCCCGCAAATGGGCGGCGCATACGCCATGCTTCCGCAGTGAGGCAGGCTCCTACGGCAAGGACACCCGGGGCATGATCCGTCAGCATCAGTTCGAGAAGGTCGAGCTGGTTCAGGTCGTGCGTCCGCAGGACTCGTTCGCGGCGCTCGAGGCGCTGACCGGGCACGCCGAGGCCATCCTGCAGCGACTAGGCCTGGCGTACCGCGTGGTGACGCTCTGCACGGGGGATCTCGGCTTCTCCTCGCGCAAGACCTATGACATCGAGGTGTGGCTTCCGGGTCAGCAGCGCTATCGGGAAATCTCCTCCTGCAGCAACTTCGGGGACTTCCAGGCCCGGCGGCTGCAGGCGCGCTGGCGCAATCCCGAGACCGGCAAGCCCGAGCTGGCGCACACCATCAATGGGTCCGGGCTTGCGGTCGGGCGCACACTGGTCGCGGTGCTCGAGAACTATCAGCAGGCGGATGGCAGTGTCGTCATCCCCGAGGCACTGCGTCCCTATATGGGCGGTCTGGAGCGATTGGCCGCTCAGGAGTGAGCCCCGAGCGCCGCTCGGGCAGCCGCCAGCAATGGATGGCAGGTGTCGGGGCCGAGCCGTCTATCGGCTGCACGGCGGTGCGCCTTCTCTATGGATTGATGCGCGGGCCGCGCAAGCGCGTCAGGCCGGCTCTCGCCAGACGTCGGCCCGGCATCAGTACGACAGGCGTTTTTGGCGCGTCTTGCAGTGTGGGCAGATCTCGCTGCCCTCCGGGAGCAGTCGCGCGCAGAAGGGATTGACGCAAGGGCTGACGTTCTCGCTGGCGATGCTGGAGCGCATGTCGGCGGAGATCGGCGTCGAGGGTGTCTTGAGCCAGCTGGTTTGCTCCGGCGTGCGCTCGGGCGGGGCCGCGGGCAACGGTGGGGACGGTGGGTGCGTGGCCCATTGCAGGGGGCCCGATCGCAGCAGTTGCAGGATCTCACGGGTTTGATTGGCGCTATCGACCGTGGCGCGAATGAGCTGGCCGGTGACCACCATGAAGCCGCCCGAGACGCAGGTCAACGCGCCGATGCCCAGAACCGCGAGGCCCTTCTCCAGCCATGCCGCCGTGGCGATCCAGGCCAGGCCAAGCAGTGCCAGGATCCATCCGGCGCCCGCCAGCAGCCGACCGCCGAGCCGGGCCGTCCGATACTGAGGGCGGGTGCTCGGCGGCGTCTCGGTCTCTGCGCGGTCCGGCATCCTCTACCTCGTTCTCGATTCGCGGCCGATTATGCCGCCCCCGACCGCGTCCCCTCAACTCCCGCGTTCCCGCGCCGGGAATTGAAACTCGGATGTGCGCGGTCTATCCTACGCGATTCTCTTTTTCGCGCTGAGGTGGGCCATGGCCGCCAAGACCCTTTACGACAAGCTCTGGGACGCGCACGTCGTCCGTGTCGATGACGATGGCACGGCTCTACTCTACATCGATCGTCAGTTGATCCACGAAGTGACCTCTCCGCAGGCATTCGAGGGTTTGCGCCTCGCTGGGCGCACGCCTTGGCGCACCACGGCGAACCTGGCGGTTCCGGATCACAATGTCCCCACCACCGATCGCGCCAAGGGCATCGCTGACCCCGTCTCGCGCATTCAGGTCGAAGCGCTCGGCACCAACTGCCTGACCTTCGGCATCACTGAGCTGGGCATGGGCGACAAGCGTCAGGGCGTCGTGCACGTCATCGGCCCCGAGCAAGGTTTCACGCTGCCCGGCAGCACCATCGTTTGCGGTGATTCGCACACCGCGACACACGGCGCCTTTGGTGCGCTGGCCTTCGGCATCGGTACCTCCGAGGTCGAGCATGTGCTGGCAACGCAAACCCTGATCCAGCGCAAGTCGAAGTCCATGCTGATCAGCGTCGACGGCAGCCTGGGCGCGGGCGTCACCGCAAAGGACATCGTGCTGGCCATCATCGGCGAGATCGGCACGGCCGGCGGCACCGGTTACGTCATCGAGTTCGGCGGTGAGGCGATTCGTGATCTCAGCATGGAAGGCCGCATGACGGTCTGCAACATGGCGATCGAGGCGGGTGCCCGCGCCGGGCTCGTCGCGGCGGATGAGAAGACCATCGCCTACATGCGCGGTCGACCCTATGCGCCCACGGGCGAGATGTTCGCGCGTGCGGCGGCGACGTGGCGGTCCTTGGTGAGTGACGAGGGTGCCCAGTTCGACGCGGTGATCCACCTCGATGCCGCGACCATCAAACCGCAGGTCACCTGGGGCACCTCGCCCGAGATGGTGCTGCCCGTCGATGGTCGGGTCCCGAGCCCCGAGGATGCGGGCGACGAGGTCAAGGCCAGCGGCATTCGTCGCGCCCTCGAGTACATGGGGCTGACCGCTGGCACGCCGATCTCCGAGATTCGTCCGGATAAAGTCTTCATCGGCTCCTGCACCAACTCGCGCATCGAAGATCTGCGTGCCGCGGCCGATATCGCCAGGGGGCGCAAGGTCGCCGACAGCATCAAGCTGGCGATGGTGGTTCCTGGCTCGGGACTGGTCAAGGAGCAGGCCGAGGCCGAGGGTCTGGACAAGATCTTCGTCGCGGCCGGCTTCGAGTGGCGCGAGCCCGGTTGCTCCATGTGCCTGGCCATGAATGCCGATCGGCTGGAGCCGGGCGAGCGTTGCGCATCGACCTCGAATCGCAATTTCGAGGGGCGTCAGGGGCAGGGTGGTCGCACCCATCTGGTCAGCCCCGCGATGGCCGCGGCGGCGGCGGTGACCGGGCATTTCGTTGATGTGAGGGAGCTGTGATGGACGCGTTCAAGAACTTCACCGGCGTGGTCGCCCCGCTCGATCGGGCGAACGTGGACACGGATGCCATCATCCCCAAGCAGTTCCTCAAGAGCATCAAGCGGACCGGTTTCGGCCCCTTCCTCTTCGACGAGTGGCGCTATCTGGATCACGGCGAGCCGGACATGGATTGCACCAACCGCCCGCTGAATCCGGAGTTCGTGCTCAATGATCCGCGCTATGCGCGGGCCGAGATCTTGGTGGCGCGCGAGAACTTCGGTTGCGGCTCTTCGCGTGAGCATGCCCCCTGGGCACTGGCGGACTTCGGCTTCAAGGTCATCCTTGCGCCGAGCTTCGCGGACATCTTTTTCAACAACTGCTTCAAGAACGGCATCCTGCCGATCGTGCTCGAGAAGGCGACGATCGACGCCCTCTTGGCCAAGGCCACGGGGGAGACGCCGTTGCGCATCGGGGTCGATCTGGCCGGCCAGACGCTGACCCTGGATGACGGCAGCCAGATCGGGTTCGAGGTGGATGCTGGCAGCAAACATCGCCTCATCGAGGGCCTCGACGACATCGGTCTGACGCTTCAGGAGGTCGAGGTCATTCGGGCCTATGAGGTGCGTCGTCGCCAAGAGGCTCCTTGGTTGTTCCTCGACGCCTGATCGACGCAGCCGCGTGGATCGCCCTACATCGAATTCGGAGATTGAGATTGTGAGCAAGAAGATTCTGGTCGTCGCGGGTGACGGCATCGGGCCTGAGATCGTCGCGGAGGCGATGAAGGTGCTCCAAGCCCTGCAGGCGGACGGCAGTATCGCGATCAGCGTCGAGGAGGGCCTCATCGGTGGTGCCGCCTATGACGCGGCTGGCGATCCGCTGCCGGCGGAGACCCTCGCGGCGGCCAAGGCATCCGATGCCGTCCTCCTCGGTGCCGTCGGTGGTCCCAAGTGGGAGCCCTTGCATATCTCCAAGCGGCCGGAGAAGGGGCTGCTGGGACTGCGTGCCGGACTGGGTCTCTTCGCCAACCTGCGCCCCGCGATCCTCTATCCGCAGCTCGCCGACGCCTCGACGCTCAAGCCCGAGGTCGTCTCGGGCTTGGATATCATGATCGTGCGCGAGCTGACCGGCGGGATCTACTTCGGTCAGCCACGGGGTATCGAGACCCTGCCCTCCGGGGAGCGCAAGGGCGTCAACACCCTGGTCTATACGGAGTCCGAGGTCGAGCGCATCTGCCGTGTCGCCTACGAGATCGCCATGAAGCGCGGCAAGAAGGTCTGCTCGGTCGATAAGGCGAACGTGCTGGAGTGCACCGAGATGTGGCGCGAGGTGGCCATCAAGACGGCGGCCGACTATCCGGAGATCGCGCTGAGTCACCTCTATGTCGACAATGCGGCCATGCAGTTGGTGCGCGCGCCCAAGCAGTTCGATGTCATGGTGACGACCAACATGTTCGGCGACATCCTCTCCGACTGCGCGGCCATGCTGACCGGCTCCATCGGGATGCTGCCGTCCGCTTCGCTGAACGCGGACGGGCAGGGCATGTACGAGCCGATCCACGGCTCGGCGCCGGACATCGCGGGACGCGGCGTGGCCAATCCGCTGGCGACCATCCTCTCGGTGGCCATGATGCTGCGCTATTCGCTGGACGCGCCCGGCGCCGCCGAGCGCATCGAAAAGGCTGTCTCCCAGGTGCTGGATCAGGGTCTGCGCACCGCCGACATCATGTCCGCCGGCATGCGCCAGGTGGGCACGGTCGAGATGGGCGATGCCGTGGTCGCCGCCTTGAACGAACATTGAAAAAGAACGGCTACTGGATCGTCGGAGTCATGTGATGAAGCGGGTTGGATTCGTCGGCTGGCGTGGCATGGTGGGCTCTGTCCTCATGGACAGGATGCGTGCCGAGAACGACTTCGCGCAGATCGCGGAGTCCGTCTTCTTCACGACCTCACAGGTCGGGCAGCCCGGTCCCGACGTCGGGCGGGGCTCGAGTCCCTTGCTCGACGCCGAATCGATCGAGGCGCTCGGCGACATGGACGTCATCCTGACCTGTCAGGGGGGTGACTACACCAAGTCGGTGTACCCGAGGCTGCGCGCGGCCGGCTGGACGGGTTACTGGATCGACGCGGCCTCGGCACTGCGTATGGAGCCGGATGCGACCATCGTGCTCGATCCGGTCAACCGCTCCGTGATCGACGCGGCGCTGGATGCGGGAAAGCGCGACTTCATCGGCGGCAATTGCACCGTGAGCTTGATGCTCATGGCCATCGGCGGGCTCTTCAACGCGGGTCTGGTGGAATGGGTCAGCGCCATGACCTATCAAGCGGCCTCCGGCGCTGGCGCCAAGAACATGCGCGAACTCCTCGCGCAAATGGGCGCGCTGCACGGCTCGGTCACGGCGTTGCTCGAGAATCCCCGTTCGGCGATCCTCGAGATCGATCGGCAGGTGACTGATGCGATGCGTTCCCCCGAGTACCCGGTTGCCAGTTTTGGCGTCCCGCTCGCCGGCAGTCTCATCCCCTGGATCGATACACAGCTGCCCAATGGTCAGAGTCGAGAGGAGTGGAAAGGCCAAGCCGAGACGAATAAGATTCTGGGCTCGAGCGCACAGCCTGTTCCCATCGACGGTATCTGTGTGCGTGTTGGCGCGATGCGCTGTCACAGCCAGGGCCTCACCATCAAGCTGCGCGAGGATCTCGATCTCGCCGAGGTGGAGCGTCTGATTTCGGCCTCGAATGAATGGGTCAAGTGCGTGCCGAACGATCGTGAGCGCAGCGTGCGAGAGCTGTCGCCCGCCGTGGTCACGGGGACATTGGCGGTGCCCGTGGGGCGTTTGAGAAAGATGAATCTCGGTGAAGGCTATCTATCCGCTTTCACGGTTGGTGATCAGTTGCTGTGGGGGGCTGCGGAGCCGCTGCGGCGCATGCTGAGGATCCTGCAGGAGCATTCACCGTTGGCCTGAGAGACGGGTGGATCTTGGTGAATCCAAGGTTGTCGGCTATAGTCGGGCTCGTCTCAAGGTTATTGTGCGACGGAATTCGAAGGCTGATTGAACGCTCAAAAGTGATCGAGGGCTCAAAGTTGGCGCCTTGAATGCCGTAAGATGCGCAGCGAGACTGTACCCATGATCAAGGGCAGTCAGGGGGTCGCTGGCTAAATCAGCCTGTGGCCTGAAGGATGAAGGGGCTTGTCGGTTGGCGTGCAGGCTCTGGCAATAGTGTTTGGATTCACTTCACTGCGTTGTGCACGAGGGAGGAGGATGTCTCGCAAGCTCATTTTAGCGTCGGCCGTGACCATGGTCCTGGCTGGCACCGATGTCTCCGCCCTCGGCTTGGGTGGGCTTCGTACACAATCCGCTCTGAATCAACCCTACCTCGGCGAGATCGAACTTAGAGAGGTTCGCTCGGACGAGATCGATTCGGTGAGCGCCTCGATTGCATCACAGGATGCCTTTACCAAGGCGGGCGTCGAACGCTACTACTACTTGACCAAGCTCAAGTTCACGCCCGAGGTGACGCCCCAGGGGCGTGCCGTGCTCCGGGTTTCGAGCAAAGACCCCATCCGCGAGCCCTATATGGACTTCCTCGTGGAGGTGGTTTGGCCGACCGGTAAATTGTTGAAGGAATATACGATCCTTCTCGATCCGCCAGCCTTATCGACGCAGGGCGCGCCTGACGTCCGCGCTGCGCGTGCCGCCAGCGCCACGGGCACATCCCGACCGACCTCCAGTCTGGTGAGTGCCAGCGGGCGCGCAAGTTCCTACATTCCCGCGCCTGGGGACGGATTCCCGGTCTACGCCGGCCCCGTTGGCAACGGCAAGGGGCTCTGGGCTCTGGCCCGCGAGGTCGCGCCTGCGGGCTCCACCGTGGCGCAGACCGCCATGGCGCTCTATCGCAACAATCAGAATGCCTTCATTCGCGGCAACATCAATCGCCTGATCGCAGGCAAGACGCTGGTGATTCCGAGCCGCGCCGAGCTGTTCGCCCTGGATGCCGGTGCCGCCGAGCGTGAGTACGTAGCGTCGCTGCGTGGCCGTGCCCAATACCGCGCCCCAATCACGCCTGTCACGCCCGAGATGCTCGACTCGCGTCTCAGGCTGAGCGGCGGGGCCGAGCCTTCCCGTGGCGCGACTCAGGCCGAGCCACCCGCGGCGGCCACTACGTCACCGAAGGTGCAGCAGGACGTGATGCTGGCGCTGGAGACGTCCGAAAGCACCCGTCAGGAAACCGTCGAGTTGCGCGACCGTATTCGCGAGCTCGAGACCCAGCTCGCGGATATCCAGACCCTCCTTCAGCTGCGTAACGACGAGCTGGCGCGGATGCAGAGTGTGGAGGAAGCGATCGGCGCCGCGGCGGAAGCGCCGACGGATGCCATCGCTGCGGCGCTGGAGTCACCAGTGACCGCTCCGGAGGACGCGCAGGGAGCGTCCGGCACTGAGCTTGCGCTCGTCCCGGGTGAAGTGGTTCCGCCTGAGGCTGATTCAGGTCAGACGCCACTTTCTGGCACGGACACGGACACGGGCACCACGGCCACGGCTGACGCCATGGAGTCGCTGGACACCGCGCTTGCCGAGGAAGACGTCGGGCTCGTCCCGGTTCCACTGCCAACGCCGGCACCCGCTGTCGTGGAGGAGGTGACGGAGGTGGTCGCGACCCCTGTTGCCCCACTGACCTCCGCCGCCGAGACAGCGGCTTCTGAGGAAACGTCCTCGACCTGGCACTCGCTCTTGCTGCCCCTCGCGGGTCTGGCTGGCGTTACGGCGGTGGGTATCGGGATCTTCTCCTGGCTGGCGATGCGTCGCCGGCGTGAGGAAGAGGAGTTCGAGCAGTACGAGCTCGATTCAGAAGAGGATCGCTATGACACCCTGGACGTGAGCACCGAGCCACGTTCTTCCGTCGTCACCGACGATCGCGAGACGATCGCTGCCCGATCGCCCTTGGGTGACGAGTCAATGTCCGAGTCGCTCTCCGCCGGGACGCGCGACGGCGAGGCCGAGGGCGATTCTGGCGTCAGCATGATGTCCTCGCTGAGCAACTTCGACGCGGAGACCGACGAGGCGGACATCCTCTCCGAGGCCGACATCTACATCGCCTACGGGCGCTACAGCGAGGCTCAGGATCTCCTCCAGGGCGAGCTGCAGCGCTTCCCCGAGCGGCTGGACGTCAAGTTCAAGCTGGCCGAGGCGTTCGCTGGGGCGAAGGATCTCGACTCGCTGACCGCCGTCATGGACGAGATCCGCGAGGCCGGTGGGCAGACGCAGGATCCTGGGCAATGGGAGAAGCTCGCGGCCGTGCGCGCACGGCTGCAGTCGGGCGATCCGATGGATCAGGCGGCGCCTCCTGTCATGGACCAAGCTGCTCGCCCTGTGGACGAAGACTCCTTCGAACTGGGCCTGGGTGACTCGTTCTCGCTGGATATCAGTGACGTTCAGAAGATGTCCGAGCCAGGCCAAGGCGCTAACTTCCTCGGAGATCTTGATCTGGACGACACCGCTCTCACGAAGAAAGAGCCGTCTAACGGGCCGGACTCGCTCTTGGCGATGGCGCTCGACGAGAGCGAGCTGAACGGGGACTCCTTTGGCGACGCCATGACGGTGGCGGTCAATCGGGATACCGAGGGCCGCGCGGGTGCGGATGATTCCGACATCGAATTGAGTCTGGATGATCACAGGGTCGAGGATCTGGACGATCTCGACTCCATTTTCGACTCGAACGTCGTCAATGAGCCGACCTTGGCTCGCGATGAAATCGAGGGCGGACGTCCGACCGAGGCCGATGTCTCCGCCCGTCGCTCGAGCGTCTCGCAAGACTCCTCCGAGCACGGATTGCCGCCCGATCAGGAGAGTGTGCCGAGCGACCTGCTCTCATCGCAGTGGCAGATCGATTCCGGGATCTGGGATGAGACGGCGACGAAGCTGGATCTGGCCCGCGCCTATATCGAGATGGACGACAAGGACGCCGCGCGCGAGATTCTGGAAGAAGTGGTTTCGGAGGGGCGTGACGAGCAGAAGAGCGAGGCCCAGGCCTTGCTGGAGACCCTCGTCTGATGACGCCGCGATAGTCATGTTGGTCAATGCACTTGAGTGACCTGTCGTCAGGGCAGGTGCCCGCGCAAAAGGCCGGGTCGCTTCGCGATCCGGCCGCGTTCGTTGAGGCGGTATCATCTTGAGGCCCGGTCGGATCGCGATGGGGGTCGAGTATGACGGTACCGACTTTCACGGCTGGCAAAGGCAGGTGGATGACCGCAGCGTTCAGGCCTGCCTTGAGGCGGCGGTCGGTCGCGTTGCCGATCACCCGATCACCTTGCATTGCGCCGGTCGGACGGATACCGGCGTCCACGCGATCGAGCAGGTCGTGCATTTTGAGACGACTGCGACGCGGAGCGAGCGTTCCTGGGTGTTGGGCACGAACGTGAATCTGCCGCCGGATGTGGCCGTGCGTTGGGCGCACCCGGCAGACGCGTCTTTCCATGCGCGTTTCAGTGCCTATGCCCGGCACTATCGCTATCAGATCATGGTTCGGCGAACGCGCTCTCCACTGGCGCGCCAGCGCGCCGTCTGGGTCCATGAGGCGCTCGACGTTGAGCGCATGCGCGCCGCCGCGCTCCATCTGGTCGGTGAGCACGACTTCAGCAGCTTTCGGGCGCTCGGCTGTCAGGCGAAGAGCCCGATCCGCCGCGTTCACTATCTGGATCTCTCGGAGCAAGATGACCTGGTGACACTGCACATCGGTGCCAATGGCTTCTTGCATCACATGGTCCGCAACATCGCGGGTGTTCTCATTGCCGTCGGTCGCTCGCAAGCCGAGACGGACTGGACGCGCTTGCTGTTGGACGTCCGTGACCGCACCTTGGGTGGTGTCACGGCGCCACCCCACGGACTCTTCTTCGTCAGGGCCGACTATCCAGATCACTTTGGCCTGCCGCAGATCGCCGGCGCGCATCCGCTTCAGCCGTTGTCCTCGGATTGACGCCGTCTACCTCAAGTGCCCTCGCCTATGATTCGAACCCGAGTTAAGATTTGCGGTTTGACGCGCGCAACCGATGTCGAGGCCGCCGTGACGGCCGGGGTCGATGCCGTTGGCTTCGTGCTCTATCCGCCCAGTCCGCGTGCGGTGACGCTGGAGCAGGCCGCCGCGCTCTGCGCCGTGCTGCCACCTTTCGTCACGGCCGTTGGGCTCTTCGTCGACGCCGCTCCCGCGGCGGTTGAGGCGGCCCTGAATCAGGTGCCGCTGGATCTGCTGCAGTTCCATGGGGACGAAGAGCCAGACCAGTGCTCAGGTTTTGGCCGGCGCTGGATCAAGGCGCTGAGGATGCGCCCGGGGATCGATTTGAATGCCGAGCGGCAACGTTATGCCGGTGCGGATGGTCTCTTGCTGGATACCTTCCAGCCTGGTCAGGCGGGTGGCACCGGGCAGCGCTTCGATTGGGCGCGGGTGCCCGCCGAGCTGGCGCCAGACATCGTGCTGGCCGGCGGCCTGAACGCCTCGAACGTGGCGCAGGCGATCGGATCGGTCAGACCCTATGGCGTCGATGTCAGCGGTGGCGTCGAGGTGGCCAAGGGCATCAAGGACGCGAAACTCATTTTTGCCTTCATGCAAGGGGTAAGAGATGGCGACAAACGCCGATAACAGCCATGCGGTACGCATGGAGCCAGGTCGGGAGTCGGCCTATGATCTGCCGGACGCGGCGGGGCATTTCGGATCCTATGGCGGGATGTTCGTTCCCGAAACGCTGATGCATCCGCTCGAGGAGCTGAGGCAGGCCTACGCGCGCTGTCAGTCCGATCCGGACTTCCAGGCCGAGCTGGATGCCGATCTGCGCGACTATGTCGGCCGCCCCTCGCCGATCTATCACGCCGAGCGCTGGAGCCGCGAGCTGGGCGGCGCGCAGATCTTCCTCAAGCGCGAGGATCTCAACCACACGGGCGCGCACAAGGTCAACAACACCATCGGGCAGGCGCTCCTGGCGCGGCGCATGGGCAAGACCCGGATCATCGCCGAGACGGGCGCCGGCCAGCACGGTGTCGCGAGCGCGACCGTCGCCGCCCGGCTAGGCCTGGAGTGTGTCGTGTACATGGGCGAGGTGGATGTCGCTCGCCAAGAGGCCAACGTCTATCGCATGCGTCTGCTGGGTGCCCAGGTCGTGGCGGTCAAGTCCGGCTCGCGGACCCTGAAGGACGCACTCAACGAGGCCATGCGCGACTGGGTCACCAATATCGACGATACCTTCTACATCATCGGTACCGTCGCTGGACCCCATCCCTACCCCATGATGGTGCGCGACTTCCAGACGGTGATCGGCCGAGAGGCGCGCGCGCAGATGCTCGAGCGGACCGGCCGACTGCCGGACGCGCTGGTGGCCTGCGTGGGTGGCGGCTCGAATGCCATCGGGCTCTTCTATCCCTTCATCGACGACGCCGAGGTCGCGATCTACGGCGTCGAGGCGGCCGGCGAGGGGCTGCAGACCGGGCATCATGCCGCGCCCCTGTGCGCCGGCAAGCCAGGCGTGCTGCACGGCAATCGGACCTATCTGATGGAAGACGCGAACGGGCAGATCATCGAGACCCATTCCATTTCCGCTGGGCTCGACTATCCGGGCGTCGGGCCAGAGCATGCTTGGCTGAAGGATAGTGGGCGCGCGCGCTATGACTCGATCACCGACGACGAGGCGCTCAGGGCCTTTCATCACCTGACACGCACGGAGGGCATCATCCCGGCGCTGGAGTCCAGTCACGCCCTGGCCTACGCACACAAACTCGCCCCGACCATGCGCAAGGATCAGAGCATTCTGATCAACCTCTCCGGGCGCGGAGACAAAGACATGCACACGGTCGCAAGCCACGACGGATTGGTCCTATGAGCCGCATTGCCACGAGATTCGAGCAGCTGAAAGGGCAGGGGCGTACCGCGCTCATCCCCTTCGTGACCGCTGGTGACCCGGGGCCTGAGACCACGGTGCCGCTCATGCATGCCATGGTGGCCGCGGGGGCCGATGTCATCGAGCTGGGCGTGCCCTTCTCCGACCCCATGGCGGACGGTCCCGTGATCCAGCGCGCGACCGAGCGAGCCCTCGCCAAGGGGGTGCGCTTGGCCGACGTCCTTGCCATGGTGCGCGCCTTTCGTGAGCAGGATGCGCAGACGCCGGTCGTACTGATGGGCTATCTCAATCCCATCGAGGTCATGGGCTACGCGGCCTTCTCCGAGCAGGCTCAGGCCTGCGGCGTGGATGGTGCGCTCATCGTGGACGTGCCTCCGGAAGAAGGGCACGAGCTCGTGACCACCATGAAGGCGCATGGATTGGATTTGGTCTACCTGTTGGCGCCGACGTCCACCCAGGACCGCATTCGGCGTATCGGCGAGGTCGCCTCCGGTTTCGTCTACTATGTCTCCGTCAAGGGCGTGACGGGGGCGGGCCACTTGGATATGGCGGACGTCGCCGAGCATGTGGCGGCCATCAAGGCGATGATCCCGCTGCCGGTCGGCGTGGGATTCGGGATCAAGGACGCCGAGACGGCCGCTCGCGTGGCCCAGGTCGCCGATGCGGTGATCGTCGGCAGTGCCATCGTGAGCCGTATCGAGTCGCTCGCAGCGAGCCCCGAGCAGATTCCGGCCGCCATCGCGGACGTTCTCGCGAGTCTGCGCTCCGCGATCGACGCGGCTTGAGCCAGGGCGCGCAGGCACTCGCGCTCCAACAGCCAGAAGACCAATAACCCGAAGACCAAACCCGAGCAGGTGGCACAGTGAAACAGGCGATGGACAAGGGCAAGAGCTGGTTCGAGAAGCTGATTCCGAGCCGGATCCGCATCGAGGCCAGCACCAAGCGCGCGGTCCCGGAGGGCGTCTGGGCCAAGTGCCCCGGCTGTCATGCCATCCTCTACCGGGCCGAGCTCGAACGGAACCTGGAAGTCTGCCCCAAGTGCAGCCACCACAATCGCCTGAGCGGGCGCAAACGTCTGGAGGCCTTTCTCGACCCCGACTGCCGCGAAGAGATCGGCGAGGGGCTGGAGTCGCTTGATCCGCTCAAGTTCAAGGACCTCAAGAAGTACAAGGATCGCATCGCCCAGGCGCAGAAGCAGTCCTCCGAGAAGGAAGCCTTGGTCGTGATGCGCGGTCGCCTCAAGGACGCGCCCATCGTCGCCGCAGCCTTCGAGTTCGGTTTCATGGGCGGCTCCATGGGCTCTGTCGTAGGCGAGCGCTTCGTGCGTGGGGTGGATGCCGCCCTGGAGCAGGATTCGGCTTACGTGTGCTTCTCCGCCAGTGGTGGCGCGCGGATGCAGGAGAGTCTCTTCTCGCTGATGCAGATGGCCAAGACCAGCGCCGCGCTCGGCAAGATGCGCGAGCGCGCGCTGCCCTTCATCTCCGTGATGACCGACCCGACCATGGGCGGGGTTTCGGCCAGCCTGGCCATGCTGGGTGATATCAACATCGCCGAGCCCAATGCCCTGATCGGCTTCGCCGGTCCGCGCGTCATCGAGCAGACGGTGCGCGAGAAATTGCCGGAGGGTTTTCAGCGCAGCGAGTTCTTGCTGGAGAAAGGCGCGCTCGACATGATCATCGACCGCCGCGATCTGCGCGAGCGGATCGCCGATCTGCTGGCGATCCTCTCGGCTCGGCCGCGTTACTGCCGCACCGTCGTTCCGGTCTGATCCAGAGGTATGGCCGCGTCGGATCCGGGCATCCCCGCCACGCGGGGCGCGACCCTCCAGCCCGAGCAGACGCCCCTGCAGATGGCTCGTCCGGAGACGCTCCAGGACTGGCTGAGCTGGCAAGTCTCGCTCCATTCCAAAGGCATCGACCTGGGTCTCGAGCGCGTCGCCGCCGTGTGGCGGCGTCTCGGGCCAGAGGTGTTCCCATGTCCGGTCATTACGGTTGCGGGCACCAATGGCAAGGGATCCTGCGTTGCCATGATCGAGGCCATGGCCCTGGCCGCCGGCTATCGCTGCGCGAGCTACACCTCTCCGCATCTGGTGGATTACAACGAGCGTGTGAAACTGTCCGGCGAGCCGGTCTCTGACCGGCGTCTCTGCGAGGCCTTCGCCCGTGTCGAGGGCGCGCGCGAGGAGGTGTCCTTGACCTACTTCGAGTTCGGGACGCTCGCTGCCCTGGATCTCTTCGCGCGGGAGCGGCCCGATCTTGCCGTGCTCGAGGTCGGTCTCGGCGGGCGCCTGGACGCGGTCAACATCATCGACGCCGATGTGTCCCTGGTCACGACCATCGGGCATGACCATACGGCCTGGCTCGGTGAGAGTCTGGACGAGATCGCGCTGGAGAAGGCAGGTATCTTTCGGCCCGGGCGTCCGGCGGTCATCGGGCAGCGCGACGCGCCGGCCGCGCTGCGCGGCCAGGCAGAGCGCATGGGTGCCCGCCCGATTCAGCTCGGTCGAGAGATGGAGCGCGAGCCGGCGGAGTCCGGCTGGATCCTGGCGGGGAGTGATGGCAAGCGCTTGGCATTGCCCATCCCGGCGCTGCGGGGCGGCTTTCAGCTGGACAATGCGGCCGCCGCGATCACTGCGCTCCAATGTCTCCGTGATCGCCTGCCCGTCTCCTCGGCCGCCGTTCGCATGGGTCTCCAGCGAGCGCTGCTGCCTGGTCGGTTCCAAGTGATACCGGGCACCGTGACCTGGATCCTCGACGTCGCCCACAATGCGGAGGCCGCGCAATGCCTCGCGAGCAATTTGCAAGGATTTCAATGCGCGGGGGTCGTGCGCGCCGTTCTCGCCGTGCTTTCCGACAAGATGCCGGAGTCGATTGCAGAGCCGCTTCGGCCGTTCGTGCATGCCTGGTACCTGGCTCAGAGTGACGATGCGCGCGCCATGTCCGTCGAGGAGCTCAGTGGACGTCTCGGCGCCTCATTGGGGGTAGGTGCGATGCAGTCGTTCGTGGATGTCGAGTCCGCGCTGGACTCCGCTTTTGCCGCTTCTCAGGCGGGTGACTGCGTGTTGGTCGTCGGTTCCTTCACCACGGTTGGTCAGGCGCTGCGCCATTCGGCCGGTATCTGAAGCCATGAGTGACGGGGTATACTTGGCCGAGCCTCACTGTCTGGGGCGCGGTATCAACCTGCGGGCGACGATTGAACTGCTCGGCAATTGGGTGAAGATTTATGCAAGAAGGGGCCAAGAGGCGTTTGGTAGGCGCGGTTGTCATCGTCGCTCTGGCGGTGATCTTCGTGCCGATGCTGTTCGAGGACAATTCGCTTGCTCCGCCGGATGCTGAGACGCTGCTCCCAGATGAGCCCGGGTTCGATCAAGGATTCGAGGCGGACACCACCTCCCCGCTGTCCGAGCAGATTGCAGATGGTGCCGAGGTCGCGCGGCCCGTCGAAGGTGAGCCGCTTGGCCTCCCGATGCCGGAGTCCCCTCAGGACGCTGATCCAATGATCGGCGATGCTCAGCCAGGGCAGATCGGTCGCGTCGAGACGCCTGCGCGCGTGCAGACACCCTTCGAGCCCCTGCCGCCCGCCGAGCCCGTCGCCCCTGCGCGAGCCGTATCCCAGCGACCGGCTGCGCCGAAGAAGGAGACGGCCGCGACGCCAGCGCCACCGAAGAAGAGAGAGGTCGCCGCGGCGCCAGCACCGCCGCCCCCGAGGACCGATGGCGTGCCTTCGTGGGTCGTGCAAGTGGCCAGTCTGGGGTCGTCCAACTCCGCGAACGAGTTGGCCGGCAAGCTCAAGAGTGCGGGCTTCACCGCCTTCGTCGAGCGTGCCGAAGTCCGTGGGAAGCTGTTCTACCGCGTGCGCGTCGGGCCTGAAGTGAACCGCGATGCGGCCGAGCGCACGGCTGCGAAGCTGCGACAGAAGCAGAAACTGGATACCTTGATTCAACGCTATCCTTAGCTTCGATACGATTCTTGATGCAGCGATCTCTTTGATGAAGCTCTCTCCTTGATTCAGCGCGCTCCATCGCAGCGCGTCTCCGGCGCCTCATGCCGCCTTGGAGCGATGGCTCAAGATCGCACCGACGGCGTTGATCGAAATCCCTCTATCCACGCCCGCGCAGACACATTTGAGGAATCCAGATGAACTGGGTCGATTACAGCATCATCGCCATCATCCTGTTGTCCGCCTTGGTTGGACTTGCGCGTGGTCTCGTTCGGGAAGTGGTCTCGCTCGGCGTCTGGATCTTGGCGCTGGTCGTCGCGTGGCTCTTCCATCGGGATGTGGCCGACCTCTTGGTCTCTCAGTTCTCGCAACCTGAGGTGCGTGTCGCCGTGGCTTTCGTGGGGCTGGTCTTGTTGACGCTGCTGCTCGGCGCCGTGATGGCAGCACTCTTGACGGCCTTCGTCGACAAGGTCGGGTTGACGGGGGTCGACCGCCTGCTGGGCCTCTTCTTCGGCGGTGCCAGGGGTGTCGTCATCGTGGCGATGGGTGTCTTTCTGGTCGCACTCACGCCCTTGCCCTCGGAGCCTTGGTGGCAGCAGTCCGGTATGGTCGATGACTTCCAAGGTGTCGCTGGCTGGATGCTCAGCCTGGTTCCAGAGGACGTTCAGCTCAAGCTCAAGCAGATCTAACCCGCGGCACGCCTTGCCGTCTGTCTGAGCGGGTTGATGGAGCGGGTCTCTCTGAGTTAAGCTGCTTGGCTCCCTCATCTGTGTCTGACCGCCGATTGAGGCGCGGGAAAGGTCTCTCATGTGCGGTATCGTCGGAATCGTCGGGAAAACCCCGGTCAACCAAGCCCTTTACGACGCCCTGCTGGTCCTACAGCACCGTGGTCAGGACGCTGCGGGGATCGTGACCTGTCAAGGTGACAAGCTTCACCTGCGCAAAGACAACGGTCTGGCGCGGGATGTCTTCCAAGTGCGTCATATGATCCGGCTGCTCGGCACCATGGGCGTCGGTCACGTCCGCTATCCCACGGCGGGCGCCTCCAGCTCGGCTGAGGCACAGCCCTTCTACGTCAACTCGCCGTACGGCATCGTCCTCGCGCACAACGGCAATCTCACCAATGCCGAAGACCTCAAGCGCGATCTCCTAGTCGATGACCTGCGTCATCTGAACACCGGGTCGGACTCTGAAATCCTCCTGAACATCTTTGCCCACGAGCTGCAGATCCAGGGCAAGCTCAGGATCGACGAGCAGGATATCTTTCGCGCAGTCGCGGGCGTGCATCGCCGTTGTCGGGGCGGCTATGCGGCCGTCGCCATGATCCCGGGCTTCGGCGTCTTCGGCTTCCGCGATCCGCATGGCATCCGCCCGGTGGTCTACGGCCGCCGCGAGACGCCCGAGGGGACGGAGTACATGATCGCCTCCGAGAGCGTCGCGCTGGATACGCTCGGCTTCAAGCTCATTGCCGACATCGCGCCGGGGGAGGCCGTCCTCATCACCGTCGATGGCGAGCTGCATACCCGTCAATGCGCCGTTCAGCCGGTGCTCTCGCCCTGCCTCTTCGAGTTCGTCTACTTCGCACGCCCGGATTCGATCATCGACAACATCTCGGTGCACAAGTCGCGCTCGCGCATGGGCAAGAAGCTCGCGGCCAAGATCAAGCGCGAGTGGTCGAGCCACGACATCGACGTCGTCATCCCGGTGCCGGACACCAGCCGCACCGCTGCCCTGGAACTCGCCAATCAGCTCGGCATCAACTATGCCGAGGGGTTCATCAAGAACCGGTACATCGGACGCACCTTCATCATGCCGGGTCAGAAGGTGCGCAAGCGCTCGGTGCGGCAGAAGCTCAATGCGATCGACCTGGAGTTTCGCAAGAAGAACGTCCTCTTGGTCGACGACTCCATCGTGCGTGGGACGACCTCGCAGCAGATCATTCAGATGGCTCGCGACGCCGGCGCGCGCCGCGTCTACTTCGCCTCCGCGGCGCCACCGGTCCGCTATCCCAACGTCTATGGGATCGACATGCCGGCTGCCAGCGAGCTGATCGCGTCCGGGCGCTCCGAAGAGGAGGTTGGGCGCGAGCTCGGGACCGACGGTCTGATCTTCCAGAGCCTGGACGACCTGATCGAGGCGGTGCAGAAGAGGGGCAAGTCAGACGTCGACCGCTTCGATACCTCCGTCTTCGACGGCAAGTATGTCACGGGCGACGTCACGCCCGCGTATCTGCAAGCACTTGAGGCCCGTCGTAACGATGGCGCCAAGGAGAGCAGCTACGCCGCTGACGAGAGCGCCATCGATCTCTACAACTCGGAGTGATGTCATCGCCTTGAGTGAGTTATCGGATCTCGACCTGGACGCTGGCTTCGCGACCCGTGCGATCCGCACCGGTCATCGGCGCACGCCCGAGGGCGAGCACAGCGAGCCGGTCTTCGCGACCTCCAGCTTCGTCTTCCAGAGTGCCGCGGAGGCCGCGGCCCGCTTTGCGGGCGATCTCGAAGGCAACATCTACTCACGCTTCACCAACCCCACGGTGCGCGCCTTCGAGGAGCGGCTCGCGAGCCTTGAGGGCGGAGACTGCTGCGTCGCCACCGCCTCCGGCATGGCGGCCATCCTCGCGACCTGCATGGGCCTGCTCAAGGCGGGCGACCGTATTCTGTCCTCGCGCAGTCTCTTCGGCAGCACCACCATGCTGTTCAACAAGTACCTCGCGCGCTTCGGCATCGAAACCCACTATGTCCCGCTGAGCGATCTGGACGCCTGGGAGGCGGCCATCGATGCGCGCACGCGGCTGCTCTTCTGCGAGACGCCATCCAATCCCCTCACCGAGATGGTCGATCTGCGCCGTCTCGCCGAGATCGCGCATCGGCGCGGTTGTCTGTTGGTGGTGGACAACTGCTTCTGTACCCCGGCTTTGCAACGACCTCTCGAACTGGGCGCGGACATCGTCATCCACTCGGCGACCAAATACCTCGACGGCCAAGGGCGCTGCGTGGGCGGCGCCGTTGTCGGAGATCGCAAGCAGGTTGGAGAAGAGGTCTACGGCGTTCTGCGAACCGCCGGTCCGACCATGAGTCCATTCAACGCCTGGGTCTTTCTCAAGGGGCTCGAGACCCTTGAGCTGCGCATGCTCGCGCATTCCGGCGCCGCGGCTCAGCTGGCTGAGTGGCTGCTGACCCTGCCGGCGGTCGAGCGGGTCTTCTATCCGGGGCTGGCGGGTCACCCCCAGCATGCGCTGGTTGGCGATCAGCAGCGCACCGGCGGTGGCATCGTTGCCTTCCAGGTGCGGGGCGGACAGGACGCGGCCTGGCGCGTGGTCGATGCGACCCGCATGATCTCGATCACGGCCAACCTGGGTGACGCCAAGACCACCATCACGCACCCGGCGACCACGACGCACGGCCGCTTGACCCCCGAGGATCGCGCCAAGGCCGGGATCTCCGATGGGCTCTTGCGGGTTGCCGTCGGCTTGGAAGATGTCCAGGACATCCAGAAGGATCTTGCGCGGGGTCTGTCGGCGCTCTGATTTCCGCCATGTCTGATCCCACGCCCGACGTGACGCTCATCTGCCCTGGACTGCTCGGCCCGGTCCCGCTGATCCCCCGGCCGTTTCCCAAGACGCCGGTGCTCTCCCGCTGGCTCGCCCGCGGTCGTCCTGCGGCGGGCACGACGCTCGATCCCTATCTCGCCTGTCTGCGTGCCGGCGGTGTTGCGACGGATCCCGAGCGGGATGTGCCGACAGGCCCCCTGAGTCTGCTGGGCGAGGAGCCGGAGACGCTTGTCGATGGCTTCTGGATGCGTGCCGATCCTGTGCACCTGCGGCCGGACCGCGACCAGTTGCGGGTGTTCTCCGGGGAAGCCCTCCTGCCGACCCGGGAGGAGGCGGACGCGCTCATCGACGCCTTCAACGCGCACTTCGCGGGCGACGGGCTCCACCTGCTCGCGCCCGTTGCGGGTCGCTGGTACCTGCGCGTGCAGTCTGACCCCGAGCTTCGAACGACCCCGCTGCATCAGGTGCTCGGAGACACCATGGCGCCGCATCTGCCCGAGGGGCCTGGTGCGCGCGAATGGATGCGGCTCATGAACGAAGCGCAGATGCTCTTCCACGCAAGTCCGGTGAATCGGCGCCGTGAATCCCAGGGCCGGCCGATGATCAACGGCCTTTGGACCTGGGGCGGAGGGCTTTTGCCGACCCTTGCCCAGCAGCCCCCGGCGCTCATGATTGGTGATCACCCCTTGATCGCCGGACTGGCCCGGCTGGGTGGTGGCAGGCATCTCCAGGCCGACCTGTCCTGGGAGCGCGCCGTGTCGAGCGCGCAGCCCGCGCTCGTCTTCATCGACAGCCTCTGGTCCGCACTCATCGACCGCGATCTCGATGGCTGGCTGCGTGGGCTCGCGGAGCTGGAGGGGCGTGTCGCGGAGTTGGATGGCCGGCTGCGCCGCGGTGAAGTGGTTTGCGTCGAGCTCGTTCCCTGTCTCGGGACAACTTGGACCATCACGGCGAAGCGGCTGAGGTACCTCTGGCGGCGCGGCGGGCTGGTTCAGTCGCTTGTCGTCGGCGCGGGTGCGCAGGACTGAACCCCGTTCAGCCTTGGGTCTCCTGGAATGGAGTCTGCCGACGAGTCTCGGGTGTCAGGGGTTGGCCGACCAACCCTGCCATCAGGTGGGCAGGCTCAAGACATCAGCGGTGCGCGGCCACGGTGACGGCCCGCGCGCCTCGATGGTGATGAGTCTCAGACCTCGCGCGCTAAACGGGCGGCGTGTCCGATGTAGCTTGCCGGCGTCATCGCCTTCAGCTCGGCCTTGGCTTGCGCCGGGATGTCCAGCGTCTCGATGAAGATGGCGAGCCCTTGGGGATCGATGCGGCGCCCGCGCGTGAGCTCCTTCAGCTTCTCATAGGGCTTCTCCACCCCGTAACGGCGCATGACCGTCTGAATGGGCTCGGCGAGGACTTCCCAGTTGGCATCCAGATCCGCGGCCAAGCGGGCGGGGTCCGCCTCCAGCTTGCCGATGCCCTTGAGCAGCGACTGGAGCGCGATGAGTGCATGCGCGATACCGACACCGAGATTGCGCAGCACGGTGGAGTCGGTCAGGTCGCGCTGCCAGCGCGAGATCGGCAGCTTGCCGGCCAGGTGCTCGAGGATGGCGTTGGCGATGCCGAGGTTGCCCTCGGCATTCTCGAAGTCGATGGGGTTGACCTTGTGTGGCATGGTCGAAGAGCCGACCTCGCCCGCGACACTGCGCTGTTTGAAGTATCCGACCGAGATGTAGGCCCAGACGTCGCGACAGAAGTCGATCAGGATGGTGTTGAAGCGGACGATGGCGTCGAACAGCTCCGCCATGTAGTCGTGTGGCTCGATCTGAGTGGTGTAGGGGTTCCACGTCAGGCCGAGCGCGCCGACGAAGTCCTCGGCGAGCCGGGGCCAGTCGACATTGGGATAGGCCGACAGATGGGCGTTGTAGTTGCCGACGGCGCCGTTGATCTTGCCGAGGAGGGCGACCTCGGCGACGCGCGCGCGCTGGGTCCGCAGTCGCTGTACGACGTTGGCCATCTCCTTGCCCAGCGTGGTCGGCGAGGCGGGCTGGCCGTGTGTGCGCGACAGCATCGGCAACTCGGCGTTGCGGTGTGCCAGGTCACGGACGGCCGCGATGACCTCATCCATGAGCGGCAGCAGTACCGCGTCGCGACCGGCTCGAATCATGAGGCCATGGGAGAGGTTGTTGATGTCCTCGGAGGTGCAGGCGAAATGCAGGAATTCGCTCACCTTGCTCAGCTCCGCGTTCCCGGCGATGCGCTCCTTCAGGAAGTACTCGACGGCCTTGACGTCGTGATTGGTCGTGCGCTCGATGTCCTTGATGCGTTGGGCCTCGGCGAGGCTGAAGTCCGCGACGATGGCGTCCAGGAGTCGGCTGGCGTCGGCCGAGAACCCGGGCACCTCGGCAATGTCGGGGTGTTTCGCCAGGGCCTGCAGCCAGCGCACCTCCACCTCGACACGTCTGCGGATGAGGCCGTATTCGCTGAAGATGTCTCTGAGATCAGCGGTCTTGGCCCCATAGCGGCCGTCCACCGGTGAAACGGCGGTCAGGGTGGAAAGCTCCGTCGGCATGATTGGCTCCGGTGTGGACGTCGTTGCGTGACTCAGTCGTTGCGTGACTCAGTCGCTGCTCGATCGTGTCGTTTGGGTTAGGGGTCGACGGACGCCGTCGGACGCCGTCGAGATTGGCGATCACCGCGCATCATCGCGCAGTCCGCGGGGAAATGCTGGCGGCTGCCGAGTACGCCGAGTCTGTGCAGGCGCGCCGCGGGCAGACCCCGCCGCGCACCTTGCCCAGCCTAGGCGGCGAGCTTTCTCAGCACGTAGGACAGGATCCCGCCGTTGCGGTAGTAGTCGACCTCGTTCGGCGTATCGATCCTGACTTTGGCCGTGAAGCGCTTGACGGTGCCGTCGGTGGCGGTCGCCTTGACCTCGATCTGCTTGGCCTCGCCATTGTGCAGCCCAAGGATGTCGAAGGTCTCGGTGCCGGTCAGGCCGAGGGACTGCGCATTCTCGCCGTTGGTGAATTCCAGCGGAAGGATGCCCATGCCGACCAGGTTGGAGCGATGGATGCGCTCGTAGCTCTCGGCGATGACAGCGCGCACGCCCAGCAGACGCGGACCCTTGGCGGCCCAGTCGCGCGAGGAGCCGGAACCGTACTCCTTCCCGGCGATCACGATGACTGGCGTGCCCGCCGCCTGGTACCGCATGGCGGCGTCGTAGATGGACATCTGCTCGCCGCCCGGCTGATGCAGGGTCACGCCGCCCTCGGTGCCGGGCGCCATGAGATTGCGCAGCCGGATGTTGGCGAAGGTGCCGCGCATCATGACCTCGTGGTTGCCGCGCCGCGAGCCCAGGCTGTTGAAGTCCTTGGGATCCACGCCTTTCTCGATCAGATACTTTCCGGCTGGCGAGTTGGGCTTGATCGAGCCCGCCGGTGAGATGTGGTCGGTGGTGATGGAGTCGCCGAGCAATGCCAGGCAGCGACTGCCAGTGATGTCTTCCACCGGAGCGACATCCAGGCTCATGCCCTGGAAGTAGGGCGGATTGCGGATGTAGGTCGAGTCGGCCGGCCAGTCATAGGTCTGGCTCTCGGCGGCTTCCAGTGATTGCCAGCGGGCATCGCCGGAGAACACGTCCGCATAGGCGCTGGTGAACTCCGCGGGCGTCACGTTCTCGGTGATGGCCTGGTTCACCTCGGCCTGGCTCGGCCAGATGTCCTTCAGATAGACCGGATTGCCCGCGGCGTCGGTGGTCAGCGGATCCTTGTAGGGATCGATGTCGATGCGCCCGGCGATGGCGTAGGCGACGACCAGCGGCGGGCTCGCCAGGTAGTTCATGCGCACCTCGGCGTGCACACGGCCCTCGAAGTTGCGGTTGCCCGAGAGGATGGACACGGCGCAGAGGTCGTTTTCGGCGATCGCCTTGGAGACCGGCTCGGGGAGTGGACCCGTGTTGCCGATACAGACGGTGCAGCCGTAGCCGACGTTGTGGAAGCCGAGCGCCTTCAGCGGCTCGGTCAGGCCGGCGCGATCCAGATAGCGGGTGACGGCCATGGAGCCCGGCCCGAATGCCGTCTTGACCCAGGGCGCTGTCTTGAGCCCGCGCGCGGCGGCCTTCTTGGCCACCAGGCCGGCGGCGAGCATGACGCTCGGGTTCGAGGTGTTGGTGCAGGAGGTGATGGCCGCGACCACGATGGAGCCGTCGGAGATCGCGACCTCCTGGCCGTCGAGGATCGCCTTGGCGGCGCCCTTGTCTGGGATGTTGCGCTCTTTCTTGAGTGCGGCCAGGGCGGCCGGGAAGTGGCTGGCCATGTCGGTCAGCGGCACGCGGTCCTGCGGACGCTTGGGGCCGGCGAGGGACGGGACGACGTCGCCCAGGTCCAGCTCCAGCTGTTCGGAGTAGTCGGCCTCGGCCGCATCCGCGGTGTGCCAAACGCCCTGCGCCTTGCAGTAGGCCTCGACCAGCGCGACCTGGGCCTCGTCGCGTCCGGTCAGGCGCAGGTAGTCCAGCGTGATCTGGTCGATGGGGAAGAGGCCGCAGGTTGCACCGTACTCGGGGCCCATGTTGGCGATGGTCGAGCGGTCGCCCATCGGCAGGGTGCTGATCGCCGGGCCGTAGAACTCGACGAACTTACCGACCACGCCGTGCTTGCGCAGGCGATCGACGATGGTCAGGACCAGGTCGGTCGCGGTCACGCCTTCTTTGAGGGTGCCGGTCAGCTTGTAGCCGACGACCTTGGGCACGAGCATGGAGACCGGCTGACCGAGCATGGAGGCTTCGGCCTCAATGCCCCCCACGCCCCAGCCCAGCACGCCGATGCCGTTGACCATGGTGGTGTGCGAGTCGGTGCCCACGCAGGTGTCGAAGTAGGCCTGGGTCACGCCGTCGAGCGGCTTGGGGAAGATGACGCGCGAGAGATACTCGACGTTGACCTGGTGGACGATGCCGGTATCGGGCGGGACCACCTTGAAGCCGTCGAGCGCGTTCTGGCCCCACTTGAGGAACTTGTAGCGCTCCTGGTTGCGGCCGAACTCGAGCTCGGCATTGAGCGCGAAGGCGCTGTCGGAGCCGAAGTGATCGACCTGGACCGAGTGGTCGATCACCAGCTCGGCGGGTTGTAGCGGGTTGATCTTGCGCGGATCGCCGCCGAGTGCCTGCATGGCGTCTCGCATGGCGGCCAGATCCACGACTGCGGGCACGCCGGTGAAGTCCTGCATGAGGACGCGGGCAGGGCGGTATTGGATCTCTTTCGAGGGTTCGGCCTGTGCGTCCCAGTTGCTGAAGTACTGGATATCTTCGCGCGTGACCGTCACGCCGTCTTCGTTCCGGAGCAGGTTCTCGAGCAGGATCTTGAGCGAGTAGGGCAGGCGGGCGCTGCCGGGGACGGCGTCGAGCTTGAAGATCTCGTAATCTTGACCTGCGACGTGCAGCCTGGTCTTGGCATTGAAGCTATTCGGCATGTAAGGCTCCGGGGCGTGTCTGCGTGATTCGTGACAGCCCGAAATTCTAGCGTTTGGGTCGGCTTTACGCCATATGTTGCAGTGCAATAGGCGCGCTGGAGACGACCGGAGATGCCTGGCCGCCAGCGGCGGAGTCGGGCATGCGGATGAGGGATCGAGGATTCACCCGCGCGGCGTCACATCGCGTGGGCATCGATGTAGTGCCGGGCGTCTTCGAGCATCTGGCGGTTCCTGAAGAGCAGCTGGAACCGGCTGCCACCGACTTGCCGCCAGAGCATGGCGGCGCGGACCGCGGCGAGTAGCAGGGCGCGGACACGGCTCTGGTTGTCCGGGTTGCGCAGATGCAGGGGATCACCCTGAATGATGATGCGCGGGGACAGATGGCTGAGCGTGCTGCTGTAGAGCTCGGCGAAGTGGGCGATGAGGTTGGGATGCAGGAGTGCGAAATGCTCCCGCTTGTCCGCCGCCTGCTCGATGCCTCGGCCGATCTGGCCGAGCATGTCGGGACGCTTCGCGAGACTGCGCTCGAGCCGGATGACCTGGACGACATAGCGGGTGAGCTCCAGATTCCGCTCGGGTTGCCCCATCATCTGGGCGACGATCTGTCGTGCCCCGTTCATGACCGCCCCTGGCTCGCCGAAGACGGCCTCGACCGTGTCCGAGTCGACCTGGAACAGGCTGTACATGCAGGGCTCCATGACCTCGGCATCCGCGCTCCCGTGGTGCGCGATGCGGGTCACGCTGTTGACCGCCTGATAGAGCCCGGCGAGGGCGATGAGGCGATCCCGATTGTCATGTGCCATCTTGTCATGTGCCATAAGGCGCGAGTCTCCGGCAGGCGAAACAGCAGCCGCCACCATGCGCGGCAGCCTTCGGTGGTCGGTCATTTCAACCCGAAGCCCCGTCCGACGCAATCGCTGGCGGCGCCTCTGCGTGCGTGGGGGTGCCAATCAGTCGAATGATCCAGGCTCGGACCAGCCACGCTCGATCACCGCGCCGCCAAGGCACTGGGTGTCGCGATAAAAGACGATCGATTGCCCTGGCGTAACCGCCCGCTGCGGCGCGAGGAAGCGCACCCTGCATTGGCCGTTGTCGACGGACAGAACCTCGCAGTCTTGCAGCGGCTGGCGGTGCCGCAGGCGGCACAGACAGGCGAAGGGGAGCGGTGCTGGGGGCTGGCCGCTAATCCAATGGGATCTTAGTGCGTTCAGTCCCGTCGACATCAGGAGCGGGTGATGGGTCTCCTGCACCACGACCAGGCGGTTGCCGGCGGCATCCTTGGCGGCGACATACCAAGGCGCCTCGCGCCCTGCCGTCACGCCGCCCACGCCCAGACCCTGCCGCTGGCCGATGGTGTAGTAGGCCAATCCCTGATGCTCGCCGAGCCGGATGCCGTCGGGGGTCTCGATGGGGCCAGGCTCGCGCGGCAGGTAGCGGGCGAGGAAGTCCCGGAAGCGTCGCTCGCCGATGAAGCAGATCCCCGTACTGTCTTTCTTCTCCGCGTTCTTCAGGCCGAGCCGTCGGGCGATGGCGCGCACCTGGGGCTTAGCGATCGCGTGCAGCGGAAATCGGGCGTCGGCGAGCTGGGCTTGGCTCAGGAGGTGCAGGAAGTAGGTCTGATCCTTGGCCTCATCGGCACAGCGATGCAGCTCATAGCCGTCGGCGTCTTGGGTGCGTCGGGCATAGTGCCCTGTCGCGATGGCGCCAGCGCCGAGAGCCTGAGCATGCTCCAGGAAGGCGGCGAACTTGATCTCCTTGTTGCACAGCACATCCGGGTTGGGTGTTCGCAGCGCCGCGTACTCGCTCAGGAAATCGGCGAAGACGCGATCCCAGTACTCGGTCGCGAAGTTCACCGTGTGGAGCGGGATCTTCAAACGCTCAGCGACGTCTCTGGCATCCGCCAGGTCTTCGGCGGCTGCACAGTAGCCGGCCTCGTCGTCTTCCTCCCAATTTTTCATGAAGAGGGCTTCGACGGCATGGCCCTGCTCAAGCAACAGGTGTGCCGCTACAGCGGAGTCGACACCGCCGGAGAGTCCGACGAAGACGGGTTTTGGGGGCTGAGTTGCACTTCGTTCGATCATGTCGACGGCCTGGGCGGAGTCGGCTTCAACTCCGGGTGATGATGCCGTTACCAGCATTGATGATGGACGGCTGAGGTTTTCGCCGTGTGTAAGTCGGCAAGGAGGCTCGATCCTCGATGCGGGCTCGCCTTGTCAAGCAGTTTGGGTCGATCTGGGTGTCGGGAGAGGGTCTCCCGGTCGGCAATCATCCCCGTCAGGGGCCGCAAAATTGCCGCCTGGCGGTATTTTGAGCCCTTTGAGAGCAAAGATGTGAAGTATCTCAAGGATCGCAAAAAAAAGAGAAATGACTATTGACAGTAATATCAGAATACTCTAATAAGTTAATGTGATTTCGACAGAGGTCTCGTCGTCTGGAGTCGCGCGTGAGCACGTTGTGTCTTCGTCGACTTCCAGTTGTATCAACAGGAAGTATGGGAGTAGGTCATCATGAGATATGCAGCAATTCTTAGGGAACTGACTGTCAGCGAAATCGTCTCCATCGCACTGGTCGTCGTCGTTCCGGCGATGATGCTCTACGCGTTGGTGTTCTGATCACGCGCGAATCCACGCATCAGGCCACGGCATCGCTTCAGACTCGAGGCGACCCATCTGCAAGCTGCCGTGGCGTCCCTTTGCCCCGCCCAGACCCCCTGCCTTCCCTCTTGCGCTAATCCTTCCGCGCCACAAGCGCGCGAACCCGTTCTGCGTCCTTCATGGCCTTGGCGCCTGTGGTGCACACCTGTCCCATCGCATGGGGCTGTGCCGGCGGCTGTTTCCATGACACCGGGCGGAGTGCGATCCGCTCTGCACGCTTTCCTGGTTCTCCTCCAGATCATGGCGGCACAGCTGCAGGCGCGCGCCCCAGCCTGAGTTTTATCTGGCCCTTTTGCAGGCGATCGCATGCCTCGCGGTCGGCCTGCTTCAGCCTGGCTCCCTTCGGCACGCAAGCTGCCAAGCCGCTCGATGCCTGCTCTCACTCCGGAGTGAAGGGGAGTGTTGCGCTTCTCGATCGGCGTTCCCGATTGATGGCGTTTCAATACGAGTCCAATGCGCCGTCACCACCTGCATGATTCGGCGGGCGGCATCATTTCAATTCAGACTAAAGTCGTGATCCGATGTTCCAATGTGCACCGATGTCCGGTCGCTATTGCCGTCGGGTGGATGGTTGCTTGCCTTCGTTTCTATAGGGGCACGGTTTGCTTGCCTGCCTTGATGTGTCTTGTGTTATCCATGCCGATGAAGCCTGGGAATAACAGCGCTCGATTGCTCGCCGGGTCTTCGAGCACGAAGAAGCTGTTAAAAAGTTAAATTCGAAATTAACTGAATAAATAAATAAGTATTTCCTTATAATATGTTTTAATCAAATGGTTTTATATGTATTTCAAGGGTTTTTGCGTTTTTTTCTTGAGTGTGTAAATGGGCTGGTTAGGTGCGAAGTTCGTGCTACGCTTGATCTGCGTCAAGTGACTTTCCCGTGTTCACATGCTTATATTTCGTGTGAAAGCGGTAGCGTCGAATTCGAGTGAGGCGGCGCTTCATTCATGTAATGTGCTATATAAGTATTTTGTGGAGTTCAGGGCTTGCTAATTTCAGGAGCTCACTCTTGATTCGATAATCGATGACGCCGTGATTCAGTCAAGCTGTGCTTGAAATGATAAGAACCGATACATCTGGATCCGGCCAACCAACACGAGCGACGAAGGAGGATTCGATGGCCACAGCAGCAACCCTGGGCGAGCTTTTGCGTAGCCAGGGCATCAGTCGGCGCGCCTTTCTGAAGTTCTGTTCGGCGACCGCATCCATGATGGCGATCCCGGCCGGCATGGTCCCAGCCATGGCCGAGGCGCTGGAGAAGGCCCAGCGACAATCCGTGATCTGGATGTCCTTTCAAGAGTGCACCGGGTGTACGGAAGCACTCTTGCGTTCCAACGCACCCTCGATCGAATCCCTGATCTTCGATTTTATCTCGCTCGACTACCATCACACGCTTCAGGCGGCATCCGGCCGCGCGGCGGAAGCCGCCCGCGAGGAGGCGATGCATGCGCATGCCGGTGACTATCTGCTCCTGGTCGATGGCTCGATCCCGATGGTCAAGGCGTACTCGACCATCGCTGGGATCAGCAACCTGGACATGTTGCTGGAAACGGCGGCCGGCGCCTCCGCCATCATCGCCGTCGGCACCTGCGCGGCCTACGGCGGGCTGCCCAAGGCAGCGCCCAATCCGACCCAGGCCGTCTCAGTCGAAGAACTCATCACCGACAAGCCCATCATCAACATCCCCGGTTGTCCGCCGCTGCCGCTGGCCATCACGGGTGTGATCGCGCACTACCTCACCATGGGCACATTGCCGCAGGTGGATCATATCGGACGCCCCCTGTCCTTCTTCGGCGAGAACATCCACGACCGCTGCTATCGCCGTCCCTTCTACGACCGCGGCCTCTTTGCCGAGACCTTCGATGACGAGGGCGCGCGCAAGGGCTGGTGTCTCTACAAACTGGGTTGCAAGGCCCCGGAGACCTACAACGCCTGTGCGCACGTCAAGTGGAACGATGGAGTGAGTTTCCCGATCCAGTCCGGTCACGGCTGTATCGGCTGCTCGGAGCCGAATTTCTGGGACAAGGGCGGTATCTATGACTCAGTCCCCATGGGTCAATTCGGATCCGGCCCGAAGATCGGCGCGGCCGCGACCGTCGGTGTCGTTGTCGGCGCGGGGGCGGCGGCGTTGGCGCGCGGCAAGAAACACAAGACAGAGGCGGATCTGCATTCTGGCGACTGACCTGCCGGAGTGATCAAACCGTCCACGCAGCTAGACGATATTGGAGGATAGGATCGAATGACGCTCTTAGACTTTGCGCGAGGGCCAGCGATTCACTGGTCGCTCATCATTCTCATCGCGGGCACCATCTGGCGCCTGCTCGGCGTGCTCGTCCTGACACGGGGCGCCGATCTGTCTCGTCCGCGGGATGCATTCGGCAATTTCAAGGGCTACCGCACTGTGTTCAGTCGGGCCTGGCCGAGCGGCGAGTTCACCACGGCCACGCGCTATCAGACGGCGATGGCCTACGTCTTTCACATCGCGACGCTGATCGTCGTGATCGGCATCGTGCCGCACATCGAGTTCATCACGGGATTGACGGGGCTCTCTTGGCCGGGGCTGCCGAATGCCGCAGGCGTGGCGGTGGGCGTCATCGCGCTGGTTTCACTGCTGGCCCTGATCATGCGGAGGGTGTCCAAACCCGCGATCTATTGCTCGACCTGGGGTGACTACTTCGCCTGGGTCGTGATTGCGGCGCCACTGGTCACGGGGCTGATGGCCTTTGCCCACCTGGGGCCGCGCTACGAGACCATGCTGGCGATCCACATCCTCAGCGTCGCCTTGCTGTTCGCCTGGTTCCCGTTCGGCAAGCTGATGCATGCCTTCTGGTTCGTTTTCTCGCGCGCCCAGAGTGGCGTTGCCTACGCGCATAAAGGGGTTCGGATATGAGCACCGTCACCGCAAAAGCACCCGTCTTTCCGTCGTTCGAGCAGGTCTGTCAGGGCTTTGCCGGTCAGATCACTCAGCTGCGTGAGATGGCGCCCAAGCCAACCCTGAGCGATAGCGTTCGGGTTCGGCGGGCCATCGATACCCTGATCGCGGAGACCAATGCCGACGAGGCGGTGTGGCTGGAGAGCTGCATCCGTTGCGGCCAATGCACCAACGCCTGCCATTATTTTCAGGCGACCGGCGACTCCAAGTACGCGCCGATGCGCAAGATGAATCTCTATCGCAAGGTGTATCAACGCGAGATTGGCCCCTTCCGCTGGTGGTACAAGCTGGTCACCAGCGAGGTCAAGCTCAAGGATCTCGAAGATCTGCAAGAGCTGGTCTACGACTCCTGCTCGGAGTGCGGCCGCTGCGCCATGGTCTGTCCGATGGGGATCGACACGGCTTCGCTGGTCCATCACCAGCGCAGTGCTCTGGTCGCGGCCGAACTGGTTCCGCCTGAGCTGGACGCGCTGCGGATGGAGCAGAAGCATTACGGGACGGTGTTCGGCGCATCGGCCGATGTCTTGCGCAAGATGATCGATACCATCCGCGAGAAGAGCGGGGTCGACATCCCCTTGGACAGGCCGCAGGCCGAGATCATGGTCCTGAGTTCCGCGGTCGATCTCATGGGGAATGGCAACGGACTTCTGGCCACGGCTAGGGTCATGAACCATCTCGGCGTGGACTGGACGATCTGCAGCGACGGCTTCGAGAGCGCGAACTTCGGGCTGCTCTCCGGCGACATGTCTCTCTGGAAGAAACAGGTCGATCCCATCGTCGCCGCCGCGCAGCGCATCGGCGCCAAGACGCTGGTCATCGCCGAATGCGGTCACGCCTATCCGGCGCTGCGCTGGAATCCGATGCTCAAGAGCGGCGCGCTGCCCTTCGAGATGATGTACATGTCCGAGTTCATGGGGCGGCACGCCAAGGCCGGCCGGCTGCGGCTGAGTCCGCTCAAGGGCAAGGTCACCTTCCACGATCCCTGCAAGACCGGCCGACGCGGCGGTGCCTTCGATGAGCCGCGCGCGGTCTTGAAGGCGATGGGTACGGACTTGGTCGAGATGCCCGCCAACAAGGAGTTCAACTGGTGCTGCGGCGGCGGAGCGGGGATCTTCCTGCTCGAGCGCGCGACCCATCTGCGCGACGAGTCCTTCAAGATCAAGATGCAGCAGGTGAACATGAGCGGAGCCGACACCGTGGTGGTGAGCTGCGCGAGCTGCCGCCTGAACTTCGAGGCGGGACGGCAAAAGAACCATTGGGACAAACGGGTGGAGAGTCTGGTCGAGCTGGTCGCCGACCATCTGATTGACGAGAAGAAGGTCGGGTCCGTTACCCCGATTCAAGGAGCCGCTGCATGAGCACCAGAGTCGTTGTCGATCCCATCACCCGCATCGAGGGGCATCTGCGGATTGAGGCGCAGATGGATGGGGGCGTGATTCAGCAAGCCTATTCGTCCGGGACCATGGTGCGCGGCATCGAGACCATCGTGAAGGGCCGGGACCCGCGCGATGCCTGGGCCTTCGTCCAGCGCATCTGCGGCGTCTGCACCCTGGTGCACGGCATGGCGGGTGTCCGCGCGGTGGAGGATGCACTCGACTATCCGATTCCACCCAATGCCGAGCTCATTCGCAATCTCATGGTGGGTGCTCAGTACGTGCACGATCACGTCATGCACTTCTATCACCTGCATGCGCTCGACTGGGTGGATCTGGTCTCGGCGCTGAGCGCGGACCCCAAGGCGACCTCGACGCTGGCGCAGTCCATCAGCCGCTATCCGAAGTCGTCGCCGGGTTATTTCTCCGATGTTCAGAAGAAGCTCAAGGGCTTCGTCGAGGCCGGACAGCTCGGCATCTTTGCCAACGGTTACTGGGGGCATCCGGCCTACAAACTGCCGCCCGAGGCCAATCTCATGGCGGTGGCGCACTACCTGGATGCGCTGAGCTGGCAAAGAGACGTCGCCCGGCTTCACGCCATCTTTGGCGGCAAGAACCCGCACCCGAATCTGGTCGTGGGCGGCATGCCCTGCGCCATCAGCATCGACTCCGGCGGCCAGGCTGGTACCGCGGTTGACGTCGCCGGTCTGGAATTGGTGCGCAACATCATTGGCCAGATGCACGCGTTCGTCGAGCAGGTCTATGTCCCCGATACGTTGGCGATCGCCGGCTTCTACAAGGACTGGTTCACGCAGGGGGAGGGCGTCGGCAACTTCATGTGTTATGGCGACTTCCCGGCCAAGGGCTTCGGCGACCGCAGCTCCTACCTGGTGCCCGGCGGCGTCATTCTGAACCGCGATCTGTCGCAGGTCCATGAGGTGGATCTGCACGCCGAGGACGAGGTGCAGGAATTCGTCGCGCATGCCTGGTACGACTATTCGGCCGGCAAGGGCGAGGGGCTGCATCCCTACCTCGGCGAGACCGAGTTCGCCTACACGGGGCCAGAGCCGCCATACGAGCAACTCGATGTCGACAAGCAGTACTCCTGGCTCAAGTCGCCGCGTTGGCGTGGAAAACCCGTGGAGGTCGGTCCGCTCGCGCGCGCACTGATGCTCTACGCCACGGGCGATGCCCGTATGAAGGAGTTGGTGGACGGCTCGCTGCAGCAGCTTGAGCTGCCGTTCGACGCCCTCTACTCGACGATGGGTCGGACGATGGCCCGAACGCTCGAAACTCAGTACATGGTCGAGGCCATGGACGGCTGGTTCGATCAGCTCATGGCCAACATTCGCGCGGGTGATCTGCGGACCTTCAACGAGGCACTCTGGGATCCGACGACCTGGCCCAAGTCCGCGAAGGGCGTGGGACACATGGAGGCGCCGCGCGGCGCACTGGGCCACTGGATCGTGATCGAAGACGGCAAGACGGCCAACTATCAGGCGGTCGTGCCCAGTACCTGGAACGCCGGGCCGCGCGACACCCAGGGCCAGACCGGCCCCTATGAAGCGGCACTCCAGGGACACAGCCTCATGGATCCCGAGCAACCCATCGAGATCCTCCGCACCGTGCACAGCTTCGATCCTTGCATCGCCTGTGCCGTGCATCTGATCGACCCAGAGGGCGAGGAGGTGCTCAGCATCCAAGTGCGCTAAGTCGACCTGAATGCTGGACAGCCGTCACCCTGATCGTCACGCCCCTTCTGTGCGCAGTGAGCGGGCGTCGATGAAACGAGGTGACCCTCGCCATCTCGGCATGGCAGGGGTCGATGGATGTCGCTCGCGGGTTCCGTCCAGCGGTTTCGAGCAACGCAGACACGAGCCAATCTTTCGGCACGAGCCAATCTTTCGGAGGAAAAGGACCATGATGAGCTACGAGCAATTGGCGGAGCACCATATCCGGGAGCACGATCTGAAGGAGAAGAAATGCAAGGAGTTGCACGCGCAGTGCATGGATCAGTCCGAGGGACTTTTGGGTGCGGCGGACGCGCAGGACGGTGCCTGGCGTCAGGACACGGTGAACAAGGCGGGGCCCATGGGCGTGATCGACGCCGTTGCGCAGGATCTGGAGTCCTTCGTCGAGCTCTTTGAGCGCGCCCCGCGCTGCGACCTGCCAGCGACGCCCCTGCGCCGCCGGAATGTCCATATTTCCTGAGTGAGTTGAACGTGCCGGCCCCCGGTCTGGGGCCGGCTCAGGCTGAGAAGCGTGCAAGGTTCCTATTGAGGCAATACGAGTGAGGCAACAGGAGGGACTCCGCCATGGGCATGTTCGGTCTCGGAAATCAGGCGCCTGCGGGCAGGCCGCACCTCCCGAACCCACGTGCGTTCGAGGATGGTGAGCTTCATCTATCGGTCGCCGAGGAGGCGCATGATCTATTGACGCGGGCGCGCGCCTATCGGGAGTCGGGTCAGGTGGCGCGGGCGCAGCAGCACGCGAGGGCGGCGTTGCAGGTGGTGCGCCGGGGGTTGCGGCAGCATCCGAAGTCCGCCTTTCTGGGCCGCTTCCTCTGTGGCATCTATTGCGAGCTACGCGATTTCGGCGCGGCTGAGAATTGTCTGGAGCATCTGGTCGAGAAGCTCGCGCAGGAGCCGGAGGCAGACCTGACGGAGCCGTACACGCGGCTGGGTATCATCAAGTGGTATCACCGCAAGGATGTGATGGCGGCGATCCAGTACTTGCATTGCGCGCTCGACGCCGTGCGGCCCGATACCGAGCCGGGTCTGGCCTCTGAGCCGCACCTCCATCTGGCGCGGATCTATCTCGAGATCAATGTCCCGGAGCGCGCGCGCGAGCATGCGGAGAAGCGTCTCCAGGCCGTGCGCGGTTGTCAGCAGGCCAACATTCTCTATGAGCTGGTGAATGCCGAAGGCACGTTCGAGCTGGGTGCTGGCGCAGTGCTCTGAGGTCGGGAGGCTCCAAAGACGCGAGACAGGTCATCGCCAGCGAGGATTGATGGAGGCTGGCACCTCACCGGGGGCTGGTGGCGATCATGCTTGTTCGCACTCCTTGGTGGTTTGCGGCCATTTCTCCCGAGACTGATCTGCCGCCTTGGTCATCGGTTGGTTGCGCCAGGCAAAGCCTGGAAGGAGAGGAAGATAGCGGACGGATAAGCGAATCGGAAACTCCTTGTTGCGGCCCACCGGGTGAAAGTCCCGAGCCGGTAAGGATTGGCCATCCACCGGAACCGAGTGTGGCGTGGTTCGGGAGTGATCCCGGCTGCGAAGCGAACACAGGGGGCGTGTAGGCTGTGTGATAGAGCCCCGAAACTGATGCCAGCGGAGCCGACGCATTCCAATCACCGGAAGGCAACAGTCTCGGCATTGTACTGGCCTGATGCCGAGACTCCGCCGGGGTCTGAGAGCAGGGCATGCACGCACGGGTCGCCCAGGAACCTGGGAGGGCTCAGTCG
>NZ_NRRF01000041.1 GCF_016583565.1 Thiocystis violacea | reverse complement strand
GAATCCCCGCGAACAGTGACTCGATCCGCCCGGCCAAGCTGGGAAAATCGTTCGCCGCCAGGCATTGACGCAGCCGGTAGAGGTGCTCGCCGGTCGCCTCCCCGCGCGCGGTCAGGGCATAGAGCAGCTGCTCCGTCAAGGGCGCGGCTCGCGTGCAAGGTGTCGTTGATGAGCGTTTAATAACCCTTGCCACTCTGCGCCGCACGCGCGCGATGACGGCGCTCTCGCAGCACCCGTCGGCCTCACCACACCCCCTCTGCTGCACTGGTAAGATCGGATCATCGACGCCAGCAAGTTGCCGCGTCATAGCCGGTGGCAGCTCCAACAACGCCTTTTCTTCCCCAATTATTGACAGTCAGAGTCCCGCACTTGTCATTGGCTTGAACGCCTTGAGGTGCGGCTCGTAGTTCGAAGCCGGTAGCGTTCGGCGTTCCCTCATACACGAAATCGTATCGATTCGGCATATTCCCTTCCGCCGCACAACCCGAATCGAGCATTGGATCGGGCGTTGCGGGAGCCGTATAAGCCGAACTCCCGGTATAGCGCCGTTCCATGCGATTCGCGAGCTCGAGAAGGCAACCCGAGGCATCGGCACGCCAGGACTTGAGCACTTGCTCTTGGTAAGAAGGATAAGCGATCGCGGCCAGAATACCGACAACGGCCACCGCGATCATGAGTTCAATCAGGGTAAAACCTCGGTGCGATGCGCACTTGTGCATTGGGTTTTCCTTGCGCCAATCAGAATATGGTTTGCCCGCTGCGATCAACACGACGGCAGCGGGCGGTGGTGGCCGAAACCTCAGCGCAGCTGACGCCAACTTTGGCGCGGCGGACCACCGGGTAACTTACGCTCGTTCAATAGAATCACGTCCGTACCGCTTCCTCCTGAGGATACAGCACCACCAAAGTCCGTGGTGAATCCAATGTAAGGAACCAACGAGGTCGCGTCGGGGTTATCTGGGTCCGTGATCTTCTTGACATCATCAATGTCGAATACACCGTCTTCGTTGACATCGAAACGCGTCCAATCTGAAATTCCACCCGTCAGCGAATCGAGGATAAAAATCCAACGATAAGCGGTGCCCGCCATACAGGGATCATCCGACGCCGTGGGCACGATGCTTGTGAACACGGCTTCCCCACTGCCTGGGATGATGCCGGCCTGATAATTGATACGCTCGCCCTGCGCGCCATCCACGGGAGAAATCAAATCAACGTACCACCCGCGGTGCGTTGCCCAGCTGATCGAGTTGTTCGAGACAACCCTCCATTTTCTATCACCGATGACGTCTTCGTATAAGAACTCCTGTTTCAGCAACGCTCCACGGTAGGTTGCCGATCCACCACTCCAGGAAAGATTGCCGCTTGCGGTCTGCAGCTTTGCATTATCCCAGATGCCATAGGCTGTCTGCCCCGTTAAATTAGTCGGATCAGTTGAGCGCATATACTGACCCGTACCGAATACGACGATGTTTCCTCCATCCGGGTGCTTAGTGAAATTCACCGCAGCCGTAATCGGCTGTCGATTACCATCGACATCTTGGGCAACAAAGAGTGGGGCACCGTTCGAGGCCAGGGCAAGCGCACTGCCCGTAAAGTCGAACTTCCAGAGGTTTCCCTTCAGATCGCCCGCATAGGCTCCAGCGATATGCTTGTCGCTGTCGAGCACTAGGGCCGCTCCCGCGAGCCCATTATCGGTTTCGGTCGAAACAGTCAGTTTATCCACCAGCATCCCGGTTGCGGCATTGACAACGAACAAGGTTGCACCGGTCCCACTGTCGAAGCCGTTACCGAACACCGCAACCCATTGGCCTTTCCAATACCCAATAGCAGGTGTCGGAGACATCTGGCCGATCATGTAGCCGAGCTCCGCATAATCAGGCCCATCAAATGCGAGGTTATCGACCGGCTGTGTCGTCTCCGATATCTCCCAAAGAACATCCTCGGCCGCGAAGTGCTCGGGGTCAGTCACATCCAGCGCAAAAACAGCACGACCGCCGGCACCTAGGGTACCGATCAGGATCGATCTGTCGCTCGTTTCACCAATGGTCGCGGAACCATCCACATAATAACGATGGATATAGCCTTGGCTGGTCAGATTTCTCAGCGTTGGAAAGAGCGCGTTCGGTATATAAGCGAAGGTTTCGGTACCGTCGGCGACATCAAACGCATGCAGCATGCCGTCATTGGCGCCGACATAGAGCGTGCCAGTCGTGTCGTCGTAGACTGGATTGGAGTTCACGATGTCGCCCAGCATTTTCTCGCGCTCGCGAAAATCCGCATCGCCAGGTCCTTCGAGACTGGTATCGCCGCGCAACCATGCCAGCACATTCGCCTGCTCGGTCGCATCCGCACCCAAACTGCTTTTCTGAGCCGCACTCAGCGAAGACCAATCGAAGGCTATACCGGCCGGATCAGTATCCGCGTTGCCAGGATAGAAAGTGAAGATGGCTCTGTCGTCCGGTGCCGGCAAAGCGACGGTATCTGTGTTCCACACTTCTGTGGTCAGCTTCCCGTCGGCGCCCACGTTAGACGCAACCAACGTACCACTCCAGTCCGAACTGTCGAAGTTCGCCAGAAAAGCAAGCGTTTCGCTGTCAATCCTCACGCTATCGACAGAGATCGCGGAAGCGGAAGACTTCCCAAGCAAGATCATACTCTCGAACGCAGTTTCGAGTTGTTTCTGCAAGGTGCCTGCGTTGGTTACTAGAAAATAGTTCGGCGAGGTTTCGCCAGCAGCGAGGCGTTCATTGCCTTCTGACCCATACTTCGCAGCGTACCAAAGCGGGTTTTCCAAGACGGTAGCAACGTCGGAACCGCTGCTGACCTCAAACGTCCGTGTCGCCAAGAGGGGTAATGGATTGTCACAAGCGCTCGCGGGAGAAGCACCGGCGCAGGCGCCAGAATCGAGCCCTGCGTGGGTATCGAGGAAATAATCCGGATCGCTACCTTCACCCGTATCAGAATCACGGACCTCAAGATAGACACCGTCCTTCGTCGTACCGGAAATGGCGTAGCCCATGTGTTGAATGATGCCCCCAGCCGCATACTCCGAAGTCAACTGGACAGTGAGCGTACCGTCTTCGTTGACCTTCGCCTCGTACACGACAATGGCATCCATGTCATGATCAGCTCCTTGCTCAACGTCCTCGAAGTTGATCCGAAACCGAACCAATGCGCGTCCGTCGTTGATATCCGGATCGGCATCCGATCCGAGCGGATCGGTATTCGCAAAGGTTTCGATGAAGAAATCGACAATGGAATTGGTCGGTTGAAAAGCGCCTTCACTGACGTTGATGCTGTTTCCACCGACAGATTTTGCAAACGGCACCAGCGTTACACGACGAGCACCAACAGGAATATCGATACGCGGCAGCGGCGATGCCAGTGCGACCGCGAAGGTGTTGACGTCTTGTTTATCCTCAATATCCGCACGCAGATCATGCTCAAATGCATAGTGCGCAATAGCTGCGGAATAATAGCCGCCCTGTTTGGTGGGCTCTGAAGGCGAAAGGCCGCGGATGTTGCCGAATCCACTGACGATCTTCGCACTTGGCGCACCATCATAGTCGTCGCCAACCTGACCTATAAAATGAAGACTAGAACCGCCATGCTCGGCGTTCCAGATCGTGTTGGCTTCTGAACTGACATTAAGTCCGCTGATATCCCCACCGCCGAAACTGGCGCCATCAAACGCAGTGCCTGGCACATAGGTCGTGTCGTAGGATGGGTTGACATCACTGATCACCAACTGCGCGCCAGGCGAGCAATAGAGCGCCGCTCCCTCATCACGCGTATAGGGATCGACCCAATTCGGGGCCGGCAGATCCATTGTTGAACTTCCATAATAATCTCTCAAGGTTACCCTTTCTTTACCGGAGGTCAGTGTCGGCATGAATTCGTGAGTCGGACCGTCTTTACCCGAAAAGTAACGCAAACTCTCGTAAAGCATCTCTCCAATCGGGTTGCCCCAATCTGGGAATTGAGACGTAGAGTCGACCATGGGGGCCGTCGTTAGCCAACCGCCCTGATACTCATAACTTTTGTCTTTATTGAAATCGACAATGCGAAAGCGATCAATGGTTCGAACGATCCCGAGCGTATCCGTAAAGACACCCGAACTTAAATCGACTTCGTCCTTGAAACTTTCGATGTTCTTACGTAACACGCCGCCACGCATATTCGTTGGATGCTTAAAGGACCCGGAGATCAGACCAAAAAGCATCTCGTCTGTTTCACCGTAGCGATGTAACAGCCCAACAGGCTTCTGTGGACCATCCGGATAGGCTTTGCAATTCGGGCTGGAAAAACTCGGATCGCAGACCTTCACGCGTACGGTGTAATCAGTGAGCGTCGATGCCGGGATGCTAACCTTCCAGCGTAGATAATAGTTGTCACCACCGGTGGCTTCCTCGTGACGAAAGCGCAGGCTATGCGTACCCTCCGTCAGGTAGATGCTGTCTGAATGCGTGTTACAATTGCAATTTCCATGCCCCCCATACCAAGACCATCCAACGCGATCCAAGCCATCAATTCGGAGATCGACTGCATCATCACCATCAATAGAAAACGTATAAGTTCCCGCCGTTTTTATCGTGATCGTACCTTCAAATAAGTTCAAGTAGTTGTCACTAGTACAGCCATTGACACCCGCGAAAGGGTTTCCGCTACCGTTGATTGTGTTAACGGCCTGGCTACCACAGAGATTCGCAGTAGTTGCGTAAGTTGTCACCAACGTATCGAAGGCTGCCTTACTACCAGGGCTACTGCCGCTCTTCTTATAGACTGTTTGAGTGAGATCGAGCGCGGATGCGGGAACGACTTCCCATATGTCACCTCCAGACGTGACGCATGCCGGCCCATTGCCACCATGGAGACATTTCTCGCCCGCAACAGGCCGTTCGATCGCAACCCATTCCCAAATGCGATACTTGGAATTCTGCAATACCCGCATCAACGGCTCCTTGTTGCCGGATTTCAAAAGCGTAGTATTCGCAAAAAGGTGCCGTGAACCATTGCTCGGAGCTGAAAGCGGCGTATAGTCACTGATTTCATAGCCATCTTTCAGAACGCTTTGGTACTCCTTACCCCAACTATGCGCGTCTTGCGGGATGTAAGAGCGTTCGAGCACAGTGATACAATCGTTTGGCAGGCAATCATCGCCCTCACCGCCCTCGTCGACAATACGATGACCGCCGTAAAGCACCTTACGTAGCGCATCGATTCGCGCGGTCGTCACATAATTGAGAAAATCGCCACTCCAACGACCACTGCTGCCGCTGCATTTCTTTGAAGCAGCGGCGTTACTCGGCTCAAAGCGACCTTCGCCTGAGTTATAGGTGTAGCATAAATTGGAATCGAAATAACCGAAGTAGTCGATATCGTCAGGTTTGTAGCCAACATCGAGCAAACCATCGTCGTTGAGATCCGACGCATCGTTGTAAGCTTCGTAATACAGCGTATGGTCGCGACCCATCACCAACATTGTCAGTGGCGCAGCGGTGATATCTCCACCCATGAATAAAGGAAATTGCGCGGGCTCCGCGAACACCGACGATGAGAACGCCACGACGGCAAGACCAATGCATCGCAGCAATGAACGGAAACCTGAGCCAGGCTCACGGCTTAAAATGCTTATTTTCATCATCGGCTCCTGAACACAGAAGAAAGAAAACATGACTTAATTAAAGACTGCGTTTAAACACATTATGCATCCTCGGTCGCCAGACGAAAATCTTGGCGCTGATCATCCTTCGGACCAATCGTCTTCTGCAGGGTGGCAGGCGCAGCGCATCCCACCAACAACAGCGCGGGATTCGGCGGGCTTCGCTCTCGCTCGTCTACCCTACCGGTCCAACTGATCACCAAGGCCCAAATCGTTATCGCATAGTATCAATCGTAATCTCTGAGAAAAAAACACCAAAAGATTCCACAAGAAGCCAGAATTCATTCAATACTTTTTAAATACGGTCGACTGAACGACAACCGTCATACCTTTAGCAGACTCGGCCTTTGCCGTGACGAAGTAGAAGCCGCCGCAGGTCTCGTCATCTTCCGCCGTTCCGCTTTCATCTTCGCTCAGCTGCGGTGGTACGCGCGTTAGCACATAGACACTGCTGAAGTCCGAATCGACATCCTCACTTCCATTCCAACTTTCTACATTGTCCGGATCGGGTCTAGCGTATGTGTGACTATCGAGGAACGCACAATCCTGATTGATGACTTGAGCCTCCCCAGTCTGCAATGCGACCTCCGCACTTTGGAAAACCTCATTTCGATCGCTCGCGTTACCCGCCATTCGCTCCTGCATAGTCGAACTTTGAATCGCGGTCACACCGATAATCGTCATCAGAAGCAGAAAAATAAGACCGACGACGAGCACGACCCCGGCTTGTTGCTTGGCAAATTTTCGCATTGATCCTGTCCTGATGAGTCAATATAGCGCACTAACCGCGATTTTGGCGTCGACCATCCCCAGTGCCAACGGGATTCGGTGGACTTCGCTCTCGCTCGTCCACCTTACCGGTTCAACTGATGACCAAGGCCGGTGTTCTACGGACTGGTACCGGTCGGTGTTGTCCACTGGTCGACGCCAAGACAGGGCAGCTTATTGCGGAGAAACACCGTCGACGTAAAAACCTGGAATAGGCGATGTCGGTCTTTCGCTGCCAGAGTTGAAGCGTCAAAGACACCATCATCACCGGTATCGGGGAAAGGCGCCTTGATCGGCACATCGACGATATTACCGTGGCCCTCATCCGTACTGCCGAGCAGCAGGGATATCTTTACGGCATTGACCTCGTTCCAGTTTACGACCTGATTCGCAGGTGTATAGCCTGAGAGATCAGGACTATTAGTGCCGCCACAACTAGAGGCAAGCGTATTGGTTCCATAGAGGAACTGCAGGCCATAGACGCCGGTTACAAGCTCCTGCTCATCGCCCAGATTGCTTTTCCTGTAAAGCGACGGGATCCCATCATCGTTGTTCTTGACATAGTAAAAATTGACCTGCAAGCGGTAGAGCGCACCAATCGTATCGATTACAAGATCATTTTTATTCGCCATCCCGCAAGCAGCGCCCATGTCAATATCATTCGCGTAGCGACTGCCTAGGCTAACATTAGCGGTAGGATCGGCCGTTGCAGCATAATCTTGATTTCCGGGTGGGGCGTAATCAGAATCGCTCGCGGGAAGCGGCTTGAATTCAACCGTATCGAAACCATCACAGGGCGTGTTTACCTGGATCTTCGTGATCTGAAAGACGGTCGCATGTTCGCATGTGCTGGCGACGACGATGTCACCCGCCTTGATGTCAGCCGCACTTGCACTTAGGACTACAAGCGGCTGAGCCACCGGCGGTGTGCCCGTCGGGATATCGTTTTGGATGATTGGTATTGGCCGACCAATGACGCGACGACTGACAACAACATCATGATCACTAATCGCATTATCGATGCCTAATTCTTCGAATAAGCCTGAAACGCTGATAAAGTCAGGGGGCTCCGATGCGACAAAACCACTGCCCGTTCCATCGAAGCCTTCAATCGGCGCTTGGCTATTTAGATTGTACAACCACCAGTCGACCGCCTCAGTATCCGTGTTGGGATTTGTATCGACTGGATCGACGAGCGCAAGCGCATTGTAGATTTTATAGGTATCATCGGAAAACCCCTGCATCAGCCGCCCGGATGATCCGACTTCCGGTAGCGTTTTTTGCAGCATCAATGTGCGCTGACAACCGAGAAGTCCAGCTTGGCGCAACTCTTGGCCCATCTGCTCCAGTACATAGCGCCCGTTTTCCTGTACGGCACCCATCGCTTCATTATTGGTGTAGCTTTGCTTGCTGCCGATGAAGAGCGACAGAATTCCAGTCGTCAGGAACAAACCAACAGTCATGGCGACTAGAAGCTCAACCAACGTGAAACCACGCCGTGGGGTGATGCTGACGAAACGACAGAGATTGAGGTTCTTAGTTCTCATAGTTGAATTTTGACCTCGAATTCGTCTCGCCGGTCTTCATCGGAACCGGTCTCAGGTGTTGCGGGCGCTTCTTCATCCGGAGCCAGCGCTCGGGCTTGCGATTCGTCCCAAGATATTTTGATTGTAAGTTCGTTACCGGACTGTACGATTGAGCCTTGAGCAATACCAGTACCACCAGGGAATAGACAAGCAATGCGATTTTCCCATTCATCAAGATCATTTTCGGCAACGGAACCGGCATCCGAGCGAGAAAGTTCAATGTCACAGGCGCTCGGCGTCCGCGTTCCGATATAGTCGCTGGCGTTACCGGAATTCGCGCGGATGGCATCCGCAATCTCATACGCGAGACTTGCAGCTTGTCCTCGCTTGTATGCACTGTAGTTAAGCTTTTGTGAAATCGCCTGCAAGCCGGATAGTCCCAAAAGACCGACAGCAAGCACAAGCGCAGCAATGAGAACCTCGATGAGGGTAAATCCGCGCTGAACGTTTCTGCTCACTCTGGGGCAAGGCGTACTCATGGGCATGTTCCGGGTATGATGCGGAGGCGGCCAGTTGGAGCTATCTCAATGGTGCGTTGTTGTTCAGCGACACAGATGATCAGAGATCCGCCATCTTGGGAGTTGATTCCATCACTGCGACCGTCGCTGAGATAGCTCACATAGTTGGCAAAGTTGGCATCGCCCGTTATCACGGCCGTGTCGCTCGATGGCTGACCGACCCTAAGCATGGTTTCGGTAGTCCCGCCGCTAGCATCACGGCTGCCATTCCTGTCATCATCGACAAACACGATCCAGCCATCCTGCCAGCTCGCAGCGGCGTTGCAGGTAGGGCTGACATCGGCCATGTGGTTGGACTTGCAAACCGTGACCGTTTTGCCGCGCGAGACAGCTTCGGAACGCGCGAGCTGCAGCGCAGTCGAGAGTTCGTTCGTTAGCGACGCGGCTCGATTCGTACGGATGACGCTTTGAAAACTAGGCACGGCGACGCTGAGCAACACGGCGGCGATCGCGATCGTCATCACCAATTCGATCAACGTGAAACCAGAGGTCAACACCATTGACCTGAGCGCGGGTATCCATTGGTAGCGCCGCGTGGTTGCGGACTGAGGTCGGTTTGGCATGGCAAACGGCAGCTCCATTTTGATGCTGGATCGTCAGTCCATCGTCACGGTAAGACGAAAGGAGTGCGCGGGATTTGGCTAGTTCGACGCAGTTCCGCCACGACCAAGCGAGCCGTGTTCTGTCACTGAGTTGTGGAAACTATAGAGCAGGGTCGATCGCCGGATTGAGCGCTACTTCACACATCATGGCGAGCAACTCGACACGGGTTCGCGGCGCCGCGACAGACCTTTTGGCAGCAAATCATGTCCGTCAAGGGACACAGCCAGTGGTGTCTCCACTCGGGCTGCGATCAAGGCGCCCGTTTTCGCTTTGGTGCACCGTCGGGTAGCGGGGCGCGCGGTCCTCGTTCCGGCACACCGACGTGGGAGCAGCGGCTCGGCGGAACGGCAAATCAGGGTGCTGCGGGGTGCCGCTCTCACCAACAAAGCCTCTTGCATTCGTGGCTTGCGCTGCGCTTGGTCACGCGACGGCTTGGACTCTGCAAATGAGTACGCGCATCTAGACGATAAGCTCAACGTTGTCGACGCGAAGGCACGCGACCAGCGCGAACGGCTCCATGAGATTGAGATTCAGCTGCTGAATCATCGGATCTGCTCGCCCGCATCCTCTATGCGTGGACAGATCTCTACACTGCCCAATTGGCAGGCGGCGAGGACTGTGGCGGCCTCAAGCCACCCTCCGCTATCTGGTTGCTGGGTGAGGAGGTGCTGTGCGAGCTGTCTGAGTACGCCCACGACTTCCGCCTGCGCGATGCGCGGGGGCGTTGTTCGCTCGACCATGGCGGGATCTGGCTGCTGGAGTTGAACAAGTTCCAGGCCGAGCAGGTCGAAACCGAAGCCCAGCGTTGGCTGAGATTTTTCAAAGACGGCCATATCCAGTGGGTAGAGCAGCCACGCGACAATGCCGACCTTTGGCACGGAGGCCGATTACTCACCCGGCCGCGCCACTTTGAAGGGGAAATTGCTGGTTTGACGCGCGCCATTCGGACTAAAGAATGGCTCTGAATCGACTCCACGCGCCGATTATCAGGAAATCACGCGGAGAACAGTAAAGCCTGCGACATCGAGCAGCCAAAACGATAGAATTTCGTGTGCTGCGCTAGCACGCTAGAAAGCATGCAAAGTTGTTCGAAGCGGTCAGATAAGACTGCCCTCAGCTGCTTGAACGGTGCCGTCAATGAAACGCTCACGACTAGATCTTGCCTCCTTCATATCCCAGGCTCAACGCCGTGTGACGAACCATGCGACGGTGGGCGCGGCAACCCCCTTCCTCCTCGGCGCATCCCGCGCGATAGCGCTTGACTCCCTTGTGTCGCCGAACGCTTCGGTGCTGTGAGTGCCCCCATGTCATCAGCGCGTTCCATCCGTGAGTGCCGCAACAAGGCGCGACGGGGTGCGCTGATCGGTTTCACCCTCATCGAACTCCTCGTCACCATCTCCGTGCTGGCCATTCTGGTCGCGCTTGCGGCGCCGGGATTCGAGAACATCATGACCAACAACCGCGTGACCGGCGCCACGAACGAGTTGAGCGCGGCGCTGAATCTCGCGCGCTCGGAAGCGATCAAGCGGGGACGCACGGTCACGGTCTGCAAGTCATCCGATACGGCTGCGGCCGTCACCGCGACCACCCCCGCCTGCGATACGGACACGGCAGCAACTTGGCCAGACGGTTGGCTAATCTTCGTCGACCAGGGAACTCAGGGAACACGCGACGGCGCCAATGACGATCTCATCCGGGTTGGCCAGCCTTCGACGCGCAACCTCATCCAGACGGGTAGCGATTTCGCCGAATTCATTAGCTTCTTCCCCAACGGATCCAGCTCGGCAAGCGGCGTCCTCGCCAACGCAACCCTGACGCTCTGCATGACGCCGGCGCAACGGCAGATCGTCATCAGCCGGACCGGCCAGATCCAGATCATCAGAGGCACCTGTCCATGAGCATGCATGCGTCAGTCTCAGGATGGTACCGACAGCGCGGCGTGACCTTGCTCGAAGTGCTCATCACCATGGTGGTGCTTTCCATCGGGTTGCTTGGCTTCGCCGCCTTGCAGACGGTTTCGATGAAGAGCAATCGGACCGCGCTCTACCGCAGCTACGCCACCACCTATGCCTACGACATCCTCGACTGCATCCGAGCCAACCGAGCAAGCGCGGGCGCCTATGCCGTCTCTGTCGGAACCGCCCCACCAAGCTCACCGACGACTGTCGCTCAGCGAGACCTCGGCGACTGGCTGACCGGCTTGGCGGCAAACATGCCGAACGGCTTGGGCGGCGTCGCGATTGCCGGCAACGCCGTCACCATCACCGTCCAATGGGACGAAAGCCCAACCGACACCAAGTCGTTCACGACGAGCTCCAGCTTCTGACCATGAAGACACGCGTCTGGAACAGCACTGGCACCAAGCATTCGCAGACGGGCTTCAGCCTCATTGAGCTGATGATCGCCATGGCGATCGGCCTGGCCCTGATCGCCAGCATCGGCTACGTCTACCTCGGCGCCAAGAGCAGCTACAACAGCATGGAGGCGCTGGCGACCATTCAAGAGACGGCGCGATTCACCTTCGAGTACATGGGCGACGACGTGCGCATGGCCGGCTACACGGGCGGACCGGCGAATGGCGGGACACCGGTCAACGCGGTCAACGCGCCGAGCTTCGATCCCAATCTGATCGATCTCTTTCAGACCCCACTCATTGGCTACGAGCAGGGCGGGGGCTACCCCAGCGGATTGAGTCCAGCGCCGCTCGCGACCACGGATGCGGTCACTGTCGTGCATGCGGATTCGGATCGAGAATTCAGCCTCTGCCTGCCCGCGGATACCGTCGCCACCTGCGTCGCCAACAACCCGGCCGGGACCCTCACGTCAGCCGGGACTTTCACGTTGCGTTTCACCACCTGTCCGACCACGGGACTTCCGGCGGCGGGCGAGATCATGGTCGCCTCGGACTATACCCACTCGGCCCTGTTCCAGGTCTCCGCCGCCGGCAGTTGCAGCGTCGGAACAATGGCGCTGACCTATGACACGGCGACCGCAACCCCAGGCAATTCGACGGCAGCCCTCGGCGCCTTCTCGGGCGCCATTCAGGCGCGCAAGATCTTCCCGCTCAAGGCATCTACTTACTATGTCGCGAACAACGCCAGCGGGGTGCCAACGCTGCACCTCCAAGAGCTCACCGTCTCTGGCGGCGCCGCGACAACGCAGACGACCGAGCTGGCCCAATGGGTCGAGGACATGCAGATCGAGTACGGCGTCGATATCGACGCCACTCCAGATCAGAGCGTGGATGACTACTATGACGCAGACGACGTCAATGCCGGCTCCAATGGCTCGACGACGATCCCCGGCGCTGCCGCCGACCGCTGGCAGCGCGTGCTCAGCGTGCGCGTCACCTTGAGCCTGACCTCGCGCCAGGACGTCAACGTCACCACCACGGGCACCGCGCTGACCAAGCAATTCACCAACACCTTCGCCGTGAGGAATCGCCTGCTGTGAGCACTCGACGCCCCTTCGCCGACTCCGAGCGCGGGGCGGCGCTGATCGTTGCCCTGATCTTCCTGGTGGCGCTCACCCTCCTGGGCACCAGCGGCACCATGAACAACACCATGCAGGAGCGCATGGCCAGCAACACGCGCAATCGCGATCTGGCCTTTCAGGCCGCCGAGCATGCGATCGAAACCGCTGAAACCTGGATCAACAGCCAGACCATCGCAAGCCTGCAGACAGCGGCCACGACAACGGCAAATGACGGCGTTCGCGACAACGGCGAGCAGCACGCGAACGATCTCGACTACTGGAGCAGCACCTTCAACTGGGGATCGACCGACTTACGCGTCCCGAGCACCCTAGCGGGCGTCGCAACGCAGCCCAGCTACCTGGTCGAGCGTATGCCGAGCGGAAGTTGCCCCGGCAATGCAACTGCGACTTGTGAGTTCTACAGGGTCACAGCCCGAGGCATCGGCGCGGAGACGCAGGCCGTCGTCATCCTGCAAACCATGTACGCCATCAACTGAGGGAGTCACCGAGATGCGTCGAATCGCCTGGAAGAGACTATTGAAGACGGGGCCTGCTCTCGCCGCCGGCATGCTCTGCTCCTCGATCGGTATGGCGGTCCCGCTGGACATCCCGAACACGCCGCTCTTTCTCAGAAGCCTGGGCGTCGATCCCAACCTGATCATGACGCTCGACGACTCGGCGAGCATGATGTCGGCTTTTCTGCCGGAGGACTGGCGTGTCGGCAGCACGGCCACTTGCTCGCCGAGCTGCATTAGCTCGGGCGGTTTTCAAGTCCGCTACGTCGGCACCAATCGGTTCAAGTCGTCCGACTTCAACGCGATGTACTACAACCCCTTCGTCCGCTATCGCCTCCCCACGCGCCCGGACCAAGCCGCCACCTATTACTCCACCTCCTTCAGCGCAGCCAAGCGCAATGGATTTCTCGCATCGTCGTCGACACTGAATCTGGCCTCCCAGTATCGAGCCCAGGTCGATTTCACGATCGAAGGCGGCACGGATACGACCGCTGACGTCAGCGGCACCCAGGCTTACTACTATCGCTGGTGCGCGAGCACGGATCATCCACTTACCTGCCCCAGCAGCTGTGACGGGACCAAGGACGACGAAGATTGCTACATCAAGATCGACGTCAGCGCGACATCCGGCCCATCCTCGGAGATCGGCGCCGACGAGCGTCAGAACTTCGCCAACTGGTACTCCTTCTACCGCACGCGCTCGCTCGCAACGGTCTCCGCCGCCATGCAGGCGATGGGAAAGGTCGAGCTCGGCGAGCTGCGCTTCGGCTGGCAAACCTTGAACTGCTCCGAGGGTGGACTGAACTGCTGCAATACGCTGCCAAACAGCGGGACCTGGAACTGTAAAGCGCGCAATAGCACCGACCCCACCACAAACTTCGACAACCGCATCCGCAACTTCGACAGCGGCCACCAAGCGCGCTTCATGAACTGGCTGGAACACACCGCGCCGCCGACCCCGTCCATCGACACCGGAACCCCACTGCGCACGGCCCTGGCTCGGGCGGGCGAGTACTACAGAAACAACGGTGTCTACAGTCCATACGCCGAAGACCCGCAGGTATCGACAGGGACGGAGTACAGCTGCCGCCGCAACTTCCACCTGCTCATGACGGACGGTATCTGGAACGGTGCCCTGCCCTCGCCCAGTGCCGGGAACTTCGATGGGTCATCCCACACCATGCCGGACGGCACCAGCTACACCAGTCGACCGCCTTTTGCGGACAGCCAATCCGACACCTTGGCGGACTTCGCCGCCAAGTATTGGGGCACCGACCTGCGCGACGGCGGATCGGACAATTCAGGCAGCTGCACTGGCCCGACCTGCAACACCCTGCTCCCCTACAAGCTCGACACCGCCACCCCCTTGACGCTCACGACCGATGCGCAGATCCAGGACTACATCTATTGGAACCCCAAGAACGATCCAGCGACCTGGCAGCACATGACCAACTTCACGGTCAGCTTGGGACTGAGCGCGATCATGACGAACCCCGCCTGGGGCGGCAGCACCTTCGCGGGCGACTATTCGGCCCTGCTCGCAGGGACCAAACCATGGCCAACGCTCAGCCTAACAACGGATGATCCTCTGAAGGTCTACGACCTCTGGCACACTGCCATCAACAGCCGCGGCAAGTTCTTCAGCGCCGACGATCCTGACAGCCTCGCGGCGGCCTTCGAAGACATCCTGGATACCATCAGCGCCGTGAGCAGCCCCAGCGGCGGAGCCGGGTTGAGCGCCGATTCGACGGGCGTGACCACCAACACGATCGGCACGCTGACGGCGAGCACCCTCGTCTTCGAGGCCACCAACAACGCGGACTGGAGCGGCAAACTCCAGGCCCGCAACATCAACTTGACGGACTACAGCTTGGGCAGCGTCGTCTGGGATGCCGGACAGCGCATGCCGGCGGCGCCCGCGCGCAACATCTTCACCCTCAATGACAGCGACAGCGGCGAGACGCTCACGGCCGCTAGCTGCTCAGGTGCACTCGGCACGGCGCTCGACCTCGACGCCGCGGGCGCCTCCGACGGCCTCTGCGAACAGCGCATCAATTGGCTCAGAGGCGATGCGCGCGTGCAGGATGCGCAATGCTCCGGCACAGGAACGCTGCAAATCACCGCGACCAATCACGGCTTCCTCGTCGATGACGCGGTGACGATTTCGGGCATCATCACCGGCGCAAGCACATCCGCCCGTTACAACGGTGCCTTCAAGGTGCTCTCCGCCAGTACGGACACCTTTGACGTCAGTGTCGCGGGTGGGTGCGAAACGCCGACATACGCCGGTGGCGGCCGGGTGCGCTACACCGCCTTCCGCGACCGCAATGGCAACGTCCTCGGCGATATCCTGGGCTCGGATCCCGTCTATGTCTCCAACGACGACCACGGCTACGGCGGCTACGGCGGCGGATCTATGGTCCTCAACGGCAGCGGCAGCTATAGCGCCTATGTTGCCGGGAAGACGACCAGACCACCCATGCTCTATGCCGGCGCCAACGACGGCATGCTGCACGGCTTCCGCGCCGACCAGGGCTTCGCAGATTCCGGGGTGGAGAAGCTCGCTTACGTGCCGAGGGGCGTCTACGACAACCTGAGCGCACTGACCGATCCGGGCTACGCGCACAAGTTCTACGTCGATGGTCCCATCGGAGTCGGTGACGCCTACATCGGTGCCGCCTGGGGGACCTACCTCGCGGGCAGCCTCGGCGCCGGCGGCAAGAGTGTCTACGCCTTGGACATCTCCAGCCCAACGACTTTCACCGCCGCCGATGTGCTGTGGGAATTCAGCGACGCGAACGACCTGGGATTGACTTACGGCAAGCCGCAGATTGCGGCGACGACGGACTCGCAGTGGGGCGTGATCTTCGGCAACGGCTATAACAGCGCGAACGAGCACGCCTACTTCTATGTCGTGGACCTCGCGAACGGCAATCAACTCGCCAAGGTCGCGACCAACACGCAAGACACCAACGGTCTCTCCGCCCCTTATCTTCATGACAGCACGGGGGACAAGATCATCGACGTCGCCTACGCGGGCGATCTTCGCGGAAACCTGTGGAAGTTCGTCAACAGCTCGGGCACTTGGTCGCTCGGCAATGCTGGGCTGCCCCTGTTCACGGCAAACAGCGGTCAGGCGATCACATCCAGACCCAAGGTCGCCGCTCATCCCGACGGCGGCCTGCTCGTCTATTTCGGAACGGGCAGTTACCTCACGGACGACGACGCCGCGAGCAGTGACCAGCAGTCTTTCTATGCCATTTGGGACAACGGAGTCGCGGGGACGGTGAGCCGGTCCGACCTACAGGGACAGAGCATCATCCAGACAACGACCTTTTCGGGCTATTCGGTGCGCACCACGACGGACAATCTTCCAAATTGGTCGACCCAGCGCGGCTGGTATCTCGACCTGACGGTTGACGGCTCCAAGCCTTCCGAACGTGTCCTATCCACCCCCTTGGTCCTGGAGTTCATTTCGGCAAGCGTCCCGGACCGCATCCTCTTCGTCACCAATACGCCGACGGACGACCCCTGCGGGAGCGGCGGAACGACCTGGCTGATGGAGTTGGACCTCATCACAGGTGCTCGCACGGCGACGTCGGTTTTCGACTTCAACGGGGATTACGGCTTCGACGACAGCGACCTGATGGACACGGACGGCGACGGCGTAGGCGATACGGCTGTCAGTGGCATTGCACTGCCCACCAGCTATGGTATGACCGGCGAGCCGCTCGTGCTCGAGACCGCCAACCCGAACCGAACTCAGGGCGGATCGCTGCTCATCAAGGAATACTCGGGCACAACGGGGGTCAGTGGTCCGGGAGGGGCGCCGCTTCAGCAGGGTGAAGGGGGCGGCGGTCGTGTCCAACGCATCTATTGGCAGCAGATCCAGTAGCGTCGTCTCCGCCAGGCGGGCTGCTTCGATCAGCAGCGCTCGGAGCTGGTCGAAGCAGGGATGATGGGCACGCCCGGCGATCCTCGGCGCACCCAACGAAGCGCATCGCGCGGGCTTTGCCCATCCTACGCGCTCGGAACCGACGGTCTGCTGCTTCCCGAAAATCAGTTTAGCGTTAGGAAAGAACAGCATGCGGAATCTGAACACGCGAGGAAGGGGCGGCTTCACCCTGATCGAGGTGATGATCACGGTCGCCATCGTCGCTATCCTGGCGGCCATCGCTTATCCCTCCTATACGGAATACGTCCTGCGGAGCAATCGCGCCGATGCCAAGGCGGCGTTGCTGGAGGATGCGCAATTCCTGGAGCGCAACTATACCGAAACGTCGCCTCCGACCTACGCGACGGACACGGCCGGAAACGCCGTCACGCTGCCGATCACCCAATCCCCGCGCAGCGGCACCGCGCTCTACACCCTCTCCGCCACGACCCTAACCGCCACGACCTTCACCCTCACGGCAGCCCCCGTTGCCGGCGGCCGAATGGCCGGCGACAAGTGCGCGAGCTTCACGCTCAACAACTTCGGCCAGAAGGCATTGAGCGGCACCCCGACCGCGACGGTTCAAGACTGTTGGGCGCGGTAAGTTGCTGGCGCGATAACGGCTTGCGGGCACCGGTCCCGCGATTCCCCGCGCCGTCGGGCAAGCGCTCACAAGCTGGCAGGGGGCGCCCGCCCCAACGCGACGTGACCGACTGACAACCTTCGCTTGACGCGGACCATGGCTCGCCCTCATTGTCTCGATCGGGCGACGTGTACACACTTGAATAAACTTCGCGTTATACTCAGCACTCGATCGCCGTAACCCGTGGCTGATGCTTGGGTTGTTGGGACCGGCAAGGGTCCTATCCGCCACCCCTTTCGCCCTTGTTTGCTCTCGCTGGAATCCATGTCACTGCTCGCGGCGCTGCCAATGAGCGCACTCACGCTGGACCAGGATCTCTCCGTCCACTCAGCCGATCCCGTCTTCCTGGATTTGCTTGGCTACAAAGACGCGGATGTCGTTGGACGCAGCTTCGCCGCCCTGATCCTGTCCGGCCAGACCGCGGGGCTTGTCGAGCTTCTGGACTCAGAGGCGGATCAGAGTCTCGAACTCGACCTACGTTTCATCTCGGCGCGCGGTGGCTCGCTGCCGGCCAGTGTCGCCATCTCCAAGGTTGCGGACCTCCCCACGGGCGAAGCCCGGCGACTCTCGGTGATTCTGCAACGGCTGGATCGTGAGTACGCCTTGCAGCAGATGCTGTGGCTCGACGAGGCGCTGTCCCTGGCGCGCGCCGCGAACTGGGAGCTGGAGATCGCGACCGGCCGCATCCTCGCCTCGCAGAACTGGTTCCTGCTGTGGGGCTTGAGCCCCGATGACGAGGTGACGGTCTCACAGACCCTGCAACGGGTTCACCCGCAAGACCGCACCCTGGTGGAGTCCGCCATCCGCCAGGCGATCGATGCCACGGGCGCCTTCCACATCCACTTCAGAATCCAACGCCCGGACGGGCAGCTGCGTTGGGCCGAGTGCACGGGGCGCCGCTATCCGGACGACTCCGGACTCGCCGGCCGAATGGGCGGCGCGGTGCTGGATATCACGGAGCAGCGCGCGGCCGAGCAGGCGCTGGCGCGCTATGCCGACATCGTCTCCGCGACCTCGGACCGCATCGCCTTCATCGATCGCGGCTGTCGGATCCTGGCGGCCAATACCGCCTTTCTGACACGCATCGGACGGCCGCGCGAGGCGGTGATCGGGCTGACGTTGGTGGACGCCTGCGGCGAGGGCGCGCTGACGGCCCTGATCTATCGCAACCTCGGGCGCTGTCTCGACCAGGGCGACAGCATCGTCGAGGACATCCGCGAGGCCGACGCCACGGCCGCCGAACGCGACGCGGAGGTGCGACTCTTCCCGCACCGGGACGAGCACGGCTGCGTCACGGGCGTCGCCGTCAATGTTCGGGACGTCACCGCCATGCGCGACGCCGAGCGTCGCCTGCTCCAGTCGGCCGCCGTCTATGGCGCGACCTCCGAGGGCGTTCTCATCACGGACGCCTCCGGCACCATCGTCAGCGTCAACGCGGCCTTCACCCAGATCACCGGCTACGCGGAGTCGGAGGTGCTGGGCCAAAAGCCCAGCCTGCTCAACTCACAGTGGCACAGTCGCGGGTTCTTCGTCGGCATGTGGCGCCGCCTGCTGCGTCAGGGGTCGTGGCAGGGCGAGATCTGGAACCGACGCAAGGACGGCGAGATCTACCACCAGCGCCTGACGATCCGGCGCATCGACGACGCCCGCGGCAAGCTGGTCAATTTCGTCGGCGTCTTCGCCGAGCGCACCAGCGCCCCAGACTCACCCCATCGCACCGAACAGACCATCCACTACGACGCCCTGACCAAGCTTCCCAACCGGCTGTTGTTCGAAGCCCAGCTGGAGCACGCCATCAAGCTCGGGGGCCGCAAGGACGCCCCCCTCGCCGTCTTCATCCTGGACCTGGACCACTTCTCCCACATCAATTCCAGCCTGGGTTACAAGATCGGCGACGATCTGCTGCGCACGGTAGCACGCACGCTGCGTGAGGCGATCCGGCCATCCGACACCCTGGCCCGGCTGCGCGGCGATCAGTTCGGACTCCTCATCGAAGAGGTCAGTGACGGCGACGAGGTGACCGACATCGCCAAGCGTCTGCAGGAGGCCATGCGTACGCCCATCTGGGTGCACAACCACCTTCTGCATGTGAACATCAGCATCGGCATCGCGCTCACCGCGGGGCTGGAGGATGACCACAGAGCCATGATCACCGAGGCCGAATCCGCGCTTCGGCAGGTCAAACGCCAGGGACGCAACGGCTTCCACATCTCGACGACGGCGCCCAACGAGGCCCAGGCAGAGCGCCTGCGCTATCTGGAGCTCTTGAAGGCCGATCTGAGCCGGGGCGATCTCAAGCTCCTCTACAGGCCGGGCGTCGACATGGAATCCGAGGTCTGCGATTACGTCGAAGCCGTCGTCCACTGGGAAACCCGCGAGCTGGGTGCGATCCCGCCGGAACGCATGCTCAGCATGGCGAACGAGATCGGCCTCATGGTCGATATCAGCGACTGGGCGCTGGAGTCCACCTGCCGGCAGCTCCAAAGCTGGCTCGCGCGAGGCCTGCCGGTCCGCTCCCAGACGATCGGCATCTGCGAACCGCAGCTCACGCAGGGCGACCTGGTGCGCAAGGTCGCGCGGGTGCTGGAAGAGAACCCCCTGGTGGCGCCGCGCCTGGTGCTGGAGTTCAGCGAGTCATTGTTGGTCAAGCACCGCAACCAGATCGCGGAGGTCTTCCAGGGGCTCAATCAGCTGCGCGTCGGCATCATCCTGAACGAGGTGGGCCTCGGCTGGACCGCGCCGGCGGTGTTGCAGCGCCTGCCGATCAAGGGGCTCAAGATCCATCCGACCTTCATCGCGGCGCTGCCGGATTCGGCGCACGAGCTGGCCGTGGTCGAGGCGCTGATCGCGATGGCGCAATCCCTCCATCTCGACATCCTGGCCGACGGTGTCCGCACCGACGAGCAGAAGTATCAACTGATGAACCTGGGCTGCAGCCGCGCGCAGGGGGATATGTTCAGCGAGCCCCTAACCGCGGCCCGGTTCGAGGCCTGGATCAGCCCCAAGGACCAGCGTCGCAAGCCGCCCGAGCCGCTCAAGAGCTGAGCGGGCACGCTGGGCGCCCCAAGCCCATCGGCTCGGCGGACCCATGCCGTCTTGACGGGACGCTGAGCCCGAGATCTGGACCCAGTGATGCGTGACCGGTTGCCGGTTCCTCGACGACCCGCCTTGAATCCCCCCTGCTTGACGTGTCTAATCGGGGGTCCGCGCACCGAACGAGTCCTCACCCAATGCCTTTAGCCGACCTGGCGCCCCCGCCCGACCAACCGAGTCTGGTGGACGCTTACGCCCCTTTAGCGGGCTGCTACGACGAGATGCGCACGGCCGAGGGGGAGGTGCGTCCGCACTGGCAGTATTTCCTCGACGCGCTGCGGACCCTGGGACCCGCCGGCATCGAGGAGCGCTGGCGCGAGGCCTCGCGCCTCATCCGCGACAATGGGGTCACCTACAACCTGCACGGCGATCCGCAGGGGATGTCACGCTCCTGGGAGCTGGACCTGCTGCCGCTGATGATTCGCAGCGAGGAATGGGCCGAGCTGGAGCGCGGCCTCATCCAGCGCGCGGAGCTCTTCAACCTCATCCTGCTCGACCTCTACGGCCCGCGCGACCTCATCCGACTGGAGCTGCTGCCGGCAGAGCTGATCGACGGCCATCCGGGCTACCTCCTGCCCTGCCATGGCATCGAGATCCCGGGCGGACGGCCGCTGGTGCACTATGCGGCCGACCTCACGCGCCTGCCGGACGGGCGCTGGCGCGTGATCGGGGACCGCACCCAGAGCCCCCCGGGCGCGGGCTATGCGCTGGAGAACCGGGTGGTGCTCTCGCGCGTACTGCCGAGCCTGTTCCGCGACTCGCATGTCCACCGGCTGGCCGGTTTCTTCCGCTCCATGCGCCGCACCCTCACGCAGATCGCCCCGCAGCGGGCCGAGGATGCACGGGTCGTCTTCTTGACCCCTGGACCGCAGAACGAGGCCTATTTCGAGCACGCCTATCTGGCGAATTACCTGGGCTACACCCTGGTGCAGGGTGGCGACCTCTCGGTGCGCGACGGCGCGCTCTGGCTGCGCACCCTGGGGCGGCTCGAGCGCATCGACGCCGTCCTGCGCCGGGTCGACGACATCTGGTGCGACCCGCTGGAGCTGCGGGAAGACTCCTTCCTCGGCATCCCCGGTCTGGTGCAGGCCGCGCGCGCCGGCAACGTCACCCTGGCCAATGCCCTGGGCAGCGGCGTGCTGGAGCACGACGCGCTCATGGCCTTCCTGCCACAGCTCTGTCAGCACCTGCTCGGCGAGGAGCTGGTGCTGCCGGACATCCCGACCTGGTGGTGCGGCGACCCGGCATCACGCGAGCACGTGCTGGACAATCTGGACCAGCTCCTCGTCAAGTCGATCTCCGGTCCCTCCAGCCAACCCTTCCTCGCACCGGGCACCATGAGCCCGGAGGCACGCAAGAAGCTCGCCCAGGCGATCCAGGCGCATCCCTCGCGCTATGTCGCGCAAGAGCGCATCCAACCCTCGACCGCGCCGGCGCTGATCGGCCAGCACCTGGAGCCACGCCCCACGGTGCTGCGCACCTTCCTCATGGCCGAGGACGACGGCTACACCGTGATGCCCGGCGGACTCGGCCGCGTGACCTTGGGGAACGAGAGCACCGGCGTCTCGAGCCACCTCGGCGGGCTGGGCAAGGACGTCTGGGTGCTCGCCTCGGAGCCGGAGCGCCAGGAGAGTCTGTTACCGGCGAACGAGATGCTGATGACGCCCGCGGTGGTGCAGGAGAGCGCCGTCTCCAGCCGCGTGGCGGACAACCTCTTCTGGATCGGTCGCTACGCCGAGCGCGCCGAGGGACTGGTGCGTCTGCTGCGCATCACCATCTTCAAGTACGCCGAGCGCAGCGACGTCCCGCTCGCCAAGGCGGCCTCCTCCTGCCTGCGCCCGCTGCTGGAGGCGCTGACGAATCAGACGCAATCCTTCCCGGGCTTCGTCGGCGAGGGGTCCGAGAAACGTCTGCGCGAGCCCGTCCCGGAACTGCTCTCCCTGATCTCGGACCGCAATCGGCTGGGCAGCCTGCCGCAAACACTGCAAGCCCTCGGGCAGGCCGCCTACTCGGTGCGCGACCGCCTCTCCGGCGACACCTGGCGGGTCATCGGCAACATCGAGTCGCTGCAGGCGAGCCTCTCCGAGCATCCGCCCGCCCAGTTGTCCCAGGCACTCGACGAGCTGGACCCATTGGTCACCGCGCTCGTCGCCTTCTCCGGGCTGAGCCAGGAGAACATGACCCACAACGAGGGCTGGCACTTCCTGGAGGTCGGCCGGCGACTGGAACGCGGCGCGGCCATCGCCAGTCTCTTGCTCTCAACCCTGGTCCCGACCTCACCCGAGCAGGACGAAAACATGGTGATCGAGGCCGTTCTGGGGATCACCGACAGCGTCATCACCTATCGCCGGCGCTATCGGGGCGGCACGCGGGTCGGCGCCCTGCTCGACCTAGTCTTCCAGGACGAAGGCAATCCGCGCGCCCTCGCCTACCAGATCGTCATGCTCCAGAAGCTGGTCACCGAGCTCCCGCGCGGCGATCTGGCAGTCGGACGCACCGCGGTCGAGAAGCTGGTGATGCGCAGCCTGACCGACATCCGGCTCGCGGAGATCGACGCCCTCATTCAGGTCGAGAAGCAAAGCGAGCGGCGGGTTGCGCTGGCGCGGATGCTGGTCGAGCTCACCGAGCAGCTAGCGGCCATCTCGGATGCCATCACTGGCCAATATTTCCGCCACGAGGAGCAGCCACACAGTCTCCTGCGTCGGACCGGGAGCCCGACGCCATGAAGTACCGCATCCATCACGTCACGCGCTATCAGTATGCCGAGCCGGTCTCGCTCTGCCACAGCATCGCGCATCTCAAGCCGATTCAGACCCGCACCCAGCGCTGCCTGGCGTCGAGCGTGCGGGTGGATCCCTGGCCGTCCGTGAGTCGCGAGCACGAGGACTTCTTCGGCAACCGCGTCAGCTACTTCTCCATCCAGCAGGCACACAAGGCGCTGGAGGTCACGGCCACCAGCGAGGTGGAGATTACCCCCCTACCCCCGCCAGAGGCCGACCGTACACCGCCCTGGGAAAACGTGGCCGAGCGTCTCTACGACAAGGGCGACGGCATGATGACGGATGCCCGCATCTTCAGCCTCCCGTCGGCGCACATCCCGCTGGAAGCCTCCGCGACTCAGTATGCGGCCGTCTCCTTCACCAAGGGTCGGCCCATCCTTGAGGCGACGCGGGATTTCATGGGCCGAATCTTCCGCGAGTTCGAGTACGACCCAGCCTCGACCACAATCGCAACGCCAATCGCGGAGGTTATGGAAAAGCGCCGCGGTGTTTGCCAGGACTTCGCCCATGTCGCCATCGCCGGCCTGCGCGGGCTCGGCCTGCCGGCCCGTTACGTCAGCGGCTATCTGGAGACGCTGCCGCCGCCAGGCCAAGTCAAGCTCCAGGGCGCCGACGCCTCGCACGCCTGGTTCTCGATCCTGCTGCCGGATGTCGGCTGGATCGACTTCGACCCGACCAACGACCAGCTCTCGTCCGAGCAGTACATCACCACCGCGATCGGCCGCGACTTCCAGGACGTCACGCCGCTGCGTGGGATCTTCTATGGCGGGGGGGCGCACGAGCTGCTGGTCGCAGTCGATGTGAACCGCGTTCCCGAGGAGGCGGAAGCGGTGGCTTGAGGGAGTCGGCGCCGTGTCACGCGAGCGGGTCGCGCGTCGCCGCTTGCGGCGAGCCGACCTCAAGGCGCCGCCTCCTGCTCGGCCCGATAGGCCTGGGTGAGCCGAACATAGTTGCCGGCGACATAGTCCAGATACTCGAGCTCCCGGTCGGTCAGTGTCCGCGCGCGGCGGGCGGGCGTCCCGAGCCAGAGATAACCGCCCTCGAGCACTTGCCCAGGTGTCACCAGCGCCCCGGCACCCAGCATGGTCCAGGGCTCCAGCAGGGCGCGATCGAGCACGCGGGCGCCGATACCGACCAGACAGTGGTGCTGGATCTCGCAGCCATGCAGCACGACCTGATGTCCGACGGTCACGCGATCATGGATGAGGATCGGCGCCCCGCCCGGCATGAAGCGGCTGTCGTGCGAGACATGCAGGATACTGCCATCCTGGATATTGGTCTCGGTGCCGATCTCGATGCGGTGGATGTCGCCGCGCACCACGCACAGGGGCCAGATGGACGACCCAGGCCCGAGGTGGACGTCGCCGATCACGACCGCGCTCGGGTGGATCCAGGCATCGGCTGCGATCCGCGGTTGCTTGCCCTCGAAGGATCGGATCTCAGTCATGTCAATCACCTGATGTCATGTCATGCACCTGATCATACTGTGCGTGGGCGATGTGAGGATGCGCAACGTCCGCGCGCCGGGCTCCGTGCTGGAATAGCCCCCGGGCGCTTGCAGGCATCCAAACCCGTCCTGAATATCGCTGTAACGGAGTCATGTCCCGCTTCATGAACGTCCTGATCAAAACCCTGGTTTGGCTGTGCGGCATCGCCATCGCCGCCGGCATCGGCTTGGCCGCGCTCGTCATCCTGGACAGCCGTCCGCTGCTGGAAACGGACATGCACATCACCGCGGCCGAGCGCGCCTGGGTGCAGCGCTGGATCGCCGTGAACCGGCCCAGCGCGAACCGCTCCGAGGGGCTGAACAGCCTCAGCCTGAACGAGCGCGAGGCGAATCTGCTGCTCAATGCCTTGGTCGACAAGATCGGCCAGGGACGTGGTCACGTGCATCTGGGTCAGGGCGGCGCGCGGATCCTGGTGTCGCTGCGACTGCCGTTCGATCAGGTCCAGAGCTATCTCAATCTCGATCTCAGCGTCGTCGAGGGCGACCCACTGCCTCGGATCGCCTCGGCACGGATCGCTGGCCTTCCGATTCCGGGCGTGCTGGCCCAGACGCTGGTCGAGCAAGCCTTGGGCGCGGTCGAGCGCGCGCAGATCCTCGATCAGGTCCAGATCCAAAGGGATCGGATCCTCGTCAGCTACGCGTGGCGACCCTACATGCTGGAGCACCTCGGCAGCGGCCTGGTCGCGGCGGCGGACCTCCCCCACGTCCTGCGCTATCAGGCTCGGTTGGAAACCTTGACGGCCGACAAACCGCGTCGCAAACCGATCGAGCTCGCGGACCTGCTCGCCGCGCTGCTCGCCGCGGCGGACGCGGATCAGGCAACCGATCCGGTGACCTCCAATCGCGCGGTCATCCTCGCCTTGGCCGCCTATGTCAACGGACGCGTCATGCATGACCCCGCGGAGGCCGACACGGGCAACGCCAAACGGCCGCGCGTCGTGCTGCTGCGCGGTCGCCGCGACCTCGGCCAACACTTCATGACATCCGCCGCGCTCGCCGTCCAGGGGAACGACACCCTTTCCAGCCTCATCGGCTGGTACAAGGAGGTCTCCGACTCCGACGGCGGCAGCGGCTTCAGCTTCGCGGACATGACGGCGAACCGGGCCGGGATCCGTTTCGCGCAGCTCGCGACCCAAAGCCCGGCCAGCGCGCGCCGCCTGCAGCAGGTCGCCGCCCGCGGCTTGACGGCGGACGACTTCATGCCGCCGATCGACGGACTCCCGGAAGGCATGAGCCGCGACAGCTTCACCAGCCGTTTCGGCGACCCGAAGACGCAGGCCTACCAGCGGATGCTGACCGCCATCGACCAGCGTATCGACGCGCGACCCTTGTTTAACCTCTAGCCTCAGCGGCACGGAGGAAACTTAGGGACTGTCCATCAATTGCTTCCCGCTTTTCTGGTCACGAAGCTCCAGCTTCGTGACCTCAGCGATGAAGCTCTGCTTCACGACTTCGGCGGCTTCCGGCCCTTGATTGAGTCGATCCAGGCGCGGATCCTCGAGTTCGCGAAGCGGAGCTTCGTCTCGCGGGTGACGAAGCTGGAGCTTCGTCACCAGGCTCGAATCGGCAGTAGAAGACGGACAGTTCCTTAGGGGGTCCGCGCGACCGCCCAGACCTCGACCCGCGCGGCGCCCGCGGCGGCCAGGATCCGGCTCAGCTCATTGACCGTGCTGCCGGTCGTGACCACATCGTCGACAACGGCGACGCTGACACCGGCGAGGGACGCCGTCACCGCAAAGGCGCCGCGGATGTTGCGCCGCCGCGCGCGCTCGTCGAGACCGGCTTGCGGGGGCGTCGCCATGAGGCGCGCGCAGCATCCCGCATCGACGGGCAGATTCAAGGCCCGACCGAGGCTTCGCGCGATCTCGAACGCCTGGTTATAGCCGCGCTGACGCAGACGCCTGCGATGCAGCGGGACCGGGATGAGGACGTCCGGCCGCCCGCCTCCCGCCGCGCCCGTCGCCTCATGGATGCGCACCGCCAGGCACTCACCGAGCAGCCGCGCCGCATTGAGCTGGCCGCGGAACTTGGCGCCGACCACCAGGGCCGGAACCGCCTGCTCGTAGCGAAAGGCGGTCACACAGCGATCGAACGCCGGGGGCTTCTTCTGACAGGCACCGCACAGGGTGCCGGCCGGAACGGCGACATCGAAGGGCAGCGCACAGCGCGCGCAGGCGTTGAGATTCCACGGCAGCTCACTCCGGCACCCGGCGCAGAGGTCGCGCCCGCCCTCGCCTGGCGCGCCGCAGAGCAGACAGGTCGGCGGATAGAGCCGCTCGATCAGTCGGTTGAATCCGAGCGTTCGCATCAGCCTCCAGCCAGGCGTGCTCATCATCGCGGCGATCTCCCGAAGGTCCACGGAGCCAGCCGCCAATGTTCAGGCAAGACCGGAAGAAACGCGAGGCTGCGACGTCAATCCCAATCGGTCAGGCCCGGCTGTCAACCAAAACCACGCTTTTCGGTTGACAAGATACCCGGACTCGCTAGAGTGGCATTCTTTTTTCGGCGGCCCTGTCCGTGCCAAGCAGGAACGCCCTGTCCACGACTGACTCCTCATGCTATCGACCCACACGCGAACCCCGCTGCGCAACGACTGGACCCTCGACGAGGTCGAGGCCCTGCTGAATCTGCCGTTCAGTGACCTGCTGTTCCGCGCCCAGGGCGTGCATCGCGCCCATTTCGACCCCAATCGCATCCAGGTCAGCACGCTGCTGAGCATCAAGACCGGTGCCTGCCCGGAGGATTGCGGCTATTGCGCGCAAAGCGCGAAACATGAGGCCCAGCTGGAGCCCGAGCCGCTGATGCCGGTCGAGGATGTCCTCGAGATCGCGCAGCAGGCGCGGCACGGGGGCGCGACGCGTTTCTGCATGGGCGCCGCCTGGCGCAACCCGACGGATAAGAACCTGGAGAAGGTGGTGCGGATGGTCGAGGGCATCCATGCGCTCGGCATGGAGACCTGCGTCACCCTGGGGATGCTGACCGCCGCTCAGGCGCACCGACTGAAAGACGCCGGCCTGGACTACTACAACCACAATCTGGACACCTCACCCGAATTCTATGGGCAGGTGATCACGACACGCACCTACCAGGATCGCCTGGATACGCTGGAACATGTCCGCGCGGTCGGCCTCAAGACCTGCAGCGGCGGCATCCTGGGCATGGGCGAATCGCGCCGCGATCGCGCCTCCATGCTGAGGCAGCTGGCGAACCTGCCGGCCCATCCGGAATCCGTGCCCATCAATCTGCTGGTCCAGGTCGAGGGGACCCCGCTCTTCGGTCGCGAGGCGCTCGATCCATTCGAGCTGGTGCGGGTGGTGGCGGTCGCGCGCATCCTGATGCCGGCCTCCTATGTGCGGCTCTCGGCGGGACGCAGCGAGATGAGCGACGAGTTGCAGGCGCTGTGCTTCCTCTCGGGCGCCAATTCCATCTTCTATGGCGAGCGGCTGCTGACCGCGCCCAATGCCGAGTCCGACCGGGACCGCCAACTCTTGGATCGCCTGGGGCTGTCCTTCGAGGAAGTCGAGGCCGAGCGCACCGATCCCGGTGCTTGCAACAAGACGACGGAGCACCGGATCTCCCTGTGAGCACCCTGGGCTCCTCGACCCCTCGCACCCTCAGCTAAGCCCGGCCGCCAGACGATGCACCAGACAGGGGACGCGGAACTGCGTTCGCGACTCGGCCAGCTGGAGGCCAAGGCCCTCTATCGCCGACGCCGCATTCAGGAGGCCCCGCAGCAGCCCCATGCCGTCGTCGAGGGCCGGCCCATGCTCAGCTTCTGCAGCAACGACTACCTGGGCCTGGCGAACCACCCGGAGGTCGTGGCCGCGCTGCGCGAGGGCGCGCAGCGCTGGGGCGTCGGGAGCGGATCCGCACATCTGGTGAACGGCCACAGCCGCGCGCATCATGCGCTGGAAGAGGCCTTGGCCGAGCTGACGGGGCGACCCCGGGCGCTGCTCTTCTCGACCGGCTACATGGCGAACCTCGGGGTCATCACGGCCCTCGCGGGCCGCGGCGACACCCTGTTCGAGGACCGGCTGAACCACGCCTCGCTCCTCGACGGCGCCCTGCTCTCGCGCGCCACACTGAAACGCTACCCCCATGGGGACTGTGCGGCGCTGGAGCGGCTGATCGGCTCCGCCTCCCCCCGCCTGATCGTCACGGATGGCGTCTTCAGCATGGACGGCGATCTGGCCCCGCTGCCTCGGCTCGCGGCCCTCGCGCAACGCGCGGGCGCCTGGCTCATGGTCGACGACGCCCATGGGATGGGCGTGCTCGGGCGCGGCGGACGCGGCTGCGTCGATCACTTCGGGCTGGATGCGGCAGAGGTGCCCATCCTCATGGGCACACTGGGCAAGGCCTTCGGCACCTTCGGCGCCTTCGTGGCGGGCTCCGAGGCGCTGATCGAGACATTGATCCAGGGTGCGCGCAGCTACGTCTACACCACGGCCACCCCACCCGCGCTGGCCGAGGCGACGCTCAAGGCGCTCGAGATCGCGGAGCGGGACGACTGGCGACGCGAGCGGCTGCACGCGCTCATCGCGCGCTTCAGGCACGGCGCCGCCGAACTGGGACTGACGCTCGCCGACTCGCGGACGCCGATCCAGCCGCTGCTCGCGGGGAGCGCCAGCCGCGCCCTGGCCTGGAGCCAGGCGCTCGAGTCGGCGGGCATCCTGGTCGGCGCCATCCGCCCACCAACGGTCCCCGAGGGCACCGCCCGATTGCGGCTGACCCTCTCGGCGGCCCATTGCGAGTCGGATATCGACCGACTGCTCGATGCCTTGGGCCGACTGCCCATGCAACAGGATTGAGATCGACTTATCCATGAACGCGCCAAGACCTTCAGATCATTCCAATCAGGCCGACGTGGGCGGCGGCAAGCTGGTCATGCTCCATGGCTGGGGCATGCACGCGGGCATTTGGGACGCCTGCCCGAGCCACCTGTGGGGCGGGTTAGACCCTGTCCCCCTGGACCTGCCGGGGCACGGCGGACATCCCCTGGCACCCGAACAGGCTGACCTCTGGAGTTGGACGGACGCCTGTCTGGCCGCGGCGCCAGACCGTGCCGTCTGGCTCGGCTGGTCGCTCGGCGGACTCATCGCCGCCATGGCGGCATTGCGCGCACCCAAACGCGTCGCCGGCCTCGTTCTGCTCACCGCCACGCCCAGGTTCGTGCAAGCCACCGACTGGATGCCGGCCATGCCGGAGGCGACGCTCGCGCAGTTCCACGATGGCTTGAGCGCCGACCCCGCCGGGACCTTGGCGCGCTTCCTCGCCCTGCAGGTACGCGGCAGCGACGACGCCCGCGAGACCCTGCGAACGCTGCGCCAAGCGCTCGTCGGCCGACCGGAGCCGGACCCCAAGGCCCTGTCGCTGGGTCTGGACGTGCTCCGAGAGGGCGACCTGCGCGGACGTCTCCCGGACATCCGCTGCCCGGCACTCTGGCTCTTCGGCACCCACGACACCCTGGTGCCCGCGCGCGTCGCCGAGCGGATCGAAATGCTGATGCCAGCCGCGACGACCCAGGTCATCGCCGGCGCCGCCCACGCACCCCATCTGTCGCACCCGGAGCAGACCGGCCAGGCGATCCGGACCTTTCTCGATGCGCTGGGGTCATAGCCGACGAGCGAGCCTCGGATCCTTTCCCCGACCGACGGCGCCGATGACCCCAGGGCCTCGACCTTCAATGCCGCCCGAGCTGGACGAACCGCCTTCATGCGCCATTCACCCCACATCGCCTTCAACGCGCCCCCACAACCCCAGACAGCACCCGAGATGAGCCTGATCGACAAAACCCGGGCGCGCCGCAGCTTCGAGCGCGCGGCGGCGGACTATGACAGCGTGGCCGTGCTCCAGCGCGAAATCGCCGACCGCATGCTGGAACGGCTGGACTATGTGCGCCTGGAGCCGGCACGCATCCTCGACCTGGGCACGGGCACCGGATACGCCGTCGACCGCCTCCAGCGGCGCTATCGCCGCGCGCGCGTGCTCGCCCTGGACTTCGCCCATGGCATGCTCCTCCAGGCGCGTCGGCGCGGCCACTGGATGCGCCGGCCCGCGTGCATCTGCGCGGATGCGGAGCGCCTGCCGCTCGCGGACGCCAGCGTCGATCTCATCGTCTCGAACGCCACCTTTCAGTGGTGCAATGACCTGCTGGGCACCTTTGGCGAATGTCTGCGCATTCTCAGACCCGGCGGTCTCTTCATGTTCACCACCTTCGGACCGGACACCCTGAGAGAACTCCGCGACGCCTGGAGCCAGGTGGATGCCCACAGCCACGTGAGCCCCTTCCTCGACATGCACGACATCGGCGACACCCTCACAGAGGCCCGCTTCACCGACACGGTCATGGATGCCGAGCGCCTGACGCTGACCTACGCGCGGGTGCACGACCTCATGCGCGACCTCAAGGTGCTGGGCGCCCACAACGCCACCGAGCAGCGCCCGCGCGCACTCACCGGCCGCGCGCGCATCGCCGCGCTTGCGGATGCCTACGAGCTGCACCGCAGCGCCGGCCGACTCCCGGCCAGCTACGAGGTGATCTACGGCCATGCCTGGGCGCCCCTGCAGAGGCCCGTGAGCGGAGGCGTCGCCATTGCGCTCAGCGCGATCGGCGGACGCAAGCAGGCGCGCTGATGCCAGCACGTCCCAAGCGTCGTCAGGAGCGGGCCTCGGGTGTCTTCATCACGGGGACCGATACGAGCTGCGGCAAGACCGAGATCACCCTGGGACTCATGTCCGCCCTGCAGTCCAGGGGGCTCGCCGTCCTCGGCATGAAGCCGGTCGCGACGGGATGCCAGTCCGAGGACGGCGGACTGCGCAACCCGGACGCGCTGCGCATCCTCGCCCAGGGCAGCACCGAGGCACCTTACGGTCTCATCAACCCCTTCGCCTTCGCGCCGCCGATCGCCCCCCACATCGCCGCCGGCGAGGCGGGCATCCAGATCTCCGTCTCGACGATCGCGCACGCCTACGCATCGCTGCGCGAAGAGGCCGATCTGATCCTGGTCGAAGGCGTTGGCGGCTGGCGCGTCCCCCTGGGTCCCGAACTCACCCTGGCGGACATCCCGAAGGCGCTGGATCTGCCGGTGATCCTGGTCATCGGTCTCAAGCTCGGCTGCCTCAATCACGCCCTGCTGACGGTCGAGAGCATCCGGAGCCAGGGGGTCAGACTCGCCGGCTGGGTCGCCAACCAGGTGGAGCCCGAGATGCTTGTGAAGGACGCCAACCTGGCGACCCTCGCCGCCCTGATCGAGGCGCCCTGCATCGGGGTGGTTCCCTGGCTGGACGCGCCAGATCCTGTGCGCATCGGCGAGCATCTTCATCCCGAACTGCTCGCCCTGCCGGCTCCAGACTTGACCTCGAAGGGCCGGGGCATGCGCGCATCCGAAACCCTGCGAGCGAACGGCACCGGAGCGGCCTGAACCCGCCCAGCGGGCGGACGAGGATGCGCCCGGTAGCGCCCGGCGGGGCATGACTGCAATCCACGCATCCACGACATGGGCTCACGCAGGCGAATCTGGGCTATGCTATCGGGTCATCTCGCCTCGGCGGTTTCACGGACTCACGGCGTTCGCCTCCTCATGAAGACTTCAGCCCCCCATTCGCGACGGACACACCCCTTCCCCTGGCTGCTGCCAATGCTGCTCTCGCTGGCCTGCGTGGGCGCGGCGACTGCCGCTTCCGACCCCGTCGGCCAGGTCAAGGGTCTCGGCCAGGCAAGCCTGCTCCTCAAAGAACAAGGCCGCGATCTGATCGCCTATCAGGCCGACACACCGCGGGTCCCCGCCTCGACCATGAAGCTCTTGACCGCCTTCGCCGCGCTCCAGACCTGGGGGCCGAACCATCATTTCGAGACCGACTTCTTTCAGGACGGCAGTGGCTGGCTCTGGGTGAAGGGCTATGCCGACCCCTACCTCGTCTCCGAGGAACTGGATCGGGTCGTGCCCATGCTGAAGAAGAACGGGGTGCGCCAGGTCTCCGGCATCGGGCTGGATGACAGCTTTTTCGGCCCGGACGTCGAGATCGCCGGCCGCTCCTCGTCGGACAATCCCTACGATGCACCGGTCACCGCGCTCGCGGCGAACTTCAACACCATCAATCTGGTGCGCAACGGCGATCAGATCCGCAGCGCGGAGACCCAGACCGAGCTGACCGCCACCGCGCGCCGCTTCGGCTTGGCGGGCGGGGCCGGCAAGCAACGCGTGAATCTGCGCGAGCGCGACATCGCCGTGCGCTATTTCGGCGAGCTGCTCGCCGCCAAGCTCGCGGGCGCCGGCATCGCGGTGCAGGATCGGCAGAAGAACGCCCCGGTTCCCGCCGGCGCGCGGCTGGTCTATCGGCATAGCAATAGCCGCACCCTCTCCGACATGCTCAAGCCGATGCTCAAGTATTCGAACAATTTCATCGCCAATGCGCTCTTCCTGCGCCTCGCCGAGCCCGAGGGCCGCGGCCAGGTGACCATGGCCGCCGCCAAACAGCGCATGACGAACTTCGCGCGCCAGCGTTTCGGCTGGCGTGATTTCCGCATCGACGACGGCGCCGGCCTCTCCCGCGCCAACCGCCTGAGCGCCCGCCAGCTCGTCGACGTCGTGGAGGCCTTCGCACCTTACCGCGACCTGCTACCTGAGCAGGAAGGCAACCCCAATGTACGCGCCAAGACGGGCTCCTTGCGCGGGGTCAGCTGCTATGCGGGCTATGTCCGCCGCAAGGGTGTCTGGGCGCCCTTTGCGCTGCTCATCAACCAACCCGTCGAGTACAACCTGAGGCGTCGCGTCGCGAGCAGTCTGGTACGCTGATCGACCGCTCTGCTCCGAGAGACTCCCGCGCTAGGAACCGCCGATGCCCACATTGCTTGAACGAAATCGCACCCTCACTCGATTTGGGCTCCGACTGTTAGGTCTCGGCCTCAGCGCAGTGGTCGTCTTGGCGCTTGCCGCCTGCGCGACGCCACCGCCGCCCGAATCCTCGCCGCTGGACTCGCGAAGTCCCGCAGGCCTGCTGCTGGGTCAGACCACCGGTGGCTTCCCGTCGCTGGCCTCGCTCATGCGGCAGGTGACGCCAGCCGTGGTGAACATCTCGGTCGAATCCAAGGTCCAAGACGACGATCACCCGTTCATGCGTGACCCGGAATTCCGCCGCTTCCTGGACCGCATTGGCGTGGAGGCGCCCGAAATCGATCCCAACGAGCGGCGCAAGAGCATGGGCTCTGGGGTCATCGTCGACGCGGCCAATGGCTACGTCATGACCAACAACCACCTGCTCAAGGACGCGACCAAGATCATCGTGACCCTCAAGGACAGGCGCACCTTCCGTGCCCGCCGCATCGGTTCGGACACGTCTACCGACGTCGCGATCCTCAAGATTCCCCCGATCGACGTGCGTCCGTTGAGGTTGGGGAATTCAGACCGTCTGGAGGTCGGCGATTTCGTGATCGCCATCGGCAATCCATTCGGCCTGGGACAGACGGTCACCATGGGCATCGTCAGCGCCGTTGGACGCAGTGGCGTGGCGGGCAGTCGCCTCGGCGAACTCATCCAGACCGACGCCTCGATCAACCCCGGCAACTCGGGTGGGCCACTGATCAGTCTGGCCGGCGAGGTGGTGGGCATCAACACCGCGCTCATCGGCCCGAGCGGTGGCAACGTCGGCATCGGTTTCGCGGTGCCGAGCAATCGCGCACGCGCAGCCCTGAGAAGCGTCACCGCGAACCGCTGAAAGCCCGTCGCCGACGGCCCACTGACGACCTGCGCGCGACAGCCGCCCTGGTTTGCACTACCAGGGCGGCTGCTCTAGAGTGCGGACTAACCTAGCACCCATCGCCCGTCTCGACACGCCAGCGTTCAGCCACTGCGCAATGCGTGCGCTCGTTCGTCGCAACCGGCGGGTACACTATAGAAGAGAGGAGCCTTGTTCATGTCTGAAGCCAAGATCGGCGATACCGTCAAGATCCACTACACGGGCACACTCGAGGATGGGACCGTCTTCGATTCCACCACCGGGAGTGAGCCCATCGAGTTCAGGATCGGTGACGGCGGGATCATCCCTGGCTTCGAGACGGCCGTCACCGGGATGGCCATCGGCGAGCAAAAGACCGTCACCATCGCGCCCGATTCAGCCTATGGCGATTACAACGAGGAGATGACCCAGCAGGTTCCCCGCTCGGCGATCCCGGACGACCTCGACCTCAAGGCCGGCATGGTTCTCAGCGCCGAGAGCCCGGACGGCCTGCCCATCTCGTTCACGGTCAAGGCGTTCGACGACGAGCAGGTCACCATCGACGGCAACCATCCGCTCGCAGGGAGGCATCTGACCTTCGCGCTCGAGCTGGTCGCGATCGGCTAGTTGCCGCTGCCGACAGGGATGCGGACACCTGCGACCTTCGAGCGACGGCAAGCCTGGGGACGTGATCGGCTCGTCCCGCGCGTGATCTGAAAAGGCCGCTCCATCAAGCCAGCCGTGGGAAAGTAGCCCAATGGAAAACATGAACGACAAGGATCTCCGGGATCCATCGACACCGAAGGACGCACCGGCGGAGAAGACAGAGGCGAAGCCGGGCGGGAAGGCGCCAGAACCTGCCGCCAGTGGCGCGCAGCCAACCAGTCTCGAGGCACTGGCGGGCGAGGTCCGACGACTCGCCGAGGAGCTGCAGCAACAGAAGATTGCCTTTCAAGATACCGAGGTGTCCCTGGTGGCGCGCATCGCCGATGTCGATGACGATCGGCGCCACTCGGCGACACGCTTGCAGCGCATCCACCAGGCACAGCGCGATGAGCTGGATGAACGCTTCAAACGGCAATCGACCCTGATCACCGTGCTGCTGTTGTTGTTCCTGCTCCTCGCCGGGAGCGCCATGGCCTTCGTCTACGTCCAGCTCAACGGCGTGAAACAGTCGTTGTCCACTGAGATCGAAGGGCTCCGGCAGTCGCTGAAGGATATCGAGATCCCACAGGCATCGAGCACGGAGCCACTCACGCGCCAGAAGCTCAGCGAGCTCTCCGAAACGGTCGATCAGCTCTCCGTTTCGCTGGAGCGACTCGGCGATGCGGAAGAACCGATACCGCCACAAGAGCGAGATTCGCCCGACCTGGCGAGCAAGCCGGCAACCGCCGACACCACGCAAGCGGCGCCGACGCCGTCACCCGCCACGCCCTCGGGCGCGGCTGGTCAGACGCTCAGTGAGGAGGCGACCCAATCGCCCGGTGCCACGCAGCCGCCCACCGCGGATGCGAAGCCCACACCGGAGCCGACCTTGGTGTCCGAGGCAGCGACCGAGCCCTCGGCGGAAGAGCCGGCCGCCGAGATGCCCGAGTTGCCATCCCAGCCCGAGGAGGGACCGGCGACGACGGCGGAGCGAGCGAGCAAGGATGCCCAGGAGCCCGCGCAACTGCAGGTCGGCGACACGCCCTTCACCGTCCAACTCATGGGCTTTTTCTCCCTCGACTCCCTCAGGCAGTTCGTCAAGGAGCACCAGATCTCCACCGAGGTCTACTACCAGACGACCAGCTATCAAGACCGTCCCTGGTTCGTGCTGATCCACAGCCTGCACCCGACGCAGGCATCCGCCGAGGCAGCGGCCGCCGCGCTTCCGCAGGATCTCGCGAAGCTCGACATCTGGGTGCGTCGATTGGATGCGAACACAGCGATCACCCGCTTGCGCAACGGCCAAGACTGACCGTCCAAACGCAGCAAAACCACCGTCCTACCAAGAAATTGGTTCGCCATGACGGAAGAAGCCACCACTGGGACCGTTCTCCGGAAGGGTCGCCGCCCATAAGATCCCGCGCACACCCTCAATGACGTCCAGCGGCGCTGCCGCCCCGCCCATCTCGGTCCTCACCCAGCCAGGACACACGGAGTTGATCTTCACATCCGACCCGCGCAGCTCGTCGGCAAAGATCCGGGTGACCGCATTCAACGCCGTCTTGGAGAGGCGATAGCCAGGGCAACAGCCGTTCATATCGCTCAGCTGCCCCATTCCGGACGAGACGTTCACCACCCGCCCCGACCCTTTCATCAGCGGAATCAATAACTGGCACAGACGCAGCGCCCCGAGCGTGTTGGTTTCCAGCCCGTTGCGGATCGTCTCGAGGCTCGCGTCGAAGATACTCTCCGCACCAGAACCCGGCGCTGGATCGGGAAAGATCCCAGCGTTGTTGATCAAGACATCGAGACGGCCGAAGTCGCGCTTCACGACCTCCACGAGCCCTTGGATCGAGACCTCATCCGTCACATCGAGCGGTTGGTATCCGACATCCAAACCACCTTGGGCGAGCCCCGCCGCGGCCTTCCGCCCCTCGGCCTCGCGCCGCGCGGTGAGGACGACGCGATAACCCTTGTCGGCCAGTTGGCGGCAGGTCTCAAGCCCGAGACCACGATAAGCCCCTGTCACCACGGCAACGCGTTTTGCAGACATGATTCGAGACTCCTGAGATCGACCGATGTTCTGCGGACGCGATCGCACTCCGGCGCCGCATCCGCGTCTATAATGCAGAGAATGTGGAAGTATCGTGGCAACTACCCGCGCTGCGCATCACTCTACCGGCATCAGTAGCGAATCACCATGGCGAAGCAGTTCCGCAACACCCCATCCGGCTTCGATAGCGATCTGGACGCGATCCTGAACCGCGTCTACGGCTCCAACACCTCCGGCAGCGACCTCGGCGGCAACCCGACTGGGATCCGCCAATCCTTCGTGCACCACGAGCAGGATTCTCAGGAGCTCAAACAGGCACTCGCCGACCTGCGCAATCGCCGGGAGAAGTCGCAGAACGTGATGCGGATGCAGGAGGAGCTTCAGTATCTGCAGCAGCAGGTCCGCAAGCTCAAGGACCTCCGCCAGCAGATCGAGGGCCTGAGGCAGCAGCTCGACACCGAGCAAGACCCGCTCTGACCGAACCCTTCTCCGCCGCGTCAGCGCCCGCGGCGCGGCGCATCCGCCCGCGAACCAACCGCCTTCCTCTCAGGGGTCGCCAGCCCGAAGCGCGCCTCGTCAGTCGTAGCCATCCGGGTTCGCCGACTGCCAGCGCCAGGCGTCCGCGACCATGTCTTGGATCCCGTATTCGGCTTGCCATCCGAGCCGCTCGCGCGCCAACGTCGGATCCGCGTAGCAGACCGCAATGTCGCCGGCACGGCGTGGAACGATCTCGTAAGGGATCGGCTTACCACTCGCCTGCTCGAAGGCGGCGACCATCTCCAGCACGCTATAGCCGCGTCCCGTTCCCAGGTTGAAGGTGAACACGCCCGCGGCGTCTTGCAGGCGCCGCAAGGCGGCAAGATGCCCACGCGCCAGATCGACCACATGAATGTAGTCGCGCACGCCCGTTCCATCCGGCGTCGGATAATCATCGCCGAACACCCGTAGCTTGGGCTGCTTGCCGACGGCGACTTGGGCGATGAAGGGCATGAGGTTGTTGGGGATGCCGTTGGGATCTTCCCCGATGCGCCCGCTCGGGTGGGCGCCGACGGGATTGAAGTAGCGCAGCAGCGCGATCTTCCAGGACGGATCCGAGACCTGGAGATCCCGCAGAATCTCCTCGATGAAGAGCTTGGAGCGCCCGTAGGGATTGGTCGCCGAGAGAGGAAAGTCTTCCCGGATCGGGACGGACGCCGGATCACCGTAGACGGTCGCGGAGGAACTGAAGACGAGCTGCCTCACGCCGGCGGCGGCCATGGCGTGACAGAGCGTCAGAGTGCCGCCGAGATTGTTGTCATAGTAGGACAGCGGTTGCTCGACCGACTCCCCGACGGCCTTGAGCCCCGCGAAATGGATCACGGCGTCGAAAGAACCCTGGCTGAAGATGGCATCCAAGGCATAGCGATCCCTGAGATCGGCGTGGATGAACCCCAGGCTTTTGCCCGTGATGCCTCGAATCCGGTGCAGACCCTCCTCCTTGCTGTTGCAGAGGTTGTCGACGACGACGACCTGAATCCCCGCCGCCAGCAATTCCACACAGGTGTGGCTGCCGATATAGCCTGCACCGCCCGTCACCAGAACCCGCATCTGTTTGCATCCTCATGGCCTCGATTGCCGTCATTCTAAGCGATTCAGCCCGACTCCAGAGCCGAAATCGAGCCTGTCCCCACGATCCGCAAACGCTGGCGCAGACGACGAAGCTGCTCGGCCTCCATGGCGTCCGCCGCAAGCGGCAAGGCGTAACGATGCCACCACCCCCGACGAAAGTTCAGGATGACCAAGGGCAGCGAGACGAAGCTGGAGGCCGACAAGCTCACGTCGAGTTCGCGCCCCGACACCAGGGTCAAGGACCAGGCGCCATCGGCCTGCCAGGTCGCCGAGCGGATCGACCAGGGTGCGCGGCGCAGGAGATGGACGTGGAAGACAGCGAAGCCACTGGCCAGGACCGCCGAGGCCAGCGCGAAACGCAGGGCGCCGATCGGCAAGAGCCAGACGACGATGAAGGCCAAAGAATGGGTTGCGGCCGCAAAGACGGCGAGACGCGGCGAAAACCGCGGGCGGATGATGAGCGCGGGCCAATCCCGATGCGAGCCCAAGGGTCAGTTCCCCGGGGAGTGCTCCCCAGCGACGGCGGGAATACGTTCAGCCAGCTCGAGATAGGGCGTCGGCGGTATCGCGGACCTGGACACCAGCCAGTTGTGCAGATCCTGATCCTGCTCGCCCAGCAGACGCGCGAACAGCAGCCGATCCGCCTCGCTCAGATCCCGATAGCCCAGCTCGAGAAAGCGGCTCAAGAGGTGATCCAGCTCCAGCATCCCGCGCCGGCATTGCCAGCGCAGGCGCCGCAGCTGCTCCTGCTCGTCGTGGGACGGCACGTTCACTCAGAGCCCCTTGTCCAGCATCAGCTCCTTGATGTGGCCGATGGCCCGGGTCGGATTCAGCCCCTTGGGGCAGACCTCCACGCAGTTCATGATGCTGTGGCAGCGGAACAGCTTGTAGGGGCCTTCCAGGGCGTCCAGCCGCTCCTCCGTCGCCTGGTCGCGCGTGTCCGCGAGGAAGCGCCAGGACTGCAGCAGCGCCGCCGGCCCATGGAACTTATCGGGATTCCACCAGAAGGACGGACAGGCGGTGGAACAGCAACCGCAGAGGATGCACTCATAGAGCCCATCGAGCTTGTCGCGGTCCGCCGGCGACTGCAGGATCTCCTGCTCCGGCAAGGGATCCTTGCGCACCAGATAGGGCTTGACCGCGCGGTACTGCTCGTAGAACTGGGTCATGTCCACGACCAGATCGCGGATGACCGGACGCCCCGGCAAGGGGCGCACCAGGATCGGCGACTTCAGCTCGGTGATGGGCGTGACGCAGGAGAGCACGTTGCGCCCGTTGGCGTTGACGGCGTCGGAGCCGCACACGCCCTCGCCACAGGAATGGCGGAAGCTGAAGGACTCGTCCTGCTTCTTCACCTCCAGCAACGCATCGCGCAGCATCATGCCCTGGAAGGTCTTGACCTCATAGTCCTGCATCCGCGGCTTCGTGTCCGTGTCAGGATTGAAGCGATAAACACTGATCTTCATTAGTACACACGCTCCTTCGGCGGGAAGGATTCAACCGTCAGGGGCTTGGTCCGCACCGGCTTGTAGTCCATGCGATCGCCCTCCTGGTAGTAGAGGCTGTGCTTCAGCCAGGCCTGATCGTCGCGCTCCGGATAGTCCGGACGCGAGTGGGCGCCGCGACTCTCCTGGCGATGCAGGGCGGAGACAGCGATCGACATGCCAACGTCCATCATGTTGTCGAGCTCCAGCGCCTCGATGCGCGCGGTGTTGAAGACCTTGGAATGATCGGTCAAACGCACCTCCGGGAGCCGATCGCGCAGCTCACAGAGCTTCTCGTAGCCCTCGGCCATGATCTCCTCCGTGCGGAAGACGCCGGCGTGATCCTCCATGCACTTGCGCAGCTCGGCGCGCATCTGATGCACGCTCATCCCATCGCCCTTGCGGTCCCAGCGCGACAGACGCGACATGACCTGATCCAGGCTCGCGGAATCGGCGTTGCGTCGATAGGGGTTGTCACGCACGAACTCGATGATGTCCTTGCCCGCGAGCCGGCCAAAGACCAGGATGTCCAGCAGCGAGTTGCCGCCGAGACGATTGGCGCCATGCACCGAGGCGCAGGCGCACTCGCCCGCCGCGTAGAGCCCGACCACCACCTCCTCCGAGCCGTGACCCGCCGGCATGGCGACCCGCCCGAAGCGATCGGTCGGAATGCCACCCATCGCATAGTGTGCGGTCGGAAAGACGGGAATCGGCTCGATGACGGGATCGGCGCCCGCGAAGATCTTGCTCGACTCGCGGATGCCCGGCAGTCGCTTGGAGATGACCGCCTCGCCGAGGTGGTCGAGCTTGAGCATCACATAGTCGCCGTTCTCGCCGCAGCCGCGTCCCTCCTTGACCTCGGTGACGATGGCGCGCGAAACGACGTCGCGGCTGGCCAGATCCTTGGCGCGCGGCGCATAGCGTTCCATGAAACGCTCGCCATCCTTGTTGACCAGATAGCCGCCCTCGCCGCGCACGCCCTCGGTGATGAGCATGCCCTTGCCGGCGATACCGGTCGGGTGGAACTGGAAGAACTCCATATCCATCAAGGGAATGCCGGCGCGCAGCGCCATGGCGGCACCGTCGCCCGTATTGATGTGGGCGTTGGACGTGGTGCGGAACACCTGGCCGCAACCGCCGGTGGCCAGCAGCGTGGCCTTGGCCTCGATCAGCAGGGGCTCACCGGTCTCGATCTCCAGCACCAAGGCCCCACAGCAGATGCCATCGGCATCGCGCACCAGATCGACGGCGAAGAACTCATCGAAGAAATGGGTACGCGCGCGGATGTTCTGCTGATAGAGGGTGTGCAGGATGGCATGGCCCGTGCGATCCGCCGCGGCACAGGTTCGCGCCGCCTGGTCGCCGCCGAAGTTCTGGCTCTGCCCGCCAAAGGCACGCTGGTAGATCTTGCCGTTGTCCAGCCGCGAGAAGGGCACACCCGCGTGCTCAAGCTCATAGACGGTCGGGATGGCCTCCCGACACATGAACTCGATGGCATCCTGGTCGCCCAGATAGTCCGACCCCTTCACGGTGTCGAACATGTGCCAGTGCCAGGAGTCTGGCAGCACATTGGCGAGCGCCGCGTTCACCCCGCCTTGGGCGGCAACCGTGTGCGAGCGGGTCGGAAAGACCTTGGAGACCACGGCGACGCGCAGCTCGGCGCTCGCCAACTGGAGCGCGGCGTTCAGCCCCGCTCCCCCGGCACCGATGATCAAGGCATCGAAGTGGCGTGTAGGAAGACTCATGCGCTCTCTAACCTCCGAGGCCAGCGGTGATGATCGCCTTCAGGCTCCAGAGTCCCGAGGCAAGAAAGACGAACCCGAACACCAGCATCAGACCGACGCGCAGCCCGAGCACATGCACATAGTCGATCAGCACGTCGCGAACGCCAACCCACGCATGGGCCAGCAGGACGGGAACGCAGAGGATCAGGCCTACGGCAACCGCCGGGCGGGTCACCCAGGCAACGAGATCGGCGTGAGAGGCAGGTGCGTTGAAGAAGAAATGCACGACGAGATAGCTGGTCGCGAATGCGAGGTAGACCGCGGTCGCCCGCTGCATCAACCAGGCCATGAGACCCGAAGCCTGACGACTCATTCCATCACCCCCAACACGATCAGAACCACCAGGAGCAGCGGTGCCCCAGCCAGGACGACCCAAGCGGTCTTGCGCGCGACCGGCCGATCCAACCCGATCCCGATATCGAGGAGCAGGTGGCGGATCCCCGCGAGCAGGTGATGCAACAGCCCCCAGGTCAGCACCAGCAGGGCGAGTTCGATCGGCCAGGAACTCAGAAAGGCCACCGTCGCCGCAAAGCCTTCGGGTCCGGAGAGCGCCTGATGAAAGAGGGCTGCGCTGAAGGGGATGGACAAGACCATGAGCACGCCGCCGACGCGGTGCAGGATGGAGACGACACCTGGGAGCGGCAGCTTGATGCGCCTCAAGTCCAGGAAGACGGGTCTGGATGTTTGCATTCTCGGACCTTTGATGATGCGCAGCCGATCAACCCCGCTTCCGGAGAGCACATTGGCTCATCGAATCGCAGTGAGGGTCCGGCCACGATGATCGCGACAACGACGCGCAGACCCGCGGAGGATCAGGGCATCGACACAACGTGCTTTTGTGCAGTGCACCAGAATATAGGCATTTTTCCGTAGCCATCAATAGTTTTTATCAAAGATAAGCCTCGATAAATACACTCGGGTATTCATGGACGGGCACGCACATCGAATCCGTCGCGCGGCATGCGCGCGGAATCGAGCATCATTCGGGCGAAGCCGCGGGCGCTTGCTCCCGAACCGCCTGCGCTGGCGCGGTCCGATGCGGCAGCAGGAAGGCGAGTCCACCCAAAATCAGGGTTACGCCGAGCAGAAACAGATGGAGATTCACGGCCCCCGCCAATGCGAGCTTGGGATCGATTCCGAAAGGCATGAGCGCGGCGACCGCGGCTAGCTCATAACTGCCGCTCCCGGCGACACCATGGAAGGGCAGGACGCTGGACAGCTCAGCGCCCAGCACACCCGCCAGCAGACGGCCCAGATCGAGCGGCAAGAAGAACTTGAGCACGCTGGTGAAGGCCGCGAGCTTCAGCACCCAGATGAGGACGGTCCACAGATAGACGCGCGCGACCAGCCATGGATCGCGCGGCGCGGCGGCGAGCACGCGCCGCGCCGTCGACCGGATCTTGCCGGCCCCGGCAAACCAGGGTGACTCGGCAAGCATGGCGACGACTACCATCAGCGAGAGTCCAGCGATCCACAGAATCGCCAGGGCCCACCAGAGCCAGGACGGATGGCTGAGGCTGAGCACGAGGATCGCGACCAGCCCGAGGAAATGCAGATCCAGCACCCGTATCCACATGAGCGCGGCCGCGGCGTCCAGGAAGCCCTGCCCGAAGTAGCGGCGCATCAGCCAGGGGAAAACCATCTCTCCGGCGCGCATGGGCAGGAGATTGTTGGCCGTGTTGTGCAGCACGGAGAGCCGCAGGACGACCAGGAAATTGCCAGCGAAACGCGGACGGAAGTAGTCCTGGACCCGGAACGCCCGCAGTCCGTAACTGAGCGCCGAGAGCGAGAAGAGCCAGAGGAGCAGCCAGGGCGAAAGTGCCAACCAGGGCGAGAGCAGCGCACGCCAACCCAGGGTGTAGTGGACCACCAGGGTCAAGGCCGCCAACAGACCGACCCCCAGGACCCAGTCACGCAAACGGCCAAGGCGCGGCCTCTCTTCCAGCACGAATCCAGATGCTCTCTCAGCCACGCAAAGCCACCCTCAAGCCTGTCTAACGCCGACGAGTTGGAACAAGACGAGCGCGCATCCTATCCGATTTCAGGGATGTGCCAGGAGGAGATGAACGCCGGATCAGCGAGACCGGAAAACCCGCCGGCGCGCAGCCTGCCACGACGACTCAGTCGACAGACCCGCGCCAGACCGGCCGAAGGTTGAGTCCGAGAGCGGGATGGAAGAGATGCAGAGAGGCAAGCTCAACCCGAAGCCCCAGCCTCTGGCCCGCCTCAACGGCCGTGCCTGGAGCCAGGCGCGCGATGAGACGCACCGCGGACTCGGTACCGCCACCACCCGCTTCATTCAGGGCTGTCGGCCGTTCGAGCTGGGTTTCATCCAGATCGAGGTGAACATAGAGTTCCGGACCAAGCCACTCCACAAGGTCGACGATACCGCGAAAGACGCCGCCACCAACGGCATCGGGAATCGGCACGAAGGACTCGGGCCGGATCCCAACCACGACAGGCCCGTCCGCCAGGTCGAGCGCGGCACGGACCTCGGCGCCCAGCGCCATCTCCGTGGTTGGCAGCAGCAGGCGGTCCGCGGTGATCGCGCCCGGCAACAGGTTCATGGGCGGGGTGCCGATGAAGCCGGCGACAAAGAGATTGGCCGGATTCGAGTAGAGCTCACGGGGCGTCGCAACCTGCTGGACCTCGCCGCCGCGCAGGATGGCGACCCGGTCGCCCAGGGTCATGGCCTCCGTCTGATCGTGAGTGACATAGAGCGTGGTCGTCCCGAGCCGACGCTGCAGGCGTGCCAGCTCCACGCGCATCTGGCCGCGAAACTGGGCATCCAGATTGGACAGCGGCTCGTCGAGCAGAAAGACCTTGGGACGACGCACCATCGCCCGCCCCATGGCGACGCGCTGCCGCTGCCCGCCAGACAGTGTCTCCGGCTTGCGATCGAGCAGCCCGGAGAGACCAAGCACCTCGGCGACCTCATTCACCCGCGCGGCCGCCTCCCCCGCCGGCCGTTTCGCCAGCTTGAGCGGAAAGGCGATGTTCTCCCGCACGCTCATGTGCGGATAGAGTGCATAACTCTGGAACACCATCGCCATGTCGCGGTCCTTGGGGTCGACACCGCGCAGCGAGCGGCCGTCGAGCCGCAGGTCACCGCTGCTGATATCTTCCAGGCCGACAATCATGTTGAGGAGCGTCGACTTCCCGCAACCGGATGGACCCACCAGGATGAAGAGCTCGCCGTCGTGCACGGTGAAGCTCGCATCCCGGACAGCCGTCGTGCCGTCGGCGAATCGCTTGGTGACACCTTCTAAGACGATCTCAGCCATCCCAACTCATCCCCATAACGATTCGGCCATCCTTCAGCCCCCACTGACAACTGAAAACTGCCACCTGACAACTTCCCCGCCCCCTACCCCTTCA
>NZ_NRRF01000040.1 GCF_016583565.1 Thiocystis violacea | reverse complement strand
ATCAGATCGAGATGTGGTTCTCGATCCTGGCGCGCAAAGTCCTGCGCCGTGGCAACTTCACCTCCATCGACGACCTTCAGAAACGCATCAGCGATTTCATCGACTTCTTCAATCGCACGTTGGCCAAGCCCTTCCGCTGGACCTATGAGGGAAAGCCGCTCGCAGCATGAATGATTAAACAGTCTCGGGATTTCCACTCTGTTGCACTAGGTAGGTTGGTTGTTGGTAGGTTGGTTGTTGGTAGGTCGGTCATGGGAGCAGGGCGCAAGGATGCGCCGTTTTTCAGGGATCGCGTCTCGATGGATCTGTATCAGGCTTTTGGTCGTGTCTCCGGTGGTTGTGTCTCCGATCGTTGTGTCTCTAGTCGTTGTGTCTCTAGTCGTTGTGTCTCCAGACGAGGGCGCCGCCGCGGCGACGCCTTCGTGCTGGGTATCTCGATTCTGAATTCGGCGCCAGGGTCGCGCTGACTCACCTCGATCCGCCCACCCATGGCCTTGGTCAGGCGCTGCACCAGCGCCAGTCCGATACCCGTCCCGGAAATTGCCTCGGTCTTAGCCTCCGTCCCCCGATAGAAGAGTTCGAAGATGCGTTGGCGTTGGTCCTTGGGAATGCCGGGACCAAAATCGCGCACGCCGATGCGCACCCAACCGCCTTCCGTGAGGTCGCAGCCGATCTCCACGCGGCGGATCGGCGCGCGCGCGGTGAACTTGAGCGCGTTGTCCACCAGGTTGATGAGGATCTGAACGAAGGCGTCCGGATCGGCCAGGATCTCCGCCTCCAGATCACAGCGCATCCTCAGGGTGAAACCGGCGCGCTCCACCTGGCTTGCGACCCGCTCTTGCACCATCGCCATCAGCTCCCGAATCGTCATGGGCCTGGGCTCCAGCACCAGGGCGTCCCGTCCGATGCGGGCGAGCTGGAGCACGTTGGCGATCAGGCGCGACAGCCGCTCGCTCTCCTCGTGAATGAATCGGTAATAGGTCGCCTTGCGCTCCTCGGTGGCGAAGCCGGCGCGCAGCATTTCGGCGTACATGCGAATGGAGGTCAGGGGCGTCTTCAGCTCGTGGCTCACGGCCGAGACGAAGTCCTGCTGCTGGCGCACCAGCGCGAGCTGACTGCAGCCCAGGCGGTACATCAGCCACCCGCCGGCGAGGAGCACCAGGGCGAGCGCGGCCGCCATCCATCCGATCACGCCAGCACCCGGCGGGAGGGGCAGGCGGCTGACGCTGTAGATCAGCTCCAGCCCACCGAAGGGCTCCTGCATCCGGGTGCGGTAGAGCAGGGCGCCGCTCAGCGGGGGCGGCCCGCTCCTCAAGGGCGTGGAGCCGAGTCGGTAGTCGCCCTGAGGTTCGGCCCGGAAGCTCGCCAAAACCTCGCCGCGATAGGCGACGATGAGGTGTGTGGTGCGGGCCAGCACCGTGCTGCCCAGCGGCTGGGCGATCAGGGCCTCCAGGAAGGGCGCCTGCGCGATCAGCGCGCCCTGAATGATGCGCTCGCCCCCGCGCCAGACGCTGCGAAAGAGCAGCAGGTGCCCGGAGTCGAGCAGGCCCACCTCGAAGGGCTCGACCGCGTTCTCGAACAGCTGAACCGCTTTGCGCTCGCGCTGGGGCGCGGTCTGCTTCTCGATCCGGATCTCGTCCGCCGGCGCGATGGCCGCGGAGACGGCGTCAGAGGTTTCCGTTTCGACGAGCCCGCCCTTGTCGAGGCGCCCTGACCGCTGGCGCTGGCTGCGCACCGCCAGATCCTCGTCCAGCTTCAGCTCCTCGGTGCGGGCCGGACGTCGCGCCTTGAGTGCCTCCAGGCGCGGTTCCGCCTCCTTCGCCGCCAGCCGCTCGAAGGCCGCCTGGGAGAGGCGAGGATCGGTTTCGAGCTTGGGCCGAGCGGCCTGCTCCCGAGATTCGGCCATGTTGGCCGACGCGCGCGGCGCTTCCAGGTCGGCGACCGCTCCGAGCCGGTCAGACGCGAGGCGCGGCCCCGAGCCGCCGACGGCTGGCGCGGCCGGTAACGGCGCGGCGACCTCGGGGGCGAGTTCCCGGGTGCCGCGCTCGACCAGCCGATTGCCGACCAGGATGCCCTGAATCTGCTGTGCCCGTGCCTGGCGCATGGCCAAGTCCGCTGGGTCGACGCCATAGTCCGCCGGTGAGACTCCGGAGTCTGGCACCAGGGGTGAGCTGAAGCTGCCGTCGGGCGCCACCTCGAACCAGCCGATCAGCCCGGGGATGGTCGCGCCCACCGGCAGATCGGCCAGGGGCGAGCGCCTGGTGTAGGGGGTGCCTGGATCGCCCGAACTGACCAGAAAGCCGTAGTCCTCGATCGGCCGGGCATCCTCCGCCAGGATCAGCCGCGTGAGCGACTGGTCGATGCGGTCCGCGAGATCCTCGGCGATCAGCTGCTGTTGGCGGAAGGACTCCCACTTCATCTGATCGTAGGCCTTGTGGACCAGGAGCAGACTCGGGACCGCGAGGGCCAGGATGAAGAGGCCGATGCCGAGCCGCAGGCGGTTGCGCGCGCGATGGTGATCCGAGCCTTTCATGATGCAGGCTCTGGGTCGCGCGACGGGTCGCCGCAGATCCCGTCCATCAGGACTGACCCAGCAGGCGATAGCCGACGCCGCGCACCGTGACGAGCCATTGCGGCTCGGCCGGTTCGGGCTCGATCTTGCGCCTGAGCTTGGCGATGTGGATGTCGACCGTGCGGGTCTCCAGCCCGCAGTCCCTGGCGTAGCCCCAGACCTTGTTCAGCAGCTCCTCGCGCGAGACGGGCCGCTGCGCATTGGCCGCGAGGTATTTGAGGATGTCCACCTCGCGCTGGGTGAAGGGGATCTCCTTGGCGCCGCGTCGCCCGCTCAGGTTGCGCGTGTCGATCTCCAGGTCGCCGATGCGGATGCGATTCACCTCGACGTCCAGCGCGCCGCTGCGCCGCAGCACCGCCTGCACGCGCAGCACCAGCTCGGTCACCGAGAAGGGCTTGGCGACGTAGTCGTCCGCCCCGAGCCTCAGCCCCTGAATGATGTCGGCATCCGCGGTGCGGGCCGTGAGCATGATGATCGGCTGCGCCCGGTCGACCGCGCGCACCTGGTCGCAGATGGCGAAGCCGTCGAGTCCGGGCAGCATGATATCCAGCAGGATCAGATCGAAGGTGCCCGTGAGCGCCTTGGCGAGCCCGCCCGGACCCTCGGCCGCGGTCTCCACCTCGAAGCCGTGAAAGACGAAGAGATCCTCCAGCCCGACCCGGATCGGTTCTTCGTCCTCGATGATGAGTAGGCGTGATTTGCGGGACATTTCGGAAGTTTTCAGTTGTCAGTTGTCAGTTGTCAGTTGTCAGTTGTCAGTTGTCAGTTGTCAGTTGTCAGTTGTCAGTTGTCAGTTGTCAGGGTCATTCTCGTGATACCGCTCCGTGGTGTCACGTTTGCTGTGGCGCTCTGCGCCGAGCAGGTCACGCCGACGATCGCCGCCCACAGGGCGCCTCTCGATAACCGATAAAACGCGCGGACTGAGCCGCTCAAGAAATGCTTCACAGCCCAAGAGCTGGCTACAAGCTCTTGCTGCCACCTGCCACCTGCCACCTGCCACCTGCCACCTGCCACCTGCCACCCTATCTCCCCCGTCCTCGCCCCTTCGTAAATTCCTCGTAAAACATCGCCTCTCGCTTTTACCAAGCCCTGTCTACGACTCCTGGCGACGGCTCCCTAGACTGAATGCGTCAGTCAACGAAGTCCCGAGGAGGTCACGAAGATGGCATTCATCACCCGGTTGTCGCGTCTCATGCGCGCCGATCTTCACGCCATGCTGGATCGCCTGGAGGCGCCGGATCTAGTGCTGGCCCAGGCCGTGCGCGAGATGGAGCAGACCCAGGATCAGGATAGACGCAGCCTCACTCGGCTGGAGCGCGAGCGTGCCCGGCTGCGGGATCGCGAGGCGGAGCTGGGCCGCATCCTGCGCCAGACGGCGGAGGCGCTGGACGACTGCCTCGCGGCCGATCACGACGACCTGGCCCGGCCCGTCATTCGGCGCCGACTGGAGACCGAGCGCCAGGTCGGGGCACTGCAGCAGCGTCTGCGGGCACTGGACGCGGAGTGCGAGGCGCGCCATCGACAGCTCGCCGAGCAGGAGGCGCGGCTCCTGGATCTGCGCGCCCGCGCGGCGCTCCATGACGAAGGCCGCGACGCCGACGAGGGGAGGGTGAGCGACTCCTGGTCCTCACCCGGCGAGACGGTCCGCGAGGCGGATGTCGAGGTGGCCCTGCTGCAGGCCAAGCGCCAGCGGGGGACAGGGGCATGAGCAGACCCGGATTCGCCGAGGGTGTCGTGGTCGCCCTCATCGCCGCCTTGGGGGCGACGATCGTGCAGGCCGGCCTTGGCCTCTTCCTGCCGCGCGCGGACCTCGCCCAGGTGCTGTGTATCGGCCTGGGTCTCGGCTACGGCCTCTATCTGATGGGTCGCAGCGGTGAGCGGGTCGGGCGGGTCGTGCTGGTGGTCGCCTGGGTCGCCATCAGCCTCTTCGTCGGAGCCCTCTTCGCGGGACTTTGGCCGCAGATCCTCACCCAGCTGGCACTGGTCTGGCTCACGCGCACCCTTTACTACCACGCCGCGCCGACGGCCGCCTTGCTGGACGCCGGACTCCTGCTGCTGGGATGCGCCGCGGCGGTCTGGGCGCTCCAGCGCACCGGGAGCCCCTTCCTGATGGTCTGGACGCTCCTGCTGGTGCAGGCCCTCTTCACCATGATCCCGACAGGCGTCGGCTCGGTTGCGGGCGAGCGTCAAGCCCCCGACCCCTTCGCATCCGCCGAGCGCGCCGCCGAGCGTGCGCTACGCCGGCTCTCCGCCCGCCGCTGACGACGAGCAAAACCCGATCCACATCCAACCCGAGGAAGACATGATGAACATCCGGTCAAGAACCACGCTCGCCGCCCTGACGCTCATGGGCGTGACCGCTGGTGCCGTGTTCTATTACCCCAGCCTCCAATCCGCCGAGCCGACGCCACCGCCCGTCGTCGTCGACCCGGCGCAGCTGCCGCAGATCGGGCAGCATCCGGTCATCGAGGCTGTCTTCGTCCTGGACACCACCGGCAGCATGGGTGGGCTCATCCAGGCCGCCAAGGACAAGATCTGGTCGATCGCCTCCACCATGGCGATGGCGCAGCCCGCGCCCGAGATCCGCATGGGCCTGGTCGCCTATCGGGACCGTGGCGACGACTATGTGACCCGGGTCGTCGACCTCTCCAAGGATCTCGATGGCGTGCATAGCGAGCTGATGCAGTTCCAGGCCCAGGGTGGCGGCGACGGTCCGGAGAGCGTCAATCAGGCGCTGCACGATGCCCTGTACCGGATCGGCTGGAGCCAGGACCCGAGTGTCTACCGCGTCATCTTCCTGGTCGGCGATGCCCCTGCACACATGGATTATCAGGACGACGTGCCCTATCCGCAGACCCTGGCGGCGGCCAAGCAGCGCGGTATCCGGGTGAACGCCATTCAGTGCGGGACCCTGGGACAGACGGCCACGGAATGGCAGCGCATCGCCCAGCTCGGCTTTGGCAGTTACTTCCAGGTCGAGCAGGGCGGCAGCGCCGTCGCCATGACGACGCCCTACGACGCCAAGCTCGCGGCGCTGTCGGCCGAGCTCGACGAGACGCGCATCTACTACGGCAAGACCGAGGAGCGTGCCAAGCGGCGCGCGAAGCTGGATTCGGAGAAGGCTGCCAAGGCCGCCGCATCGCCCGCCGCCCTGGCCAGCCGGGCGGGCTTCGTCACCTCGGAGAGCGGCAAAGCCAGCCTGCTGGGTGAGCGAGAGCTGGTGGACGAGGTCGCGAGCGGTCGCGTCGACGTCGCCGATCTGCCGGCGGAAGAGCTCCCCTCGTCCCTGGCGGATATGGATGTCGGCGCGCAACGTGCCGTCATCGCCGAGAAGGCCGAGACGCGGAACGCGCTGCGCGAAGAGATCCAGGTGTTGTCCAAGCAGCGCTCCGAGTACCTCAACGCCCAGGTCGAGGCGAAGGGCGGTGCCAAGGACTCACTGGACCACAAGATCTTCAGCGCCGTGCGTGAGCAGGCCGCCGATAAGGGGCTGAGCTACGACAAGGCCGCGCCTGTCTACTGAGCGGTTGCGTGGGAACCCCCGACCGACGATCGACGGGGGTGGTGTTGCCCGAAGCGCCTAAGTCTAGGCGCTCGGGCAGGTGAGGCGTTCGAGCTCGGTCAGGGTGGCGAAGGCTTGCTCCCGGTTCAGGCCGCACATGTCCAAGGTCGGCGCCAAGGATGCGCAGACGCTGGGTCGCTGCGTGGAGCCGAACAGTCCGCAGGAGAGGTCCGCCGTGAGCTGGACGCAAGGGACGCCCGCGGCTTTGCCATCCGGCATGCCCGGAATCGGGCTGCTGATCGAGGGCGCAATGCAGCAGGCGGCGCATCCGGGGCGACACGCGATGGCGTCTTGGCGAGGGCCGGCGTGTCCGCCCGGGCCGGCTGAAGCGTCCATCGGCCCGCCTGCCCTCAGCGTCGCACGCCCAGCCGTTGGCCGAGCTGGACCTTGTGTCCGGCCTCCAGCCCCTGCTCCCACTGCACGCGATCCGGCGGGAAGAGCAGGATGACGGTGGAGCCGAGGTTGAAGCGGCCCATCTCGTCGCCGGCCTCGAGGCGGATGTGCTGGCAGTCGTCGGAGTAGTCCCAGCGCTGGATGTCGCGGCCGCGGTGGGGCGGGGTGATCTCGCCGGCCCAGACGGTCTCCATGCCGCCGACGAAGATGGCGCCGACCAGGATCAGCCCCAGACTGCCGGCCTCGGTGTCGAAACGGCAGACGACGCGCTCGTTGCGGGCGAAGAGTCCGGGGACGAGCCGCGCGGTGGTGCCGTTCACGCTGAACAGCTGGCCCGGTACATGGATCATCTGCGTGAGATCGCCGCGCAGCGGCATGTGGATGCGGTGATAGTCGTTCGGCGAGAGGTAGATGGTCGCGAACTGACCGCCGTCGAAGGGGTGCGTCTCATCCGCCCCGAGACCGAGCAGATCCCGCACGCTGTAGTGGTGGCCCTTGGCCTGAATGAGCCTGCCGTCGGTGATCGGGCCGATCTGGCTGATGGCACCGTCGACCGGGCAGAGGATGGCGCGTGGATGCGGATCCAGCTGGCGCGCGTCCGCCCTGAGCGCGCGGGTGAAGAAGGCGTTGAAGTGCGGATAGGCCGCAAGATCCGGCTCCAGCGCCAGACGCATGTCGATGCGGTAGAGCCGCGCGAAGACCCGGATGATGAGTGACTTGAGTGGCCGCCAGCGCACGCGCGCCAGCCGATACATCTGCTCGGAGAGCCAGCGTTGGGGGATGAGGTGCTGGAGCGCGACGAAGAGGCGCTCACCGAGTCCAGGCGTGGTGGATGCTGTCATGGCTGCTCTGCAAGCAAGGTGGCGGCGTCGGCGAAGATGGCCTTGAGATCCTCGGCGACCGCGCCGCCGGTCTCGGTCGCCGGGAGGAGTGCGATCAGCTGGGCGCCGGGACCGAAGACGAAGAGCGTCGGCTCTTCATCCTCGCCGAGGCCGAGTGCCGCTCGGAGTCGGGCGATCTCCTCGGCCCCGCCGCCGAGGATGCGCAGGGCCGGCGAGAGCCGGGCGAAGTCGCGCGCAAGCGCGGGTGCATCCCGCGTCTCGACCAGCACGAGCTGCAGCGCGCGTCTGAGGTCGGCCTGATCCGCGACCCGATTGGAGGCATCGACCAGTCGTTGCACCGCGCGCTGTCCAGACGCCTGCGCCAGATCGCCGAAGGCCATCAGCGTCCAGTGCTCGGCAAGATGGCCCTGGTCGAACGCTTGGCCGAAGGGATCGCGCAGCGCGAAGTTGGGGATGGCCCCCGACGGGCGGACGAGCACACCGTTGATGCGGGTGGGCTCGCCGCCATCGCGCTGATGCTGGTTGCCCCACTGATAGCCGAACACGAAGAGGGCCATGGCCCCCAGGGCGAAGACCAGGCGCAGCCAGAGGTTGTGGCGATTGCGTAGCAACATCCCTGGTGCCGCCTAGGGTGCGTCGAAGCCCTGGTCGAGCACGGCGCGCGCCGCCGCGAGGGCGGCGCCCGCGTCCCCGTGGTGCCCCATGGCCTCCAGCTCGGTCGCGAAGGCGCCGAGGCAGAGCAGGATGTTCGCCGGCCGGCTGCTGTAGCCCATGAGTCCGATGCGCCAGATCTTGCCGGCGAGGTCGCCCAGTCCGGCCCCGATCTCTAGGTTGTAGCGCTGCAGCAGGCGCGCACGCAGGACCGCCTCGTCGATACCGGTGGGGACCGAGACGCTGTTGAGCTGCGCCAGACGCTCCGCCTCCGGCACGATCAGCTCCAGACCGAGCGCCTCCAGTCCGGCGCGCAGGGCGAGATGGTGGTGGCGGTGGCGCTTCCAGGTCTGCTCCAGTCCTTCCTCCGCCAGCATCACCAGGGATTCGTGCAGGGCGTAGAGGGCGTTGACCGGCGCCGTGTGGTGGTAGGTGCGCTTCTGCTCGCCGCTCCAGTAGCCCATCACCAGGTTCAGGTCCAGGAACCAGCTCCGCACCTTGGTGGTGCGGGCGCGTACCTTCTCCAGGGCGCGCTCGCTGAAGGTGACCGGCGCCAGCCCCGGGGTGCATGAGAGACACTTCTGCGAGCCGGAGTAGACCGCGTCCAGGCCCCAGGCATCGACCTCGACCGGCGAGCCGCCGAGCGAGGTGACGGTGTCGACGATGGTCAGGCAGTCATGTCGGCGCGCGATCGCGGCCAGTGCCTTGGCGTCCGAGCTGGCGCCGGTGCTGGTCTCCGCGTGCACGAAGGCGAGGATGCGCGCGCGCGGATGCTGCCCCAGGGCGCTCTCGACTTGATCCGGATCGACCGCGCGTCCCCAGGTGCCCTGCACCACGATGGGCTTGCCGCCCGCGCGCTCGACGTTCTCCCGCATGCGCCCGCCAAAGACGCCGTTGACGCAGACGACCACCTCGTCGCCGGGCTCGACCAGATTGAGGAAACACATCTCCATGCCGGCCGAGCCGGGCGCCGAGACCGGCATCGTCAGCGCGTTCTGGGTGCGGAAGGTCGCGCGCAGCAGCGTCTTGAGCTCGTCCATCATGGCGACGAAGGCGGGATCCAGGTGCCCGATGGTCGGTCGGGCAAGGGCCGCGAGCACGCGCGGGTGGACATCGGCCGGGCCAGGCCCCATCAAAGTGCGGGGAGGCGGGTTGAAGGAGTGAATGGTCATGAGGGCCTTCCGGAGATCTGTCAGCAGGCGTCGCGGCGGGCGAGAAGCCCGATTGAGTGAGCCGTACCCGAGCTGGACGCAAGTGGGCTGGATACAAGTCGACCAGAGAGTATAAGGGAAGCGCCGATTCAGTGCGTTTCTCATGCGGCCCGCGATGCCGGGGCCGGTCGAAGGCCAGCAAGGCTGTTGGTCAGCCTCATCCCATCGGTTGCGGCGGCGCGGCTGGGTAGCGTGCGAAATCGATCCGACAGGATCCAACGAGAGGTCAAGATGAGCAGACGAGTCGAGAAGCCAGACGCCGAATGGCGCGCCGAGCTGACGCCCGAGCAGTATCAGGTGTGCCGGCAGAAAGGCACCGAGCCGGCCTTCACCGGCAAGTACTTCGACCTGAAGGCATCGGGCGTCTACCGCTGCAGCTGCTGCGGCGAGCCGCTCTTTACGTCGGAGGAAAAGTTCGACTCCGGCACCGGTTGGCCGAGCTTCTGGCAGCCGACGGACCCGGCCGCCGTCGGCACCGAGGAAGATACCGCCTACGGCATGCGTCGAACCGAGGTGCACTGCAACGGCTGCGGGGCACACCTTGGTCATGTCTTTCCAGACGGCCCGAGACCAACCGGCCTGCGCTACTGCATCAACTCGATCTCGTTGGACTTCACGTCCAACGAGCAGTGAGTTCCGCATCGAGTTCGGTCGCTCGGTAGGATGGGCAAAGCCCGTGCGATGCGCTTCGTTCGGAGCGCTGGTGCTCGACGGGCGTGCCCATCATCCCAGCGCGGTTCCTTGCAGGATGGAATCGGGATTGCCGGTCTGTCGGTTCGCGGTCCCCTAATCCGCCTTGTCGGTCGGCTCGGCCAGCTCGGTCGGCAGCTCGATCTCCGTCCCGTCCTCGGACTTTGCGGCCTCGCCGTTCTGCTCGGGCTCGTTTGGACCCGTGCCCAGGATGCCGGTTGCCGCATTCTTGCCCGGGACCTCGAAGCGCATCTCGGGCCAGATCGCCAGACCCTTGGCGGCGGAGATGGTTCCCCCCGCCTCTTGATCGATGGCCGTGCCGCTGAGCGCCGTGCGCACGATCATCGGGCTCTCGCCCGTGATGCCGGTGAGCTTGCCCGTGCCCCCGGTGAGGGTGAAGGTGCCTTTGCAGGCGCCCGGCGCCCCGTCGCAGTTGAATTCGGCGTAGACGTAATCCCCCGTTGGACTCTCCAGAGTGCAGTAGCCGTGTCCCTGCAATTGATTGGTGAGGACGTGGATGATCTGCGTCGAGGGACAGGTGAAGAGCGCGGTGTCGAAGAGACCGTCACCATGCTCGATGTACATGATGCCCTCGAAGGTGCCGATGAACTGCAGCTTGTCCACCGCGACCTGGAACAGCTGCCCGTTGGCCTCCCAGGGCGCCAGGATCTTGGCCGTGCCTTGCTCGGCGGCGAGTGGCGGCGCGAGGCAGAGGAGGGAGAGGACGAGTGACAACGCTTGGCGCTGCATAGGGGCTCCGGGTCGAGGTGAAGTTAATCGGTTGAATCGGCGGTGATTCTAGGGCAATGGAGGCGGCGGCGTCGATGGCCTTCCGGCGCCGAGGCTCCGCGGCAGCATGCACTGTGATGCGTCGGGCTTCGCCATGTGTCCGGGTTTCCGGCGCGACACCCCCCTCGGCTCCAGCCCAGCCGCCATGGGCCTGTCGATCCGATGCTGACCGCCGAGGCGGTCATGGGTTAGATTCCCGTCCAGGATCGATTCTCCGGAGCGCCGAAGACGCGTGGACCAAGCCCTGTTGCGGACATTCCTGGAAGTCGCGCGCACGCGCCACTTCGGGCGGGCGGCGGAGGCCCTGTGCATCACCCAGTCCGCGGTGAGTGCGCGAATCAAGCAGCTCGAGTCGACGCTGGGCGTCGAGCTGTTCAACCGGCGCCGCAACGACATCCAGCTCACGGCGGCCGGGCAGCGTCTGCGCTGGCATGCCGAGCTGATGATGCGGGCCTGGGAGCGCGCCTGTCTGGAGGTGGCACAAGACGGCCGCGCGGGCCGCGTCCTGGCGCTGGGCTGCACGCCCGATCTGTGGTCGGTGCTCGCGCGCGACTGGGTGGTCCGGCTAGACTTGGCGCGCCGCGAGTTCGGGCTGCAGATCGAGCTGCTGTCGCCGGCCGACCTCTCGCAACGGCTGCGGGTCGGCTTGCTCGATGTGGCGTTCACCTTCGAGTCGGCCTGCGATGCCGAGCTCGAGCTGGAACGGATCGGTTCGGTCGACCTCGAGCTGCTGGCGTCGCGACCTGGGCTGCGCCCGGATGAGGCCTTCGGTGACGGCTATATCCAGGTCGACTGGGGGAGCGCCTTCATGGTGGCGCACGCGACCGCCTTTCCGCAGGTGCCCGCGCCCGCGATCCGCGTTTCGCACGGGCTGATCGCCCGCGACCTGCTGGAGCCTCTCCAGGGGGCGGCCTATCTGCCGCGCGCGCTCGCCGAGCCCTTGGTCGCGGCGGGGCGGCTGTTCTACGTCGAGGGCGCGCCGGCCTACCATCGCCGGCTCTACCTCATCTATCGGCCTGGAGGGGCGGTTGCCGAGCTCATCCAGCGGACACTGGTCGAGCGTCGCGAGGAGGCGGTATGACCGAAGAGAGGACCGAGACCCAACCCTGCCTGCTCGGTTGGCGCGAGTGGCTGGCGCTGCCCGAGCTGGGGCTTGCGCGTATCAAGGCGAAGGTGGATACGGGTGCGCGCACCTCGACCCTGCACGCCTTCTATGTGGACACCTTTCGCCGCAAGGGACAGCTCCATGCGCGCTTCGGCGTGCACCCCATTCAGCATCGCAACGATATCGTCGTCCACGCCGAGGCCGCCGTGATCGATCAGCGCCATGTCCGCGACTCGGGCGGGCATCGCGAGGAGCGCTACATCATCCAGACGACGCTGGCGCTGGCGGGGCAGGCGTGGCCAATCGAGGTCACGCTGACCAACCGCGAGAGCATGCTGTTCCGAATGCTGCTGGGCCGCACGGCCATCGCCGGAAACGCCCTGGTCGATCCAGGCAGATCCTTTGTGACGGGACGCGTCCGCCGCCCCTGGGATGCCTATTGTGCTGAGCCGCCGGCCGTGACGCCGTGCTGAGCCGCGCCGGTTTCTGCGGGGGATAGACTTCACCTAGCGCGCTCCAGCATACTCGGCGCCAGATAGGCCATGCCATGGCCATTGGGAACGCCTCTGGGGCGCTGTTCCGATGGTCCGGGCGCGACCCTGGCCGGCAGTGGGCTTGCGAGCAAGAGACTATGAGCATCGACTGGAACGATTATCCCTGCGACGAATTTTATGACGAGCTGGTCGCCGCGCCGGGGAAGGGGCGCGAGGCGGTCGAGGGCCTGCTGGCCGATCTCGAGGAGCTCGGTCCGGACGAGCTGGTGGCGCGACAGGAGGCGGCCGACGTCGCCATCAAGGAGATGGGCATCACCTTCACGGTCTACTCGGAAGAAGGCGGCGCCATCGACCGTACCTGGCCCTTCGACATCATCCCGCGCATCATCCCGCAGGCGGAATGGGAGCGGGTGGAGGCCGGCCTCAAGCAGCGCGTCCAGGCGCTCAACCTTTTCATCGACGACCTCTATCACGACCAGCGCATCATCAAGGACGGTGTCTTTCCCGCCGAGGTGCTCGCCAAGTCGGTCAACTTCAGGCCGCAGTGCGTCGGCATCGACCCGCCGCTCGGGATCTGGGCGCACATCTGCGGATCCGACCTCGTGCGTGACGGCGATGGCACCATGTACGTGCTGGAAGACAATCTGCGCGTCCCCTCGGGCGTCTCCTACATGCTGGAGAACCGCCTGGTCACCAAGCGCGTCTTCCCCGAGTTGTTCGAGCATTACGCGCCCCTGCCGGTCGACGACTACGCCTCGCAGCTCTTCGATACGCTCGCCGCGCTGTCGCCGCGTCCGGCCGACTACCCCGAGGTGGTCGTGCTCACGCCCGGCATCTACAACTCCGCCTACTTCGAGCACGCCTACCTGGCGCAGCAGATGGGCTGCGAGCTGGTCGAGGGCCGCGACCTCTTCGTCGACGATGAAGACTGCGTCTACATGCGCACCGTCGACGGCGCCGCGCGGGTGGATGTCATCTACCGCCGGATCGACGACCTCTTCCTGGATCCGGAAGCCTTTCTGCCCGAATCCGCGCTCGGCGTGCCCGGCCTGCTGCGGGCCTGGAAGGCGGGCAATGTGGCCCTCGCCAACGCCCCGGGCGCGGGTGTCGCGGACGACAAAGTGGTCTACTCCTTCGTGCCCGAGATCATTCGGTACTATCTGGACGCGGAGCCCATCATCCCCAACGTGCCCACCTACCGTTGCATGGATCCCGACTCCCTGGTCTACACCCTGGAGCACATGGAAGAGATGGTGGTGAAGCCGGCCAATGAGTCCGGCGGTTACGGCATGCTGGTCGGGCCGGCCTCGACCAAGTCTGAGCGCGAGAAGTTCGCCGAGCTGATCAAGAAGGATCCGCGCAACTACATTGCCCAGCCCGCGCTCAAGCTCTCCACCGTGCCGACCATCGTCGGCCGCAAGCTGGAGCCGCGCCATGTCGATCTGCGGCCCTTCATCCTCTCGTCCGATCGCCAGCAGGTCACCATGGGTGGGCTCACGCGGGTGGCGCTGCGCAAGGGCTCGCTGGTGGTCAACTCATCTCAGGGCGGCGGCAGCAAGGACACCTGGATCCTGCCCGAGCAGTCTGAAGCCAACCAGTCGTAGGGAGCGGATTCGATGCTGTCGCGTGTCGCGGAAAATATCTATTGGCTGTCCCGCTATGTCGAGCGCACGGAGAACACCGCGCGTATCGTCACCGTCAACGCCAATCTCCTCATGGACCTGCCGAAGGGCATCGCCCCCGGTTGGCGTCCACTGATCGATATCACGGGCGCCAACGCCCTCTTCGAAGAGCACTACAAGGATTACGGCGAGCGTCAGGTCCTGAAGTTCCTGATCGGCGACGAGCGCAATTCGGGCTCCATCCTCTCCGCCTTGGAGGCGGCTCGCGAGAACTGCCGGACCATCCGCGACTTCGTTCCCCGCGAGGCCTGGGAGCTGCTCAACGAGCTGCATATCTTCGGGCGGGAGCAGCTCGCCAAGGGGCTGACGAAGGGCGGGCGGCACGCCTATCTCAAGCATATCGTGCAGAGCATCCAGACCATCACCGGCATGCTCTCCGGCACCATGATGCACGACCAGGGCTATGACTTCCTGCACCTGGGCCGCTTTCTGGAGCGCGCGGACATGACCTCGCGCATCATCGACGTGCGCTCGGCGAGCCTGTTGCCGGCGGAGGCGACCGAGCTGCGGCCCTTCGAGACCATTCAATGGGTGAGCGTGCTCAAGTCGCTCACCGGCTATCAGGCCTACCGGCGCAGCGAGCAGGTGCGGGTCCAGCGTGGTCCCGTGCTGCGCTTCCTGCTGCAGCATGCGGCCTTCCCGCGGTCCGTGGGCTATTGCCTGGACACCGTCCGGGTCAGCCTCGAGAAGCTCCCGCGCAATGAGGCGAGCCTGCGCGTCCACGGGCGTCTCAAGCGCAACCTGGAAGGCGTGGTGCCTGGCCGCTTGAGTCATCAGCAGCTGCACGCCTTCCTCGACGAACTCCAGGTCGGTGTTGGCGATCTTCATGGGGAGATCGCCAAGACCTGGTTCCCGCCGCCACTTGAGAGCCAATCGCAGTCCCAGACCCAGGGTTGATCACGTCTCAGGTGATTTCCGGTAGGCAATCTCTCAACAGCATCGATCGCGTAGGATGGGCAAAGCCCGTGCGATGAGCTTCGTTCGGAGCGCCGGGGGTTGGCGGGCGTGCCCATCATCCCAGCTCGGCGCCTTGCAGGATGGGCACGTCCGTCCAGCGCCGAGGTGACGCTCAAGCCCGGAGCGCGGACTTTGCCCATCCTACTAACTGCCGCGGGCGTTGGGCGGCCGACTCAGGGCGCCGAACTGTCCGGCGGGCTGGTCAGCCCCATGGCGAGATCCTTCAGGGTCACGCCCTCGAGCGCCTTGGCGCGTGCCGACTCCAGACTGGCTTCGAGACGCTGCATGCCTGGCGCCGGCGGCATGCCGCGAAAACCGCTCTGGCGCTCTTCGTAGCTCCGCACCCGCTCCAGCAGCTCCATGAGCCCGATCCCCTCCGGCGCCTGTGCGAGCACGAAGCCGGGCGTCTCCGGGTTCGCCGACAGCGTTCGGACGATATAGCCCGCGTCTTCGAGCATGTTCAGCACGTAGCGGATGTTGAGGCTCGGCAGCTGTGCCTCCTTCGACAGCTGCTCGCAATCCCAGGGCGGCGCGCCGTTGAGATGTCGGTGCGCGATCTCCGCGGCGATCGAGAGCGCCAGACGCTCGCGCAGCCGGTTGCTCAGTCGGATCTCCCGGCTCCCCGTCGTCAGGAATTCCGGGTGCTGGTGATAGAAGGCGACGCTGGTGCCGATGAGCAGGATCAGCCAACCCAGGTAGACCCAGATCATGAAGAGCACCAGGATGGCCAGGCTCGAATAGATGGCCGTGTAGCGGGTCGAGCCCGCCATAAAGGTCGCGAAGACGTCGCCGATCACCTCCCAGAGCAGGCCGGCGAGGAGGGCGCCAATGAGCGCGGAGGTGACCTGAACCCGTGTGTTGGGCACGAACACATAGACGAAGGCGAAGGTGAGGGAGATCATCACATAGGGTGCGAGCACGCTCGCGATCTCGATCAGCGTGCCCATGGGCGCGAGGTGCATGACCGACTGCACAAAGGTGTTGCTGCCCAGGGACGCGGAGATCCCGAGGGCCGAGAAGAAGAGCACCGGCCCGATCGTGAGCACGCTCAGGTATTGCGTGAAGCGCTGTCCCAGCGGGCGGACCTCCGTGACGCGCCAGGCGTAGTTGAAGGCGCCCTCGATCTTCTGAATCAGCGAGACCACGGTGTAGAGCAGCATCGCGAGACCGACCGAGCCCAGCACCCCGACCTGCATGTTGTCCACGAAGCTGATCAGCTGAGCCGTGATCTCGCGCCCGGACTCGCCCAGCGGGGCGAGGGCGTTGGTCAGCAACGGCTCCACCTGGTTGTGGACGCCGAAGCCCTTGAGCACGGAGAAGCTCACGGCGAGGAGCGGCACCAGGGACAGCAGGGTCGTGTAAACGAGACTCATGGCATGGAGCGACAGATTGCCCTGGGTCAGATCCCGTGCGATGGCGTATACGAGGCGCCCGCCCCAGATGAGCGTCGTCTTCCAGCGCGGCATTGGGGCCGCGTCCTGGCTCCAGAGCAGGTCGTTGATGCGTTTGGATAAGGTAGTGTCGTGCCCCATGGATACGTGGCCCCGGCTGGTCGTGTCAGTGTCGGTGGTCGAATTGTGGCACGGGTACCGCCCCCGCGCCTTTGTTGGTTGACCGTGCTGCGTTTGTCCACCCGACAGAAGACGACTGTTTCGAGGCATGATCGACGCCAAGCTGTTGCTGGCGCCGTGGCGGCTGTCGTCGAGCGGGTGCCAAACACAGATCCGCAGGCCCTGAACTAGACTGAGAGCGGAATCCGTCGCGCGAGGCCGCGGTGGCTGGTGTCAACTGCTAGAGGAGATTGCCATGTTCAGGGTCTATTCGATTCGGATCGCGACCTTCGCCGCCCTTGGCGTGCTGTCGGTCCTGTGGTCGGCCATGGCGGCCGGCCAAGCGCCCAGGGCGGGTGCGGCGGCGACGCTCGAGGTCAAGGTGCTGGAGGCTCAGGTATCGCCGGACGCGGGGCAGGGGGAGCGCCCCGAGGCAATCTATCGCATGGAGGTCATCTCGGTGCTGAGCGCCACCATCCGCGTGAAGCCGGGGGACATCATCATGGTGCGCACCCAGGCCCCGAGCACGGCGGCTCAGGATAAGGGCCTTCGGCCTCGCGGCTGGATCGGTGTCGCCTATCTCAACCCAGACCCCAAGGCCGGCGGCTCCGAGGCACCTTCGCGATTCGTCGCCGCTGCAAACGGCAGGAGTTTCGAGGATCTCCCGCCCACGCCCCCTTCCCTGAAGTGGACCGAGTACCCTCGACAGGGCGCCGAGTGAGCTACCGCCTCCGCGCGCCTCGAGTCGCTCGCTTCGCCCTGGGGCCTGGCCTATCGAGGCCTTAGCCTCGGTCGGCGGGGGCGGTCAGACAGTTCAGACCGGCCTGTGATTGCAGCGCGAAGCGACGCAGCCGGTCCAGCGCGCGCGAGGCAGTCGACCTCGGCTCCTCGACCGCCCTCGTCAGGAATTCTCCATCTCCCTCATTCTCCACCGAGTTGCGTACACTTCCGCCTGAACTGACGGCCCGAAGTCGGGCTAGCCTCCCCAGAAGTCCGCTCCAACGCCACGCCGCCACGCAACGTGAATCTGCTAGGGAAGCGCATACGAGCTGGTTTGGGACGCGTCGCTTGTCCTGGATCAGGTGTGCGCCTGGTAGTGTGCGGACCTCTCCGTGTCCTTGGCCGGTGGCCGGTCTGGTAACTGGCTGATCCATCTCCCTGTTTTTCAGCGCCCTTCGTCCAGGCTGTGCAGCGCCTATCCGGCGGCCCGTTTCGATGGATATTTCCGTCTCCGCAGACGCCGGGGCAATGGGTAGACTAGCGGCCCGCACGCGTCTGCGTCGCGTCATCGTATCCCGCTCCACTGCGCACCACAGGGCACCCGTGAATCCTAGCTTCGTTCATCTGCATCTCCATTCCGAGTATTCGCTGGTCGACGGACTGGTCCGAATCAAGCCGCTGGTGAAGGCGTCGGCGGCGGCCGGGATGCCGGCCGTGGCCGTGACGGACCAAGGCAATCTCTTCGCCCTGGTCCGCTTCTACAAGGCGGCGGTGGGCGCGGGCCTGAAGCCTATCGCCGGCGCGGATCTGTGGGTGCGCAATCCAGACGACCTCAACCAGCCGCACCGCTTGGTCGTCCTGGTCCAGAACGCGAAAGGCTATCTGAACCTCACGCGGCTCATCTCGCGCAGCTTCGTCGAGGGGCAGCACCTGGGGGTGCCGCAGGTCGAGCGCGACTGGATCCTCGGGGCCAACGAGGGGCTGATCGCGCTCTCTGGCGGTCCGCGCGGAGACGTCGCCCAAGCCTTGCTCAAGGGCCGTCCGGCGCAGGTGGATGCCGTCCTCGCGCCCTGGCTGCGGGCCTTTGGCGACCGCTATTACCTCGAGCTGATCCGCACCGGCCGCGCGCAGGAGGCGGAGCTGATCGAGTCGAGCGTGGACCTGGCGATCCGCCAGGGTGTCCCGGTCGTCGCGACCAACGATGTGCGCTTCCTCGCGGCCACCGACTTCGAGGCCCATGAGGCGCGGGTCTGCATCTGCGAGGGGCGGACGCTGGACGACCCGCGCCGTCCGCGCAATTACAGCGAGGAGCAATACCTGCGCACCCCGCGGGAGATGGCGGAACTCTTCGCGGACCTGCCGGAGGCGCTGGAGAGCTCGGTGGAGATCGCCAAGCGCTGCAACCTGGAGCTCAAGCTCGGCGAGAACTACCTGCCGGTCTTCCCGGTGCCGGAGGGCATGACGACCGACAGCTTCTTCGCCGAGGCGTCGCGCAAGGGGCTGGAGTGGCGGCTCGAGCGCATCCTCGACCGCCAGGCGCCGGACTTCGCCGAGAAGCGCCGGGTCTACGACGAGCGGTTGCGGGTGGAGCTGGACGTCATCCTCCAGATGGGCTTTCCCGGCTACTTCCTCATCGTTGCGGACTTCATCCAGTGGGCCAAGGACAACGGCATCCCGGTCGGGCCGGGCCGTGGCTCGGGCGCCGGCTCGCTGGTCGCCTACGCGCTCAAGATCACCGACCTGGATCCCATCGAGCACGACCTGCTGTTCGAGCGCTTCCTCAACCCCGAGCGCGTCTCCATGCCCGACTTCGACGTCGACTTCTGCATGGAAGGCCGCGACCGGGTCATCGACTATGTGGCGCGCAAGTACGGCCGCGAGGCGGTCTCGCAGATCATCACCTTCGGCACCATGGCCGCCAAGGCCGTGGTGCGCGATGTCGGCCGGGTGATGGGCCATCCCTACGGCTTCGTCGACAAGATCGCCAAGATGGTGCCCTTCGAGCTGGGGATGACGCTCAACAAGGCGCTCGCCGAGAGCGAGGATCTCAAGAAGGCCTATGAGGACGACGAAGAGGTCCGCGCCCTCATCGACATGGCGCGCAAGCTCGAGGGGCTCACCCGCAACGCCGGCAAGCACGCCGGGGGCGTGGTCATCGCACCGACCCTGCTGACCGACTTCGCGCCGCTCTACTGCGAGCCGGGCGGCGAGAACCTGGTCACCCAGTTCGACAAGGACGACGTCGAGCAGGTCGGCCTGGTGAAGTTCGACTTCCTCGGCCTGCGCACCCTGACCATCATCGACTGGGCGCTCAAGACGGTGAACGAGGGCCGCGCGGCCAAGGGTGAGCCGCCGGTCGACATCAATCGGATCGAGGCCCATGACGAAGCGGCCTTCGCGCTGCTGAAACGCTGCGAGACCACCGCCGTCTTCCAGCTCGAATCGCGTGGCATGAAGGAGCTGATCAAGAAGCTGCAGCCGGACAGCTTCGGCGACATTACGGCACTCGTGGCCCTGTTCCGCCCCGGTCCGCTGCAGTCCGGCATGGTGGACGACTTCATCGACCGCAAGCACGGCCGGGCGGACGTCGCCTATCCGCACCCCGACCTGGAGCCCATCCTCAAGCCGACCTACGGCATCATCCTCTACCAAGAGCAGGTCATGCAGATCGCCCAGGTGCTGGCCGGCTATTCGCTCGGCGGCGCCGACCTGCTGCGCCGCGCCATGGGCAAGAAGAAGCAGTCGGAGATGGACAAGCAGCGCGCCATCTTCATGGAGGGCTCGGGCAAGCGCGGCGTCGAGGCGGACACCGCGACCTATATCTTCGACCTCATGGACAAGTTCGCGGGTTACGGCTTCAACAAGTCGCACTCGGCCGCTTACGCCCTGGTCAGCTACCAGACGCTCTGGCTCAAGGCGCATTATCCGGCCGCCTTCATGGCCGCGGTGCTGAGCGCCGATATGGACAACACCGACAAGGTGGTGACCCTGATCGACGAGTGCCGGGAGATGAAGCTCAGGGTGGAGCCGCCGACCATCAATCACTCCGCCTACCGCTTCACCATCGCCGACGAGGGCACCGTGATCTACGGCATGGGGGCGATCAAGGGCGTCGGCGAGTCCGCGATCGAGGCCATGCTGGAGGCCCGCCGGCAGGGCGGGGCGTTCCGCGACCTCTGGGACTTCTGCTGCCGCATCGATCTGCACAAGGTCAACCGGCGCGTGCTGGAGGCGCTGGTCCGCGCCGGTGCCCTGGACGAGCTGGGTCCGAACCGCGCCACCCTCATGGCCCATCTGCCGCTGGCGCTCAAGGCCGCCGAGCAGCACAACGCCACCCGGGAAGCGGGGCAGGTGGACCTCTTCGGCGCGCTGGAGCCGACCTCGGCCCCGGCGCCCGATCCGCAACTGGTCAGCGAGGTCAAGACGGACTGGGAGGACGAGCAGCGCCTCCAGGGCGAGAAGGAGACCCTGGGTCTCTATCTCACCGGCCATCCCATCGACCGCTATGACGCCGAGCTCAAGGCCATGTCCGCCGTGCGCATCGCCAAGCTGCTGGAGACCGACCGCGAGCTGGGCCGGCGCGACCGGCGCGACCGCGAGAAACGCACGGTCGCCGGGCTGGTGGTCAGCGTGCGGCACGGCAAGACGCAGCGCGGGCGCATGGGCTCGGTCGTGCTCGACGACCGCACCGGGCGCATCGAGGTCGCGGTCTTTTCAGAACTCTATGAGCAGACCCGCCAGCTCCTGGTCCCCGACCAGATCCTCAGCGTGACCGGCAGTCTGAACTTCGATGAGTTCCGCGACGCCTGGTCGATCCGCGCCGACAACGTGCGCACCTTCGAGCAAGCGCGCGAGTCCGCGGCCGACCACCTGCAGCTCAGGCTGGACCTGTCCCGGCCCGCCGACCACGCCGAGGGCTTGGCCCGGCTGCAAGCCCTGAAGGAGGCGCTGGCCGCCTTCCGTGAAGGCGATACGCCGGTGCGCCTCAGCTATCGCCGTCCCAGCGCCGAGGCCGAGTTGGCCCTGGGCAATGCCTGGCGCGTGCGGCCCTCGGACGCCTTGCTGAAGCGTCTGCGCACGCTGCTCGGCGGCGACGGGGTCGCGGTGTCCTACGAGCGCGCGGCCTCGCCTGCCGCTCACGGCGTTGAGCGCGAGCTGCCGCCGCTTCGGGCGGCCTCCTAACTTGTTCGATCTCGGGCCGCGGCTCAGAATCCGCCCATGATCCAAGTCACCCCAGGCATCCGCATCCCCGAGTCCGAGCTGTCCGAGCGCTTCATCCGCTCACCCGGACCGGGCGGGCAGAACGTGAACAAGGTCGAGACCGCCGTGCAGCTGCGCTTTGATGCCGCGCGCTCCCCCTCGCTCCCGGAGGACGTGCGCCAGCGTCTGCTGCGCTTGGCGGGGCGGCGCGCCGATGGAGAAGGCGTGCTGACCATCGAGGCCCACCGTTTTCGCACCCGCGAGCGCAACCGCGACGACGCGCGCGAGCGTCTGGCGGAGCTCATTCGTCAAGCGGCGCATCGGCCCAAGCCGCGTGTCGCGACCCGGCCCACCCGTGGCTCGAAAGAGCGGCGCCTGGCCGCCAAGCGGCTGCGCGCCGGCGTCAAGCAGCGCCGCTCGACGCGCCCAGGAGAGGACTGAGCCCCGAGCGCGTCGGACCTGCCCATGACTCCAGCTCGGAGCCTCTCGCTGTGGGAATGGTCTTGTGGGAGCGGCGCCCCGCCGCGACCAGCATCCGCTCATGAACAAATGCCATGGTTATTCCCCCCGTACTTTGCAGTACCATTTTGTGCACTGCAATAGCCGAGCCTTGATGCCTGTCCGATGATGTCCGACGCCCAGCCCCGTATCCGCGAAATTCCCTACAACTACACCTCCTTCTCCGATCGGGAGATCGTGATCCGCTTCCTCGGCGAGCCCATGTGGGACTTGATCGAGGAGCTGCGCGGCAGCCGTCGCACCGGACGCTCGGCGCGGATGCTGTTCGAGGTGCTGGGCGATATGTGGGTGGTGACCCGCAACCCCTACCTGCAGGACGACCTGCTGGAGAACCTGGATCGCCGGCGCCTGCTGCTGCAGGCGCTCGCGCACCGGCTCGATCAGTTCGAGCAGCGCCTCAACGACAACCAGCGCGCCGCCGAACTGCTCGCTGCCGCGCGCGCCGCGGTGGGGCGTTTCGGCGACTGGTTCGAGACCGAGCGCGTGCAGCGCGAGCGGCTGCGCAAGGCGCTCGGCGGCATCACGCGCAAGGACAACCTGGATTTCGGCGGTCTGGCGCGCGTCTCGCACGCGACCGATGCGACCGACTGGCGCGTCGAGCTGCCCTTCGTCGTCATCTCGCCGGATACCGAGGCGGAGGTCGCCCCCATCGTCAGCGCCTGCATCGACTGCGGTCTGACGCTGATCCCGCGCGGGGGCGGCACCGGCTACACGGGCTCGGCGGTTCCGCTGCACCCCCTGACGGCGGTCATCAATACCGAGAAGCTGGAAATCCTCTCCGGCGTCGAGCGCGTGGCGCTGCCCGGCGTGGCGGGGCTGGTGGCGACGGCGCGGTGCGGCGCGGGCGTGGTGACGCGGCGCGTCTCCGACCTGGCCGACGCGAATGGACTCGCCTTCGCCGTCGACCCGACCTCTCAGGACGCCTCCTGCATCGGCGGCAACATCGCCATGAACGCGGGCGGCAAGAAGGCCGTGCTTTGGGGCACGGCACTGGACAACCTGGCCTCCTGGCGCATGGTGACGCCGGATGCGGATTGGCTGGAGGTCGAGCGGCTGGACCACAACCTGGGCAAGATCCATGACCAGGAGCGAGTGCGTTTCCGCCTCACCCGCTTTGCCGCGGACGGCAAGACAGCGCGCGGCGAGCCCGAGATCCTGGAGATGTCGGGTCAGTCCTTCCGCAAGGTCGGTCTCGGCAAGGACGTGACGGACAAGTTCCTCTCGGGCCTGCCGGGCGTTCAGAAAGAGGGCTGCGACGGCATCATCACCTCGGCGCGCTTCATCCTGCATCGCATGCCGGATCAGGTGCGCACGGTCTGCCTGGAGTTCTTCGGGACCGATCTCGACCTGGCGGTGCCCGCGATCGTGGAGATCAAGGACTCCATCCAATCCCAGCCCGGCGTGCAGCTGGCCGGTCTGGAGCACCTCGACGAGCGCTACGTGCGCGCCGTCGACTACTCCACCAAGGCGGCCCGTCACGAACTGCCCAAGATGGTCCTGATCGCGGATCTGGTGAGCGACGACGCGGACGCGGTCACGGCCGTCGCCGAGCAGGTCGTTCGGCTCGCTCAGGCGCGCAACGGCGAGGGCTTCATCGCGGTGAGTCCGGAGGCGCGCAAACGCTTCTGGCTGGACCGGGCGCGCACGGCGGCCATCTCGCGGCACACCAACGCCTTCAAGATCAACGAGGACGTCGTCATCCCGCTCGCTCGGCTCGCCGATTACAGCCGTGGCATCGAGCGGATCAACATCGAGCTGTCCATCCGCAACAAGGACGCCAGCATGGCGGCCGTGCTCGAGTATCTCGACTCCGAGATGCCCGAGCTGCGCGTCGAGGGGGAGTATGAGGACTCGGACGAGAGTCGCGCCATCCTGCGGGCCAAGCGCGATGCCGCGCGCGACTCCATCGGCCGGGTGCGTGCCCGCTGGCAGGCCATCCTGGCGCGGCTCGACCAGCCCGCGGCCGACAACCTGGCGCTGCTCGAAGACGCCGAGACGGCGCGCATGCGCGAGGGCGACACCCTCATCGCCATGATGCTCCGCCGCGACCTGCGCCAGGCGCTCAAGGGCGAAGTGGCGGACCGGCTCGACGAGATCTTCTCGGGCCAGGCGCTCGCCCGCGTGCGCGAGCGGTTGCGGGAGATCCACCGGGGGGTGAAGGATGCCCGTCTCTTCGTCGCCCTGCACATGCATGCCGGCGACGGCAACGTCCACACCAACATCCCGGTGCACTCGTCCGACTACGCCATGCTCCACGAGGCCGATCGCGTCGTCGCCCGCATCATGGCGCTGGCGACCGGGCTCGGCGGCGTCATCTCGGGCGAGCACGGCATCGGCATCACCAAGCTGCAGTTCCTCGAGCGCGAGAAGCTCGACGCCTTCGTCGCCTACAAGCAGCGGGTCGACCCCGAGGCCCGCTTCAATCGCGGCAAGCTGATGCCCGGCTCCGGGCTGGATGGCGCCTACACCCCCTCGCTGCGCCTGGTGCAGCAGGAGGCCATCATCCTGGAGGAGACCGAACTCGGCGCCCTCAACGATGACGTCAAACACTGCCTGCGCTGCGGCAAGTGCAAGCCCAAGTGCATGACCCACGTGCCGCGCGCCAATCTCAGCTACTCGCCGCGCAACAAGATCCTCGGCACCGGACTCATCATCGAGGCCTTCCTCTACGAGGAGCAGACGCGGCGCGGGCTCTCGCTGCGTCACTTCGCCGAGATGAACGATGTCGCGGATCACTGCACCATCTGCCACAAGTGCCTGCCGCCGTGCCCGGTGGATATCGACTTCGGCACTGTGACCACCCGCATGCGGCGCATCCTGGTCGAGCGACGCCAGCGCAATTTCAGCCCGGGCGCCTGGGCGGCCATGCAGTTCCTCAACATCACGGACCCGCGGGCGATCCGCCTCATGCGCAAGGGCCTGGCCGAATGGGGCTTTGCCGCCATGAATCTGGCCCATCGCGCGGCCAAGCTCCTGCGTCTGACGCAGCAGCGCACCCAGCATCCGGGCGCGACCACCGGGCGACCGGCACTCAGCAGTCAGGTCGTGGAGCTGGTGAGCCGGCCGGTGCGCGTGGATCTGCCCAAGCAGACCTTCCGCCATCTGCTCGCCCTCGAGGACCGCAGCCAGGTGCCCATCCTGCGGGATCCCAAGGTCGTCACCGACGAGACCGAGGCGGTCTTCTACTTTCCCGGCTGCGGCTCCGAGCGGCTCTATTCGGACATCGGGCTCGCCACCCTGGCCATGCTCTGGGAGCAGGGCGCCCAGACCGTGCTGCCGCCGGGCTACCTGTGCTGCGGCTATCCGCAGAGCTCGGCCGGGCTGGAGGACCGCGGGCGTCAGATCACCATGGAGAACCGCGTCCTCTTCCACCGCATCGCCAACACCCTGAACTATCTGGACATCCGCACCGTGCTTGTCTCCTGCGGCACCTGCATGGACCAGCTGCTCAAGTATGAATTCGAGCGCATTTTCCCCGGCTGCCGCCTGCTGGACATCCACGAATGGCTGATGGAGAAGGGCGTGAGTCTGCACGGCGTCGAGGGCGTTCAGTACCTCTATCACGACCCCTGCCACACCCCCATGAAGCTCTATGCGCCGACCAAGGTCGCGAGCAGCCTCATCGGCCAGGGCGTCGGCCTGTCGGACCGCTGCTGCGGCGAGGCGGGCACCCTGGGCACCGCGCGGCCGGACATCGCCAACCAGGTCCGCTTCCGCAAGCAGGAGGAGCTGGCCGCCGGCATCCGAAACCTGACCGGCGGGAATCGGGTCACGGATGGCGAGGTGAAGCTCCTGACCTCCTGCCCGGCCTGTCAGCAGGGACTCGGCAAGTATCAGGACGACACCGGCCTCAAGACCGACTACATCGTCGTCGAGATGGCCAGTCGTCTGCTGGGGGAGGGCTGGCAAACGCACTTCATCGAGCGCGTCCGGCACGATGGAATCGAGCGCGTGCTGCTCTGAAACGCCCCTGTCTCACCTCCCAGGACAGGAGATGCCGATGCCTGACAATGGAGATCGGATTGGCGGCAACCTCTTCGAGCATCTGCCCGAGCCGCGCCAAGGCGAGGTCTTTCAGGATCTGCTCCGGCGCGGCAGGGTCCAGATCGAGCGCATCGTCAGCAGCGACCAGCCGGACCAGACCCTCTACGACCAGTCGCAGGACGAATGGGTCTGTCTACTGCAAGGACGGGCGCGGCTCTGGATCGACGGCGCGGAGATCGCCCTTGGTCCCGGCGATTACCGCTTCATCCCAGCGCACACGCCGCACCGCGTCCTGAGCACCAAAGGGTATCCCGCCTGCATCTGGCTGGCGGTCCACATCCATCCGCTCGGGTCGGCTGACTCCGACTGACGGGGGTGCCACCATCGCTGATGCCGCGCGCCCCCGGCGCTCTGCGCCAACCCCAGCGAGTCTTGCGACGGCGTTGGTGGACGGCTGGGAGCGAGGCCCGGGCGTCAGATCAGGAAGATCGCAAGCAGCAGCAGATAGAGGATCGCGGCAATCCCGACCGCGTTGAAAAACTGGTCGATACGTCGATGGCGGCGGCGCCGACGGTCCGTCTCCGTTGCCAGCATGGGCTCCCCGGCGATGGCGGCGTCCAGGTAGATCCGCTCGTGGCGGAGATCGATGGCATCGATGGCGGCCACCGCCGTGACAAGGTCGACCCGATAGAGGCCCGCCTCCGCATCCAGCGTGTGACGCCGCAGCGCGGTGTGGGCATGCATCCGGGCGACGTGAAGGTTGCCGAAGCGGACGACGAAACGAACTTCGGGTGTGTCGGGTGTGTCGGCAGGCCGGGGCAACGGCTCTGGAGGGCTATCGCTCGCCAGGATCCGAACCACCCCCGCACGGTCGGCGCGCGTCTCGATGACGAGATATCCGGCAGGCATGCCAATCGATCCTCGTGGTTTGGGAAGGCTGATGATCGTCAGTCTACCTCGGGGAAGGCGCTCACTCTGGGAAAGTGCTCACTCTGGGAAAGTGCTCATGGGAGGCGAGAGGCGCGCCCTTGCTTCGGAAAACGCCTTACAACAGCTTCACGAGTGCAGCGATTGCCGCGACTTGCGCGAACATCAGCGGGACGAGCCATTGGAGGAGAGAGACCTTCACCTGCGCGATCTCTTTCTGCAGGCGCAGCTCGGTCTGGCGCAGCTCGGAGCGGACCTGCTCGATGTCCGTCTTGAGCTCGGCGCGCACCTGCTCGATTTCTTTTTGCAGGCGCAGCTCCGACTCGCGGACGTGCCCCTGGGTGGCCAGGTCAGGCAAATGCGGATACCGCTCTTCCAGGCGCTCGAAGGCCTCGGCGATCACGCGGGCGCGCGTGCGGTCGTCGGGGGCCGTGGTGAGGGCTTCGTAGAGTGCGACGCTCGATATCATGCGCCGAACTATGCGGTGACGATCGATGATTGGCAAGGCCGCCTGCTGAACGCTCGGGCGGTGACCGAGGCGCGTGATGATGGACCTGTGGCTCGACGCAGAGCTCAGGCTTTTCCTTCCGGCCGCTCCGCCGGGAGATAGGTCGGCTGGCGAGGATCGATGCCTTCCAGCATGAAGACGAAGGTGAGGACCTCGGCGACGGCGACATAGAGGGCACGGGGGATCTCGTCGCCGACCGGGATCTGCGCCAGTGCCTCGACGAGGACCGGATCCTGTTGCAGCGGGACGCCATGCGCCTCGGCGATCTGGCGAATCTGCTCGGCGGTCGCACCCGTGCCCGAGGCCGTGATCCGCGGCGCCTGCTGACCGTCCCAGTGGAGCGCGACGGCTTTTGGAGGCTTGGGTGCTCGGGGCTCGTCGCTCATGTCGGATCAGTGCGGTTGCGCTGTACGCTCATGCCTCTTCACTCACCAAGGGCGCGTCGAAGGGCGGTGGTCGGCGCGCGCTTGGCCGAAAGCCGGCATGCAGGCTGGCGACTTGGATCTCGCGTGCCTCCAGCTGCGCTCGCAGTGTGCTGAGGTTCTGTTTCAGGGTGGCCGCGCCCAGCTCGGTGCCGGCCTGCAGGCTGGCATTGAGCTGCTCCGCACGCAGTTTCAGTGTGATCGTCAGGGCGCCCAGCCGGGGTAGGTCGAGGTGGATCTGCATGCTCCAGCCCTCCTCGGACGCATCAGCGGCCTGTTCACGCTGGATGTCGGCCTCCAGTGTGATGAGGCCGGTGGGCGTTCTGAAGGGCATCTCCAAGACCCAGTGCGGCTGCGCCGGCGTGGTGTCCAACGCCTGGAGCTGATGGGTCACGATCTGCTTGATCATGCCGTCGACCTCGCGTGCCAGGCCGGCCGTCAGCGACGTCGCCGAGCCACGCGGCGCCGGTGTCTGGGCGTCTTCCTGCGGGGGCGGCTGGTTGGCTGTGGCTGTGAGTAGGCGCGTGGAGGCTTGTCCCTCTGCCCCAGCCGCCTGCTGGGCGAGCGTGCTCGCCGCGTGCTGGGTCGGCGGGGCGGGCGGCGTTTGCGGCAGCGCTGGGCGTCCCTGGGGTGTGCCTTGGGATCCGGTGGGTGCGTCCAGACGTGCGGCGGTTCTGGCGGATGGCTCACGTCTCTCGGACCTCTGCTCGGTTCGATTGGCGTCGCGGATCTGGTGGGCGAGCGCCAGTAGCTGTGCCTTGAGATCCTGGCCGAGCGCGGCCCCGAGACTTGGGTTGGTGATCGCTTGAGCGAGGGTGGACTCGAGCCAGAGACCTGATTTGGCGAGCGCGCTGGAGAGTCGATCAGGGTCGGTGAGATCGCTGTGCGCCGATAGCCGATCAACGAGGGTGGCGACGGACTGCTGAACGCTGGCTTTCATCGCGGCATCCGGCCCTGGCAGTGCTCGGGCCGTTTCGCCCGGTGCGCCGAGGCGATCGACCAGGGTCTGCAGCGTCGGGGCGAGCAGTCGAGATTCGGGCCAATGCTGGCGCAGCTGCTGCCCGAGCCAGGCGCGTGTGCCGGGGGGCGGTGTCGCGCCGGTCTGGGCGGTCTGGGGTGACTCGGGCGAGAGCAGGCGCAGCACCAGCGCCGGTTTGACGGCGACCACCTCGGCCTGTAACCGCGTGGCGTCGAGAGACGCGGGACTGGAGCCAGATGCCAGCTGTTGGCTCAAGGGATTCGGAAGCGGTGTGACCAGGCGCGCTTGCGTGGGTGCGCTCCAGGTTTGGCTGACGTCCATGCCGCGGATGCGGACCTCCAGCACCTGCGCCGACAGCTGCCTGCTCGGCTGGATCTCGATACGCATGCCCGCCCTGAGTCCGTCCGCGAGGGCCGGCCGAGCCGCGGCGGTTTCGCGCAGCCCGGGCGCGGTGAGCGATGGCGCGCTGGCTTGACCAGGGGGGATGGGGGCGAGGGGCTCGCTCATCGGAGACCTTGGAACCCCGGAGGCCGGCGACTCCTTGGTGTTTCCTCGTCCGCTATGTGCACGGCAATCGGCGACCGTGGGCGGGGGCGAGGGTGGTCAGGCGCCTGTCTTGAGGGTGTCACGCTGGTAGTAGAGCGCGGCTCGCATGAGCGAGCGTTCGATCAGGGGGTCCAGATCCGTGATGGCAAATCCGGCGGCGAGGAATCCGCAGGTCGGTGACGCCCTCAGATTCACCAGCACCGCTTCGCCCGCCAGCGGGGTGCGGGTGTCCGGTAGGTCCATGCCAAGATACTGGTAGGTGGAACCCACTTGGGAATGACTGATCTCCGATGCCTTCACTTCGAGACAGAAACCGCGCACCGAGAGGTCTAGGATGCGCGCGATGATCTCCGGGCCTTCCGCCTGAGGGCGGATCTTGACCGAGCGGTGCTCGTGCCGCGGCAGCGGAACGCGGAAGAGCTCGCGTCGCTGCAGGTAGAGCATCCGTTCCGGATATGGGCAGGCGTAGAAGCGGTCCGTCTCGGTTGGCAGGACATCGTCGATCGTGACGGTGAAGCGCACGGCGATCCCGCGCATGGTGGCGAAGACATAGAGGTCTTGGCCGGGGCCGATGTCCGTCTGTGCGTCGCTGGGCTCGAGCTGGCTGAGGTAGAGGAGCTCGCGGTCTTCATCGAGCCGTACGACACGGGAGTCGTACAGTGGGCCTTCGGCGTCCAGTCGGACACTGACGAGCACGAGATGGCGATTGATTTCGGTCAATGCCGCAGCGATGCGCGTTGGGTCGGAGACCAGGTCGTAGTTCTCGAAATCCCCGTGGTGCCCCGGGTTGTCTTGGCTCTGTTTCTGGTTCAAGAGATGCCGACCCTCTAAGTAGCCGCAGGAGAAGCCGATTCCCGGTCGCTCGCGCCGGGAAAGCGACGTGAAGACACGCATCGGGGCGCTGGCGAGGCGAGGCCTCGGACCGACTGCGGGTCTCTTGAGAGTGCGATACACCGCGCGCTAGCCCGCGCGATGAATCGACAGCGTTCAAAGGATACTCAGAGACCTCGTCGTCAGCCAGGCTCAGATGACTATCCACGGGCATTGGCGGATTGCGGAGGACGTCAGGTCTTGACGCCTGCGCGGACCGATCGACACGACTGGATCGGCGCAGCGCTCGGAGATCTGACATCGGTTGGGGCGTTCTGTCCGGCGGACCACGCGCGAGCTATGGGACGTTCGGCTCACGCCTGGCTGATATTGCGGCTTTTCTGATGGCCGGTCTCGGGTCGGCCGCGGGGGTCGTAGGTCGATGCCTGGCCATCCTCGCCCTTGAGGATGCGCAGCGACATGGCGATGCGCTTGCGATCGCGCTCGATGAGGCGGGCGTTGCTCTTGTTGAGGCGGTCGCAGCGCCCGATGCATTCGCGCAGCTCGGACCAGCGTTCGCGCAGCGTGGCGTTCTGATCGAATGCGGCGATGAGCGCCTCGATCCCATCGGGCGTGAAGCTGCAGCCTTCGAGCTCGACCCAGATCTTCTGCTGCGTCGTTTCGGCCTCGAGAGCGTTCACCAGTGCCAGTTTCGTGGCGACGATCTCTCCCAGCGCCTCTGGCGCGTGGGATTCGATCGCGCGCATCTCCTCAAGCATCACCGCTTCCAGTCGGCGGATCAGTCCGATGGAGCGATCAAGGGATGCGTTGAGCTGGTGCATGCGATCCATAGGCCGTGGGTCTCGTATCCTGGGGCGCGGAGGCGCGGTTGAGCCGCCTCGACGAGCCTGCCGTGATTGCCGGGAAATAACCGATCAGCGTCTCCCTGGCGAGGGTCATTTCCGCACTTGGCCTTAGGCCAGCTGCTGCTCGAAGCTGAGTAGGCGGCTGGCGAGGCGTTCGTTGTCGATCGGGTAGCGTCCTTCGGTAATCGCGGCCTTGATCTCCGCGACCTTGGTCTCGTTGAAGGGCACCATGCTTGCGTTTTCCTCGGCGGCCTTCAACGTCTTGGCTGCTTGCGTCAGGGTCAAGGATTCGCCGACCACAGGTTTCGACACGGACTTGGGCTGTTCGTCAGCCGCCGTGACAGTGCGCGACTTGGTGCCCGATGCGGGTCCATCAGGTCGCATGTTGGATCCAGTCAGCGTTTTGATATCCATGGGTCTGATCCAGGGTCGGTGGGGGTTTGCCTAGAATAACGGCCGCGCTACGCCAAACTGTAGCCGATTCGGCAAAAAGATCCCCCTGGTGTGGCCCTGGATCATAAGGCGACGCGCACCGCGCCGGAAGGCTCGACGTAGCCTTCGACGATCCGCTTCGATGAACGGTTGCGCACGCGGATGCGCTCGCCCTCCGAGCCGTTTTCCAAGGCTTCGCCCTTCATGCGCACCGTCAGCCCTGGCCGCATGGCGTAGATGGTGACCTCCTGACCGCGTTTGATCAGCTGGCGCGGCGCCACCTGCGTCTGCGTCAGCACCTGGCCTGGGATCAGACGGCGTTTGGCTTCCAGGCCGACCACCGCGCTCAACTCAGTGAAGTAGCCACTGGTCAGGGACGAGGTTTCCTGGCGTTCGAGGCGCACGTCGGCGGGCTGGATGACCTGCTGGCGCCCGAGCGCGCGCGCGGTGGTCACGACCTGAAGGTGCCGTTCGATGCTCACGGGCACGAAGATCGACCAGGTCACTGGCCCGGCGCAGCGCACGTTGACCGTCGTGTTGCCTGCCTGCCGGGCGCCTGGCGCCCATTGCCCCGAGGGTGGCTGTGCGCAGCGCGCGAGCCTGAGCCGGCTATCGAGCTGACCGATCTCGATGCGGGTCTCCGCGCCCGGGACATCGGTCAGGCTTTGGGCGAGAAAACTGCGCGCGGTCTCGAGGATGCGCGCCAGTGGCTCGGTGTCGGCCGCCATGGCCGCCTGGCTTGCCAGGACGAGTGCGGCGTAGGCCGCCACGCGGGTGGCGGTCCGCGGGCGGCGGTCGCCGCTTCTCTGTTGGGCCGAGGTCATGATGTCGGGATCTCCTCTTCATGCTGGTCTGGGGAATGGGATGCAGGAAGTGCGCCGTTGCCGCGGAGTTGGCGCCAGCGCGCCGCGCATGCCTGACGCGGAGGCTGGCAAGCGGGCTGCTAGACTTGCCGCGTGTCGTCGAATCTCTGGAATTGCCAATCGAGTCAACATTTCCGGAGCGCGTTTGTGGTGATCTTGGCCGGGTCGCCAGCGACCGCTCGCAGAGGGCGGCGATCGATGGGGGTCGATGTCAATGTCATGGGCCACGAGAAGCACTCGTGATGCCGACGATTTCAGTGGGAGGCGGTGGGATGAGTCAGTTTATTGACGATGTCGATCAGCGAACACGTCTTGTCGGGCAGAATCGGATGGAGCTGCTGCTCTTCCATCTCGGCGGCGCGCAGTCCTTCGGGATCAATGTCTTCAAGGTCAGGGAGGTCATCGCCAAACCGAAGCTGCGCCACATTCCGGGTTCCAGCCCCGTCGTCTGCGGCGTCGCCAACATCCGTGGCCGCACCGTCTCCGTCATCGACCTCGCGCAGGCCATCGGATTCCCGTCGCTTGCGGTGGAGGAGGGGGATGACGCCAAGGTCATCGTCACCGAGTTCAACCGCTCCGTGCAGGGGTTCTGGGTCTCGGCCGTCGATCGCATCGTCAACGTCAACTGGGAGGCGGTGAAGCCGCCGCCTCGGGGCACCGAGAAGGACAGCTACCTGGTCGCCGTGACCGAGGTCGATGGCCGCTTGGTCGAGATCATCGATGTCGAGCGTGTCTTCGCGCAGGTGAACCCGGTGAAGGCGGACGTCTCCGACGCGGTGCAGAAGCAGGCGGAGGAGATGCCGCACGATCGCCGCATCCTCGTCGTCGACGACTCCTTGGTCGCGCGCAAACAGGTCGAGCGCGCCATCAGCGAGCTGGGGTTCCGCACCGAGTCGCGCTCCGATGGCAAGGCCGCCCTGGAGTACCTGGAAGAGCTGGCGGCGGCCGATATGGTCGACGCCTCGATCGAACTCATCATCGCCGACATCGAGATGCCGCGCATGGATGGATATACTCTGACACGTAAGATCCGGGAGAACAGCAAGCTCAAGGGTCTGCGGGTGATCCTGCATTCGTCGCTGAGCGGTCAGTTCAATATCGACATGGTGAAGCGCGCGGGTGCCGATGATTTCCTGCCGAAGTTCGACCCCGAGGAGTTGGCCGAGACGGTGCTCAGGCACGTGCGACGCAGCTAGCCGGTTTTCATGGGTGTGCTTGGGAGACTTGGCATGCCGTCAGGAGGGTGAAGTGGTGGCTGAGGTGTGGCTGGGTTCAATGTGCAGGCTCGTCGTCATGAGGGGAGTCATCCCAAGGGTTTGCCGTGATTGATGCGCAGGACTATGCCGAGTTCGCTCGGTTTCTCTCTGACTGCTGCGGGTTGGTGCTGGGTGAGAACCGTCAGTATCTCGTCTCCAGCCGGTTGTCGCGTCTGCTCGACGAGTTCGGGTTCAAGAAGGTCGAGGAACTGCTCCGGGCCATGCGCCAGTCCTCGAGTCCGCGGCTGAAGTCGCGCGTCATCGACGCCATGACCACGAACGAGACCTCCTGGTTTCGTGATACCTATCCCTTCGAGATCCTGCGTCAGGTGGTGCTGCCCGAGCTTGCAGCCAAGCAGCGCCCGATCAAGGTGTGGTCGGCGGCCTGCTCCAGTGGCCAGGAGCCCTACAGCATTGCCATGGTGGTCGCGGAGTGGGAGGCGTCCTTCCCGCCCAAGACGACTCCGGTCAGCATCGTCGCAACGGACCTCTCCGAGACGGTGCTCGCCGAGGCGCGCGCAGGGCTGTACGACGGCCTGAGCATCGCGCGCGGGCTGAGTCCGGAGCGCCGCCAGAAGTTCTTCGAGACCGTTGAGCAGGGTCACCAGATCAAGCCGGACATCCAGCGCCGGGTTCGCTTCCAGAAGCTCAACCTCATGGATTCGTACAGCCTCTTGGGCAAGTTCGACATCGTCTTCTGCCGCAACGTCCTCATCTACTTTTCCGCAGAGACGAAGCGACGGATCTTTGACGGCATCGCACGCCAGATGGATCCGGGTGGCTACCTCTTCGTCGGCGCCTCCGAGGCCGTCGGCTCTTACACCAACGCCTTCGAAATCGTCCGCACCCCCCAGGGCACGGTGCTTCGCCGGCGCTGACGGCGCCGATCAGCCAGGTCCCGCCAGCTCCGCAGCGTATTCCTGATGCCGTGATCCGCAAACGTCGGCGGATCGTCCTGTCGGGCATCCGCCCGCGCCCGCGCAGCCCCGCTCGACGCATGGCACACAGGATGCATAACGAATTGCAACTCAATTCGCGGAAGCATCTGCCATGAGCCTGTCACTCGACAAAGCACTGGGAATCCTGCCGGCATCGGTGATGCTTCAGGCGCGTCGTACGGAGCTGCTGGCCTCCAATCTGGCCAATGCGGATACGCCCGACTACAAGTCTCGCGATTTCCACTTCAGCGAAACCTTGGCGGCCATCGAAGGCACGGGCGATGGGCTGAAGCTGGCCAGGACGCAAGCCACTCATTTGACGCTTCCAGGTCAGGACACCTCGCTCGAGCCCGACGTGCTCTACAGAATTCCCGCGCAGCCGTCGTTGGATGGCAATACGGTCGACCCTCAGCTGGAACGCGCCGCCTTCGCCGAGAACTCGATGCACTATCAGAGCACCCTGGAGTTCCTCAACCGACGTGTTTCCGGCATCCGCGCCGCCCTGCGCAAGGAGTAACGCCATGAGCGATCTGTTTCGTCTTTTCAATACCTCCGCGTCGGCCTTGACAGCCCAATCCGTGCGCCTGAATACCGTCGCCTCCAATCTGGCGAACGCCAGCACGGCGGCCTCGACGCCCGAAGCGGCCTACAAGTCCAAGCAGGTGCTCTTTCAGACGGTCTTGGACCAAGAAGACCCCGACGGGGTCGCCATGCCGGTGCGCGTCGCGGGCATCGTGGATGCGGACGCCGAGCCCTTCCCGTCCTATGAGCCCAATCATCCCCAGGCGAACAATGATGGCTATGTCTTCAGACCCGCGATCAATGTGGTGGAAGAAATGGCCAACATGATGTCCGCCTCGCGCAGCTATGAGGCCAACCTCCAGGTGATGGATACCACCCGCCAGTTATTGCAGAAAACCCTTCAAGTCGGCCAAAGCTGAGGTAAGCAAACGTGACTGACATGACTTCGGATTACATCAGCAGCCTTGGGCTGACCAGCTATGGCACGCAGACGACGGCCGCCGCGGACAGCTCTCTGGGTCAGGACGATTTCCTCAACCTCATGCTTGCGCAGTTGAAGAATCAGGATCCAACGGACCCGGTTACGAACGAGGACTTCGTCGCCCAACTGGCGCAGTTCTCGACGGTGTCCGGGATCGAGGGCCTCAGCGCCTCGTTCGCCGAACTCTCGCAGACGCTGAGTCAGAACCAGACCCTGCAGGCGGCCTCGCTCGTCGGCAACAGCGTGCTGGTTCCGGCGCGCTCGATCGCGTTGGAAGAAGGGCAGAGCGTCACTGGTGCCGTCAATCTGTCGTCGTCGGCGGGGGGCGTGACCTTGAATGTCTATGGTCCTGGGGGCGACCTGGTGCGCAGCGAGGGCCTTGGCACCCTGGCGGCTGGGTTGCAGGAGTTCTCCTGGGACGGCCTGCTCGACGACGGGACTCCGGCCCCGGCTGGGAGCTATGAGATCGAAATCGTTGCCGAGACGGATGGGGCGAGCGAGTCACTCCAGCCGATGCTCGACGGTCAGGTGCAGAGCGTGACCATGGACAACAACGGCGGGGGATTGCTGCTGAACGTGTTGGGCGTCGGCAGCGTGAGTTTTGCAGACGTCTATCGCATCGGTTGACGCCGTTTTGGCGCCAAGTCACGACACACGGGAGATCGCATCATGTTTCGGATTGGGTTGAGTGGTTTGAACGCGGCCTCGGCCGACCTGCAGGTGACGGGCAACAATATCGCCAACACGGGAACCGTTGGCTTCAAGGAGTCGCGCGCCGAATTCGCGGACGTTTATGCCCACGCCTACGGCTGGATGAGTAAGACCGAGATCGGCTCAGGTGTCCGTCTCGCGTCCAATACCCAGCTGTTCTCACAGGGAAACATCGAGGCGACCGGCAATGCCATGGATCTGGCGATCAACGGGGAAGGCTTCTTCGTCATGAATGACAACGGATCACAGGTCTACACGCGGGCAGGGGCCTTTCAGGTGGACCGCGATGGCTATGTCGTCAATTCATCCGGTCAAAGGCTCCAGGGCTATCCGGCGGTGGATAGCATGACGAGCCGCACCAGCGCGAACTTCAGTGTCGGCAACCTGGGTGATATGCAGTTGCCGCTGAATGAGGAATCCAGCGCGCTCGCCACCACCGAGGTGACCGCGAGTGTCAATCTCAGCTCGAATGCGTCCGAGCCCATCGATCCGACGACGGGCGCGGCCTACGGGGCTGTCGATATCAGTAACCCCGATACCTACAACTGGTCGAGTTCGTTGACCGTCTATGACTCGGAAGGCGCCGCCAGGGCCATGACACTCTACTACGTCAAGACAGCCAATCCGCTGGAGTGGACGGTGTATGCCGAGCTCGATGGGATGACGCCGGCACCGGCGCCGCCGGTGACGCCGGCGAATACCTTTACCATGACCTTCGACACGAACGGAAATCTCGATACCACGGCGACGACGGTGCCGCCGCTGTCGTTCGATCTGGCGCTGTATGAGCCGCTCAACGGGGCCACCATCGGACCGCTCGATCCGACCACGGCGACGGCGACCTCACCGAACGGTCTCGGCGTGAACCCCGGAGAGATCACCCTGGATATCTCGGGTATCACCCAGTACGGCTCGAATTACTCGGTGAACGATCTCTCTCAAGACGGTTACGCCAACGGCAAGCTGACCGGACTGGATGTCGACCAGAACGGCATCGTCTTTGCCCGCTTCACCAATGGCCGATCCGAGGTGCTCGGTCAGGTCGCGATCGCGAACTTCTCCAATCCTCAGGGTCTGCAGCAGCTTGGCGACAATAACTGGGCGCAGAGCTACGGCTCGGGGGATCCGATCTTGGGTAGTCCGGGCGACGGCCGCTTCGGCTCGATCCAGGCCGCCGCCTTGGAGAGCTCGAACGTCGACCTGACCGAGGAGCTCGTCCACATGATCGAGGCGCAGCGCAACTATCAAGCGAACGCCAAGACTATTTCCACCGCGGATGAAATCACGCAGACCATCATCAACATGTGATGCTCCGCCGTCTGGCCAAGGGTGAGTCATGGATCGTTTCCTATACCTGGCGATGTCCGGCGCGAAAGAGAATCTCTATGCGCAGGCCATCAACAATCACAACCTGGCGAATGCCACCACTCATGGCTTTCGCGAGTCGCTCGCGGACGCCTACACGACCCCCGTGCGGGGACCGGTGTACGACTCGCGAGACTATGTGCAGGTCAGGGACGAGGCCATCGACTTCACCCACGGCGCGCTCCAGAGCACCGGGCGGGATCTGGATGTCGCCATCGAGGGAGAGGGTTTCATCGCCGTCCAGGCTCCAGACGGCGGTGAGGCTTACACCCGCGCGGGTAACCTGCATATCGACGTCAACGGCATGCTGCTCAACGATCGCGGGCTGCCCGTGCTCGGCGATGGCGGCCCCATCACCATCCCGCCCAATGAAAGTCTGCTGATCGGCACGGACGGGACCATCACCGTCCGTCCGTCGGGATCCAACCCGAACGCCCTGGCGGCGGTCGATCGCATTCGCCTGGTGAACCCGGACACCAAGACCCTGAAGCGCGGGGAAGATGGCTTGATTCGTGCTGAGAATGGTCAGGCACCTGCGGCGGACGCCAATGTCCGCGTGGTGACCGGGATGCTGGAGACCAGCAACGTCAATACGGTGGCGGCCCTGACACGGATGATCGAGCTCTCGCGCAGCTACGAGACGCAGATCAAGATGATGGAAACCGCCAACGACCTCGAAGAAAAGCACAACCGCTTGCTGGGCGCCAGTTAGCCGAGCCGGGTAGACAGAGGAGCTAGACCATGAACCAAGCACTTTGGATCGCGAAGACCGGCCTCGACGCGCAGCAGACCCGTATGTCCGTGGTCTCGAACAACCTGGCCAACGTCAACACCAATGGGTACAAGAAGGGCCGGGCGGTGTTCGAGGATCTCATCTATCAGACCATTCGCCAGCCGGGCGCGCAGGCCACGCAGGAGGCCCAGTTGCCCTCGGGCCTGACGCTCGGCACCGGCGTGCGCACGGTCGCCACCGAGAAGCTCTTCGCCCAGGGCAACATCATCCAGACCGAGAATTCGCTGGACATCGCCATCCAGGGGCGCGGCTTTTTCCAGATCCTCATGCCCAACGGCGAACTCGGCTACACCCGCGACGGTGGCTTTCAGCTCAACGCCAACGGCGAGGTGGTCATGTCCAACGGCTACGCCCTGCAGCCGGGTCTGGTGGTGCCGGAGAACGCCCAGACCATCACCATCGGTACCGATGGCACCGTCAGCGCCCAGCTGCCGGACCAGGCCGCGCCGGTCCAGCTTGGGAACATCCAGCTCGCGGACTTCGTCAATCCCGCGGGGCTGCAGGCGGTCGGCGAGAACCTCTACCTGGAGACCGCCGCCTCCGGCAATGCCCAGCAATCCAACCCCGGACAGAATGGCGTCGGCACCGTCATCCAAGGGGCGTTGGAGACCAGTAACGTGAACATGGCGGAGGAGCTGGTCAACATGATCGAGACCCAGCGCGCCTACGAGGTCAATTCCAAGGCCATCTCCGCCGCCGACGAGATGCTGCAGTTCGCGAACAACCACCTTGGCTGATAACCGATCATCGAACGCGAGATCGCCATGATCACCTCACTCACCCGCACACGACTCACCCGCGGCCTCTGCATCCTGGCCGTCACGGGCCTCTCTGCCTGCAGCACGCTCAATCCACCGAAGCCCGGCGATGCGGCGGAGTACCGTCCGTCGGCACCCATCGCGCCCAAGCCCGCGGCCGCCAACAATGGCGCCATCTTCCAGGCGGCGCAGTCCCAGGGACTCTTCGAGGACTCCAAGGCGCGGCGTGTCGGCGATCTGGTCACCGTGGTCTTGGCCGAGAAGACCAACGCCAAGAAGTCGTCGGCGACCTCGACCTCCAAGGATTCGAGCATGGACATGGCCGTCGGCGACATCACGGTCGCCGGCAAGACGTTTCTCGACAATGATCTGTCGCTCTTCGGCGCGTCGTCCACGGGTGGACGAACCTTTGACGGTTCTGGCGACTCGAGCCAGAGCAATCAGTTGAGTGGTGAGATCACGGTCACCGTCGCCGAGGTCCTGCCGAACGGGAATCTGGTCATCCAGGGCGAGAAATGGCTGGGCATCAACCAGGGCAACGAGTATGTGCGCATCCGCGGCATCATCCGCCCGGCCGATGTCACGACCGACAACACCATCCAGTCGACCCAGGTCGCCAATGCCCAGCTCTACTACGGCGGAACCGGTGCGCTCAGCGACAGCAACGCCCAGGGCTGGCTGTCGCGTTTCTTCAACAGCCCCATCTGGCCGATCTGAGCCGACGCGTCACTGGCGCAAGGCAACTGGCCCGAGCTTTGCTGTCTTCTTTAGTAGGGTGGGCAAAGCCCCCGGCAGATCGGTGTGAGTGGGAAGGCCGCTCATGGGGCGTGCCCATCGAGGTCGCTGCGCCTCGCCCACCCGACGGTGCCACGCTTCCAGAACATCGCCTGACGTGCAGGACAATCGAGGTCGATCATGAACAGGATCATCACATTCAGCCGCGCAATGCTCCTCGCCATGGTCGCCGCCGGTTCCACGGGCCTGACGCTGGCGGGCAATACGGTCGCGGTCGACGACTATGGCGCCGAGAACGACTGGAGCAGTGTCGGACTGGAGCGCATCAAGGACCTCGCCACAATCGCCGGTGTGCGTGATAACCAGCTGGTCGGCTATGGCCTGGTCGTGGGCCTCGACGGCACGGGCGACCAGACCACCCAGGCACCCTTCACGGTCCAGAGCCTCAAGAACATGCTGGTGCAGCTCGGCATCACGGTGCCGGACAACGTCAATCCCCAGACCAAGAACCTGGCCGCGGTCATCGTGACCGCCGACCTGCTGCCGTTCTCCAAACCCGGCCAGCGCATGGACATCACCGTCTCCTCGCTCGGCAATGCCAAGAGTCTGCGCGGCGGAACCTTGCTGATGACGCCCCTCAAGGGCTCGGACGGGCAGGTCTACGCCATGGCGCAGGGCAATCTGACCGTGAGCGGTTTCGGTGCTGGCGGGGCCGACGGCAGCCGCATCACCGTCAATGTGCCCAGCGTCGGGCGTATCCCCAACGGGGCCACGGTCGAGCGCGAGGTCCCGAGCGGCTTCGCCCAGGGCGATTACCTGGTGCTGAACCTGCGCCGCCCGGACTTCACCACGGCCAATCGGGTCGCCGAGGTCATCAACGAAAACCTGGGTGAGGAATACGCCCGGCCGTTGGACGGCTCGTCCATCCAGGTGCGCGCCCCGAACGACCCCAGTCAGCGCGTCTCCTTCGTCTCTGTCATCGAGAACCTGCCCGTCGAGGCCGCCGAACCGCCCGCGCGCGTCATCATCAACGCGCGCACCGGCACCATCGTCATCGGCGAAGGCGTGACCGTGAGGCCGGCGGCCGTCTCCCACGGCAACCTGACGGTCACCATCAGCGAGAACCCGCAGGTCTCTCAGCCCGCTCCGTTCGCCGGCGGCCAGACGGCCGTGGTGCCGCAGAGCAATGTCGAGGTCAAGCAGGACAAGAACCGCATGTTCCTCTTCGCCCCCGGCACCTCGCTCGGCGATATCGTCCAGGCCGTCAACGAGGTGGGCGCCGCCCCTGGCGATCTCGTCGCCATCCTCGAGGCCCTGCGCGAGGCGGGTGCCCTGCGCGCCGAGCTGATCGTCATCTGAGTCGGCCATGCTCTCATCCAGCGACAAGCTCGGCCTCGGCACGGCCGCCAGGGCGCAGACCGGGCTGGTGAGCGACCCGACCTCCTACAACGGCCTCGCGCGTTCGGCGCGCAACGACGGGGCGGCGGGGCTGGATGCCGCGGCGCGGGCCTTCGAGTCCCTGCTGGTCGGGCAGATGCTCAAGCACATGCGCTCAGCCGGTCTGGCGGACGGGCTCTTCGACTCCAGCCAGACGCGGCTCTACCAGGATCTGTACGATCAGCAGATCGCGACCGTCCTCAGCGAAGGCGATGGCATGGGTATCCGCAAGGCCCTGTTGCGCCAGCTGGCGCCCGAGCTGAGCGGAGACCCCGAGACGCGCGATCCCAAGGATCTGACCGTCCCGGAGCGCAACCCCTGGCTGCGCAGCATGAAGCGACGCAAGCTCGACGTGGCCGTGGAGGCCGTCAAGACGGCGGGGTCGGAATCGGACGCGAGCCCCCAAGTGAGTGCGGCGGCCACGTCCAAGACCGGCTCCATTCAGGTCGGCGCCAAGGGGCAGTGGCCACCGAGCAGCCCGGAGGAGTTCGTCGCCTACCTCAAGCCTTACGCGGACGAGGCGGCCGAGCGGCTTGGCATGGATACCAGCGCACTCCTGGCGCAGAGCGCGCTCGAAACGGGTTGGGGCAAGCACGTCCCGCGCCGCTCCGACGGCAGCAGTAGCTTCAATCTCTTCGGCATCAAGGCGGACCGCAGCTGGAAGGGCGATAAGGTCGGGGTGGGTACCCTGGAGTACCGCAACGGCGTGGCACGGCGCGAGCAGGCAAAATTCCGAGCCTACAGCAGTCCGGCGGACTCATTCGTCGACTACGTCGCCTTTCTGCGCCGCAATCCGCGCTACGGTGAAGCCCTGGAGAGCGAGACGGCGGAGGACTTCGTGCGCGGACTGCAGAAGGCCGGTTATGCCACCGATCCGCGCTACGCCTCCAAGATCCTCGGCATCCGCGACCGTCTGCTGCGCATCAGCGCCGCCCTCGAGTCCCAACCCGGCGAGTCCCAAACCGAGGCCGAGATTCAAGTTTCGGTGAGTGATGCCGATAACCTATCGGAAGGGTGAGCAATCGCGTGCACGACCGGAAGGACCGGCGGAGCGGTCAGGCGAACTGAAATCATGACGCAGGGTTGAACCAATGAGCATCATGGGAACTGCCGTCTCTGGACTGCTGGCCTATCAGCGTGCCCTGGCGACGACGAGTCACAACATCTCCAATGCCGCGACTGAGGGCTATAGCCGTCAGCGGACGCTCTTGGAAACCCAAAACCCGTACATGCTGGGCGGTAAATACATCGGGCAGGGCGTCCAAATCACAGCCATCGAGCGGATGCAGAGCGATTTGGTCAATAACCAATTGCGCAGCAGCACCTCCAACAATAGCTATGCGACCGTGCTCGCTGGTTTTGCCGAAAACGTCGATCTCGTCCTCGCCGACGAGACCACCGGGCTCGAGCCCGTGCTGGAGAGCTTCTTCAACTCGCTTCAGGATGTCGCCGGAGATCCGAGATCCGTGCCGAACCGCACCGTCATGCTCAACGAGGCGGAGACCTTAGTGGAGCGCATGAGCCAGCTCAATCGCGTATTCGATCAGCAGCGGTCCATGGTGAACGGCCAGATCGAGGTGACGGTCGATGAAATCAACCAATATTCCAAGTCCCTGGCGGATCTGAACAACCGGATCGTCTCGGACTACACGCGGGGATCGGCTCCCAACGATTTGCTCGATCGGCGCGATCAACTTCTGAGCGAGCTGTCGGAGAAAATCGATGTCAGCGTCAACCAGCAGGACGACGGATCCGTCTCGGTCTTCATCGGCAATGGTCAGGCGCTGGTCATGGGTGCCACCGCCAATGCACTGGTCGCGGATCACCTCTCGGCCGATCGGGAGAATCTGCGGATCGGGCTCAAGACCAGTGCGGGCAATGCGCCCATCGACGTGACCCGTTTCATGAGTGGTGGCGAAATCGGCGGGCTGCTCCAGACGCGCGAGCAGATGCTCGACGGACCCCAGAACGAGATCGGTCTCATTGCATTGAATCTGGCGACGCAGCTCAACGCGCAAAATCGCTTGGGGCTGGACCTCAATGGCGAGCAAGGGCAGGACATCTTTACCCTGCCTCCCGTGGCGGTGAACGCCAAGACCACCAACACGGCGTCGGAATCGCCGACGGTGACCATCTCCAACGTCTCCGAGCTGACCGCGAGCGATTACCGGCTCTCCTATGACGGGTCGAACTACCGCATGCTGCGCCTGCCCGAGAACGCGGCTGTCGCTCTCAATGAAACGGTGCCAGGCAGCGGCATTTTCGAAGCGGAAGGAATGACGATCGACACCTCGGCGATGGCGACGCCGCCTGCTAGCGTGCCGGCGAGCGGCGACAACTGGCTGATCCAGCCGACCCGCTTCGCCAACAGTGGGCTGGAGGTCGCGATCAAGGATCCCGCGAAGATCGCCGCTGCCGGTGCCATCACCGCCGAGCCCTATCCGCTCAACGCCGGTGAGGGTCGCATCGTCAGTGCGCGTGCGGTCGATGCCGATACGCTCGATCTCAGTCGTGTCGTGCTGACCTTCGACGGCACTGACTTCACGGCGGTCGCCGAAGATGGCAGCTCCACTGTCCTTGTTCCGGACTACGATGCGACGACCAACACCATGACGGTCGCGCTCAACGGCTGGGAGGTCGAGATTCAGGGCGACATGGTGGCCGGCGATGAGTTCGTCGTCGAGAGCAATGCGGGCAACGGCGGTGACAACCGCAACATGCTCGCCATGGCGGACATCCAGAATCTCCGCACCGTCGAGGGCAAGTCGACCATCCAGGGCAGCTACAACAACATCCTCGCCACAGTCGGCTCCCAGACTCGACAAGCTCAGATCTCGCGTGACTCCAGCGCCACACTGTTGGCGGCAGCACAGGCCCAACGCGAGTCAATCTCCGGCGTGAACCTGGATGAGGAGGCTGCCGATATGCTGCGCTACCAGCAAGCCTATGAGGCTTCCGCGCAGGTGATCGCCGTCGCTAGCCAGATGTTCGACACCATCATCAACGCCGTGCGCTGACTGGGAGACTTGGCCCATGCGTATTTCGACCACCCAGATGTTCAACGCCGGCGTTTCGGCGATGCAGCGCGCCCAGACGCAGCTCAACCACACCAGCCTGCAGCTCGCGACCGGTCGACGCATCCTCACGCCGGCAGACGATCCGAGCGGGGCGACCCAATCCGTGCGTTTGCAGGCTGCCATCAACGCGACCGAGCAGTACCAGCGCAACGCGGACTTCGCCAAGCCCCGGCTGGAGCAGGAGGAGGGGCTGGTTACCGCCTTCGACACCGCGCTGCAGCGCGCCAGAGAGCTCGTCGTTGCGGGGAGCAATGACACCTACAACCAGGAAGACCGCGCCACCATCGCAGCGGAGCTGCGCCAGATCAAAGATCACATCCTGGGACTCGCCAACAGCAAGGATGCCAACGGGGAATACCTCTTCGCCGGAACCGACTCTTTCACCAAACCCTTTACGCAAGACGATGCTGGCGTCGTCTCCTACGTCGCGGCAAGAGGGGAGGGCGACGTGCGTGACGTCGCCATCACCGACACCCGTTCCATCATGGTGGGCGACACGGGTAAGTCCGTCTTCATGGACATCCCCGAGATGACGGGTCATCTGCTGGAAGGCGTCATGGGGGTTCTCAATACCGGCACCCTGGTGGTCGAGGAGACCGGGATCGCCGATCTTGAGACCTTCGACCAGACCCCCGAGGAGGTCTTCACCATCAGTTTCACGGACAACGCTGGCATCATGGAATACGCCGTTACGGATTCCGACGGCAATCCGGTGCTGAACGAGGACGGCGATCCCATTGAGGGGATCTACGAAGCGGATGTCCCGATCAAGTTCGCGGGGCGGACCATGACCCTGAGCGGCACGCCCGGTAATGGAGACACCCTCAGCTCACGCCCAGCACCCGAAGTCAGCATCTTCGACACCCTGGACGCCATGGCGACGGCGTTCGAACGGCCCATTACGACTGATGAGGGCCGGGGCGCCCTGTCCGAGGCGGTCGAGATGGCCTTGGTCAACCTGGACTCCAGCCTCGGGCGCGCAAACGAAGTGCGTACCACGCTCGGTCTGCGGCTGAATGTGTTGGATACCCAGGAAGGCATCAACGACCAACGCCTCGTCGATCTCCAGTCCACGCTCTCCGATGTCCGGGATCTCGACTTCGCGGAGGCCATTAGCCGCTTCCAATTGCAAGAAGTCGTGCTCCAGGCTGCTCAACAGAGCTATGTCCAGACCAGCAGGCTGTCGCTGTTCGATTTCCTTTGAGGCCGGTGCGATAGGCGATTCGCACCACAGATCGATACTACCGTCTCGACGAGCATGGCGTCTTAGGTCAGCTAGAGGTCGTGAAGTTGGAGGGCACGACCGCCGTCAGCTTGGTCGAACCAGGTTGGTCAGGGCGGATGGGCTGCAGGACGGACAGCCTTAGCCACCCCCAGCCGGCTCCAGCGTCTCCACCTCGAACCCCACCACCGCGCGGCGCTCGCGGCTGAACTCCACCCCGATCAGGTGGATCGGCTGAGCGTCCGCGCGGTACTTGTCGGCATAGCCACGATCCTTGATCT
>NZ_NRRF01000039.1 GCF_016583565.1 Thiocystis violacea | reverse complement strand
TGGAACTGGGACGAGGATCGCTGCACCATCCGCACCGGCCACGGACCCGAAAACATCACCCGCCTGCGCCGCTTCGCCATCGGGCTGATCAAGACGAAATCGAAGGATTCCGTGGCGGCAACCATCGATAAACTCGCCCGTAAAGTCCGTCGTGTCTTCGACTATCTGGGCATGACGGCAAACTCCGCACCCCGCGTCGCCCAATCAGCGCCCGCCGGTTACCGTGAAACAGCGCACTTGTTGTAGGAGGCTCAACAGGACGCAATATGTTGCCTCTCCTGGCGTCCGTCCAAGCTACCGCCCCGTTTCATGGTCCGGGGTGGCGCTCCGCCATGTGCGTTAGAACGGATTCGCCGTGGCCGGCTCGGCGGCTTGCGCAACACCCCGTAGCGGGCACTCGCCCTATCGATAGCGACCAGGAAACCGCGTGCCTTGCCTGATTGGCGCCGAATCGAGAGGATCCGTCTCGACGAGCCGGGGCCTCAGGGGCGTCGCTCAGGATGTTGCGTCGGCACATGATGAGCGGGCGAAGCCGGGCCGAGAACGCAGCTGATCAGCGCCCCGCCGAGAAGGCGCGCCGAACCGAACGCAACGGCGATCCAACCGGCGGTTCGCGCCGCCCGCGCCTTGACCGCAGCCGAGCTTAGGGCTAGCGTCGGGCTGTTTGGTCCAGAGGTCGCGGGCGATCACGCCGCCATCCTCCGTTGCTCCCTGCCACGAGCGCGCGGCTGGGAATCCTCCATGCCCCCGGGAGCCGTTCGGCGAGCCTATCCGCGATTACCAAGAGTCCCGCCATGTTCACGAATCTCCGTCTGTGGGCCAATCATCTCCTCGGTTTCGGGACCGCGATCCTGATCGCCATCTCGACGCTGACCTTTTTCAATCTGCGCGGCCTGGATGATGTGATCCTGGAAGCCGAGCGCACCGAGCTGCGGCAATACGCCGAGGCCATTCGGGTCGATGTCGCGGCCGAGACCCGTCTCGCCGAGGCCATGAGTGCGCTCGTCGCCAACATCCCGGAGGTCCAGCGGCATTTCGCCGCGAGTGATCGGGACTGGCTGCAAGCACAATTGCTCCCGCCCTTCAAGGTGCTGGCGGCCGACTATGGGGCCGTCCAGTTCCAGTTCCACACACCGCCCGCCACCTCCTTTCTACGGTTGCATAAGGTCGAGCAATACGGCGACGATCTCTCCGGTTTCCGCCATTCGGTCGTGGACACCAATACGAAGCTGACGGCACAACGCGGCTTGGAGTCCGGGGTCGCCGGACTGGGTGCTCGCGGCGTGGTGCCGGTGTTCGATCAGGGACGGCACCTCGGCTCCGTCGAATTCGGCATGTCATTCGGTCCCGGCTTCTTCGCCGCCTTCAAGAAAAGCCATGGGGTGGAGGCCGGACTACATATCTTTCGCGACGGCACGATCACAACCTTTGCCATGACCAAGGGTGACAGGCCGCTCTTGGATCCAGCCAGCCTCCAGAGCGCCTATGGCGGTACCCCGCAATACAAGCAGATCGAGGTCGATGGTGTCCCCATGGCGGTCTATGCCGAGCGGGTGGATGACTATGCCGGCGCCCCGCTCGGTGTCCTGGAAGTGGCCAAGGATCGGCTGCATTACCTCGCGGTCAAGTCGCGGGTGACCAACCAGGGGTGGCTGATCGGCGGCCTGGCGTTGCTGCTCAGTCTGGCGATCGCGATCCTGACCGCGCGCGTGCTCGCGCGACGTCTCCTGCGGGTCGCGGACGGATTGAATCGCGTCGCAGCGGGCAATCTGACCGGCGAGATCCTCCTGGGAGGGCGCGACGAACTGGCGGAGCTGGCGCAGATCACCAACCAGATGCGCCATCAGTTGCATGGGCTCGTGTCGCAGGTCGAGACCCATGCCGCGTCGGTGCTGAGCGCCGCGCGCGAGATCGCCCAAGCGGTGGATGGTCAGGCGGCGACCTCCAGCGAGATGTCGACCTCGGTGGCGGAGATCACCTCGACCATGGAGGAGCTCTCCGCGTCCTCCAGCCAGATCGCCGAATATTCCGGGTCCGTGGTCGAGGTCGCCCGCCGCACCTACGATGACAGCCTCCAGGGCGCCGAGGCCATGCAGCAGCTGGTCGACAAGATGGCGGAGATCCGCCGCGACAATCAGCACTCGCTCACCGAAATCGTCGACCTCGGCAGCAAATCCAAGGAGATCTCGCGCATCATGGAGATCATCGACACGGTCGCGGATCAGACCAAGCTGATCGCCTTCAACGCCGCGCTGGAGGCATCCTCGGCGGGCGAGGCGGGCAAGCGCTTTGGGGTGGTCGCGGCGGAGATCCGCCGGCTCGCCGATTCAGTCACCGAATCCACCGGGGAGATCGCGAGAAAGGTCGGCGAGATCCAGGAATCCATCAGCCGTCTCGTGATCAGCTCGGAAAAGGGCAGCCTTGGGATCGAGCAGGGCATGGACGCCTCCTCCCGCACGGCGGCCTTCCTCCAAGAGCTGGTCCAGGCCGCGAGCGAGACCACCAGTTCCGCCCAACAGATCAGTCTCTCGACCCAACAGCAGCGAACCGCCAGCAATCAGGTCGTGGTGGCGCTCAGGGAGATCGTGATGGCCAGCTCAGACACCGCGAAGTCGGTGCGCCGGATCTCCGAGGTCGCCCAAGCGATGACCCAGCTCTCCGCGACGCTTAAGGTTGAGATGGACCGCTTCACATTGAAGGAGACGACGACGGCGTCCGACTCGGCCGACAGCGACGCGCGGATCGGCTGATGAAACCGAGCGGCAAGGAGCCGATCAGCGTGCTGGTGGTCGACGATAGCGGCTCGGCGCGGGCGCTGATTCGCGCCCTCCTGGAAGAGGATCCGGGCCTGCGGATCTGCGGCGAGGCCGAAAACGGTCGCGAGGCGGTCGAGAAGGTGCTGGCGCTCAAGCCGAACATCGTCACCATGGACTTGCAGATGCCCGAGATGGACGGCATGGCGGCCATCGAGGAGATCATGGCCGTGCGCGCGACACCCATCCTGGTGCTGTCCGACCTGGCCGATGCGCGCAACGCCATGTCGGCGGTCGAGCGCGGCGCCCTGGAAGCGACCCATAAGCCGACCATCGATGAGGGTCGCGCCCTGGCGGCCCGCCTCAAGGTGCTCGCCGGCGTCCCCGTGATCCGCCATATTCGCCGCGCACAGGCGTCCGTGGCGACGGGCGGCACGTCTCAAACCGCTGTCGCGCCGATCCTGACCGGCGTTGTCGCACGCTCGCCCAAGGCCTCCGAGGTCAGTGACCGCGCGGGCTCGGTTCAGCCGCGTGTCTTCGCGATCGCCTCATCGACCGGCGGCCCCCAGGCGCTGGCGAGCCTACTGCCAGCGCTACCGGCGGACTTCCAGTCCCCCGTCCTCATCGCGCAGCACATCTCCGAGGGCTTCGCCGAGGCCATGGCCGGTTGGCTGAACGACCTCTGCCCGCTGAACGTCGCGGTGGCTCGGGCGGGCGAGTCGCTGCGGCCAGGGTGGATCTATCTGGCCGATCCAGCCGCCCACATGACCATCACCAGCGACAACCGCATCCAGCTGACGCCCTGTGTCGAGTCGGATATCTATCACCCGAATTGCGACCGTCTGCTCGCGTCAGTGGCCGAGGTGTGCGGCTGTCACGCGGTCGGGGTGATCCTCACGGGCATGGGGCGCGACGGGGCACGCGGCATGCTCGATATCCGCCGGGCGGGAGGCATCACCATCGCTCAGGACGAGGCCAGCTCGGTGATCTTCGGCATGAATCGGGAGGCCATCCTCGCCGGCGCCGTGCAGTCGGTGCTCCCGCTGCAGGCCATCGCCAACGAGCTCGGCTGGCTCGCGCGCATCCCGCCGGCGGCATGACAAGCCCCAACGCCATGAATCTCCAATCGGTTCAGTCCTTCATCAAGGAGCACTTGGGATTGCATTTCGGCGAACAGGCCGACGCGCCCTGGCGCCGGCTGCTCGCCAACCGAATCGCCAGCGTCGGTGCCGACTCCGCCGATGCCTACCTGGCGCGTTTGCGCACCGATGAGGCTGAATTGCATGCGCTGACCAGTCTGCTCACCATCAACGAGACCTACTTCTACCGCGAACCTCAGCATCTCAAGCTCTTGACCGAGCGTCTCTGCCCCGAGCTGCTCGCGCGCAAGCCGCCGGACAGGCCCATCCGTATCCTGTCGGTCGGCTGTTCCAGTGGAGAGGAGCCCTATTCCATCCTCATGGCGCTGCGCGAACGCTATGGCGAACTCGCCGACAGTCTCTTCGATCTCAGTGCCGGCGATGTGGACCGCGAGGCCCTCGAGCGTGCCCGCGCGGGCGTCTACAACGAGTTTTCGTTCCGCGCCCTGGCCCCGGCCTTGATCGAGCGCTATTTCACGGCCGTCGAGGGTCGCCGCCGTCGCATCGATGCCGGCCTCCGCCGCCGAGTGACCTTCCATCCGCTCAACCTGCTGGCCGCTGAGTATCCCGCGGTATTGCGCGGACAAGACCTGGTGTTCTTCCGCAACGTCTCGATCTATTTCGACGCGCCGACGCGCGAGCGCGTGCTTGGCCGGCTCAAGTCGCTGCTCAATCCAGGCGGCTATCTCATCGTCGGAATCTCGGAGACCCTGGCCAACGATGTCGGCATCCTGACACTGCGCGAGTTGGACGGCGCGTTCTTCTTCGCGGACGTCATCCCGGAGCGGCCCGTCCACACACCAGCTTTCAGCGCCGGCCCCGGGTCGTCCGCGCGTCCAGCGCTGGGGCTTGACGCCACCATGCGGCCGAGACCAGCCTCGGAGGCCGATCCCGCGCTGCTCGGCGGCGGCCCATTGCACGGGGAGCCGGAGCGGCGCGAATCGGCTGTCGAGCCGAGACAGAGGATGCGGGAGCAAGGGCTGGGCGAACAGCCCCTCATCGCGCCGCCCACGGCAGAACCCAGCAAGCTTCTGGCCCCCGAGTCCGTGGAGAGGCGCTACCAAGAGGCATTGGCCTTGACCCGAGCCGAGCGCTTCGACGATGCCCTGGCTCGGCTGGCCCCGCTCTGTGCCAGCGCGTCCCCCCGCATTCAAGACCTGACGCTCCAGGCGCACCTCCTCCTCGAAGGGGACGACGCGGCCGGCGCGAGCGCGGCGGTGGCGCGCGCGCTGGCGATCGACCCCTGGTGCCTGGATGCCTTGCTGTTGTCGGGCCGCATCGCCCAGGGACAGGGCGACGCGGCGGGGGCGATCGGCCACCTGCGCCGGGCCATCTACCATCGCTCGGATGCCTGGCAGGCCCACTTCCAGCTCGCCGAACTCTACCGCGAGGGCGGACACTGGGATCAGGCGCGGCGTGAGTATCGGATCGTGCTGCGTCAATTGGAGCGGCCGGACCGGTCACGGCCCGACCCACCCAGCGGCGAACCCGGCGCGCGGGTCGCGGACAGCGCGCGAGACCACAGTCCGCTGCCATTCCCCTACGCGCTTCGGGATCTACGCCTGCTCTGCCAGACCCGCCTGTCCCGACTCGACGCGACCCCGGGCTGAGGCGCGAGCATGGCCCTGGATATCAAGAAATTCCTCGGTCGCTTTACCGGTGAGGCGCGCGATCACCTGGCGCGACTCGAGGGCGGGCTGACGGCGCTGTCCGCCGGCGACGGGCTCGACGGCGAAACCATCAACGGGCTCTTTCGCGCCGCGCACACCATCAAGGGCTCCGCGCGCATGCTCAAGCTCGACAGCATCGCGGAGACCGCCCATCAGTTGGAGGAGGTGCTGGGGGCGCTGCGCGATGGCAAGCTCCAGCAGCCTCCCGAGCTTGGCAGCCTCTTGATGCGGGGCGTGGATGCCATCAGTGCACTCGTCGAGCAGGTGGAGCCGAGCGGCGGACAGCTCCCGCCCGCGGACCAGTCGCTCTGCGCCGCGCTCGCCCAGGCCGCGGCCGGCACGCCCCCCGCCGCCGCTGCCGAGAGTCCGGGCGCGACCAATCAGCCAGATCCAGATCCAGAGCCAGAGTTGGATATTCCTCCATCCGCTCCCGCCGCCGCGTCGTCCGCCGGCGTTCGCGCCCCAGAGACCGTGCGCGTACGCCTGGAGAAGCTCGACGAGCTCATCAAGCTGATGGGCGAGGTCGTCTCCGGCCAGACCAAGCTCCGCCAGCAGCTCCTGCACGCACGGGCCTTGGATGCCGCCTTTCAGTCGCTCCTGAGTGAGTCGCATGGTGCGCAGGGCGTCGACACGGCACGGCTGGCCGAGCAGACGGCGGCCTTACACCGCTTTACCCTGGGTCTGCGCGACCTGGTCATGGAAGAGGAGCTGCTGAGCGGCGACCTCAACGACCGGGCCTTGATCATGCGCATGCTGCCCTTGGCCATCGTCTTCGATCCCATCGCCAGGGTTGCCCGCGAACTGGGCCGCGACTTGGGCAAGGAGGTGCACTGCGAGATCAGCGGTGGCGAGATCGAGCTGGATCGCCATCTCATCGACCGCCTGAGCGATGTCCTGGTGCATCTTCTGCGCAACGCCATCGATCACGGGATCGAGTCTGCGCAAGAGCGCCAGGCCGCGGGCAAGCCGCGGCTCGGGCGGATTCGCCTGTCGGCGCGCCAGGAAGGGGTGGGGGTCCTGATCGAGATCGGCGATGACGGTCGCGGGCTGGATCGCGACAGGATCCTCGCCAAGGCAGTACAAAAGGGCCTGATCGAGCCCGCGCGCGCGACCGGGATCAACGACGATCAGGTCGCGGAGCTGATCTTCCAGCCCGGTTTCAGCACCAGCGCCATCATCACCGACGTCTCCGGTCGCGGCGTGGGGATGGACGTGGTCAAGCGCACCATCGTCGATGACCTGCAGGGCGTGGTGTCGGTCTCCAGTCGCCCAGGGGCGGGTGCCCTGATGCGCATCCAGCTCCCAGTGTCGCTCGCCGTCATGCGGATCCTAGTGTTCCAGGCCGCGGGCAAGGCGTTCGGGCTCACCGCCCAGCATGTCGCGGAGCTGATCCGGGTCCCCAAGGGGGAGACCATCGAGGTCGCCGGTCGTCCAGCCATCGTGCTGCGCAACGAATTCCTGCCCCTGATCCCCCTGGCGGAGCTCCTGCGCCTCGATGACTCCGCGCCAGGCGCGGGTGAGACCGCGCTGGATCGGCGCCCTGGTGGCAAGGCCCATCTGGTGGTTGTGATCAAGATCCATGAGTCCAAGCTGGGGCTGGTCGTGGACCGGCTCATCGACGAGCGTGACATGGTCATCAAACCCCTGCCCGAGCACCTGCGCGGCCTGGGCCTGGTGGCCGGGATCGTGGTCACCGGGACCGATGAGCTGGTCAGCGTCCTGCAGGCCCCGGCTCTGCTGGCCGCCGCGCGCCGCGCGCGCGGGGAGGCGCTGAGCGCACCGGAGCAAAGCCGCGCGCGCGACACGCCCGCGGGAGGGCAGCAGATCCTGGTCGTCGACGACTCGCGAAACACCCGCGAAATCGAGAAAGAGATCCTGGAGGCCCATGGCTACCGCGTCACGCTGGCCGAGGATGGGCTGGAAGGCTGGCAGAAGGCCTTGAGCGGTCACTTCGACGCGGTGCTGACCGACATTGACATGCCCGCCATGGACGGTTTTTCGCTCACCGCCCGGCTGCGGGAGAACGATCGCTATCGCGGTATCCCCATCGTCATCGTCACCTCCCGGCAGAAGGAGGAAGACAAGCAGCGCGGCATTCAGGTGGGGGCCGATGCCTATATCGTGAAGGGCGATTTCAATCAGTCCAGTCTGGTTGAGACGCTGCAAAATCTGCTAGGGTGAATTGACTCGGCGCGGCCCGATCGGCCGGCGGTCTTCCTTTGGATGGGTGGGCGCGCGCGAGCCAAACGCTCAAAGCCCGGGCGCGGCGCAACGATGCGGCCTGTCACCGCAATCCTGATCACCGATGGAGATGTGGAAGCCGATGCGTATTCTGGTCGTCGATGACGATCCCCTGGCCGGGGAGATGACGGTGGCCGTCCTGGAGGACGCCGGACATGAATGCCAGCTCGTCGAGCAGGGCCTGGAGGCATTGGAGGCGCTCAGCGACGCCACGCCCTTCGAGCTCGTGGTCGCGGATATGCACATGCCCCTGATGAACGGGCTGGAGCTCTTCGAGGAGATGCGCGGTCAAGGGCTGATGATGCCCTTCGTGCTGCTCACCGGTGACGATCCGCGGCCGCTGGCGGCGCGCCAGCCTGGGCTGCTGGCGTGCCTCATGAAGGACAGCTCGATGGAGGTCAACCTGCCCCGCGTCATCGCGCGGCGCTAGCGCACGGGCGACCGAGATGGCGAGCGGCAAGAACGAATCCTTCCGAGAGCGCAAACAGCGGCTGCGTCAATCCTTTGTCGCGCAGTTCCCGGAACGGCTCGCCCAGGCGCGCGAACTCCTCGCCCGCCTGAGGAGCGGAAGCGACCAGCGTGAGGCGCTCGAGAGGCTCCATCTCGTCTTGCACACCCTCAAGGGCTCTGGCGCCTCCTTTGGTTTCGATGCCATCAACGCGCCGGCCAAGGCCGCCGAGCACGCGCTGCGCGGCGTGCTGGATCAGGACGCGCGGGTGACGGACCGGCTGATCCTCGCGCTGGAGCAGGCATTAGGCGCCCTGGAAGGACTCGATCTCGCGCTTGAGCTCCCCGCCGCCCCTGAGTCGTGGCCGCGCTTCGAGATTCCCGCCCGTCACGCGGTCGAGGGCGACACCCGTGAGCGTCGCCAGCGCCTGGTCTATCTGTGCGACGACGATCCGATCATCGCCCAGGAGCTGTCCGGTCAACTGAGCTGTTTCGGTTATCAGATCATCCCGTTCGTGACCTTGGACAGCCTGCGGCAGGCCTTCCGGCGTGAACGGCCGAGCGCGATCATCATGGATGTCATCTTCCCGGAAGGTCAGGACGCGGGTCCCACGGCCATCGCTGCGCTGAACGCCGGCATTGACCAGCCGGTTCCCTGCATCTTCATGTCGAGCCGGGACGACTTCAGTGCCCGCTTGCGAGCGGTCCAGTCCGGTGGCAACGCTTACTGCCCCAAGCCGGTCAAGGCCGTCGAGCTGGCGGAGATTCTCGACCAACTGACCAACCCCGGAGCCACCGAGCCCTTCCATATTCTGATCGTGGATGACGACCCGGACGTCGCCCAGTTTTTTTCCATGGTGCTGGAAGAGGCGGGGATGGTCACGCGGGTGGCGAACGAACCCGCGCGCGTGCCCGGTGCGCTCGATGGTTTCAACGCCGATCTGGTCTTGATGGACCTCTACATGCCCAACTGCTCGGGTCCAGACTTGGCTCGGGTGCTGCGCCAGATGCCCGGGCATCTCAGTCTGCCGATCATCTACGTCTCCGCGGAGACCAATCTCGATCGCCAGTTCAAGGCATTGGAGGTCGGCGCCGACGGCTTCCTCACCAAGCCGCTCGAACCCGCGCGGCTGGTCGCCGAGGTCCATCTGCGCGCGGAGCGCATGCGTATCCTGCGCTCGCTGATGATCCGCGACGGCCTGACCGGTCTGTTCAACCACAACACCATCCTCCAGTTGCTGGATGTCGCCCTGGCCTCTTGCCGTCGGAATCAGACCAGCCTCTGCATGGCCATGATCGACGTCGATCACTTCAAGTCCGTCAACGATACCCATGGTCATCCGGCCGGAGATCAGGTGCTAAGGGCGCTGGGTCGCACGCTGCGCCTTCGACTGCGCGAGGTCGATCTGGTGGGACGCTATGGCGGGGAAGAGTTCGCGATCATCCTGGTCGGCGTGGATGCCGTGCATGCAAAGGAGATCATGGACGAATTGCGGGCGGATTTCGCCGAGGTGTCCTTTTTCGCCGATGACGTTGAATTCCATTGCGCCTTCAGTGGCGGTATCGCCGCCTACCCGCAATTCACCAGTGCCTCGGCCTTGGTCGATGCCGCGGATCGAGCGCTCTATCAGGCCAAGCGCGCCGGTCGGAATCGGGTCGAGATCGCCACGACCACGGCTGAGCTGGCGGATGCGCCGCCCAGCGAGCCAATGGGCGGACATGCAAGGGAGGGCCTGAATTCGAAGGCGTCATCCTCCGGTGTGGAGATGCGCGATGAGCACTAGCAGCACGACCAAGGGCCGCGAAGAAGACCAATTGGCCGCGCTACTCGAGCAGCGTCGGGATGCCGATCAGGGCATCCTCGAGGTCGAGGCAGCGACCGTCAAGCTGGTGATCTTTGCGATCGACGAGTCGCTCTTCGCCTTTTCGGGAGCCAATGTCGCCGAAATCCTGCCGCTGACGACCATTCACTTCGTGCCGGGTTGCCCGCCTTCACTGGAAGGCGTGATCAACGTCCGTGGCGATATCACCTCGGTGATCCGCCTTGGCGATCTGCTCGGACGCCCGCACGCGCCCGACAGCCGGCGCGCGGCGATCCTGTTGGGACAGAGTCGCGCCGAGGATGATGAAGCGCCCATGCGCAGCGGCCTGCGCGTCGACCGGGTGGAGGATGTCCTGGACATCCCCGAGGCATCCATTCGACCGCCGACCGACACCCTGCCGGAGCAACTGCGGGGTCTGGCCACCGGTCTTTTCCAATACCGTGGCGAGGTGGTCATCGCCCTGGATCTGGAGCGGCTGTTTCACGACTACCGCGGCGCACTGCGGTAACCGCCATGCCCGCGGCGACAGACCAGCAAAGGCCAGAGGCGAGCGAAACGGCAGAGTCGCGCGGGATCGATCTGGTGCGCTTCCGCGCCGGCGGTCTGACGCTTGCCGTGGAAGCGGCCAAGGTGCGCGGCATGCGCGAAACCCAGGGCTCGCTCGCCCCCAGGCTGGCCGACCTGCTCCATATCCAGGAATCACCGGCGACGGCCGCTCCCCCGGAGCGTCTGTTGGAATTCGCCCATCCCGAGGGGCCGCACAGCCTGCGGGTGGACGAGCCGGTCGTCCACTGCCGTCTCCCCGCCAGCGCCCTGCGGCCCCTGCCGCCGCTGCTGGCGGCCCGCCAGGGTCTCGCCTGCATTCGCGCCCTGGCCTGCGTGGGGCAGCCGCCCGATGAAGTGCTGATCATTGTTCTCGATGCCTGGCGCTTGCCCCGACTTGTCACGTCAGCGGACGACGAAGACCCGCCGGACGATGGCCCATCGAACCCGCCGGCCTTGATCCGGCAGATCGGGGATTAGCAACTCAGGTGGGTTGCGAGGACAACGGAATCGGACAGGCTCCTGGCATCAGACCAATTCCAGATAGCGGGCCGCGATGGCACGCCAATCCAGAGGCCGCACGAACGCCCGCGCGGCCTCGCCCAAGCGCCGGCGTGTCTCCTCGTCGGCCAGGAGATCCGCCACGGCCTGGGCGAAGGCGTCAGGTTCATCTGCAATGCGCAGATGCCGATCAGGCTCGACCGGGATGCCTTCAGCCCCCTTGGCGGTGCTGACCACGGCGAGACCGGCCGCGAAATAGTCGAGGATCTTCATGCGTGTCCCGCCGCCCTGCTGCAGCGGGACCACGGCGAGGTCGGCCGCCTTGAGATAGGGCGCCACGGCGTCGACCGGGCCGGTGAATCGGATCTGGGGATGGAGCGCCCGCGCTGGCGGGTAGGCGCCGATCGCAAGCACCGTCGCCCGCACGCCCGCGCGCTCCAGCCGTGGCAGGATCTCCGCCGCCATGACCTCCATGGCCTCCAGATTGGGCGGATAGAGGTAGATCCCGTGGTAGACCAGGATCCGCCGATCGCGGGGAATGTCGAAGAGCGCATGGAGATCCAGCGTCTCGGCGCGCTCGAACTGATCGAGATCGACGCCGTGCGGGATGACATGCACGCGCTTGGGGTCGATCCCGTCGGCCAGCAGGCGCTGGCGATCGGCCTCGGAGACCGTGATGACCGCATCGGAACGCTCGCACCAAGCCAGCTCGATCTTGCGCAGCATGGCGTAGCCGTGCGGCGGCAGATCCTTGGTCTGGTCCGCGAGGCGTTGGTACTCGATATTGTGCTCGACCAGGAGCGCCCGGCCGCCCAGCAGGTCCCGCGCCCAGACGCTTGCCCGCCCGTAGGCGGGGAACTCGGCCTGATAGGTCCGGGCGCCCGTCTTGAGGGCGAGATAGAGGGTGCGGACGATGAAGCTCCAATCCGCGACCGGAATGTAGAGGAAGGCGTCGTCGCGCGGAATGCCGGATGCGGCAAGGAAGTCGCGCACACGCCCCTCGTCCGGCCCGATTCCCCGCAGCCAGCGGGGAAAACGCCGCTCCTCGAAGACCCCCTTGCGCACGAGCCAATAGGTTGCGCGTTGCTCGCTCACCAGATAGACGGCGCCGACCGAGTAGGACAGCCCCCAGGCCGTGCGATCGATCTTGACGGCGGCCCCATGATTCGCCGGGCGAATATCCGCGCGCGAGATCAAGATCACGGCATCGCTGCGGCGCAGACTCCCGACCGCGCGGATCAGCCCTTTCAGCACGGGCTTCGCCAGCGGGCGAACCACTGCCTTCAGCCCGCGCAGCCCGGGGGCCAGCAGCGCGACGGGGCTCCTGCCGCGCCCGGTGTCGGCGCGCTCGGGCCGATCCGGCTCGACGGGTGCCGTGGCCTCGGGGGCCATCGCGGTATCGGCCTCAACCAGCCCCAGCCCGAGCAGGGGTTCCCCGAGCGGGATCCTGCGCGGCGACCGCAGAAAGGCCAGGAGCGGCTCGATGGTGTTCGCGTAGTGGAAGCGCTCCGCGACCAAACGCTGGGCGTTCGCGGACTTCTCGGCGACGCGCTCCGGATGGGCGATGATCTCGCGGATGACGCCGTCGAGTTCATCCTGACCCTCGACCACCCAGCCGGCGTCATAGTCGCGCACCGCGACCGCCAGCTCCATGTAGGCGTTGCAGATGAGCGGCAGCCCGTTGCGCAGGAACTCCATGGCGCGGAAGGATTGGCTATGCCAGCGTTCGGGATTCTCGTCGGCCAGCTCCACGCCGATGTGGCAGCGGGTGCGGAGAAAGCGCTGCATCTCGCCATAGGGCAGCAGGGGATAGTCCCTCACCGGGCCGTCCGCGCGGGCGGATTCGGGCGAGCCGCTGCGCGCCGCGCCGCCGGCGTCCGCCGCGTAGACATAGCTGCCCGAGAACAAGGCCAGCTCTTCCGTGCCCCTTCCATGGCGTCGCAGCGCGCGCACCAGGTGATCGAACCAGTCCTGGGTCCGCCGCCAAGGCCAGGAGACCCCGCCCGACACCAGCCGCAAGACCTCCTCGGCGGCGCCCTCATCGGTCTCGGCGGGGCCTTCGACGGAGATCGGCAGGACATCGATGGGTGCCGCGCCCCGGCAGTCGATGCCGGCGAGGATCAGCCAGGCGAGCAGGAAACTGGCCTGGCGCTGATTGCCGACGAGGAAGCGATCGGCCCGGCGATAGCAGGCCAGCGTGCGCCGGACCTCGTTGGGGAGATCCAGGTGCTCCTGGTACATGGCCTCCAGAATCCGCGGCGCCACGACATCCAGGACGATCGGCAGATCCAGATCCTCTGGCAAGGACTCGATCAGTTCCCAATAGCCGATGAGGAGCGCTGCGGGCGACTCCTGCGCGATGAGGCTCGCCAGGGTGTCCGCATCCGCGTAGGTCCGCACCCGAATGCCAGGACGCGGCGCCGGATCCCTCGGCGCCCCCAGGTCCGCCGGGTAGACGTGGACGACCTCGATCCCGGCCTGCGCGAGGCCAAGCGCCAGGAAATAGGCGCGCACACTGTTGCCGGAGGCGACCCCGGTCGGGTCGAGATAGGCCCCGTGGGTGATGAGCAGAACCTTCACGCCCAAGGCTCCGCCAGCAGGCGTGCCAGGGTCGCGCGGGCGGTCTGGCGGGAGAAATGCTGCTCGATGTTGGTCAGCCCTTGCGCGGAGAGCCGCGCCCAAAGGGCGGGGTCGCTGTAGAGGCGCGTGACGGCCGCGGCGAAGGCGGCGCCGTCCTCCCCGACGAGGATGTCCTCTCCGGGGGTGAGGAACATGCCCTCGGCGGCACAGGCGGTCGCCACCACGGGCACGCCGTAGGCCATGCTCATATTGATCTTTCCCTTGACGCCCGCCCCATAACGCAGCGGCGCGATCGACAGGCGTGCGCGCTCGAAATAGGGGGTGACGTCCTCGACGTAGCCGGTCACGTGCAGACCCCGTTCCGGATCGTCCAGGGCCAGCACCTCGCGCGTCGGTCGGCTGCCGATGATGAAGGTGGGCACCTGACCGATCTCGGCCTGAACCAGCGGCAGCACCTCCTGAACGTAATAGCGCACGGCGTCGACATTGGGGTCGTGATTGAAACCGCCGATGAAGAGGATGGCGTCGCGCGCCTCGAACGGCGCATGCGTCGGATGCAGGTCGTGGATGTTGCTCAGGATCTCCACGCGGACCTCGGGCACCTCGGCCGCGAGCAGATCCTGCTCGATGTGACTGACGACCAGCGTGAGATCCGCGCGCCGCATGAGGTCGAGCTCCTGGCGTTTGCGCTGCTCGGCGAGCTTGGACGCGGCCGGGTCGCCGCGCAGATCCGCCTCGCGCTGCTCGCGCAGGAAGTGCAGATCCACGGTATCGAACCACAGCCGCGCCTGGGGCGCATGCAGCCGCGTGGCGTCGAGGAGGGCGCTGGCAACCAGGACGCGGCTGAGGATGACCAGGTCGTACTCGGCACCGCGGCGACGCAGAAAGTCCTGAATGGAGGGCGTCTGGGGTGCGTGCAGCACCTCGATCCCGCGCCGCTGCAGCAGCGGACCATAGGGCTCGCCGTATTCCAGGTTGGAGGGCGCGAAGGTCACATGCCAGTCCTGCTCCAGGAAGGTCTCCAGCAGGTTGAACATCCGCAGCGAGCCCGAGTCCTGATCCGGGGTCAGCATCACGGCGTCCACGACCAGCAGCCGACGCCGGGCGTGCCCCATGAGACCCGCGTGGGCTGGAGCGCGGGACAGCGGCGCGGGAATGACGGCCGTGACCTCCGGCTGATAGAGGAGCGTCCAGCCCTGCGTCTGCATCGCGGCGCAGAGATCCTCCACGCCAACGGCCGCCGCCAACCGATCGCCCCCCGCATCGAGCAAGGCCTGCCGGCTCAAGAGGAAGCAGGCATCGGAGCCCGCGTCGACCTTGCGCAGGAAGTTGTACTCCGGGGCCAGGATATCCTGGCCCGCGCCGATCGGGAGCATGGCGCCGTCGCGCGTCCGCAGGCTGCCGGCCATGACCAAACGCCCGTCCGTCCCCATCACCTTCACGCAGACGCCACCCGCCGGCGCATCGCCGAGGCGCGTATCCTGGGCGGTCTGGATCATCCGCGCGAGCCAGTCGTTCGGCTCGATGTTGACGCAGGAGAGGAGCAGCAGCCAGTCCCCGGCGGATGCCGCCAAGGCCGCGGACACGGCCTGCGCCGCACTCGCGTCCCCATCCAGCGGCACGCGACGCAGCCCTGGCAGCCGGTCCTTCAGCGGCCCGAGGATGGGATGGCCCTTGGGGTAGTGGAGCAGCAGCTCGAACGGCGGAACATGATGACCCTGGGCCAGGGCCTTCAGTAGCCGAACGCTGTCCGGCGCGACGCGGGTCGGATCCAGCAGGATGGTCACGACGGGCTGGGAATTCGGTTCGAGACCGATGGAGGCCAATTCGAGGACCAGCCAAAGATCCCTGATGCTCGGCTCCTGACAAGGGCGGGAGCGGCGTCGCTTGCACAGCAGCGAGCGCACGACGACAGCGAGCCCGTAGGCCTGCGCGGTCTGGGACAGATTCCTGGCATGCGACACCCACCGGACAAGGGGACGCCGGATCCTCCCCAGGACGGCCTTGGCCAGCCGATAGGGGCGTCTGAACGGCGCGCCGACGAGCGCGAGAGCCTTCAGGAAACGGCCGTGCAACGACCGATAGCGCGCCAGCTCGTCCCGACACCCAAAGGCATCCGTCAGGCTCTGGACACCCAGTATCTCGAGCAGCTCGCGATCCGCCTCACGCGCCGACTCCAGGCTGCGCCGCCGCGCGTCAGCGCTCAGAATGCGCTCGTGCAGCGTCGCGATCTGCTGCTCCACCGCGCGCTTGTCCGCCGCGAGGATGCTGTGTCGCATCTTCCACTGCTCGAGGTCGAAGGTCGCCGCACTGAGCTGCTCGCTCAGCACCGCGTGCTTGCGCGCACTCTCCTCGCGCAGCTCCTCGTACATGCTGCGGTGCTTGGCGTAGTCGACGATGCCCAGCAACTGCTCCAGGGTCCAGCGCGGGCGCCATTTCTCGAAGATGGCGGCAAGGCCGGGGTCGAGCTGCTCGTCATCCTCACGCAATCCGAAACCGCTCGTGTGCGCGATGCGATAGACGGCACTCACATGATCGACATGGATCAGCGGGGTCAGCGCACTCAACTGGAGCCAGAAATCCCAGTCCTCATAGACGTCCAGTCGCTCATCGAAGCCTAGCGACTCGCCAAGCAGGCGACGCGCGAAGAGCACGGCGTGGATGGGCAGATAGTTCTCGATCAGCAGACGCAGCGGGTCATAGGGCGCGTTGAAGGTGTGCAGCACGGGCCAGTCGCCGTCCGGGGTCTCGCCGCGGCAGACCACGCCGGCATAGGCGGCCGCGGCGCCCTCGCCGCCGCGAACGGCCTCCACCAACCCGGCGATGTGCTCGGGCAGCAACCAGTCGTCATCGTCGAGGAAAAGGATGTAGTCGCCACGCGCCTGCGACAGGCCCAGGTTCGCCGCGGCACCGCGGCGCAGGGGAGCGCCGGCCGACGCGGTGCGCATGGCGAATTCGCCGCAGCGCTCGGGCCGCCCGAGCTGGTCGCGACCTTGCACATCGACCAGGATCACTTCGATGCCGCGATAGGTTTGGGCGGCGATGGAGTCCAACGCCTGATCCAGGGTGTCGCGGTTGGCCGTGCGGACGATGATGGAAACGAGCGGCTCGGTGTGCGCGGCATGCGCCGGATCGCTCGCGCGAGGGCGGCTCAGCCCAGGGGTCGTGTCGGTGATCCGCGCCGCCGTCGTCAGCCGAAAGCCCTCGGCGTCCGAGCCAGCCGCCGCGAGCCCAAAGGCGCGCACGGCATCCAGCGCGAGGGTCTGCCGCATCAGCGGCTCGGCGTCCTGGCGGACGTCCAGGCTGCTCATCGCGCGGCGTTTGAGGTCGAGCGTCTCAGTGATGCCGACCACATGGCTGAGCGGCATGGGCGAACCCAGCTCGTAGACCGCCAGCTCGCCGCCAACGCCGGCGCGCCTCAGCGCCTCGCGGGCCGTGAGTCCGAGCTTGGCCCGTCGCGGGTCGGGGTCGTCCACGCCGGGCGCATAGAGCCGCGCCGGGGCGCGGGCCTGAAGCGCCTGAATCAGGCGCCGAACGGCCGACTCGTCATAGACGAAGGGACTGGCCGGCAGGCTCCAGACCTCTGGCCCCTGATAGCCGAGGCAGGCTCCGGCGGCGCGGCAGGCCTCCACGACCGCGGGATCCTCCGCGCCATCGCTCAGCACCAGGACCGCGACCGCGTGCCCACGGGCGGCATGGAGCGCCAGGGTGCCGCCGCAGCCGAAGACCTCGTCGCCAGGATAGGCCGCCAAGGCCAGGACTGGGCCGGTATCCACTGCCATGATCGGCAGAGGCTGGAGATGCGGGGTTTCGCGAGTAAGCATGCAGGCAGCGGGTCGGCGTCGGTGTTGATCGGACTGAATGCCGTCTGGCCGTCGGATGATACACCAAGGCAGAGCGGTAGATCGGCCGCGTTGCGTTCGCGCAACGCTCGAGCCCATTGAACGTCGCCGACGCGCCTGGAGCTTAACGAGCTGCGGGGCCGGCGCGCTGTGGCGCGCATGCCGCCTGGCCTGCCGCGACGCCGTTCGCGACCGCGCAAACCTGGTCGACAAGGCGAGAGAATGCTGTCAATGTCGTTGATTGGACGAGAGGCGGCTCAAGGCCCCGCCCGCGCGCAAGCGCTGGGCGGCCTCGAACTCCTCATCGGTCATCTGGCAGCCGACGACCTCACGCAGACGCTCGGCATCTCGGTCGCCCTGATCCATCGCCAGCGACAGCCAGAAGTGCGCCTGCGCCAGATCGATGACCACACCCCGGCCCTCGGCATAGATGAGACCCAGGGCGTACTGGGCATCGATCTCGCCACGCTCTGCCGCGGCACGAATGGGCGCGACCTTGGAGGGGTCGTTGCGCAGCAGGATGAGGTCTTTGAGGAAGCTGTTATCACGCATGGGGACGCCTGTCGGAATCGCATTTCGAAATCGATTGGTCGGGATCGGGCATCCACAGACCCGAGTCCGGTGGAAGCGGCGCATGATCATCGGGCACCATTATGGACTGGGGAGCCATTGGGGACATCCCGGTTTCCCAGCCTTGGAGCCGGCTGCTACCATCGCCACCGCACGAGCACAGGCAACCGAACCAGCCATGTCGATCGCTCGACCCATTCCGCGCGGCAAGGCACCGACGTGCGGAGCCAACCAGGAGCAAGCCCTCCATGTCTCTGATCAGCCCCTTCGCCGGCCTGCGTCCAGCGCCCGGCCGCGCCGCCGATGTCGCCGCCCCGCCCTATGACGTCATGAGCGCCAGCGAGGCCAGACGCATGGTCGAGGGGCGACCCTGGAGTTTCCTCCACATCTCGCGGCCCGAAGTCGACCTGCCCGAGGGCTCGGATCCCTATGCGCACGCCGTCTATGCGAAGGCGCGCGAGAACCTCGAGCGCATGCGCTCCGCTGGCGTACTGGCCCGCGACCCGAGCCCGAGATACTACGCCTACCGCCTGACCATGGGCGATCACCAGCAAACCGGCTTGGTCGCGGCGGCCTCGGTGCGGGCCTACGACAGCAACCGCATCAAGAAGCATGAGCTCACCCGCCCCGTCAAGGAGGACGACCGCGTCCGCCAGATCGAGGCGTTGGACGCCCAGACCGGCCCGGTCTTCCTGGTCTACCGCGCCAACAGGGCGATCGACGACCTGCTCGCGCGCCTCTGCGCAGCGCCGCCGGAGGTTGAGGTGACGGCAGCCGACAGCGTCCGCCATGAGCTTTGGTGTATCGCCAGCGCCGATGACATCGCCTTTCTCACCCAGGCGTTCGATGCGCTGGACGCGCTCTATGTCGCCGACGGCCATCATCGCTCGGCCGCGGCTTCGCGCGTCGCCGCCAACCGCCGGTCGGCGGCGGGCGACCAGGGCGACAGCGGCTTCCTATCCGTCATCTTCCCGCACGATCAGATGCAGATCCTCGACTACAACCGCGTCGTCAAAGACCTCAACGGCCTGAGCGCGGACGCCTTCCTGGCCCGTTTGCACGATGCCTTCAGGGTCACCCGCGCCGAGACGCCGGTGAAGCCTGGCGAGCCGGGCAGCTTTGGCATGTACCTGCAAGGCGCCTGGTACCGGCTGCACCTGGACCCGAGCCGCATCCCAAGTGACGACCCTGTCGCAAAACTTGACGTGAGCCTTCTGCAGAATCATCTCATCGGCCCGATTCTGGGCATCGCCGACCCTCGACGCGACGAGCGCATCGATTTCGTGGGCGGCATCCGTGGGCTGGAGGGCTTGGTCGCGCGCGTCGACTCGGGCGAGATGGCGGTCGCCTTCGCCCTGTACCCCACAAGCATGGTCGACCTCATGAGCGTCGCCGACGCGGGCGAGGTCATGCCGCCGAAATCCACCTGGTTCGAGCCCAAGCTGGCGGATGGTCTCGTGAGCCTCGTCCTGGACTAGCGACGCGCACCCATCCGACCCTCGCAGCCGGCGACGTCCGCCAGCGGACGGGCGCCGGCTGCCGGAGGCCTTAACCTGGATGCGGCGGTTGGACGGCCTCCGGGGTGGGTCAGCAGACAACCTCGATCTCTAAGACGACCAAGGCGTTACACAAAGCGCGGAGCGCTCAACTGCCGGATCTAGGTTTAAACATGGTGAAACCGAACTACAACCTTCCCGACCAGGACACGGACGATCGCACCGCCATCCGTCACTGGCTGACCAACCTTGCGACGCACTATCCGGCCGACGAGGTCGCGCAGGTCGCCACGGCCTGCGAGGCGATCGCGGACTGTCACGGCGACCGCCACATCGAGACGGGCGAGACGCATGTGCGCCACGCCGTCTCCACCGCGGACATCCTGGTCAGCCTGCGCATGGACCACGAGACCCTGATCGCGGCGCTCCTCAACGGCTGCCTCGACCACGGCGACATCACCGAGGCCCAGCTGCTGGAGCGCTTCGGGCCGGGGATCACCCGCATGATCGGCGACCTCGCGCGTATCGGCCAGATCGCCAACGTCGACGCCATCATCGCGGACAAGGACCAGCCGCAGCACGAAGAGAACCTGCGCCGACTCCTGCTCGGCATCGCCGAGGACGTGCGCGTCGTCCTGGTCGTGCTCGCCGAGCGCGTGCACCTGATGCGCGCCATCAAGAACCTGGAGCCCGCGCGCCGCACCAAGATCGCGCGTGATACCCAGCGCATCTATGCCCCGCTCGCTAACCGCCTGGGCATCTGGCAGGTCAAATGGGAGCTGGAGGACCTGACGCTGCGCTACCTCCAGCCGGAGGATTACAAGCGCATCGCCACACTGTTGGCCGAACGTCGCGAGGAACGCGAGCAGTACATCGCCGCCGTCATCCAGACCCTGCGCGAGAAGTTCGCCGAGGCCGGTATCCAGGCCGAGATCAGCGGCCGGCCCAAGCACATCTACAGCATCTGGAAGAAGATGCAACGCAAGGCCGTGGACATCGGGGAGATCTTCGACCTGCGCGCGGTGCGGATCATGGTCCACACGGTGGCGGACTGCTATGCCGCGCTCGGCGTGGTGCATGGCCTCTGGAAGCACATCCCCAAGGAGTTCGACGACTACATCGCCACCCCCAAGGGCAATCTGTATCAGTCCCTGCACACGGCGGTGATCGGCCCGGAGGACAAGTCGCTGGAGGTGCAGATCCGCACCTATGACATGCACCGCCATGCCGAATTCGGTGTCGCCGCCCACTGGGCCTACAAAGAGGCCAAGGGCCACGACGCCGCCTTCCAGCGCCGCGTGGTCTGGATGCGCAACTGGCTGGAGCTGAAGAACGAGGGTGACGAAGCGGCCGACTTCGTCGAACGCTTCAAGGCGGAGCTGGAACCGGTCCATATCTACGTGCTCACGCCCCAATCCAAGGTGGTCGAGTTGACCAAGGGCGCGACGCCGCTCGATTTCGCCTATGCCATCCACTCCGAGATCGGCAACCGCTGCCGCGGCGCACGGGTCAACGACCGCATCGTTCCCTTGAACTATCGCCTCGACAGCGGCGACGTGGTCGAGATCCTGACCCAGAAGAACGCCGCCCCCAGCCGCGACTGGTTGAGCCCGCATCACGGCTATCTGACCACGGCGCGCGCGCGCAACCGCGTGCGCCAGTGGTTCAAGCAGCAGCACTTCGACCAACACCTGCACGAGGGCCGCGCCGCACTCGAGCGCGAGATCGCCCGGCTCGGCATCGTCGAGAAGCCCCAGCTGGACGAACTGGCGCCCAAATTCAATTTCAAGCGCGGCGACGACGTGCTCGCGGCCATTGGGCGCGGCGATCTGGCCGTGGGGCTGGTTGCCCGCAAGGTTGGCGAGCCCAAGTCCGAAGAGGCCAAGGCGAAGGAGGCCGAGCCGAAACCGCGCGCCCCGTCCAGACACAAGCCATCCAGCGGCGGCGTCATCGTCGAGGGCGTCGACGACCTCATGACCCAGATGGCCCAATGCTGCAAACCGGTGCCGCACGACGCGATCATCGGCTTCGTGACCCGAGGGCGCGGCGTGACCATCCACCGCAAAAGCTGCAGCAATGTGCGTCACCTGCCGGCCGACGAGGCCGAACGGCTGATCCAGGTGCGCTGGGCCGACCAGCCGACCGAGTCCAGCTACCCGGTCGACCTCCTGGTCATCGCCTCCGACCGCAAGGGGCTGCTGCGCGACGTCACCTCCATCTTCTCGGACGACGACGTGGACGTGGTGGGAGTCAACACCCACTCGGAGAGGAGCACGGACACTGCGTCCATGCGCTTCACCCTCGAGGTGAAGGACATGGGCCAGGTCGAGCGGCTCATGGGCAAGCTCCAGCAACTGCCCGAGGTGCTCAGTGTCAGGCGCTCAGTCTGATGCGCGGGGCGGCATGAGCAGGTCAGCCGACATCACCGCCGCGAACCTGGACGCCATCGCGGCCAGGTTCGAAACGGACAAGCCCGCGCGCGCCATCACGCCGCTGGGGCGTGGGCTGATCAACGACACCTTCCGGGTCGAAACCGCCGGCGAGAGCTATGTGCTTCAACGCATCAACGGCGAGGTCTTTCCGCACCCCGAGCAGATCATGGCCAATCTGCTCGCGCTCAGCGAACTGCTGGCCGATGCCGACGCGGGTGGTCTGCGCATCCCGCACATCGTCCTCACCGGCGATGGCGTCGCCTTCGCACGCGATCAGGCGGGCGCGCTCTGGCGGATGATGGAGCTGATCCCGGACGCCAGGAATCTGGCGGGGATCGAGAGCGCGGAGGAGGCCCAGGAGGTCGGTCGGGTGCTCGGCGCCTTCCATCGCGTCACCGCAGCCTTACCGGTCGCGCGTTTCGGCGTCTCGCTGCCGGGGTTCCACGATACGCCCGCCTATCTGCGGCGGCTGGAGCAGACGGCGTCCGAGCGGAGGCATCAAAACGCAATCGGTGAGGCCGAGGAGCCGCTGGCATTCGTCGATCAACACCGGGACCTGGCGGGCCTGCTGGCCGGTGCGGAGCGCGTGGGACGGATCCGGCGGCGCATCACGCACGGCGATCCCAAGCTCGACAATATCCTCTTCTCCACGGGCAGCCCCAAAGCCCTGGCGCTCATCGATCTGGACACCATCCAGCCAGGACTCCCGCAGCACGACCTGGGGGACTGCCTGCGCTCCTGCTGCAACCGCGGCGGCGAGGGTGCGCCGGATCCAGGCGACACGCATTTCGACCTGGAGATCTGCGAAGGCATTCTGCGGGGTTACGCCGCGGAGACCCGCGGACTGCTCGGCGCCGGGGACATCGCCAGCCTCTACGACGCGATTCGCTCGGTGCCCTTTGAACTCGGACTGCGGTTCCTGACCGATCATCTCGACGGCAACCGCTACTTCCGCATCGACTACCCAGGTCAGAACCTGCTCAAGGCACGCATCCAGCTTGCACTGGTCGCGGACATCGAAGCCAAGGAGCCATCGCTGCGGAGCATGATCGAGGAGGTCTTCGGCGGGGACGGCAGATGACGCGGCCCTACTGGGCGGACGCTTGCAACTCCTTGTGCCGACGCAGGATGTAGCGCCCAAGCAGATCCTTGGTATTGTCCTCCAGCGGCTCGAAACAGATGCCGAGCTGAACCCGTTTGTCGTCGAGCTGGGTGTGCCGTACCACATAGCCGAGCAGGCGGACGAATTCGGCCTCACCGGGCAGAACCAGCCGGAGATCCGTCAGCGGCTGACTCAGGTTCGGAATATGATCGGCCGGCTGCTCGATCGCCATGCCGGTGTAGGACAGGTTCACTACGCGCGGACGCTCCAGCAGACCGCTCTGATCCACCAGTTGCATCTCGTCGTCGCTCGCGGACGACACCCGCCAGCTGCGCGAGCGCTCGCCGCCTTCCAGGATCTCCGGGATGCCGACCTCGAGGGTCATCTCGCCGGTATCCACGCGCGCGCGCGGCTTGAGCGGGAAGCGCAGCCGATGGCCTTGCCAGCCCGCCTGCAGCTCGATTCGCGGGCTGTCGGAGAAGGCTTCGATCAGGCCGGCGGCATCCTCGGAGACGCGCAGCCACCCACCGACCTCCTCCGGCTCGTGCTCCGGCTGGGCGAAGAGTTGCTGGATGTAGTCCAGCTCCTCGGAGGAAAGGATCTCCTTACTGCGTGATGCCACAAGAAGTCACCAGATCGTTAAGTCGCCAGATCGTTAGGCGATTTCCGGGAAAAAAACAGACCCGCGGTTCCGATCCCGTAGGATGGGCAAAGCCCTGGCGATGCGCTGCTTTCGGAGTGCCGAGGGTCGCGGGGCGTGCCCATCATCCCAGCTCGGCGTCTTGCAAGATGGGCACGTCCGTCTGGCGTCGAGCTTGGGCGCGAGCCCAGAGCGCGGACGTTGCCCATCCTACCGATCCGGATCTATGTGGGTAAGATCATTTCCGGAAATTGCCTTATCTCGCCAGGTCGTCAGAAAGGAGGCACCCAGGCATGGTATCCGCCCCTCGCGCGACTGCCCATCCCTCGAAAGATCTGCAGGCGCCGAACCGCGGTACCCGCCAAGTATCAAGTATGGCTGACAATTCAGACAAGTAGCGAGACGACGGGTTCGCGCCCATCACGCACTTTCATCTGTGCCACGCCATCCACCGATGGACTGAGCCTTGTCAGGGACGGCGCGCCCGTGCCCCGCTATGCTGGCGAGGTCTCAAGCCGTCACGAGCCGCCATGACCGCCTCGATCGAGAATTCACATTTTCTGCTGAGACGGCTGCACTCGCTGCTCGGCCTGGTGCCGGTCGGCGCCTTCCTGGTCTTCCATCTCTGGGAGAACTCCCAATCCCGATTCGGAGCGGCGCACTACAACGGCGAGGTCGTCGCCTTCCTGCAAGGCATGAACTATCTGACGGTGATCGAGCTCCTGGTGATCGCCCTCCCACTCGCCTTTCACGCCGGCTACGGGCTCCTGATCTTGCCCCAGATGCGCCTGGAGCCCAGGCGCTATCCCTATGCCAGGAACTGGCTCTACGGCCTGCAGCGCGTCTCCGGGGTCGGCATCCTGCTCTTTCTCCTCGTGCATGTCGGCACCACGCGGATTCAGGGCCTCTGGCAACCAGCGATCCGCGCGGACCTCTATGGCCACATGCAAGCGCTGCTCTCCGAGCCCTGGATGCTCGGCCTCTACGCGGCCGGACTGCTGCTCTCCGTCTTCCACCTCGCCAACGGGCTGGCGACCATGGGGATCGTCTGGGGTCTCACGGCATCGGTCCAAGCGCAACGGATCTTCGGCTATGGCTGCCTCACCTTCGGCCTCGTCCTCGCCGCCATCGGCATCCAGGGACTGCTGGGGTTCCTGCCATGACGGCCGCACCTGGCGCCATCGTGATCGGCGGCGGGCTCGGCGGGCTCTGGGCAACCCTGAGGATTGCGGACGCCGGCTTTCCGGTGCAGCTCTTTTCGCTCTTCGAGGTCAAACGCAGCCACTCGGTCTGCGCCCAGGGCGGCATCAATGCGGTGCTGGATACCAAGGGCCAGAGCGACTCGGTGCGGCAGCACATCATCGACACCATCAAGGGCGGCGAATACCTCGCCAACCAGCCGCCCATCAAAAGCATGTGCGAGAGCGCGCCCGGCCTCATCCGCACCTTCGACCGCATGGGCGTGACCTTCTCCCGCACGCCCGAGGGGTTGCTCGATCAGCGCCTCTTCGGTGGCGTCAAGCACAAGCGCACCTGCTTCGCCGGCGCCAGCACCGGCCAGCAGCTGCTCTACGGTGTGGATCAGCAGGTCCGCCGGCTGGAGTCCCTGGGTCAGGTGACCAAGCACGAGTGGTGGGAATTCCTGGAGCTGATCAAGGACGCCGACGGGATTTGCCACGGCATCCTGGCCATGGACCTGCGCAGCCTGGAGGTGCGCGCCTTCCGCGCGGAGGTCGTGATCCTGGCAACCGGCGGCTTCGGTCAGATCTACGCGCCCAACACCACGACCTCCACCGCCTGCACGGGTGCCGCCGCCAGCCGCTGCTACCGACAAGGTGCGCGCTTCGCCAACGCCGAGTTCTTCCAGTTCCATCCAACGGCCATGATCGGGCGCGACAAGACCCGGCTGATGAGCGAGGCCGCCCGTGGGGAAGGCGGACGGATCTGGGTGCCGCGCAATCCGGCGGAACGCCGCGCGCCCAAGGCCATCCCCGAGTCGGAACGCTTCTATGTCCTTGAGGAGTTCTTCCCCTCCTATGGCAACACGGTGGCACGCGACGAAGCCTCGCGGGCCATCTGGCACGTCACCCGGCAGCTGGGTCTGGGCGTGCGCGGCACGGACCGCGTCTATCTCGATCTGACGCACCTGGACCGCCACTTCGTCTCGACCCGGCTTGGTGCCATCCTGGATATCTACCGCAAGTTCGCCGGGGTCGACCCGCTCGACGAGCCGATGGAGATCTTTCCCGCGGCCCACTACCCCATGGGCGGACTCTGGGTCGACTTCGAGCGCGACGACAGCGGCGGCATGCGCGCGGAGAGTCCGCGCAACCACGCGACCAACATCCCCGGTCTCTATGCCTGCGGTGAGTGTGACTACGCCTATCATGGCGCGAATCGGCTCGGCGCCAACTCGCTGCTCTCCGCGAGCTTTTCGGGGCGCGTCGCGGGCGAATCGGCCGTCTGTTATCTCAAGGGGCTCGGCGCTGACCGGGCCACGCTGAGTCCGACCGAGGTCGAGCGGGCGATCCAGGAGCAGGCGTCGCTGAATGCCGGACTCATGCGCAGCGAGGGTCCCGAGAATCCCTTCCAGATTCACCGCGCGCTGGGCGAGCTGATGACGGCCAAGGTTGGCGTGGTCCGCAGCAATCCGGAGTTGGAGGTCGCCCTGGAGGAGTTGCAGACGCTCGACACGCGCCTGGACCGCATCCGGCTGGGCGACGCCAAGGCGTGGACGAATCAATCCCTGTCCTTCGCCCGCCAGCTGCGTGACATGATCCGGCTCGCGACAGTGGTCACCAGGAGTGCGCTCGCGCGTGACGAATGCCGCGGCGCCCACTACAAGCCCGAATTCGAGCGCCCCCTCCCGGAGGGTAAATTCCCCGGCGACCCGGAATTCGAGGACTACCGCGCAGACTGGCAAGCCAATAACGCGCGCTGGCTGAAGACCACCATCGCCGAGCAGACGCCCGAGGGCACCAGCATCCGCTTCGAGGAGGTGGATACCAGCCTCTATCAGCCCACCAACCCTCGGGACTATCGATGAGCCGACAACATCGCACTGCCGCGTCCGAACCCGAGCCGTCAGCCGGAAAGGCCGAACCCGACCGCATCCACCTCAGGATCCGCCGCCAGGACCGACCCGAAAGCCGGCCCTATTGGCAGGACTTCGCCATTCCCTACCAGCCGGACCACAACGTCGTCTCGGCGCTGCTCGTCCTGCGCGCCGACCCGGTGACAATCGCCGGTGAGCGCGTCGAGCCCGTCGCCTGGGAGCGCAACTGTATGGAAGAGGTCTGCGGCTCCTGCGCCATGCTCGTCAACGGCGTCCCCAGACCCGCCTGCTCGGCCTTGGTCGACAGCCTGGCACAGCCCATCGCGCTTGAGCCGCTGCCCAAGTTTCCGGTCGTGCGCGATCTGGTCGTGGATCGTTCGCGGATGGATCGGACGCTCGCCCAGGTGAAGGCATGGATCCAGATCGACGGCGCCTGGGACACCCATGCGCCGGCCCCACGCACCTCGCAGGCCGAGTGGGCCGCCAACTACCTCTACAGCCGCTGCATGAGCTGCGGCTGCTGCATGGCCGCCTGCCCCCAGTTCGGCCCGCACGCGGACTTCGTCGGACCGGCGCCGCTGGCCCAGGTTCGGCTCATGAACGCGCACCCCACTGGCCGCTACGACAGGGTCGATCGGCTGCACGCCATCATGGGCGAGGGTGGGCTCAGTGACTGTGGCAATGCGCAGAACTGCGTGAGGGTCTGCCCCAAGGCGATCCCGCTGACGACCGCCATCGGTGAGCTGGGTCGTCAGACGACGCTGCAGGCGTTGCGGGATCTACTTGGGTAGGGCGATGGACTGGGGGGTACCCGCGCTATTTGGGTAACGACAGGCGGTAGCTGGATTGGTAGAGGGCCATGGTCTGCTGCTGGTCGGCCTCGTCATCACGGCCGCAGAGGCGGAAATAGGTCTCGGCGAAGGCCCGATCGGCCCCCAGGATGTGGGCCAGCAGCCAGTCTCGCACGATGCCCTGAATGGTCTCATCGAAGACGTGCAACCCCTCCGCCCGCCAATCGCGCAGCATGGCGGTGTACTCGGCCATCAGGATGGCGTGCTCGCTGCGGTGTTCGCCGACGCCGTCGTAATCGAACGCACGCATGAAGTCCTCTTCACGCTGGAAATGCTCGCGCATCGCCTCGCCGAGAGCGGTCAGGGCATTGATCAAGGCGTTGGCATCTCCGGACCGACCGCGCGATGCCTGAGGGCAAAAGCGGATGCAGATGTCGCCGAGCTGCTCGATCAGGGCACGATGGTCTCGGTCCAGTGCCTCGATATGCAGAGACCACTCCTCTCGCCAAGTCAGAAGTTTGGGCATGAAATCCTCCATATCCCGGACTCTTGCGGTCCGATGGTATTGTTGGTGGTGCCTGAAGCACCCGTTTTCGGTCAGATTGGAAAGGCGCCATCCCGCGCTCAGGTTTTAGTCGATTCCGTCCGTCAGGATACCGGCAATCGGCGGCGATACAGCTGAATCCCGAGGTCCAGGCCAGGCTCAACTAGCCTGACGCGGGTGATCGCCGAAACGGGACGACGCGTCCTTGCCATTCCCCGATCGCTTGACCGCGCTGCTTGTCGAGCAGGCGATCCAGTGCCGGACCCATCTCTGCGAGCAGCCTTCGCTGCACCGCGCGCAGATCTCCATAATAGTAGACCATTTCACAAGGAACAGGGGCGTCGAGCGACTCGCGATCGACGCTCGGGCGCCAGGCGAGGCGAATCAGCCGCCCACCCTGCCCGTCGTGGTAGGCATAGCCGCCCTGGGCGTCGACGAAGACGATCTCGCTCGACTCGACGACCGCCAGATACTGCATGACCCGGATCGGCACGAAGACGCTTGCGCCATCCGAGCGTTTCAGCAACAGACGCAGGCGGTTGTGGATGCTCGCGGGCAGATTGCTGGACTCGCGCGCGACCACCTCGTCCGGTCTGAAGAAGGTCTCTTTGACGAAATAGCTGGACATGCACGCTCCGGGGTCGCGCGACCCGATTCAGTCTTCGTCCCCCAGCTGAGGATCCCACCCGGCGGCGCGCGCCTGATCCACGGCCGCCGCATAAATGCGCGCATGACGCTCACGCAGCTCCGGCGGCAGATTCGACGCCAGATGACCAAAGGGCTGCCAGGCATCGCTGACCTTGTCATAGAGGGCGTCGATGCCTTGAATGGTCCAGCCCTCGCACGTCTCCTCCTCCGGGATGATCCCGAACACCCATGCATCGCGGATGATATTGGCCGTTGGCGTCATGGCGCCGCCTTCCTGCTTGTGGATCCCTTCGTAGACTTTAGATTTCATGGTGTAACTCACTCTGGACTGCTGATACTGGGTTGACCCGCTCGCGCCTCAACCTGCTTAAATACGCGCCTTTCGTCACAGCCTCAAGGAAAGGACGCATGCAAGACACCCTGATCGACCTCATCCGCCACGGCGAACCCGTCGGCGGACGCCGCTATCGCGGCAACGGCGCGGACGACCCCCTCTCGCCGACCGGCTGGCGGCAGATGTGGCAGGCCGTCGGCGACGACGCGCCTTGGGACCAGGTCATCAGCTCGCCCATGCAGCGCTGCCACGCCTTCGCCCGCGAGCTGGCGGGGCGCCACCAGCTGCCTCTGGCGGTCGACCCAGGCTTTCTCGAAGTCGGCATGGGTGCCTGGGAAGGCCGCTCGCACGCGCAGGTGGAGGCCGCCGAGCCGCAGCGGTACGCCGCCTTCTATCGGGATCCAGTCGGTTGCCGTCCGCCAGGGGCCGAGCCACTGGACGCCTTCCTCGCGCGCATCGCGGCCGCCTACGCACGCCAGCTCGCCGCCTACCCTGGCCGCCGGCTGCTGATCGTCTGCCACGCGGGCGTTACCCGCGCGGTCGTCGGGCACGTCCTGGGCGCCGAGCCCAAGGGCTGGTATCGGCTGCGCGTCGACTATGCGGGGCTCACCCGCATTCGCGAGGATCGGTTCGGTCCAAGTCTGGAGTTCTTCAACCGGCATCGGCTGGCCTGAGACTCATCTCGGCACACCGGATCGACCGGCCGATCGCGCGCGCCGGTTCTTCGCCTTGAGCCTGATCTACGATGCGGAGCAGATCGGATGGGCTGCCGGTCGAATCCTCCGGCCGCCGAGCAACCGAGTCGTCGGCCAGCTGCGGGAACGCGGAGACTGCTCCCTGAGCTTGACCTCTTGCGACCGTGAGGCGGTAGCCGCCTTCGGTTTATACTTCAGGGTTTTCCGAACCGCTCCAGCGCCTAGCCCATGCACCGTACCGACGACCTGCGCATCCGCGAAATCACCGAAGTCCGCTCACCCGACGCCCTCCATCGAGAGTATCCCCTCTCGGACGCGGCGGCCGATACCGTCTACGACACCCGTCACGAGATCCAGCGCATCTTGCACGGCAACGATGACCGGCTGCTGGTCGTGGTGGGGCCCTGCTCGGTCCACAACCCCGACGCCGCCCTGGAGTATGCCCGTCGGCTCAAACCCTTGCGGGAGGAGCTGCGTCAGGACTTGCTCCTGGTCATGCGGGTCTACTTCGAAAAGCCGCGCACCACGGTTGGCTGGAAGGGACTCATCAACGACCCCAACCTGGACGGCAGTTTCGAGATCAACAAGGGGCTCGGCGTCGCCCGCAAGCTGCTGCTCGACCTCAACGAGATGGGCATCCCGGCCGGCACCGAATTCCTCGATCTCATCAGTCCGCAGTACATCGCCGACCAAGTCAGCTGGGGCGCCATCGGTGCCCGCACCACGGAGAGCCAAGGTCACCGCGAGCTGGCATCCGGGCTCTCCTGCCCGATCGGCTTCAAGAACGCGACCAATGGCGACGTCAAGGTCGCGATCGACGCCATTCATGCCGCGGCGCGCCCGCATGTCTTTATGTCCGTCACCAAGGCTGGCCAGTCCGCCATCTTCAGTACCACGGGAAACGTGGATACCCATGTGATCCTGCGCGGCGGCCAGCGTCCAAACTACGATACCGAGAGCGTGAACATCGCCGCGGAGCAGATTGCCGACGCGGGTTTGACGCCCAAGATCATGATCGATTTCAGCCACGCCAACAGCGGCAAGAAGCCCGAGAAGCAGATCCGCATCTCGCAGGACGTCTCCGGTCAGATCGCCCGGGGTGACAGGCGCATCATCGGCGCCATGATCGAGAGCCACCTGATCGCCGGGCGGCAGAACGCCGGCGCGCCCGACGACCTCATCTTCGGCCAGAGCATCACGGACGCCTGTTTGGGCTGGGACGATACCGAGCCCCTGCTGCGCGAGCTCGCCGAGGCCTGTGCTCGACGGCGCGCCTGCTGCTGATCGAAAGGCCGTTTGCACACTCATCGTTGTTTTGGCTATGGTTCGTATCTCCACGGGGTCCGATTCTCGCGCGGCGAATCGACCCTCGCGCTCGCCCATCGAGCACAACTTGGAGATGAACCATGTCGCACTCCGGCCTCCGCCCCTCTGGCTCCCGGATCCTTGGGCTGCTTGTCGTCACCGTGCTCATCGCGCCACAGGCGCGCGCCGAGCTTTACAAGTGCCAACAGCCCAACGGCCGGATCATCTACCAGCAAACGGCCTGTGGCGGGCACGCCGACGTCGAGGCGTTTGCCGTGGACATCCGCGGGCCAGACGGCTCTGACGGCGCCGCCTCGGGGCAGAAATACTCCATCGGCAGCCAGGCCGCCCAGATGCGCGCCGAGCGCGAGCGGCTGAACGGAGCACGCCTCAAGGCCAGACAGGCGAGCGAGGCCGCCGCGAGACGCGCGGCGGCGGACTCGGACAAAGAGCCCGACCGGGCCAAGTGCGCGAAACACCGCGCGGAAGTCGCCAAGTGGAAGGAAAAGGTGATGAAGGGCTACCGCACGCGCACGCAGAAGGACTACAACGATAGCAAGCTTGCCTATCACGCGGCGCTGGTCGATCGCTATTGCGACTGATGCGCGATGCCCTTGCGGCGACGGCCACCTGCCAGCGAGCCGACTGGGAGAGCCGACCTGAGGCTAGAGTCGGTCGAGATAGCGCGTTCCGCCCAGCCGTCTGGTCTGGTCGCGGATCCAGGCCGCGCGACGCTGAAGTCGCTCGGAGGGATGTTCCAGGGAGTAGTTGCCTGGCGCGGGGAGCACCGCGATCATGAGCGCCGACTCGTCGGGCGTCAGCTCACTCGCCGAATGCTGGAAGAAGCGTTGGCTGGTGGACTCGATTCCGTAAGTGCGAGGACTGAATTGCGCGATGTTGAGATAGACCTCGAGAATGCGCTCCTTCGGCCAGAGCACCTCCATCAGCAGGGTGAGCCAACCCTCTGCCAGCTTGCGCCCCCAGCCGGATCCCGGCCAGAGAAAGAGGTTCTTCGCGGTCTGCTGCGTAATGGTGCTCGCCCCGCGCAGACGCCCGCCCGAGAGGTAGGCCGACAGGGCGTGCCGGATCTCGATCAGGTCCAGCCCCAGGTGGCTCGGAAAGCGCTGATCCTCACCCGCGATCGCCGCCAGCCGGATGCTGTTCGGGATGCGCTTCCAGGGGATCCACGCGTGCTGGTAGTACGGCGGCGGCTGATCGAATTGCCTGAGGTTGAGGGCATGCTGCAGCATGAAGGCGGAGGCAGGCGGATCCACCCAACGCAGCACGATGACCAGTGCCGCACTCGATAAGACGCAGAAGATCGCAACCCCCAGCGCCCAGCGCCAAAGTCTCGACGCCAGCCGCGCGGCATCGAGGCCCCCGAGCCAACGCCTGACGCCTGCCGGCTCTGCAAGCCCGGCGAACGGCTGGTCAATGGCGTCCGGTCCGCCAAGCGCGGGCGTGCTCGCCGGATGCTCGATCGAAGGCGAACAGGGCGGCACCAGATCCTCATGTCCACCGGACGCTCCGATCTCAGTCATTGGCGACACGGAACCTTTCGACGATCTCCAACGGAATTTCACTCTGAACGGGGCCGTCAGCGTCCGGTCGCCAGCGACCAGCGGCTGGAAACCCGGCACTTGCCGATCCCAGGGTTGCAGTGGGCCAAGCGCCTCGCGGGTGACGGGCAACAAAACAGCAAGAGGTGCCAGCCGACCTCGCCCGAGCCCCTCGCGGCTGCATCCGCAAAGGATGGGAGCCGCCTAAGGTGGAGGTGAGTTGGCGGGAAAGCGGCTGGGGCAGCCCCCTGCCTGGAGATTATCCTAGATCCTGGCGGCGGCGCGAGGATGGAACAATCACGGAAACCGCCGACCCGTTCAGGCGCTCGGGTTCAGCGCGGGAAGTGCAGCCCAGCGAACACCGCCCTCGGCCTTGGTGCGTCGCGTGAGACCGGCGCCGGGACGCAGCTGGCCCATCAGCTCGCGCTTCCATTGCGTGAAGTCGATGGACTCGCGGCCATAGCGCGCGGCGTCCAGCTGCCGCATCAGCTGCTCCAGCCGCTCTCGGCTAGCCCCAGGCCGCAGGGAGACGATCTGCCGCGTGAGGGTGGGCTGGGTGAAGTCGCCCTTGAGTCGCAGACAGCCGCGCGACTCCTCCTCGAAGACCGCGCACCAGTCCTCCGGCGTCGCGGCGCGATTCGCCTGGCGAATGCAACGTTGCAGCTGGCTGCCCGCCGGCAGCGCGCGCCGCATCGCCGCGCGCGCCCGGGGCAGGACGACCGCCGGCTTGAGTCCCTCCAGAGAGGGGCCGATCCGTCGCCCAATGAAGCCAAGTCCTGCTTTCAGCGCCCGCCAGAGCACACCTAGCGACGCCCGACTCAGCTGCCAGGGGCGGCCACGGTAGAAGACGCCGACCCAATATCCCGCGATCAGCAGGAAGATCCCGGCGAGGGGAATCCAGATCTTGGCCCAGCCGGACGCGGTGAGGGCGGAGGTCGAGAACCCGAATGGCCCGCCACCGCGGATCGACAGCGTCTTGATCGGCAGCCGCGCAACCTCACGGGTTCCGAGATCGACGTTCCACCAGGCGATGCTCATCTCCGGCAGGCTGATGCGTCCGCCAACCTGCGGAACCAGGGTGTAGTACTCGGTCCGCGTGGCGGTGAGCTGACGTTCGTTCGATGAGAGCTGGGTGTCGGTCAGGGTCTGCTCGCGATAGACGCGGAAGTCAGGGCCGACCAGCTGATTCTCCAGGCTTGGCAGCTGCACGGCGGTCGCGCCCACGCCCTCGATCTCCAAGGCCAGCGTCACCGGCTGACCGGGCTCCAGCGTCCCTTCGCGGTCGAGGCTGGACTTCAGCGTCAGTGAGCGCAGCGGAAGCCAGGGCCGCACGGAGGTCATCGACGGACGCACCTGCAGATGGAGCGATTGCTCCGTGCGTGCCTCGTAGCGCTGCGTCATGCCACCGATGACCTGATCGCCGGAGACCTTGATCGACGGCAGCGCCAGATCTCCCGCGCGCAACGGGACCACGGTCAGCACGAAGCTGTTGACGATCTCGCGCCGTCCATCGCGCTCGCGGGTACTGGTGTCGGGTCCCTTCAGCGTCTTGATCAGGAAGTCGCCCGAGGGGGCCAGCTCCAGATTGGCCGTGCTCAGGTTATCGCTACTGACGACGTCCAGATGCAGGATGACGGGCTGCTGCAGATAGGGATCCAGCTCCTCCAGGCGCCATTCGACCTGGGGTGCCTGGCGCTGAGTGGCCGCATAAGGCGCCTGCCCATAGCCGGGAGCCCAGCCGGGCTGTTGGTAGCCGGGCTGTTGGTAGCCGGGCTGCTGGTAGTTGGGCTGCTGGTAGCCGGGATAGCCGTAGGGCGCCTGACCTTGCGGCTGGGTCGGCATCTGAGGCTGAGCGGGTCGCGGCGCATAGCGCGGCGGCGCACCCTGGGCATTGGTCGGCGGCACGGGGCGGAATTGCGGGAATTGGCTCTGCGGCTGGCCCGGTTGCTGGGGCTGTTGGCCCGAATAGGGCGGCGCATAGTACGGCTGCCCGTACGCCCCTGGGCCATAGCCATAGGGTTGCGCAAAGAGGTTCGGGATGCCCGCGACGATGAAGCCGAACACGATGGCGAGGGCACCAAGGCCACGGAGCACAGCGCGCGATGACCCGCGAGACCGGCCGCGCGAAGCCCGCCGCGCGGCACCGCTATGAGACATCACCATGGGCGCGTCTCCCGCCAGGGTCCTGTCAGGCCCTGCGACTCGCGCAGCTCTTCGATGCGAAACTGATTGCGCATGAGCAATGTGGGATCACCCTGTATCTGCCTCAGACGTTGTTCCATGGCAGCCATGCCCGGACCGCCCATCGCCCTCAGCCCATCCAGGGAGGGCATCTGACCCTCGCGGGTCTCGGCGTCCTGATCCGCACCCGGCCTGAGTCCGAGCTGATCGAATTGCTCGACGGCCTTGGTCTGGCGCTCGTCGATGTTGTCGGGAAGCTCGGCCGAGCCGCGCTTCCCGGGCGGCCCGAGCTGTTGGGAGTCGGAGCGCGCCTCGCGGCCGCGGCCCTTGTCCTCTTCGCGCGCCCGGTCATCGGGTCTGTCTCCGCCCGCACCCTCCTCGCGCGGTTCGCGCTCGGAGCGGCCCTTGTCCTGCTCGCCTTCCCGCTCGCCGCCGGCCTGGTCGAGCTCCTGTTCGCCGCCGCCCGCCTTCTCGTCTCGGCGGTCCTGGCGATCGGATTCGCGTGCGCCCTGGTCCTCGCCCTTATCCCCAGCCTTGGCGTCGCGCCGCTGCATGTCAGCCTCCTTGCCGCTTTGCTCGCCTTCCGGGCGAGTCTCCTTGGGTTCGCCCTGGTCGTTCTGCTCGGCGGCCTCCTTGTCCTTCGCGGCACCCTCCTGGGAGCGCTCTTGCTGGTCTTGCCGCGAACCCGACTCCCGCTTGCTGGACTCCTCGCGATCACCGGCCGAACGCTCCGTCTGCTCTCCGGTCTCGCCGCCGCCGGTCGACTCCCGCGTCTTCGCGCCCTCCTGACCGGTCTCGTCCTGGGATTCGTCGCCGGCGCCTTGCGTCTGTTCGCGCTCGCGGCCCTTGCCCTCGGCGCCCTGCTCGGCGCCCGCATCACCGCTCTGCTCCCCGGACTCGCTCGCGGATTCACCGTCCTGCTGGTCCTGAGACTCGGAGCCGGATTTGCCCGACTCCTGCGGTTGACCCTCTCCAGACTGCTGCTGCTCGCTCTCCTGCTGCTGCCCGGATTGCTGCTGATCCGATTGCTGCTGCTGATCGCTAGCCTCTTGCTGCTGGGATTGCTGCTGCTGGGACTGCTGCTGCTGGGACTGCTGCTGCTGGGACTGCTGTTGCTCGGACTGCTGTTGCTCGGACTGTTTTTCCTGGGACTGCTCTTGTTCAGACTGATCTTGTTGAGACTGATCTTGTTGAGACTGTTGCTCTTGCGACTGCTGCTCGGACTGCTGTTGCTGGTTCTGCTCCTGCTGCTTGGACTCCTGCTCCCGGCGCTGCTCGCTCGATTGCGCGCGTTGCTCCTTGTCCCCGGCCTGCTCCTTGGTCTCGTCCGGCTTCTTTTCTTCGGTCTGGTCGCGGAACTGTTCCTGCTCCAGGCGGGCAAGCATGGCGCGCGTCAGCGCCAGGTTGTAGGCCGCATCCTCGTGGGAGGGATTGGCGCCGAGTACATCCTCATACGCCTGCGCGGCCCCGGTGTAGTCGCCGAGCTGGAAGCGCGTGTTCCCCAGGTTGTACTCAGCCTCTTCGCCGAAACGCCCCTGCGTAGCCTCGCCGAAGGCGCGTTCGGCCTTCTGGTAGTCGCCTGCGCGATAGAAGGCCACACCCTGTCGGTAAGGATCCTCGAAGGTTTGCGCCGCCGCCTCGTAGCGGCCGTCGCGGTAGCTGTCGTAGGCCTTCTGCTCATCCGTGCGCAGCCAGTCCGCGCGCACGGGCAGCGCGACCAGGCCGATGAGCGCGAGCGCATGAGCCGCGGTTCGGATCGGGTGCAGACTGGAGCTCATCAGGGCGCACCTCGCGATGCCGCGGCGCTCGAACGGCGGCGCGGAGGACGCCGGCCAGTGCCGCGGAACTGGGGAAGCAGCAATGCCGCCAGGAGCAGCACCGGCAGCCAGAAGCGCTCGTTCCAGATGCGGGTGCGCGCGTCACTGGCCTCCGGCGGCAACCGGCTGCGGGTTGCGGCCTTGAGGATGGCGGTGGTGTCCGAGTCGCGGTAATCGGCCGCCAGATAGAATCCGCCGCCGGCCTGAGCCAGGTTTTCGAGCTGACGCGCGTTGAGGGCGGAGCGCACCGGTTTGCGCTCGGGGTCGGCCGGATCGACCACCACCCCGCCTTGCGGCGCCGGCACGGTCGCGCCCTGGGTGGTGCCAATGCCGAGCGTGTGGAAGCGGATGCCCTCCGCGCCGAGCCGCGCGACCCGGTCGAGCAGGCCGGGCTCGTTGAAGTCGCCGTCCGAGATCAAGAGGATGGCGCGGGCGCTGTCCTCGGGCAGACCGGCGAGCAGGCTCTCCGCGCGATCCAGCGCGCGCGTCAGGCTGCTGCCCTGCAGGCTGGGACTGGCCAGATCGGCCGAGAGCGCCGGCAGGGTGTTGAGGATGCTGCTGGTGTCCTCGGTGATGGGCGAGAGCACATGCGGCACCGAGGCGAAGACGATCAGGCCCAGCCGCACCTCGCGATCATTGACGATGAGGTCCTGCAGCTCCTGTCGGGCGCGGCCGAGGCGGCTGGGACTGACGTCCTCGGCCAGCATGGAGCGCGAGATGTCCAGGAGCACCAGCAGATTGTTGCCGGGGTGGAAGAGCCGGACGTCGGTGTAGTCCCAGCGCGGACCGGCCATGGCGATGAGCAGGAGCGCCCAGAGCAGACTCCAGCGCAGGAAGCGCCCCCAGCGCTCGGTGGTGCGCAGATCGCGGGTTCCCGTCAGGTGCGGCAGCAGGTGCGGATCCGCGTAGCGGTGAATCGGTCCCTTGGCGGCACGCGCCGCGCTGCGGACCAGCCAGATGGCGACGGGGATGACGGCGAGCAGCCCCAGGAGCCAGAGCGGTTGCGAGAAATGAAAGCCTTGATCAGACACTGGCGAGCCTGCGCACGTAACGCTTGCGCCCCTCGGGGAAGAGGCCGAGCCCGAGCAGCGCCAAGAGCGCCATCCCCAAGGGCCAACGGTAGAGTGGTTTGGGCAGGAAGGCGGTCCGGGCCTCGGCCTCGGTCTTCTCCAGCTGCCCGATCCGGGTGGAGATCTCCTCCAGGGCGCTGGTGTCGGTCGCGCGGAAGTAGCCGCCGCCCGTCAGGTTGGCGATCTCCTGCAGCGTCTCCTCGTCCATGGTGAGGTCGTCGCGATAGCGCACGCTGCCATCCTCGAAGATGGGGATCTGCGTCTGTTTGCTGCCCACGCCGACGACGTAGATGCGCGTCCCCGTGGCGCGGGCCAGCAGGGCCGCCTCCTTGGGGGCGAAGCTGCCGGCGTTGTTGTCGCCGTCCGCGATCACGATCATGACGCGTGAGCCTTCCGGGCGCTCGCGCAGCTTGCTGACGCCGAGCGCGATGGCATCGCCGAGCGCCGTGGCCGGTCCGGCGATGCTGGGCACCACGCCGTCGAGCAACTGATGCACGGCGTGGCGGTCCAGGCTCAGCGGCGAGAGGATGAAAGCCTGGCTGCCGAAGAGGATGAGTCCGACGCGATCGCCGTCGCGATTGTCGATGAAGCGCCCCATGACGCCCTTGACCACGGCCATGCGGTTGACCTGACGGCCCTCGACGCTGAAGTCGAGCGCCTCCATGGAATGCGAGCCGTCGACGGCGATCATGAGGTCGTAGCCCGGTGTGCTGACCTCGGTGTAGGGCGTCAGCCACTGTGGCTGCATGAGCGCGAGAACCAGCGCGATCCAGAGCAGGTAGAGCAGCGCGCGGTGCAGCCAGCCAGCGAGCTGAAGACGCGGACGACGGGCGCTGAAGGCCTCCCTCAACTCGTCGAGGCGCGGGTGGAGCAAGGTCTCGCGCTGCCCCTCCAGGGTCTCCTCGACCTGCTCGCGGCGGTCCGGCCAGAGATAGGGCAGGATCCAGGGCAGCGGCAGGAGCAGTCCGGCCCAGGGCCAGTGGAATTCAAACATTGCCATCACCTCCCGCGGACGCCGGCCGCGTCGACCAGAGGCGCCATGCACGCTGCTTGGGCTCGCGCGCGCTCACCCAGCCCTCGGCGGCCGTGATCAAGGCCATGAGATCCTCCCTGAAGGCGCCGGGCGGGGCGTAAGGCGCGACCAGCAGCGGCGTTCCGCGCTCGCTCCAGGAGAAGCCGTTGGGGTCGTGCGCGGACAGCCAGTCCAGCCAATCCCGGCCAGTCAGACCGGCGCAGGCGGGGCGGCCGAGGCGCGCCATGGCGATGCGGCGCAGCAGTTCGGAGAGCTCGCCGGCCGTCGCCTTGGGATCCTGGCCGGCGCGGATTCGACGTCTCAAGTCCCGCAGGGCGGCCGCCGCGTCCCAACGCCAGGTGCCCAGCGTGATGCCGGGGATGGGTACCCGCAGACTCAGCGGGACGCGCCAGCGCCAGATCGCATAGCCGATCAGGACCAAGCCACCCAGGATCAGCCACCAGCCCGGTGCCGGTGGCCACCAGGGGATCGGCGGGATGTCGCGAATGTCGCGTAGCGGCTGGGCCTGTTGGAGTGGAGTGAAGATCGTATCCATCAGAAGAATCGGTCCATCAGACCGCCCGCGAGCGTGCTCGCTGCTCCAAGTTGCGGATGAGTGTGAGGTGGATCTCCGTGTCCGTGCGCACGGGAAGCATCACGATGTGGAGCCGATGCGCCATGGCCTGCAGCCGCTCGCGCCGCTCCTCCCAGGCGCGCAGATAGCGTTCGGCGGCCTGAGCGTCGTCCGTGTCGATCTCGACGAGCTCGCCGTCCGTGCTCGTGAAGGTCGCGATACCCATGGCGGGGATCTGCCAATCGGCCGGGTCGTCGATCGGAACCAGGGCGACCGTATTGCGCTGGCAGAGGTCGCCGAGGATCTGCTCCAGCCCCATGGCGTCGCGATTCAGATCCGCGATGACGAAGACCAGAGAGCCGGTCGGCAGACCCGAGGTCGCCCGCCTCAGGGCACCGCTGAGACAATCGATGGAGGGATCCATCTCGGCGCCTGGCTCGGTCAGCGTGCGCAGCAGCTGCCAGAGACCGCGCCGACCGCGCGATGGTCTGAAATGCTGAAGCCCGCTATTGGGGTCGCCGAACACCAGACCACCGACACGATCATTGAGCCGGCTCGCGGCCCATCCGATGAGCGCCGCCGCGCGCGCGGCCTGAACCGACTTGAAGGTGCCACGGGTGCCGAAATTCATGTGCGGACCCTTGTCCACGCAGAGCACGACCGAGCGCTCACGCTCCTCGCGGAAGATCTTCATGTGCGGCTCATTCGTGCGCGCCGTCACCTTCCAGTCCATATAGCGGATGTCGTCGCCCTCGCGGTACTCGCGCACCTCCTCGAAGTTCACGCCAGCGCCACGGAAGACCGAGGCGTAGAGCCCGGCGAAGGCGGAGTTGACCAGATGATGCGACTGCAGCCCCAGTGTATGGGCCTGATGACGAAGCTCCAGCAGATCGTCGAGTCTTGGGTAGAGGCTCATGCGGGGAAAGTGGCCAGTGAACAGTGGACAGTCGTCAGTGATCGACGCACAGCCGCGGAGGTCCGCCCCGCGTCTGCCCGCCGATCACCGCCCGTTGCGCGCTCGTCAAGGAATGGCAACCAAAGACAGTAATCGACGGATGAAGGCGTCAGTGGTCACGCCCTCGGCCTCGGCCTCGAAGGTCAGCAGGAGGCGGTGACGCAGGATCTCGGGCGCCACGGCCTGGATGTGATGGGGTGCGACGAAGGGGTCCCCGTCCATCCAGGCGCGGGCGCGGGCGCAGCGCGCCAGGGCGATACTGGCGCGCGGCGAGGCGCCGAAGCGGCACCAGCGGCCGAGGTCCTTGTCGTAGAGCTTCGGCTGACGCGTCGCCTGCACCAGATCGACGATGTAGTGATGCAGCTTGGGGTCGAGGTAGAGATTGGCGACGTCCCGGCGCATGGCGAACAGCTCCGCCTGGCTCAGCCGCTTGGCCGGCGGGGCATAGCTGTGCTGCTGTTGCTGGCTGTCCAGCTCGAGGATCTTCAGCTCCTCGTCACGGGTCGGGTAGGTCACCACCGCCTGCATGAGGAAGCGGTCGAGCTGCGCCTCTGGCAGGTGATAGGTGCCCTCCTGCTCCACCGGGTTCTGCGTCGCCAGGACCATGAACAGCTGCGGCAGTGGATAGGTCTTCTGACCGACCGTGATCTGGTGCTCCGCCATCGCCTCCAGGAGCGCCGATTGCACCTTGGCCGGGGCACGGTTGACCTCGTCCGCGAGCAGCATGTTGTGGAACAGCGGCCCTTGGCGGAACTCGAACTCGCCCTTCTCGTGGCGGTAGATATCCGTGCCGATGAGGTCCGACGGCAAGAGATCCGGGGTGAACTGGATGCGGTGGAAGTCGCCTTCCAGCGACTCGGCCAGGGCCTTGACGGCGGTGGTCTTGGCCAGCCCCGGCATGCCCTCGACCAGCAGATGACCGTCGCTCAACAGGCAGACGAGCATGCTGTCGATGAAGGGTTGCTGGCCAATGATGCGTGAGGCGATGTGCTCGCGAACGGCATTGAGATCGGTGGGCGTCATGCTCTTGTACTTCTCTGTCCCGGGGATGGCGGTGGATGAAGTGGCTGGGCGCCAATCGTCGTGAATGCGCCGCGGTGAGCTCCGCGGTCCGTTGTTATCGCGTGGCTATGCTGTGCCTTTTCCGAGGCGAGCGCAACCCTGGGCAAATACCTGATTACATTGATTTATGGGTCTATTCGGCAAACCCTTGAGGCGAAGCCGCCTGCCAGGGCCGGCCCAGCGCAGACGGCATCCCGGATCCCGATCAGGCCCGCCGCAGCATCGCGTCACGCCCGCTTCGTTCAGAAGCGATTTGTTCACAAGTGTCAAGACCCGGCGGTCCAGGCGTGGAGGCATCGCGCCCGACCCGTGCGGCGAGAAAACACGCCGCAGCAACAGGCTGAAACAAAAGCCTTTTTTTCAGCGATCAAAATTTGTGCAATCTGTTCTCGAGCCAGTCGCCACGCGCGCTCGGCGCACTTGCTCAAATGTTCTCCACAGACTTATCCACAGGCTCTGTGGGCATCTTGGAAAATCACTTGGATGGCATTGCGTTGCGGAGATATGACGATAAGCGGTCGAAAGTTTGAACGCCAACTGTCAGTCGATGCGCCCCCGCGGCGGCGGATCTTCTCCGCGACAGCCGCTGAGCGGGTAGCGCGGCAGCCAAGACAGGTTGTTCTATCGGAGATTTCACCAGTCAACGACTGCCGACGCACGCAAGTTCATCCGGTCGTCGCGCGAAGGGTATATACTTGCGTGTTGGCCAGTCTCTGCATGCATCGCGTCGGCGTCAGGCCAAGGACCGACCATCGACCCGATTTCCCCCCAAGCCTTTTTCGCGACTGCCCGGAGCCTTCCCCGTGATCGAGACCCTTCGCAACATCGCCATCATCGCCCACGTCGATCATGGCAAGACCACGCTGGTGGACAAGCTCCTGCAGCAGTCCGGCACTCTGGGCGACCGTTTCGGCCCAGTCGAGCGGGTCATGGACTCCAACGCCCTGGAGAAGGAGCGCGGGATCACCATCCTCTCCAAGAACACCTCCATCCGCTGGAACGACTACCGCATCAACATCGTCGACACCCCCGGCCACGCCGACTTCGGCGGCGAGGTGGAGCGCGTGCTCTCCATGGTGGACTCCGTGCTCCTGCTGGTCGACGCGCAGGAAGGCCCGATGCCGCAGACGCGCTTCGTCACTAGCAAGGCCTTCGCGCACGGGCTGCGACCGATCGTCGTCATCAACAAGATCGACCGCCCGGGCGCCCGCCCCGATTGGGTCATCGACCAAGTCTTCGACCTCTTCGACCGGCTCGGCGCGACGGATGAGCAGCTCGACTTCCCCATCGTCTATGCCTCCGCCATCAACGGCTACGCGGGATTGGCCGACGATGTCCGCGAAGGCGACATGACGCCGCTGTTCGAGGCCATCGTCAAGCACTGCCCCGCCCCCGAGGTCGATCCGGAGTCGCCCTTCCAGATGCAGGTCTCGACGCTGAACTACAGCTCCTTCGTCGGCGCCATCGCGGTCGGCCGGATCCGCCACGGCAGCGTGCGCCCCAATCAGCAGGTCGTCGTCGTCAAGCGCGACGGCTCGCGCTACAAGGCCAAGATCGGGCTGGTCTACGGCTACCTGGGACTGGATCGCTATGAGGTTCCATCGGCCACGGCCGGCGACATCGTCGCCCTGACCGGAATCGACGCCCCCAATGTTTCGGACACCCTGTGCGACCCGGATCATGTCCACGCGCTGCCGGCCCTGACCGTCGACGAACCGACCGTGACCATGACCTTCCAGGTCAACACCTCGCCCTTCGCCGGCAAGGACGGCAAGTATCTGACCTCGCGCCAGCTCAAGGACCGGCTGGAGCGCGAACTCATCCACAACGTCGCCCTGCGCGTGGAAGAGGGCAACGACCCAGAGAAATTCCGCGTCTCCGGACGCGGCGAGCTGCATCTCTCCATCCTCCTGGAGAACATGCGCCGCGAGGGCTTCGAGCTGGCCGTCTCGCGCCCCGAGGTCATCTTCCGCGAGATCGACGGCCAGATCTGCGAGCCCTATGAGCAGCTCACCGTCGACCTGGACGAGACCTCCCAGGGCGCCATCATGCAGGCGCTCGGCGAGCGCCGCGGCGAGCTCAAGGACATGGTCCCAGACGGCAAGGGCCGCGTGCGGCTCGACTACGAGATCCCCTCGCGCGGGCTCATCGGCTTCCAGACCGAGTTCATGTCGCTGACCTCCGGCACCGGCCTCAAGTATCACGTCTTCGACCGCTACCGCCCCGCCAACATGGGCGGCATCGCCCCGCGGCGCAATGGCGCGCTCATCTCCAACGGCACCGGCAAGGCGCTCGGCTACGCCCTGTTCAACCTGCAGGATCGCGGCCGCATGATGGTCTCCCCAGGCGAGGAGGTCTACGAGGGCCAGATCGTCGGCATCCACTCGCGCGACAACGACCTCACCGTCAATCCGCTCAAGGCCAAACAGCTCACCAACATCCGCGCCGCCGGCTCGGACGAGAACATCCTGCTGACCCCGCCGGTGAAGTTCACCCTAGAACAGGCACTGGAGTTCATCGAGGACGACGAGCTGGTCGAGATCACCCCAAGCGGCATCCGCGTGCGCAAGCGCTACCTCAAGGAGCACGAGCGCAAGCGCGCCAATCGCGGCAGCTGAGGCGCCCATCCGCTGGGAGCTGACCTCGGCGTCGATCATCCTTCGGACCAGTCGTCTTCGGTCGGGTGGACAAGCGCAGCGCAGTCCACCAACAACGGCGCGGGGTTCAGTGGACTTCGCTCTCGCTCGTCCACCCTACCGGTCCAACCGATGACCAAGGCCCTGACCTCTGGGCCTAGGTTGCGGGCACAGCCCTGTGGGAGCGGCGCCCCCGCCGCGACCGGGCATGCGCCGCAGCCAATGCCGCGCCCCCTCGTCAGCGTACCTGGGCGATCATGAATGCCCCCGAAGGGACGCAAGCGGCGCCGGCATCCGAAAGGATGCGGCCCGCCGAGTTCGCCCCGCGGCCTCTTACCCGAAGCGCAGAGCGACCCAAGTCCGAGCGCCAAGCCTGCGTCTGAACCGATCGCCAGGCCCGGCTCAGAGCCGATCCGCCGGACTCTTCACCGGCAGCACGCCCGGCCGATTCATCACATGCGTATAGATCATGGTCGTCGACACATCCGCGTGACCGAGCAGTTCCTGAACGGTGCGGATGTCGTAGCCGTCCTCGAGAAGATGGGTCGCGAAAGAATGCCGCAGCGCATGTGAGTTGACCCGCTTCGCGATCCCCGCCTCCTGACCGGCCAGCTTGATGGCCCGTTGCAGCGAGGATTCGTGAAGATGGTGCCGCCGCACCTGCCCGGAGGCCGGATCCTGCGAGAGCCGGACGCTCGGAAACACGAACTGCCAGATCCACTCCTTCGCCGCGTTCGGGTACTTCCGGGCCAGAGCCGATGGCAGATAGACCGATCCGACACCAGCATCCAGGTCGGATTGATGGCGCGCCTTGATCTCGTGTAGGTGACTTTCGAGAGGGCCGCGCAGGGTCTCAGGCAAGGGCACGACCCGATCCTTTCCACCCTTGCCGTTGCGCACCAGGATATGGCCATTGCCGAAATCCGCATCGGCCACCCGCAGCCGAATCCCCTCCATCAGCCGCATCCCGGTCCCGTACAAGAGCCGCGCTAGCAGACCCAAGCTGCCATCCATCCGGGCGAGCAAGGCGCGCACCTCATCCCGAGTCAGCACCACCGGCAAGCGCGTCTGACGCTTCGTCCGAGCGAAACGCACATCCTCAAGCGGCCGCTCCAGAACCTGCGCGAACAGGAAGGCGACCGAGTTGTAAGCGAGCCCCTGCGTCTTGGCCGCCACCGAGCGTTCCACGGCCAAATGGCTCAGAAAACGCTGCACATCCTCCACGCCCAAGGCATCCAGCTCCCGGTCACCGCAATAGACAAGGAAACGGTGGCACCAGTCCACGTAGGACTGCTCCGTGCGAATCGAATACTGCATCGCCCGGATCGTTCGGGCCAACTCCTCGAGAATGGGAAACGTCTCCGCGGAACGCGCAAAACGTGGGCCGGCATCCCGACCGCTCGCGCCAGATCCAGCGTCAAGCGGCTGCTCGCGCACAACCGTCGCATGCGCCGACTCCAACCTTCGCTGCGCCGCTCGCCAATAGGCCCAGTCGACATCTTTTCCGCCTTTCGTTTGCGCGAGATCAACCAAGAGCAGCTGAAGCGCATCGACAATCTGCCGCACCTGCCAATCGGCGAGATCCGCCCGACCCGATACCTGCTGCAAATAGGCCGTAATCTCCGTGGCAGTTAAGGTCGACAAGGCCGTCGGCTTCGCGACCTTCAGAAACTCCTCCACGCGTTGCACATACCACCGGTGGAATTTCTGCGGCACCTCACGGCGGACCAACAGCTCCAGGTACCGATCCCAGTTGGAGGGAGCGCCGTCTTCGCGACGTCGACGAGGCGGGTTGAAAGTAGACACGTTTAGGCTACCCTTGGGCTAGGCTGCTTTCAGTCTAGAACAGAAGTGGCCCGCTACAACCTAGAACACGTTGAACAAATAGAAGGAAAAAGAGGCCACTTCATCAGCCAGAAGTTTCATTTATAACTCGGCGCGACGATACGCTCATAAAAAAAGGGGGATGAATCACATGGAGGCGACATTACAAAACATCTTCAGAGACGGCTTTAAATCCTATCACGAAAATCACGGATTGAGTGCCGATCAAACCCGCGCCGCGCAAGCGATTATGCTCTGCCAAAGTGAAGCGCTCGGCTATGAAGAATGGATCTGTCTGAACGACGGCCATACCGAGCAACAGAATCATTCTTGCCGTCATCGCAGTTGTCCACGCTGCCATGGCGCCCTGACCCATGATTGGCTGGAGCGTACGCAAGCGCGACTGCTTCCCTGCGACCACTATCATGTCGTCTTCACCCTTCCGCATGATCTTAATGCACTGTGGCAATACAATCGTGAATGGTGCAGCGATCATCTGTTCAAGGCATCGGCGGAGACCTTGAAGGAGTTGCTGAGCGATGAAAAGTACCTCGGAGCCGAGGTCGGTCTGCTCAGCGCGTTGCACACCTGGGGGCGCACGTTGAGCATTCACCCGCATGTGCATGTCCTGGTCACGGGAGGCGGCTTGGATCGCGATGGCGCGTGGCGCACGGTCAAGAACGACTATCTTCTCCCTGTCGCGGTCATCAAGGCCAAGTTCCGCGGCAAATGGCTCACCTGGCTCAATGACGCCTACGCCGCCGGTGACCTCACGCTGCCCCCGGACTGGACGCCGGAGCGCTGGACACAGGTGTTGCGAACGATCGCGCGCAAAGACTGGAACGTGCGCATCCAGGGGGGCTATCGTCATGGTTATGGGGTCGCCAACTACCTGTCGCGCTACCTACGCGGTGGTCCTATCAAAGATCATCGCATCGTCTCGGCCACGTCGGATCGTGTCACCTTTTGCTATCGCGATCATCACGACAACATCGAAAAGACCCTGGCGCTCTCCCAAACGCAGTTCATCGACCGCGTACTCTGGCACGTGCCGGTCAAGGGGCAGCACCATGTGCGCTATTACGGACTCTATGCCGCGGGCGCGGCCACCAAGCGTCAGCAGGTGCGCGATCATCTCGGCGTGGTCGAGGAAACAACGCTCCCAGCGGAGCCGCGCGTTCGCGAGTGCCCCACCTGTGGGCGTGCCCTGTTTCATCGGGTCAGCGTCCGCGGTCAAATTTCCTATCTAAGGAATACAGTGCGCTCCAAAGCCCGGAGCGATGTTCAACCAGGCGCTCAAGCAGACCCCATTAACCTCGGCGCTGCTAGCCGAAATCTCGGAGCTGTTTTTTTTGCCCTGCCAGGGGCTGCTTAGCTTAACGTTAGGCAATACGAATCTCCATCCATTTTAGGAGTAAAAGAATGTCAAAATCAATATCAACATTGCTTCTATTCTTCTCGCTGGTCCAATCGACTCAAGCGGGATTGCTAGGTACAGAGCTGAGTCTGCAGGTTATATATCAAGCAACGCAATCAAGCTCAATAGAAACAATAGGATTTCTGACAACAGCAGTTGTCGACGCAACTAATATCGAGTTCCCAAGTGTAGCCGAATTGGATGTCGAGGGGGACAATTTTTACGTGGTCGATGTATCTATCAATGTAGGAGACAACTATATAGAAATCGGTTTTGAAAATTGCCCATCCGCAGGATACACCGCCGGGTACCAAAATGGTTATGTATTTACTTTCGACAGCGGAATAATCGCAACGATCACGGGCGCCGCGATCGATCATGATGCGACAACTATTGACTTAGCAGAAAATGACGTAACATTTTCAGGTAATCAGTTAACAGTAAATGTGGAAGGATTGCAATATAATAACTCTTCTTTTGTGAGAATCGATCTGTCAACTGAAGGGGGGCCAGTCACAAAACCAGAGATATCGGTAAACGATGGTTTTGTAAGGCTAGATACAACAAGAGGGAACGCCCCTGATGATACTGATTGTGAAAATGCCGATCATAATGGCCGAATGGTATTTGATGAACTCACGTTTCGGAGTTGAAATTCGCCATAGTGACGGTCTCATGCCTCCATAGAATCAGGCTCTGCGCCCTCCAACTGGAGGGTGAAGTCATCGAGTTGTAATGCCTGGACAAAGAAGCGCTGCACCT
>NZ_NRRF01000038.1 GCF_016583565.1 Thiocystis violacea | reverse complement strand
ACCCAGCAGGCGTTCTTACGCGCGCTCAAGGTACCAGAGGAGCACTTTATCCACCCATCCCCGTGCTGCTGAATCGATGCCGCTGAAAAATACGACATCGGTGCTGTCACGGGGTGCGGAATGTCCGATCTGGTGTGGCTGCCAGCCCGGATGACGTCGACCTCATTCGCCAGCCGCATCCAAGAGATCGGCTGTCGCGCCATTCGCCATTGATGTGGGCCGTTTGAACCCGAAGTGCAGGTAGGCCGACTGAGTGGCCATGCGACCGCGCGGCGTGCGCATCAGATAGCCCTGCTGGATCAGGAAGGGTTCCAGTACATCCTCGATGGTTCCGCGCTCCTCGCCGATCGCCGCCGCCAGGCTCTCCACCCCGACGGGTCCACCGTCGAACTTCTCGATCACCGCCTCCAGCAGGCGCCGGTCCATGTGATCGAATCCCTGGGCGTCCACCTTCAGCATCGACAGCGCCTTGTCCGCCACCTCGGCGGTGATGCGCCCGTCGGCGCGCACCTGCGCATAGTCCCGCACCCGACGCAGCAGTCGGTTGGCGATCCGCGGCGTGCCGCGGGAGCGCCGGGCGATCTCCGCCGCGCCCGTCGGTTCGGTCTCGATGGCCAGGATTTGGGCGGAGCGCTTGACGATGTGCGTGAGATCCTCGGCGCAGTAGTACTCCAGCCGCTGCACGATGCCGAATCGGTCGCGCAGCGGAGAGGTCAGGAGCCCCGCGCGCGTGGTGGCGCCGACGAGGGTGAAGGGCGGGATGTCCAGCTTGATGGAGCGTGCCGCCGGCCCTTCGCCGATCATGATGTCGAGCTGGAAGTCTTCCATCGCGGGGTAGAGGACCTCCTCGACCACGGGGCTCAGGCGATGGATCTCATCGACGAAGAGCACGTCGCCCGCCTCAAGATTGGTCAGCAGGGCGGCCAGGTCGCCGGGTTTCTCGAGCACGGGTCCAGATGTCTGGCGCAGATTGACCTGCATTTCGTGCGCGATGATGTGGGACAGCGTCGTCTTGCCGAGACCGGGTGGTCCGAAGATGAGGACGTGATCGAGCGCTTCCTTGCGCGCGCGCGCCGCGCCGATGAAGATCTCCATCTGCTCACGCACCGCCGGTTGCCCGACATAGTCCGCCAGCTGGCGCGGACGAATCGCGCGGTCCATGGCCTTGTCGTCGGACGCGGCGTCCGGGTTGATCAAGCGATCGGGGTTGCTCATTGCGCTCTAGCTCAAAGGGGCATGGGTGCCAGCCCCTCATCCTAAAGCAAGCAGCGGTCGCCAGTCAGGGGATTCGCGGCGATGGTTGGCGTCTGGCGGGGGTCAATGCCGATGCGTTCGGTCCGGCAGCTGGCGATACTCCGAGCAGCGCCGCGGGGTCGGAACGCCCTTACCGGGATTGAGCAACGCCTTGGGGTCGAACGCCTCTTTGAGCGCATGGAACTGGCGCAGCTCCTCCGGGGAGAACTGCACGCACATCTGGTTGATCTTCTCGACGCCAACGCCGTGCTCGCCCGTGATGGTGCCGCCGACCTCCACGCACAACTCCAGGATGCGGCCACCGAGTTCTTCGGTGCGCTCCAGTTCGCCGGGCTTGTTGGCGTCGAAGAGGATGAGGGGGTGCATGTTCCCGTCGCCCGCGTGGAAGACGTTGGCGACGAGCAGGCCATACTCCTCGGATAGCTCGGCCGTTCTTCGCAGCACTTCGGGCAGCGCACGCCGCGGAATGGTCCCGTCCATGCAGTAGTAGTCCGGCGAGATCCGTCCGACCGCCGGGAAGGCGGCCTTGCGGCCCTGCCAGAAACGGATGCGTTCGGCGTCGTTCCGTGAGGTCCGCACCTCGGTCGCGCCGCTCTCCAGAAGCAGGCTGCGAACCTGCATGATTTGCTCGGAGACCTCCTGGTTGGTTCCATCCAGTTCGCAGATCAGGATCGCCGCCGCATCGGTCGGATAGCCCGCGTGGACGAAGTCCTCGGCGGCCTGGATGGCGGGTCCGTCCATCATCTCCAGACCGGCCGGGATGATGCCGGCGGCAATGATCGCGCCGACCGCCTGGCCGGCCTTCTCCACATCGTCATAGGCCGCCAGCAGGGCCTGGGCGCGCTCCGGCACCGGCAGCAGCTTGACGGTGACCTCCACCGTGACGCCCAGCATGCCTTCGGAGCCGATATAGAGTGCCAGCAGGTCATAGCCGGCCGAGTCCAGCGCGTCGGAGCCCAGCTCGACCAGCTCGCCCTCCATGGTCACGAAGGTCACGGAGAGCACGTTGTGGACGGTGAGCCCGTACTTGAGGCAATGCACCCCGCCCGAGTTCTCCGCGACATTACCCCCGATGGTGCAGGCGATCTGGCTGGAGGGATCTGGCGCGTAGTAGAGGCCATGCATCATGGCCGCCTCGGTGATGGCCAGGTTGCGTACACCAGGCTGAACGCGCGCGGTGCGTGCCACTGGATCCAGCGCGAGGATACGGTTGAACCGTGCCAGGCTGAGCACGATGCCGTTGCCCAGGGGCAGGGCGCCGCCCGACAGCCCGGTCCCCGCGCCGCGCGCTACCACGGGCATGTCACGCGCGGCACAGAGCCTGAGCACGCGCTGCACCTCCTCGACCGTGCGTGGAAGCACGACCAGCAGCGGCAGTTGCCGATAGGCGGAGAGCCCGTCGCACTCGTACGGCTGCAACTCCTCCTCGCGCCTCAGCACAGAGTCCTCTGGCAGGAACGCGCGCAACGCGGCGACCAGCTCGGCACGGGCGGCCGTCAGCTCCCGGTCGTCGAACGCCATCCGAGTCGGTTGAATGAGGCTCATGGATCTCTGTCCTTCGTTGGCAGTCAGTTCGATAAAACGGGAGACTATGGCCTGAGCGCGAAGCAGTAAAGGCAAGCCCGACTCGACACGTCGAAAACCCGAAACGAAAACCTTCTCGCATTGAGCAGGCTCGCGTCTTCGCGCTATACTCGCAGCCTTGGGATGATCGCCTTAGCGATTGGTCTCACGCCTTCCACGCTGGCGTAGCTCAGTTGGTAGAGCAGCTGATTTGTAATCAGCAGGTCGGGGGTTCGAATCCGTCCGCCAGCTCCATATTTATCTATTTGGAACAGTAATTTAGCGGCCTTTTTGGCCGTTTGTTCCACTTCCATTTTTGATGGCTGTGCCGGAAATTGTGCGAATCTCCTCCACTGTCCGGAGGCCTGTCTCGATTCTGGCCGCGTGCTCAGCCAGATGCTCCGGCGAAAGGTGAGCATAGCGCTGGACCATCGCAAAGGAAGCCCAGCCCCCGAGTTCCTGCAGGACGTGCAGCGGCGTCCCGTTCTGGACATGCCAGGATGCCCAGGTGTGCCGCAGATCGTGCCAGCGGAAGTTCTCGATCCCGGCCCGCTTGAGCGCTTTGTACCAAGCCGCGCTGTTGGCCTCGGCGATGGGCACCCACTCCGGCGCGAGCCCCTTTCTGGGCTTGGCGTAAGCGAACACCCGCTCCGGGTGTCGACCTTGCCAGCGGCGAAGCACGCACACGGCGTCGTTGTTGAGCGGCACGCCGATCGCCCGTCTCGCTTTCGCTTGGTCGGGATGAATCCACGCGACTTTCCGCTCTAGGTCCACCTGGCTCCAGCATAGGCCGGTGACATTGGCCTCGCGCAATCCCGTGGCGAGACTGAACCGGACCATGTCCGCCAGGTGCTCGGGCAGTTCGGTGGTCAAACGCTCGGCTTCTTCGCGGGTCAGCCAACGGATCCGCTGGCGTGGCTCGGGTAACAGACAGATCGCAGGCGCCCTCTCTAGCCCTAGCCCTAGCCATCGCCATTTGCGCTCTGCGCGGCGGACGATGGCCCTCAGCAAGGCCAGGGTTCGATTGACGGTCGCGTTACTTGCACCGCCGGCTTTACGAGACGCGATGATGCCATCGATGCGGTCGACGTCGATTTTGTCGAGGTAGCATCCGGCCAGTTGCCCATCGAGCCAGCGCAGATGACAGAGGTCGTCCTGATGCTGGCCTTGTAGTCGGTTTCCTCGACCCAGCGCACCACCGCTTGCTCCCAAAGCCGGCGTGGTTTTTCATCCATCCGGCCTTGTCGCCACAACTCCTGTTTTAGCTTTGCTTCGTACTCTTCGGCCGCTTTCTTGTCTTCCGTGCCAGTAGAGCGGCGTATCTCCTTTTGTCCTGGTGGGGTGAATCGCGTCCACCAGTGACGGCTGCCTGGTCGCTTGTAAAGCATGCGCTCGTTCCTCTTGGCGTGGCAGCCGCCCGCGCCTGTTCAGCATAGCGTGAGCGCAGCCAATCGGCTAAGTCCTCATCAATGAACAGCGCGCGGCACATGGAGATCGTAAGAGCGCGGATGATTGAACGCGGTTGGCGCATGCCGGTGTCCTCGTGACGTGGGCACGGATGCCCTGTCGACGTCGACGCTTGATAGTGGTCAAGAGGCGAAACTTGACCAGAAGTGAAGCGCTCATGACGTGGCTCGCAACAGTGGCTGGGCGCTGCATAATAATGGGCCGGGCAGGGAACCGTCACCGCACACCGCTTCGTCGCGGCTCTGCGGCTTGATCGGTTCGCTCATCCGCCCATCCGCACCAGACCAGTGACCACGCCAAGGATCTGAATCTCACCAGGGCTGAGCACGAGCGGTGCGACCTCGGGGTTGGCCTGCTGGAGCCGAATCCGGTTCGTCTCAGCATAGAAGCAGGAGCGGTGGGCACGCTTCCGGGGCGTCATTGGTCGCTGATCCGCTGCCCGGTCGCGTCGCCGGCACGCGCAGCGCCACGGCCAAGGCGTTCACGCTCATGCCCAAGGGGGCGAGAAAGTCCTCGCGCAAAATCTCACCTGGATGCACCGGGCGCATCGCGTTGGTAGGTGTCATGGCTGGGTCTCCTCAGCGATCGTCCACGATCTCGACATTGATCGCATCGCCATCTCGCCACACAAAGGAACTGTCCATTTTCTACGTCCCGATTCGAGCCTGGTGACGAAGCTCCAGCTTCGTCATCCGCGAAAGCGGGAAACAATTGATGGTCAGTTCCAAAGCACAGCCGCCACTGCGCGTTTGATGTCCCACTCCGTCCGAGAGCCTCTTTGCCGCCGCACGGATGCGACTCGCCCCCGTCACGACCGAGCACTTGAACCTGGCATCCGCTCAATGCGCGGCGGCGTCGAGCGTCTCACCGGACGTGCTTGGCTGGCTCCATCCGGCCATGCAGCACGCGGACGATCTCGATCAACGCTGGCGCATCGGCGCCGCGTCGAAAATAGATCACGTGGCTTTGCTGCGGATAACTGTAGAGTCCTTCAACGAGATCGGGCCGGGGCTGCCACAAGGTGGCGTTCTCGCTGAGCCAAAGGAAACGGGTGACCAGGGCATCAATGTACCGATCGGCCTGATCGAGGCTCCATTGCTGGGCGGAATAGTCCCAGATCTCGGCGAGATCCGCTTGCGCGCGTCCCGCTAGCCGGTAGGTCACTTTTTCGCGAGTCGCTCGCGGCCAGCGGCCTTGATCTGTCCGGCGAGCGTGGGAAGCTCGTCAGTCCTGTACTCGGTGTAGGCACCCCGTTCGAGATCCGCGATCCCCGCCGTGATCTCGGCGCGGAGTTGCCGAAGCTTGATGGCGTTCAGCTCGTCGTACTCTTCCTTTGAAAGGACGACAGCGACGGCGCGCCCGTGGCGCTCGATGACGACCGGCTCGCGCCGAGCGGTATCCAGCAAGTGGCCGAAGCGGGCCTTGGCGTCGTGGGCGGAAAGGCTTTGCATGCGGAACCCCGAGGTAATGGCCTAATTGGACCAAATTAGGCCAAACTCGGTGCCGGCGCAAGTCGGGACAGACCCAGTCAGGGGATCGCCTGCTCGACTCGTTTGCCTGTCGATTGGGTTGGTCGACGACCGTCTAGACCCTGCGCGAAGCCCTGTCGGTGCGGGTGGGTTGCCGTGCTGCTCCTGCTGCTGGTCGGTCTGATCAGGATCGTGTGATGAGTGCCGACGGGGTGGCTGGAGCAGGTCGCGACGCTGGAGCGGGCCTGGTCTCGACAGGCGCTCGGTGAGCGGAGCGCCGTGGCGGTCTCAGATTTGGCACGACGCTGGTCCGCGATGCAAAGGAACCAGGACGACACGTTGATCGCGGGCCAGTCGATGCACGCCGATCGTCAAGGATCCGTCCTGATCGATGGGGTCGATCCGGACTGGCTCCTCGAGCGCTCGAAGGCCGTCCGCCTGCTGGTTGAACTGGCCTGTCTGCGCGCCGCCCTGCTTACGGCCTGGGCGCCGGCGCTCGGGCTGCTGCTCGTCGCCGGCGTGCTTGAGGGCCACTGGCGCTGGCGGATCCGTCAATTGGGCTTCGACTACCCGAGCCCGGTTGCCCGCCAGGCGAGTCAGACCGGTCTAACGCTGGTGGTTGGGCTCCTGCTGTTGGTCCTATTGCTCCCGCTGCCCCTGCATCCCTTCGTCATACCTCTTCTGACCCTGATCGCCGTGCGCCTGATCGGCACCGGCATCACGCATCTGCCCAAACAACTGTGAGTCCGTCGTGTTGTCGCTCACGCGATTCCGCCTCGTTCTGAGCGTCATCCGCGCTGGCTTTATCTCTCGCGAATGACGGCGGTGACTCTTGCACGCGGGGAGCGTTCAGAGGCAGGGCGGAGTTTGAGTTCGAGCTACCGACGCATAGCGGACACACAGAATCGTCTTATTTTCAGCGCTTCAAGCGGATTCCTAGAGTTAAGTAAACTGTCACCGGAACTGCCAGCGCTTCAAGCGGATTCCTAGAGTTAAGTAAACTGTCACCGGAACTGCGCGCTTGGTCCTTGGCCGCGTCAAGTTCGATTTTGGACGCGAGCGCATGCAGAAAATCCGCCAGCGAGTCGTAGAACAGGTCGCCAATCGCTTCGGCGAGCTACTCGTGGGTTCCAGGGTAGCCTTTGATCTCTGTGGTGTGCTTCATGTCTGACCTCGATAGGCTTTTGTTGACTAAAGTCCTGATGACTGGATGCCGCCCTGGCACTGGGCTTCAAGACGATTCACGCGCCTTCTGAAGCGCGAGCCGATACACTGAATCACCCAGCCAGAAGCCGGCATCGGTTCTCAGCGCATCGAGACTCGGCCGGATGGCTGGCAACAAACCGCGTCGCTTCGCCAGCAGCAGAACCCCGACCACGCCCATGGGCGTCAATCCCTGTTGCTGTGCAAGTCGACGTCCGTCCTGCTCGTCCAGCAGGATGAGATCGGCGCCCAGTTCGACCGCGAGTGCGATGCTCGCGGATTCGCCCCGGTCGAGATCCCGCTGCAAGGCGCGCATCAGCGCCTGGTTGTTGGGTGCCTGGCGAATGATCCAGGACGCCTGTGCAACCTCATCGCGACCGGGCCAGGAACGACCGTTGGCGTTCAACTCATCCCAGACCGCATGGGCGATTTCGACACGACCGAACAGCCTGTGCAGTAGATCGAGTTGGCCGATCGCGGCGAGGTGTTGCTGACCACTCGCCTCATGACGCCGAGCGGTCCCAGTTGGATAAGGTGTCCAGGTCCTCGAACAGATCCGCCTCGTCGTAGTGAGCGGGTAACTCCCGCGACGCCAGTAATTGCCGAAACCGCCACAGTGACATCCCAGCCAGTTCTCTCGCCTTCCCGATCGAAAGCCGCCGTTGCACATAGAGACTGATGGCAAGCTCCTGTTTGAGCTGGTCCGGTGACAAACGGGCGGAGTCCAGGATGTCCTGCGGAATGTCGATCTGAGTTGATGCCATCTGTGACTCCTGACGGATTTGATGAGCGAGCCTCATTCTGCTGCTCGGACTGATGGGTGTCGAGAGCCACGCGTGAGCGGCTTGAACAGGCGTCTTTGACGCCTCCTTGCGTCGCACCGGCGAGACTGGCGTCTATGACGCCGCTTGCACGCGCTCGATCACATTGGCGTCTTTGACGCCTTGTCGCATTAGTCTCCCTCGCTATGTTGACCACAAGCCCGCAAACGAGGGAGTTCATCCATTCAATGAACAGTGGTTTTTGCCAGTTAATGGCCTGTTGCGATCCACACCGCGACCGCGTCTTGCCTGAGCAGGGCGCGCTGCACGAACCGCCAGAGCGCCTGATCAGGGCTCCCGTTCGGGTCCTGATCGCGGAGGACGAGACCCTCCTGCGCACGGCTGTCGCCGAGCTGCTGCCGCAGGTGGCGGGTGCCGCCGTGGAGGTCGTCAGCGCCTGCGCCACACGCAGCGAGATGCTGCGTGACACACGGGCCTTGCAGCCGGACGTGGTGCTCCTGGATCTGCGCATGCCGGACCGCGACGGCCTGCTCTGCACCCTCGGCGGCGCTGACACCATCGCCGCGCTCCAGCGCCAATGGACCGACGTGCGCGTCATCTGTCTCAGCGTTCACGCCCAGCCCGACCTCGTGCGCGCCTGTCTGGATGCCGGCGCGGCGGGGTATCTGGGCAAGGGGGTCTTGCCGGAGGAGTTGTGGCGGGCGGTGCGCACCGTCGCCCTGGGTGGGCGCTATGTCGAGCCGATGCTTCAGGCGCGGCTGCACATGCACATCGCGGGCGCCGAGGCCGAGGTCCGCTCGCAGCTGCTGGCGGGGCGCCGCGGCGATGTCCTGCGCCTCCTGCTCGAGGGGCATTCGCCCGCCGAGATCGCCGCGACGCTGCCCATCACCAAGAAGTACGTCGACAAGAAGATCGCCGAGATCAAGACGCTTTTGGGTGTCGACACGCCGATCCGGATCTATCGGCTATGTCGCGAGCTCGGCATCGTCGATGACGAGCCCGGAGGAGGCATCCCGTCATGATTACCGCAGCCATCACGACCGTCTACGACCCAGACCTGGCGCTCGCCCGCGCGGGTGGGCGCGCCGACGTCCGCGACCGGATGCTGATCGGTCTGCTCGATTTGCTGGACGACCCGGCGCGTGGCGGGCGGCTGCTCGACGTGCAGCGTTATGGCAGCGAGACCGCCGCCTGCCAAGAAGCGGCGCGTGGTGCGGTCGGCGTTGCTCGGCAGGTGGCGACACCCCAGCTCGAAGCGCTGCTGCGAGCGCTAGAGGCGGCATTCGAAGCCGGCGATCTGGCGGCGGCTGAGCGTGTAGGACGGCGCCTGCCGGCGGCCGTTGAAGCCGTCTGCGCCGCGCTCGGCGCCGCCGGGTCATCGGCGCTCTGATTGACCGGGCGATCGGACCGACTGAACGCCATGGTCGCGGTATCCACTGGAAGAGGAGAGGCCATTGCATGGACCCCTTGCGTCATCGCTTGCGACCGGGAAGACCGAACGCTTGGCGCTCAGTGTGCGTGGCCCGCAACGCTGCTGCACGGCCGAGGCCAGCGCAGGGTTGGACGCTTGCCGGCGGATGGGTCCTGGTTCTGCTGCTGGCCTGGCTGCCTGCGGCCCAGCCTGCGCCGGCCGCTGCGTGTCAGGAGGCCCCGTTGATGCTCATCCATCCTGCGGTGGCGCCGCCCTATGAAGAGGTCGTCAATCAGCTCTTCGAGGGACTCGCACAGGGTACGAGCCAGGACATCGGCGTCTGTGCGCTCGATGCGCTGAATGCACGGTCCTGGTCGCGCCCGCCCCGTCAGGTCGTGGCCGTCGGTGGGTCTGCCTACGCCGCGGCCGAGCAGGCCTTTTCGAATGCCCGGGTCTTGCCGATTCTGGTCGGGACCTTGCCCGCTGCGGCGCGCGATGGACTCTCCCGCTTCGTCGATCCCTCCCTGGTGCTCGCGCAGTTGCGAGCCCTGTCTCCGAACACCGAGACGCTCTATTTCATCCACCTTCAAGCGGTGCCGGACGACCTGGTCAGGCGCGCGCAGCGGTCGGCCGAAACGCTCGGTTTGCGTTGGATTCCGATCGCGGTTGGCAGTCTGCGCGAGGCCGCCTTGGCCATCGAGAGGGTCCGAGGCGAGGCCAGCACCACCAGCGACGATCGGGCACCCCTCCAGGCGGCCATCACCCGCCTCGGTGCCCACCTGATGGTCAAGCCAGTGCGGCCGGAGCGGCTCATCGGGACCATCGTGACGCTGATCGAGCAGTCTGAGCAGGCTGATCGCGGCACGCCCTGAGATGAAGACCCATGACACGACTCCTGTTCGCCACCCTGGGCGCACTTTCCAGCTCCGCCCTGGCTCAGACCTCCGCGGAGGAATTGTTCGGTTCGGAGAGAACCGTCAGCATCGCGACCGGACGCGCCCACCTCTATCGCACGGCCCCGGCGGTCGCGACCGTCATCACCGCCGAGGACATCCGTAACGGCGGATTCCGCAGCGTCGGCGAGGCGCTGCGGTTGGTGCCCGGATTCCATCTGGGCTTGACCAATGATTACGCGCCAAACGTCCTGGTGCGCGGCTTCTCGAGTCTCGGCTCTGGTAACCTCTTGGTGCTGCTCGATGGGATGCCTCAATCGGATCTGATCCTGGGGAATCCGCTCAGCGTCCTGGGCGTCATCCCCATCGACGTCATCGAACGGATCGAGGTGACGCGTGGACCGGGCTCCTCGGTGTTCGGCGCGGATGCCTTCTCCGGGGTGGTCAATGTCATCACGCGCAAGCGGGTCGACCAGCAGCAGATCACGCTGAGTGGCGGCTCGGAGCGCACAGGTGACGGACGCCTCCTGGTTGGGAACAGCAACGCATCCACCGACATCGTCCTTGGCGCCGAGGTCATGGAGACGGACGGGCCTACGCCCGTGATTCGCGCCGACCGCTTGTCGCAGATCGATTCCGTGCTCGGGAGCGGATTCTCGCTGGCACCGAGCGCGGTCAACACCGACCAACGCAATCTGGGCGTGCTGGCGAATGCCCGATTCGGTCAGACGCGCGCCATGCTGCGGCTCTCGCGCACCACGCAGGGGCTTGGTGCCGGAATCTTGAGTGCCATCGATCCCAGCGGGACGCGCACGCTGGAGACGGTCGAAGGGCGGCTCGAGCGCAAGGTCAGATTCAGCCAACGGCTCGCGCTGACGCTCTAAGTGGATGCCGCGCAGGAGACCTGGCGACTGCGCTCGGATCTTCGCTATGCGGCGAGCGCTCGGCATTTCATCACCCTGGGGCTCGAGGTTGAGCAGGTCCGCTACGCGCTCGACGCGCTGGAGCTGCGCGGATTGGATGCCGTCGCGTCTGGCATGGGCACGACCAGCACCACGCTGAGCGACCCGCTCACGGGTTATGCCAGCGCGTTGACGCAGTTGCTGTCCGCGGCCGCAACGGGATCTGACGATGACGGCCATGGCCGACTGCTGTCCGCCTATTTCCAGGACGAATGGCTGATCGCCCCGAAGTGGTCGCTGACCTGGGGCGCACGCCTCGACGACGACTCGGATGTTGGAACGCATGTCAGCCCACGCGCCGTCCTCGTCTGGACACCGCTGCCCGAATGGACCGCGAAGCTGCTCTATGGCGAGGGCTTTCGTGCTCCGACGCTTCTTGAGACGCGCAATGGGTTGTTGCCCATCTATCAGGCGAACGCGGCATTGGAATCGGAGCGTCTGCGCACCCTCGAGATCGCGCTGCAGTATCGGCCACACCCCGATCTGGAACTGGGGCTGAATCTGTTCCGCCATGAAACCCTGGATCAGATCCGTTTGCAGGATCTAGCCGCGCGTCCACGTCATCGGCTTTGGCGCCAAGAACTATACTGAGCGACTGGATTCCTGCCCTAACCGCGTTGATCGGCACCACTCATGCGTCCGTTGACTCAGCACATTCTTCTGCCATTGCTCGCCCCGCTGGCGGTCGTTGCCCTGTCCGTTACGCCCCTGTCGGTCATTGACTGCCGGACGCGCGGCTTGCTCGCGTTGGCGATCGTGCTCGTGGCCTTGATCGTCGGCATTGGCCTGGGGATCCGCGGCTTGTCTGCCAGGCGGCGGGGGATGCCGGTCTCTGGCTGGTGGATCGCCGCGATGTGCATTCTGGTGCTTCCCGCCCTGCGCGTCCTCGGCCCGCTCGGGTGAGGACGCATCGGGTTGGGGGCGTCTGACGTCACGACAGAGGGGGAACACTGGCATGTCACGCACCAGCCCGGAAGCCGTCTTCGCGGCTGCGCAAGCGGCGATGGAGCGCGGAGATTGGGAAACCTTTTTCGCGTGTCTGGATCGCAGCGACTTGAAACCGTTAGCAAAAATGGGCATTCCGCTCGGAGCGGATCCGGAGGGCGCCTCTTCCAGCCTGTGTCTGGAGCATGGTATTCCGGCCGAGGCGTTGCAGCATGTCAGGGCATGCGCTGAAGCGCTTCAAGACTCCGCGCAGCGGATGATGTCCGGATCGGTGGGGGCTGCGTCGGGCGCAACGCCCCCAGCGGATCTGCTGCAGCAGTCCCTGCGTCACCGCGACTTGGTGAAGGCCCTGAATGGCGCCATCGCGACCTGCCTCGGATGCGTGACCGATCTCGCCACGTTCACGGCCAAGGCGGAGCGGTTGAAACGGGCGACGCTGGGCGGTGGGTCGGTCAGCTCGTCGCTCTTCGTGGGTGAGTCTCTGGTCGACGTTCGGATCGAGGGAAAGAAGGCGAGGGGCATTCGCCGCATCACGCGCGACTGGAGCGAGCCAATCGCCTTCGAGCAGAAACGGGGCCAATGGTTCATCAAGTTCTTGCCGAACAGACGCTGATGGGCAAGAGAACGCCCCAGCTCTGGATCCGTCGAGCCGGACGCGCCCATCAGGCGACGTGCGGCCGGATGATTCAGCATCTGGCAGCCGTGACCATGGTCCTGCTACTCCTGCTCGGCGGGGTTGCACCACCGCGGGCGGAGGACGTCAAAGCCGTCACCATCTACCCCAGCGATGGCTATCGTGCCGGGGCGCAGTGGGCGATCCCGCTGCGCCTCTGGGTCCATGAGCCCCGGTCGCTCACCACGGATCTGATCACCCGCCTGGTCGCGCGGCCCGAGCGGCGCTCGGCGGCCGAGATCGCGCGGGCTCACGACCGCTTATCCGACCTGGTCGCGGATGACGAGTCCGGGGAGCAGGTCGTCTTGGGGTTCGACGAGGATCCGCGTCAGATGACCTACCGCGTCGCGGATGCACGCGGCACGCCACTGGCGAGCGACCTCAACGGTCTGATCGAGGGCACCGTGCGACTGGACGTCGCACGGGTCGAGGAACTGCTGCGCGCCCAGGGATCCACGCAGGGCTGGCTGCGTCTGCGCACGCGCTCATCGGGACACCAGGGGGAGGGCAGGGTGCGCCTGCTGGCATCGCAGGGACGTTCCGTGATTTCAGATATCGACGATACCCTCAAGATCACGGGGATCCCCGCCGGGCGCGAGGTGGTGCTGGAGAACACCTTCTTCCGCCCCTTCGTCGTCGCGCCCGGGATGGCGCAACGCTACCGGGCGCTCGGCGCGGCGACGGCGTTTCATTATGTCTCCGGCAGCCCCTGGGCGCTCTATCGGCCGCTCGCGGACTTCATCACGGCGGCCGGCTATCCCGCGGGCTCCTTCCACCTGAAAAGTGTCCGCAAGAATCTGCTCACGGCGGGTGCGTGGCAGGATCTCGCGCGCCTGGCGGGCGGCGAGGCGACGCGGGCGCAGAAGCGTGCGCAGATCGGCGCGATCATCGGCCAGTTTCCCGCGCGTCGCTTCATCCTCGTCGGCGACTCCGGTGAGCAGGATCCGGAGATCTACCGTGCGATTCGCCAGCGTTTCCCACGGCAGATCGAGGCGATCTGGATCCGCGATGTCGTCGATGACCGCCACCGCCATCCCGCGCGGCTGGCGGGGATGACCGTCATCCCGGCGTCTGCCTGTCGTCCCGATTCCGATCCGGCGCGGCCCGCTGCGTCTGGGGCGCCTTGCGGGCTGAATGAATAGGAGATCGCGTCATGACAGATACCCATGATCGCCATGATCTACAGCGTTTCGTCGAGGCGCAAGAAGACGACTATGCTCGAGCCCTTGCCGAGATTCGCAGCGGTCGCAAGCGCTCGCACTGGATGTGGTACCTCTTCCCGCAATCGGGTGCTGACGCGGTACTTCCAGGGTGAAGGCGACCCCCAGACTCTGCGCCTGCTGGGCCTGGCGCCAGGCGGCGATGACTGATATGAAGCCTGTTGCAGAAAGATCCGGATCAAACTGATCGTGAGCCTATGACCAAAACCCACACCCCTGTACCGACCTCCACCCACCCACTCGAGGCACCTGATTTCGAGCGGCAGCCGCCGGGAAGCATCCTGCGAGATTTCGACGCCCTGCTGGACCTGATTGGCGATCAGGGGCTGCCGCTCACCCCCGGCCACCTGTTCGCCATGAAGACGCTGGAGTCGATCAATCAGCGTCTCACCCATCCCCTGGAACTGGGGCTGAAACGCGCGATGCAGAAATCCTATCCGCACATCAATGGTCTCTATCTGGTGCTGCGCGCCACTGGTCTGGCGTGGATCGACACGGCGTCCAAGAAACCGCGGTTGCATCTCGACCCCCTCGTCCTGGCCTCCTGGTGCTCCCTCAACGCCGCCGAGCGCTATTTTGCCTTGCTGAAAGCCTGGTGGGGTCGTTCAAGCGAGGAGATGATCGGCGAGCGCGCAAGCTGGGGCGGGGATGCGTCGATGAGGGTCGTGACCTTTCTGAAGCGGTTGCCGAACACGGGTCACCTGACGTTCGAAACACCTCAGCACGCGGATTGGCTCCGGTATTCTCCCGGCCTCCACCATCTGGCGTTGCTGGAGCTCTTCGGCTTGCTCGACCTACGGGCCATGCCACCGGAGAAAGGCAAGGGATGGCTGCCTGAGCGGGTCGAACTCACCGAGTGGGGACGTGCCTTGCTGGGCCACTTTGGGGCCTTCATGCGCCAACAATCTCTGCTGCCCGAGGCCGAATCGGACATGCCCATCCTCGACGCCGTGGACTTTTTCGACTCCCTGGCGCGTTTCGAGCACTGGAGCCGGCTGGTGCGCCCGCACATCCCCGAGTGGCGCGAGGAACTGGAGATCCCCGAGGAGCCTTTCCAACCCGGCCAGCATCTATTCAAGGTGGCGCTGGGGGCGGATTGCTGGCGGCGGATCGCCATTGGGGGCGAGACCGCTCTCGACGCACTCGCGGACACCATTCTCGGCGCCTTCGACTTCGATGACAGGGATCATCTCTACCGCTTCAGCTACCAGGACCGCTTCGGGTGCACCGTCGAGATCGATCATCCCCATTTGGCGGGTGAGTCCGAATACGTCGCCGATGAGATCAAGGTGGGCGACCTCGCGCTTTGCGAGGGGATGCGGATCGACTTCCTGTTCGACTTTGGCGATGACTGGCGCTTCGAACTCCTCGTCGAGCGCGTGAACGACGAACCCGCGAGCCAGCAGCCGCAGGTCCTGGAAGCGCATGGCGCGGCGCCCGTGCAGTATCAGGATTGGTAGCGGGCATCGACAGGTGCGTGATCGTTCGATCAAGCGCGGAGCCCCCCCAACCCGGTGGTCGATTCCCCAGGTGCGATCTGCTTCGGTCGCGCTGTGGGGCGAGCTAATGCTCAACTCCGGTCGTCAGGATTGTCGTGCAGACCATCTGTGGGCCTTGCTGATACGACAATGTGCTCTGTCTTGCGGTGGGTGCTTCACTCAACCGCGTGCGTCCAACTCCTCGCGGATGATGCGGCGCAGATCGGTTTCGAGATGCTCCGATTCGATCACCCGTCGGAGCGTCTCATTGATCAGTGTCTGATAGCCACGATCCCCGGCCATCGCCTTGAAATGCTCCACGATCGGCGCGTCGAGCATGATATTGATCCGAAGCTTGCCCGTGCGTGCACGCACGGCGGTCTGCCATTCGGGGCGACTGACGGCTCGCCCCCCGAGTTGAAATCGGGCACGGTCGAAATCGGCCTGAGTCAGCGTCGGCGCCTCATCAGAAGTATCCGGCGTTACGGTAATAGAGGTCTGTTTCATGGCTGTCTGCCTTGCGCATGGAAATGATGCGGATGGTGTCGTCAGATTCTACGTGGACGACCAACACGACCAGACAATCCAAGAGTCCGATGCCGATCATACGCTGTTCGCCATAACCCTGGAGGGCGTCTTCGAACAAGAGCATCGGCCCCTCGAAGACGTGGGGCGCATCGACAAAATCCAGCCCGTGCTTCTTCAAGTTGGTTTGTCGTTTGGCTTCATCCCATGTATAGCGCATTGGAGGATAAATGCATATTTTTATGTGTATAAAAAGGGCTGAACGAACATTGAAAGCCCGGTCCAAGCCCTGCTTTGCGAGCGCCTTGCTGTGTGGAGTGGAGTCCTCTAACCCTGAGATCCCTGACCTTGATGCTGTCCTCGACTTGGCAGATTTTTCAGACCGCCAGTCGGACTTTACAGCAGGTGACGAGCCGGGTCGTGAGGTGTGCCGGAAGATGTGCAAGAGCATCGCCGTGAGTCGCGTGAATACGGCTTGACAGGGCGGGAATTGGAGTTGCGCGGGCGGTATAGACGACGAGGGTCGTCATGACAAACAAGGCGCGAGGCGCAGCGCTCGCACAGCCCATTGCGAGGGGCGATCTGCCGCGCTCAGCGCTGGGTGGCGAGCCAATTCTCGACCCGCAGCGTGGGTACCCGCCTGAATTCGTCCGCATTGTCCGTCACGAGCGTGAGGTCCTGGTCCAGGGCATGTGCGGCGATCAGCAGGTCGTTGGGGCCGATCGGCGTTCCTGCTTGCTCCAGGGCAAGGCGTACCCTGGCGTAGGCTTCATCGACACCGGCCTCGAGCGGTAGGACCGGCATGGACGCGAGCAGGTCCGAGACTTTGTCGAGCAAGACGGGCGAACCGCGCTTGAGCGCGCCGAAGCGCAGCTCAGCCGCGACGATGAGGCTGGTGCACACCCGATCGTGGCCACGGCGGCTCAGGAGTGTCGCGACCGGGCCTTGTGGCTCGCGGATCAGCGCCGAAAGGATATTGGTGTCGAGGAGATAGCGCAGCGCGGACATGGGGGTGCACGGAGCCTAGAGCTGGATATCGTCGAGTGCCGGGAGCCCTTCGTCGATATCCGGCAGGGTCTCATCGAGGGGCTTCCAGCCGGCAAGCAGCGTCGCGAGATCGGCTCGGCGCTTGACGGGCTCGATGATCAGCCGCTCGCCGTCACGGCGAATCACTGCCTCATCGGCATCCAGCTCCAAGTCGCGCGGGATCCGCAGCGCTTGATTGCGCCCATTGCGAAAGAGACGAACATGACGTTCCGATTGCATGGCATCCGAGTCCAGGTCTGTTGGCATATGACTAAGCATAGGCCAAACGTCTTTCAGCCGCGACCCTTGCAGCTTTAGGCGAAAGCCCCGGTCCTTCGTCGTCTAACGTTGGGCGCGTATCGTCGGCTCATGGGAACGAGGCTGGTTGAGGTTCTCTTGGTTGGAGATCGGCGAAAGAACGTTGGGGATGACCATAAGGGAGTGCCGCTCAGCTGTGCCTGAAATTGTGCGGCGGGGCTACAGAACTGGCTGTTACTGGGGCAGAATAGGACAGGAAATCGCTTTGCGCTGGCGTCTAACCGGTTGTTTTTATAAGTCTTGTTTGATGACTGTCGGATTTGTAATCAGCAGGTCGGGGGTTCGAATCCGTCCGCCAGCTCCAGTAGAAAGAAAAAAGGGTTAGCTTGGTCAGCTAACCCTTTTTTCTTGCCTGATCGGGCTATGGATAACGCAGGGGGTAACGATCTGAGCGCGTTTGCCTTGTTCGGGACTGTGATGGGCTGAGAACCCGCAGCGCGGCTCGCGCGGCGTGCCCTTCATGTAGAGGACGACTGGGTTTTCCTGGAGTTGTTGACGGATCTTGTCGGTGGTTTTCATCGGGATTGCTCGCTGAGGGAGGTCGGTGATCGGTTGTCCGCGCGGCGCATGCAGCTGCCGGCGGTATCAAGCATCGCTGGAGTCGATCAGTCCCCGCACGCGTTTGTCGACGAGGTACACCTGACCGTCGATCTCCGCGGAGCGCAAGGATTCAAGGTGCTCGCCGGAGCACAACACGCTCAAGGATTCACCCGTGGTCGGGTCGTAGACGATACCGTGCATGGAGCAGCGCAGGTGCCCTTGCTCCGTATCGAAGACCGCGTCGTGCATGCAGTCCAGGCGCCGCACCATGTGCACGCATTGATTCAAATAGGCGTAGACCTGGCCGCCATGTCGCAGCACGATGGCGGTCTGCCGCGCGTTCTTGAACAGCAGTGGGATGATGCGATGCTGACGATCAGTCAGCTCGGCGCTGTCACAGACCAGCAGCTTGCGTTTGTCACGCGCTGACGCGCGATGGCTTGCTGTCGTGTCCATTGCTCAGGCGCCCGGGTTCGTCTTCAGATGCGCGGCCAGGGCGCTGTCCATGGTCGCGGCATGCACGGCGAACCAATCTTCGCTCTCGTCGAGAGCGGCTCGCGGTCGGGCGATCTCGCTCGATGCGCGGCCACGGGTTAGACAGCGCTCGCCCGTGTCGCGACAGGCATGCTTGCCAGCGAAGACGTCCGCGCGCAAGTTGTCTAAGACCAAGTTGTCTAAGGAACTGTCCATCTTCTACGTCCTGATTGAGCCTGGTGACGAAGCTGGAGCTTCGTGACCAGAAAATACCAAGTTGTCTAAGACCAAGTTGTCTAAGCCAAGGACGGCTCCTGTCAGCGCGATCGGTTTGGCAGTGTGGATTGGCGCCATGCGATCGATCTGCGTTGCTGTTGTGCTTGCACGATCGAAAGCAAAGGATGAGCCAGAAACAGCAGCGAATTTTTTCAATGGCTTAGCGAAAGAGCCGACCGGCTACGATGGCGGCCTGTCGCATTCGCGACAAAGACAGATCCAAGGTAACACCGCGGCCGCGCTGGGTCGGTGAGACGCGATCTCGGCGGCCACCCTGTCGAGCCCGAGCTCGTCCATGCGGCGGATGGCGGTGTTCGGAATGGCCACCCACGCGGACATGTCTTTTCCCTCGTTGGCCATGCCTGTGCTGGCCGATCCGAAATCGGCGTGGTCTCCAGATCAGATATCGCGCGTCGCGCGCAGCAATTCAGGGATCCGCTCGCTGACTTCCAGGAAGGATTCGATGGGGACTGGGCGTGAAAAGTAATAGCCCTGAGCGTAGCGGCAGCCGATGCTTCTCAGCAGACCGATGTGCTCGGCCTGCTCGACGCCCTCCGCGACCACATCCATCCCGAAGCTGCGCGCCATGGCCACGACCGCGGTCACCAGCGCTTGGTCGCCCGGGTCCGTGGCGATATCGCGGATGAAGCTCTTGTCCACTTTGAGCGTGTCGACCGAGAACCGCTTGAGGTAGGACAGCGATGAATAGCCAGTGCCGAAGTCGTCCAAGTAGATCGGGAACCCCGCTTCTCGTAGGGTCTTAAGCCAGGTCTGGGCGCTCCCGACATCACTGAGGAGAACGCCCTCGGTGATCTCCAGGGCAAGCTGGCTGGGGGAGATGTCCAACCGGCTGACCTGATCGAGCAGCACACGCGGCGGGAGGCCTTCGGGTATCTGGGAGCCAGACACGTTCACTGAGAGTCGATAGGGGAGGCCCTGCCGTTTCCAGTCGGCAAGGGTCCGGCACGCCGTCTCCAGGACCCAAAGCCCGATCTCGTTGATGAGGCCCGTCTCCTCGGCCAGTGGAATGAAGGCGTCCGGCGGCACCAGGCCACGATCCGGATGCTGCCAGCGGATCAGCGCCTCGGCCCCGGCCAGACAGTTGCGTTCCAGGTCGATGATGGGCTGGAGGAAGAGGGCGAACTGTTCCTCCGGCACCGCGCGTCTTAGATCCAGCTCCAGGCTGCGGCGCTCCTCGGCCAGCTTGGCCAAGGTTGGATCGAAGAAGCGGATGCTGTTCCCCGCCGAGCCTTGGGCGTGGGACAGGGCAAGATTGGCGTGTCGCATGAGCCCTTGGATGTCACTCTCGACATCGTGCGGGTAGAAGGCGATCCCGATGTTGATCCGCAGTCGCACCGGCGAGCCCGAGACGAAGTAGTGGCGCTGGAGCTCGCGCAGGACACGCTCGGCGACGCGCTCGGCGTCCAGGTCACGGTCGAGGTCGCCGAGCACAAGTGCGAACTGATCGGCTCCAGGCCTTGCGATGGTGTCGCTCCCTTTGACGCAGGTGGACAGACGCGCCGTCGCCTCGCGGAGAATCTCTTCCCCGGCCGTCGGACCGAACCCCTCGAGGAAGCGCTTGAAATCACCAAGACTGACGAGGGCGAGCGCGAAGCCTCTGCTCTGCTTGAAGTCGCACGCCTGAACCATCTCAGTCAGCCGCTGCTCCAAGCCGAGCTGATTGGCGAGGCCGGTGAGGCTGTCTGTGACGGCGAGTCGCCGAGCCGAACGCTCTGCCTCCATATGTTGAGTGACATCGTAGACCACGCCCTGAATGGATTGATCGGCGATGGGTGTGAGGACCATGCAGAGCCACCGACTCGCTCCCTCGGGCGCACCCAGCTCCAGGTCGGCCGAGGTGCTCGCATGATCGCTCATGCAACGCAGCAGCAGCTCCCCGAGGCGTGCGGGCTCTTTCCATCCAAGACTCAGCAGCGAGAGCGGCGTTGACGTCTGCTCGGCGTGCGGCGGGACCCGCATCAGCCGCGCGAACGCGGGGTTCCAAGAGGTGATGGTGCCCAGGTTGTCGATGATGAAGATGCCGGTTTCGGCATTCTGCACAATGGCGTGATAGCGGCGCTCGTCGATCTCGCGCTGGATCCGCAGCGCGCGCTCCTCGTCGAGCGTCTTCACCAGACGGTCGGCCATGAGGTTGACGTCGGCGACCAGGACGCCGATCTCCGATTCCTGGCGGCCCGCGGGCAGTGGCAGACGCTCGCCTTGCGCCGGATCCATCTGGTGGAGGCTGTCCGAGATCGACTTGATGGGCCGCACGATCTGCAGCAGCATCGCCGCCGTCATCGCCAGCACGATCAGGAGCAACTGCAGCCCCGTCTGCAGCATGGCGACCCAGGTTTCTCGCCGCATTGCGTCGCGGATCACGGCGAGGTTCGGCGTGAGCAGGATGCGCCCGACCCGCTCCTTCGGATCGAAGGGCGAAAAGACGTCACGAGCGAGCGGTTCGCTGTCCGCGCCGGTCTCCCCAGCACCCGGATCGCGGTGTTGGCCGGCGAGTTCTCGATCGCCGCCTTGGATGACCACGCCCAGCACCTCGGAACTCTTCAAGAGACCCGAGGCCAGCTCTGAGGCCAGTACCTCGTCGTCGGTGAAGCAGGCCACGCTCGCGGTATCCTCGACGGTGTCCAGCAGCTGCCAGAGCCGACGGGTGGAGTCCTCTTGCGCGCGCATCTGGTTGTAGCCGAGCGTGATGCCGACGCTGAGTGCACCGGTCACCAGTGACACCAGGGTCAAGACCAGGCCGGTGCGAAAAAGGATGCTCTGATGCCAGTGAGGCTGCATGCGAGTCCCCGCTCAGTCGCCCAGCTTGAAGACGACTTTGACGAGGGGCGTCTGCCGGCCCGCTCGCACATAGCCCAGGCTGCCCGGATTGCTGGCCAAGAACTGCAGCATGTCTTGCTCGGAGGTCGCCTGCTCGGGCGGCGCGGTCTTGCCCGAGAAGCGCAGGCGTGACCAGTAGGAGCGGATCTCGGCTGGCGTCTTGTCGACCAATTGAACGTAGAAGTCGCTGAAGAGCCCCTGATCCGTCGGTTGATCGACCGGAAGTGCCGATTGACCGTTGGGTAGCTGGCGGAAGCGCCCGAGAAAGATGTTCACCACCTCCTCGCGCGTGAGTCGATCCACGCCGCTGGCCGTGCTCATGACCACCACCACTGGACCATCGGCATAAGACTGCAAGGCCACCAGCAGGAGCAGGGCGGCAATCAGTGCTCGGAGAGATCCGTCCATACGCATGGCCGGCGCTAGAAGACGAAGTTCCAAGAAAGACTGAAGACCGTCATGGATCCATCCCATTCCTCGTTCTCCCAGCGATAGAGAAAGGTCGAGCTTGGATCTCCACGGATGACGTCCACCTGAGCCTTGAGTGCCATTCCTGGGCGGAAGTCCCAACGGGTGCCCAGGAAATAGGTTCGCTGATCGGTGTGGAAATTGGCTTGATAGGTGTCCGTGTAGCCAGGGATGGCGTACTGAAGGTTGGCGGGTGCCGACTTGGCGGCGGAGACCCCGACGAAGGGCGTCCAGTCCTGCACGCGGTAGCCCAGAACCAGATAGCCCGACCAGGTGTCCTCGAAGGTTCCGTGTTCGTTGAAGGTTTTACTCAACATCAACTGCGTCTGCAGGGGACCGGCGTCGTAGACGATTCCGAGCGAGCTGAAATGCGACCAGTGATCCTTGACACGCAGCTCATCGGCAGTGGCCTCGGGCAGGGCCGCGTAGAAGTCCTCGATGGGCAGGTCATTGGCGAAGCGCACGCTGGATTGCCCGAGTCGGACCTGCCAGGGTCCTTTCTGATAGTCCAGGTAACCGCCGACCAGCAGCGACCCGCTCATGTTGAATTGCCACTGATCCCAGGGTGTCTGCTCGCGGCTGACACCCCCGAACAGCTTGGCTCGGAACAGGCCGCCGGCAAGGGGTCGCGTGGCCGAGACGTCCATGCCATCCACGTAGCTGAAGGGCAGCGTGCCGTAGTAGTCGATCGGAGGTCTGACCGTCAGGTAGGAATAGCCAACCAGGCGAGAGTCGGCGAGCATGTAGAACTCGATCCCCAATCGTCCCGCGCGCAGACTCCAAGAGGGATTGGGATCGAAGCCGAGGAAGGCCCAGGTGATCTCGGGCTCGTACCCGCCGTCCGGGCGGTAGTGCGAGACCGCTTGCAGCGCGGCGCTCCATTCCGGTCGGATATTCAGGTCGGCTTGGAGGCCCAGCACCGAGTCGGTGTTGAGGCTCCACTGCTCCGTCAGTCCATCCGGATGTGAGAGATCACGGACGAATTGCGCTGACTCATCCGTCGATCGCGCCGCACCCAGGGTGCCGAAGCCGCTCAGCGAGAAATCCATGGCGCTCGCTGGGCCAACCATCGCGCTGGCCAACAGCAGCATCACCCCCTTGAGCACCTGCGGGCGTCTTCCGGATGGCTGAGTCAAAAGCATGACTCCGCATGGCGAGAAGACCGGTCACGGCCATCTCGGACTTGAATCGGCATGAAGCACCTCCTGGTCGTGCCTAGCTGTCCCTTCAACGCATCACCCCCGTGTCACCGCCGACAGCCTCTCTGAGCGGACCAAAAACATCGAGCCAAGATAGACACGCCATAGGGCATGACAGGGCGAGGCCGAGTATAGCCGCCGCGCGCGGAGCGCGGCCAGATAGCCACCTAAGCTGGGGCATCAAGGGTCGACAATCTGAGGGGCCTATCACGAAATCCGCGGAAGACGGCGCTTGGACGAGTTCAAGACGCTGGAGGCGAAGATGGACGCCAGTGACCCGACAGCGAGGACCGCTCTATCTTGCTATCCACGCATCGGCGGAGGGCTCCAGCTCGAACACCTGCTCCAAGAGCCTGTGCTCCTCCTGATTCAGATCCGGCAGGATGCCCGGATCTGTGCCGCCGGCCTTGAGGAAGTCGATGCCGGTGCGCAAGAGGCGCAGCGGCAGACGGAAGGCGGCGCCGTCCTTGCCCGCCTCGTCCCAGGCGGCGGCCCAGGTCTGCAGGTTGTCGGGGCAGGGCAGGTCGGCCGCGGCGCCATGGAGACTGCCCAGATGGCGCGTGAGCGCCTCGCCGAGGTGGGCGATGGCGTCGGCATCGCGGTAGACCTGGAACAGATCGCAGGTACGCGCGCGCCTGATCCGCGGTTGCGGGGTGCTGTCAAAGAAGGCGCCGATGATGTCCCTGGAGTCGCCTCGATCGGTTGGCACGGCATTGCCGTCATCCCGCAAGCCATCTCTTAACGCGCTCATCGCGGCCTCCCGGCGCCCGGCTGCGACATGGAGCGCGGCCAGCGCGAGAGGAGAATCGACACACGCCGCGAGCGGGGCAGGGGTTTGAGGTGCTCGGTCTGGAGGAAGCCGAAAAAGGCGCTCTGGCGCCTGGCGATCGCGTCCACCAGACGCTGGGCGGTGGCTACCAGTGAGAGTACCGGGTGCTCCTGGATGAAGGCCCGCAGTGTCTGTTGACCGGCCTGGCCCTGACCCTCGAAGAGCGCGTCGAGGTCCTCCACCACGACCAACAGGGTGCGATCCCGCAGGTTCGTGAGCAGGCGTTGGGCGAGCGCGTTCTCGGCGTCCTCCGCCGTCAGGTCGAACAGGGGCTCCAGCGCTTCGGGCGTGAATTCGTCGGGATAGCGCCTGCTCAGTGCCGCATAGACGCGGCGCAGCAGCTCCAGCAGGCTGGTGCTGGTCGCGTCCTCGTTGAGCCAGGCGATGCGCAGCCGCTCATCCAGGGTCCGGTCCTGTCCCAGCCGGTGCACCAGCAGCGCGACCAGATGGGTCTTGCCGGTGCCGCGCGGCCCGACGAAGAGGAGGTGGTGCTTGTTGCCCGTGGTGGCGCTCTCGCACACGCGCTCGACGGCATCCTCGATCAGCGCCTGCCGCTGCACCGTGATGGCCTCTAAATCCTCCGGCGGCGTGCGACTAGGGGTGAAGACGGACAGGAAGGCGCGCTCCTGCATGGCGGGCGGCTTCGGTGTGTCCTCAGAGTCCACGGGCCAACCGCCACCAGCGCTGCAGCAGCGGGAAGCGGAAGCGGTAGTCGCCATTGGCATCGGGCGCCAGATCCTGATCCTGCTCCATGAGTCGGAGCAGGTCGATGAGGCGCTCGCGGTCATCCAGGGTGCCGGCCGCCCGGCCTTCGGCCAGCAGCTCATTGATGGAGACGGCGACGGCCCCCGCTGGCGCGGCACCGGCGGCGTACTTCAAGGCTTTGACGATATGGTGGATATAGAAGGGGAAGCCGTCGGCGAGGTGGGCGATGGCGGCGGCCCTCTCAGCCGGAGCTGGCCGATGCGCCGCTCGGCGGTCATGCGAATGGATTCGGCCCAATCGAGCGAAGCGGGCCGGCGTGCATCACCGATGGTCGCACCCATCGCTAGCGATCTTCGCGCGGATCAGTCAGTCGCTCCCAGGTAGCGGAACAGCAATTCATCCCACGCTGGATCATGCAGGCTCTCCAGGAGCGCTTGGTTGAGCTTCTCGCGAAGAGCGCTTCCGGAGGGCAGCGCGATCCCGTAATCCTGGCGTTCGAAGCGCACGGACAGCATTCTGAGCCGGTCATCGAACTGCCGATGGATCTGGTAGCTCAGAATGGGCTTGTCGTAGACCACGGCATCCACCGTCCCTCCAGCCAGGGCATCCAAGGCATCCTCCAGGCTGGGCTTGGCGTGGAACTTGAGCCGGGCATCCGTGAGGTACTGCGCGCTGGTCGTGTCGGCAACGGTGGCGATCCGGGCGCGCGGCAGGTCGTCCTTACCCCGCACCTTGCCGCCGAGCTCACCGACGGTGAGCGCTGTGGTGATGGCGGCGGTAAAGGAGGAGACGATGAGGATGCCGGCGAACATCCAGACCATGGCCACCAGCCTTCCACCCAGACTCTGAGGGGCCTTATCGCCGTAGCCCACGGTCGTCATGGTGACGGCGGACCACCAGAGACCGGCACCGATGCCCTTGGTGGGTGTGCCGCCGAACTGGGCGTTATGGCGCCGCTCGAAAAGCCAGACCAGCATCCCGACCAGTAACAGCAGCCCCAGTAGACTGGCGATGACCTGGAGAAACGGGACCGAGAACAGGCGCTGGCTGACAGTCAGCCAACCGCCGCCGCCATCGATGCGCACCGCGATCCCCAAGCCTGAACTCAGGAAGGGGTGCGTGAAGTCCATCCGCCGCTCGCGCGCGCTGGTAATCGTCAGCCCCGCGACGGCGGCATCGACTTCCTGGTGTTCCACGGCATCCAGCATCGCCTTGAGGCCCATCTCGCGGAAGCGATATTCCAAGTCAAGCTTGGTGGCCAGGGTGCGCCAAAGCTCGATACTGATGCCTTGCCAATTGCCGCTCTCGTCCTTCATCGCAAATGGCGGCACATCACGGGTCGCAATGGTCATGACGTCGGAGGCTTGCGCGGCGTTGAGCGTCAGCGGGGCGAGCAACAGGCCAAGCCAGAGCAATAAGGATCGTGGTCGCATGGTCGACATCCGTAAATCGGGCGCAAAGCCGGAAAGCCCCTTTGCGCGAACGGGCCTCCATTATGATTCGGTCCAATCGCGTGGTCGGCGGGAGCAGTGCCCCCGTCGCGCCAGCGAGCCATCCGGCGCTGGCGTGTTCTTTCCCAACCGCCGGATCTCCGCGAAGGCATCCGAGCCTCTGCTGTCGGCGCGGAGCTTGCGGAATGCGGCCGCTCCAGCGCCCTCATGGTAGCAGCAACCACTGCGACGGCTGACCGCGAGACGCCCTCATTTCACTCAGGGCTCGGCCAAACGCCGGCATGGCCGCGCGATCGCCGACGTCAACGACCCCACGACAGAGACCCAGCATCTGATCGGATGGTCCAGCCAAGGAGCGGTCGAGGTGGGCGTTCGCGCCGCCTATGCTAAGCTGCCGGCCCGAAACCAGAGCTAGGGTGACCATGGTCCCGAGTTCCTCTATGCAGGCCCGCCACCCGGTTCTCCGAGCATCACATCGTTGAGACCTTCACATAAAAGCGGTGAGCTGCTACTCGGCTCGCAACATAGAGCCCAAGCGAGTGCAGACGACCCATATCGGCCGTAGTCCGCAGTCTCCGGGACGGCCGACGCTGGCCGATATCACGAGTTGCATAGACTGACAGCAGAACTCTCAACGATCAGCCTCCAATTGCCCCTCTCCTTAAGGTGCGCCAGAGTGATTAGAGGACTCAACGATATATTCACAAGTTCCAAGGAAGTAATTATCGAAAGAATGAAGAGCCCGCTGCTATCTTCGTTTGGTATCGCATGGATAATATTTAAATGGAAAATAATATTAATACTGGCTTTAAGTGATAGCACTATAGAGTAAAAAATCACGAAAACCGATTCTTTCGCTAGTTTATCACGCGGCTTTTTGCTTCCCGCTTTAGTCGCTATTTTCTATGCGGCGATATATCCTTTGATCAACTTCGGATTGTTTAAATTGCATCATCGATTCGAAAAATGATGTAAGTTACCAAAGCTGAGAGCGCGATTGAAGTATTGGATTTTAAAATCAAAAAAGTTAAATTGTAAAATAAATTGGAAGAAAGCCGATTTGTTTCAGATCACAGGCTTGAGAGGGAGAGGCTTAATAATGAGTATGGCTTGCAGGAGAAAAAAATGAGCTGGAAATGAAGCGCTTAGAGTTTCAGCAGAAATTAAAAGATAAGACCGAAGATACTGCGGCAGATCAAGCTGCATAATGAGAAGGGAAGATCAGAAGTGACTGCGCTACACGGCAGTATTCCAAAATGAACGAAAAGAGCATCTCAAAAACCATCATGGTTAGATATCTATTTCGAAAACCGAAGTATCCGTTGCTGATCGAGACAGATGGTAGAGTCGCAGGCGTCAGAAACGAGAGAAGATTTGAAAAAATCGATAAAAAAGTATTATTTTCAAATAAGGAGTCGTACATCGTCATTGATTCCAGCGGTGAAGGTTGGAAGTTTTTTCCTGAAGACGAAATAATTAGCCCGCTGACCGTCCTAAAGCGATGGAGTAAAAGGAAGATAATCGATTTTTTCAACGCCTCGCTGGATAAAACAGGTTCTTCGGCAAGATGCGAGTCACGAAGCCTATCGAATAAGAGACTAGAACGGGTGATTCTTGAGATTATTGAATTTGAGAGTAGCCTCTAAAAAGTCGCTCAAGCCGCCTCCGCACGCCCTGCGTGGTGGTTTACTTCAAACGCCTTGCCTTGCACAGGGCGTATTGGTCTTGGTCGTTATAGTCAGTAGGTAAGAAATGCAAATTGTAAAAGGCGACACTTCAAACGAAAAAAGGCAATTGCTTGGAACGGTAACAGGAGAAATTGTTCAGCCGGTTAGAATATACTATAGAATTAAAGACAAAGAGGCTGTAAGGCGAGTATTTTCAAAGCTAAAATGTATCGATTTTGATTCCGATCGCGACAGATATGTATGGCTTTATCAGAAAGAATCCAAAAAGCTAACTTTTAAGAAACCATACTCATCTATTCCATCGCAATATAGACCTGTTGTTATAGGTTCCTTTTTTTCTAAAAAGCCCAGCGAAATGTACTTGGAAATACGATCGATTGAGAGAGCCATAGAAGGCATCCCATTCTTTGATACGCACATAAAAAGATATATGGCTGAAATTGAGGATATTAGTATCGTCAATAGGTTGTTTTCGCCCGAAGAGAATTTAACGGACTTTTCTGAGTTTTTCGATAAGGAAGTGATAATCGAGCCCGAAGAAAAGATCAATAAATTGAAGGCTGATCTTGCTCAGGGGAAAACACTTGACAAAATTTTAAACGAAGAAGAATTGTTACCTATGGTGGAAAGATTTCCTTCTCACTTCTATGAAGATGGGATAAATTCACTAAAATTTTCTCTTCGAGCCAGACAGCATGTTGCAATGCAGCATTGGAGCGGAAATACTCGCTACACATTGAGGGATTATATTTCAGGGTCTGTGAGTCACTAATTGGCAATCGGCAAGAGATAGATGGGCGGGATTCGGTGAATTTCGCTCTCGCTCGTCCACCCTTCGAACGCATGACCAAGGCCGCTGCGGTCATTTCTGGTCAAGGGACGCTCTGAGTTGGCCGCGCGTGAGCTCCGTCGTTATCTGTCAAGAGAAGATTTGCCATGCGCAAAATCGATGACTTCAAGCCGTTCGTGCCGTCGAATGATTACGCTGTCTCGAAAGCGTTCTACGAGTGCATGGGATTCGCGATCAACTGGGATGACGGCGCAGTTTGCGAAGTCGATACGATGTTTGGCTATCGATTTCTCCTTTTACCCAGAAATCATAATAACTACGCCCATAGCCTAATGCTTCATTTCATGGTCAATTCGGCCCAGGAGTGGTACGAACATTTCTTGAACGTTGGGTTAGCTGAGAAATTCCCTGGAACAAAAGTGGCTGCACCGGATTTGAAGCCGTGGGGGTTGCTCATAACACACGTATGGGATCCGGCAGGGGTCTTGTTGCATTTTGCAGAACGGCCAGGTGAAAGCACACCATAAGTTGGCCCCGCGGAGTGCGTTTGCGCTCGGCTGACCGCTCTTGGTGTTGAGCCGTTGCTGGAGCCTTCGGGCGAATGACTGCTATTGGTCGACCGTAAGGAATTGTCCATCTTCCGCGTCTGGATGCTCGGCCGGAGCCCGTCCCAACGTCTCTCAGGCCGCTAGGGCCCGCGCGTTGCGGCGGCGATTGACTTCCACGGTGACGTGGACCAGCTCTTCGTGAACGCTGAGTGCTTGACGGACGGCATCCGGTTCGAGGGGCTCCGTCACGACGAGTGACAGGATGCAGGCGTACTTGTCCTTGCCGACCCGCCACAGGTGCAGATCGGCGATCTCGGCCGCGACCGGCAGCTCGGCGACCACTTCGCGGACCTCCGCCACGACAGGGCGATCCATCTCGGCGTCGATAAGGACGCGGCCGGTGTCGCGCAGCAGGCCGTAGGCCCAAACGGACACCAGGGTGGCGCCCACGAGTCCCATGACCGGATCGAGCCAGGCCGCGCCCCAGAGCTTGCCGCCGAACAGGGCGACGATGGCGAAGAGGGAGGTCGCGGCGTCCGCGAGCACGTGCAGATAGGCCGAGCGCAGGTTCAGGTCGTGGTGGTGGTGATGCGCATGACCGCCATGATGGTCATGATGATGGCCGTGTCCGTCCTTGAGCAGCCAGGCACAGACCAGGTTGACCACAAGACCCAGCGCGGCGATGGCGATGGCTTGGTTGTACTGAATGGGCGTCGGGGCAAGCAGCCGCTCGGCGGACTGAAAGACCATGAGCGCCGCGACCGCAACGAGGAAGACCGCGCTGGTGTAGCCACCAAGGATCTCGATCTTCCAGGTGCCGAAGGCGAAGCGGGGGTCATGGGCAAAGCGCCGCGCGGCGGCATAGGCAACCACCGAGAGTCCGAGCGCGAGCGCGTGTGAGCTCATGTGCCAGCCATCGGCGAGCAGCGCCATGGAGTTGAAGATCCAGCCGCCCGCGATCTCCGCTACCATCATGGTGGCCGTCAGCCACACCACCCAGCGCGTGTTGCGCTCGGCGAGCGGATTGCCTTCATCGAAGACATGGCTGTGCTGCCAGTTCTCAAGCGAGGCGGTGTTTCGCATCATGGAAGACCTCTGCGTCGATCCCGCTTTATACTCTACCCCTGTACCCTATTTGCAGCAAGAAAACCGCCCATGCCCCATACCGTCGAAGAGAAGAAGCCCCTGCTCGCACGCGTCCGGCGCATTCAGGGGCAGGCCGCCGCCCTGGAGCGTGCGCTCGAGCAAGAAAGCGACTGCTCGGCGGTGCTGCAGCAGATCGCCGCCATTCGCGGCGCGGTCAACGGTCTGATGGCGCAGGTTCTGGAGGGACATCTACGCGAGCACTTAGGCGCGGAGGAGCGAACACCGCAGCAACGGCACGAGGATCTCGAGCAGGTGCTCGGCGTCTTGCGGTCGTATCTCAAGTGAGTCGATTTCAAACAGGCCGCGGGCATTCAGTGACACCGGCGAACGCGGGCGGCGCACGCCGACGCAAGAGCCGGTTGCCACCGGGCAAGGTCCCCGCGGCGCCGTCCCATCAGTGTCAGGGGCACAGCCCCAGTCATGGCCGCAGCGGGTGAATCATGCAGCGCTATCGAATTCTCCATCGGACCTACTACAACTTTCCCGCCGAGGTGGTGCTTGAGCCGCATGCGGTGCGGCTGCGCCCGCGTGAGAGCCACGAGTTGCGGATCGAATCCTCGTCCTTGACGATCACCCCGTCCGCGACCCTGCGCTGGCATCGCGACGTGGAGGACAACTCGGTGGCGATCGCGACCTTCGCGACACCGACCAGCCAGCTCCTGATCGAGAGCGAGGTCGTCATCCAGCAGTCCAATCCCGCCCCATTGGATTTTCTCGTCGATGAGAACGCGGTCAACTACCCCTTCGTCTATCCAGCCGCCGACAAGGCCGTTCTGGCGCCCTACATGGACAGCCCACGGGACGCAGGCGTCTTGGCCGACTGGGTCGCCACCATCTGGAAGCCCGGCGAGCCGCTTCAGACGTACACCCTGCTGGAGCGTCTGAGCAGCCAGATCCAGCAGCGGTTCAGGTATGAGGCGCGTGAAGCGCCGGGCGTTCAAACGCCGGCGCAGACACTCAGCCTCGGGACCGGCTCTTGCCGCGACTTCGCCTGCCTCTTCATGGAGGCGGCCCGCCACCTGGGCTTTGCGGCGCGGTTCGTCAGCGGCTACCTCCAGGTGCCGCCGTCGAGCACGGATTTAGGCTCGACCCACGCCTGGGCGGAGGTCTATCTGCCCGGCGCGGGCTGGAAGGGGCTGGATCCGACACTGGGCGAGCTCGCCGGACCCAAGCACATCGCCGTGGCGGTTGCACGACTGCCCGACTCCGTTCCTCCGGTCGCCGGTGCCTACCTTGGACCTCCGGGCGCGACCCTGGACGTCGGCGTCTGGGTCTCGCCGGTGTAATCCGACCGGTGCATCTCCAGCACCGGAATTCGCTGAAACCTCAGACCGGCAGCGCCCATTCTACGAACCACTGATCCCTGTCTTCCTGGGTCAGCGCATTGGCGGATGGGCCTAGGGTTCTTGCCGCCCCTCGATATGGCGCTTCGCCGTCCGGCGGTCGAGGCCGGTGACGCGCGCGACCGCCTCGAAGGTCCCAAGCCTGTCGTAGAGTCTGCGGCAATAGCCGCCGAGCAGTTCCGTGGCGTCGAGCGACCCGGCCGCGGCGGCGGCGAGCCAGGGATCCGCGGCCGGTTCCGGGCCGCCGGGCAGGGCGTCCGGCACATAGCGTCCGTTGAGGATGACGCGGCGCAGCGCCTGCTCCAGCTCGCGCACGTTGCCCGACCAGGGGTAGCCGCTCGGCAGCTCGGACAGGGCGTCCATGATGCGGGCGTGCAGGGCGTCCGCGGCCTCTCCGACCATGCGGGCGAGGAGGGCGGCGACCAGTTCCTCGAGTTCATCCGCGCTGGCCGCGAGCCGCTCGCGCAGCGTCGGAACGACAATGATGTTGCCCGAGAGGCGGTAGAAGAAGTCGCGCCGGAAACCGCTGCCGCTCATCAGCTCGTCCAGGGAGCGATTGGTCGCCGCGACGATCCGCCCCTCGAAACGCTGCGGCTTGTGGCTGCCGACCGGCGTGAAGGTGCGCTCTTGCAGGACCCGCAGCAGTTTGGTCTGCACGGGCAGTGAGACGTCGCCAATCTCGTCGAGGAAAAGGGTGCCGTAGGAGTCGCAGCGGGAGAAGAGGCCGTCGTGATTGTCCACCGCGCCCGTGAAGGCGCCCTTGCGATGGCCGAAGAGTTCGGACTCGATCAGCCCCTCGGACAGCTCCGAGAGGTTGGTCGCGATGAAGGTCTGCTCGACCCCGCGCGCGAAGCGCTGACCCTGGGCGTCCAGCGGGATGGCGCCGGAGCGTCCGATCGCGGCCGCCGCCGAGCCCTTGCCGGTGCCGGTCTCGCCGAGCAGCAGGGTGGAGAAGTCCTGCATGCGCTCCCAGAGCAGCAGGGTGTAGCTGCGCAAGTCGGTGGTGAAGACGCTGTTCCAGAGCGCGCGGCGCAGCGCCCGCATGGGCTCGCTGCGCCCGACCAGCGCGCGCTCGATGAAGTAGTAGGCCCGTCGCAGTTGGTAGTAGAGCGCGATCCAGCGGCGTGACTCCTTCGGATCGAAGCCGTAGCCGAGCAGACTATCGAGCAGGCCCTGCAGCCAGTCGAGGTCCGGTGCGCTCGCGCGGCCGAGGCGTTGGTGCTCGATGAGGCCGTCGAAGTAGGCGTAGTGGCGCTGATAGCCGTGAAAGAGGAAGACCTGCCGCATCAGCATCTGATCCGCCCCGGCGAGCTGGTCGAGCCGCTCCAGGCCGCGACTGCGCAAGCCCGCGAGCCGTTGCTCCAGCGCTGGCATCAGTTTGTCGTAGAGATTGGCCTGGGAGACGGTGTTGGCCGGGGCCGCCTGGCCGAGCAGTCGGCTCAGACGCGCCTGGTCCGTGCCGAAGGGGTTGGCGTAGACGGTCTCGGTGAGCAGGGCGAAGAAGCTGCGCTCCTCGGGGCTCAGGTGGCGGGTGGTCGGCATGGGGCGGTCCTGTTGCGATCGGGCTCTTGGTGGGCAGTCGAGCGCGGGGTATAGCGAATCCGATACCGCTCGGGCGAGCCGGGAGGCCCGAGCGGCCTCGCACTCAGCCTTCGCGATCGAAGTGCTGGTGCCACTGGGCGAGGCGGGCCTTGAGGCGCGCCCCATGGCGCTCGACGACCGAGCCGGCGACGATGGTCGCGATCCCGAGCAGCACCAGGGCGCTCCAGCCGCCGATGGTGAAGGTCGAGAGGGCGTCCTGGGCGGCGAAGCCGAGTCCGCTCAGCGCCGTGATCAGGCCCATGGCAAAGACGAAGCGGGCTCGCGCCGTGTAACCGTAGGCGAGGGTGGCGATGCCGATGACGAGGCCGGCCAGGGCGTTGCCGAAGCCCCCGAAGGCCGCCAGGTTCAGCAGCATGGCGAGGGTCGCGACCATGGCGGCCGCGCCACGATACTGCGTGCGCCAGCGGCTGCCGAGCGTCGAGAGATCGACCAGCAACGCGGCGAAGACGGCCGCGGTCAGGGGGACCTGGACGATCTTCGGGATGACCCGCGCGTCGATCACGCTGGTGAAGGCGAGGAAGGTGCTGATGGCCGCGACCAGGATGGCGAGCATCTCCAGTGCGCTGCGCCAGCCGCTGTCGCCCGCGCTTGCCAGGATGGCCAGACGCAGCGCGAGATAGGCGATCAGGCTCAGTGTGGTGAAGAAGAGCGCATCGGGCGCATAGAGCCAGAGACTGCGCCCGCCCAGGACGAGCAGGGGTACCAGCAGCACGGCGCGGGCGAAGATCCCCTCGGGCGTCGCGAGCGCGGTATCGCGCCGGCGCAGGGGCAGCGTCAGCGCAGCGATGACGGCGCCCAGCCCGAGCAGGATGGCGGAGATGGCCGCGTCATCGCGCGTCGGGATCAGCAGCGCGCTGTTGGCGAGCAGGTAGAGGCCGGTGAGCGGCCAGACCGAGCGCCTCGCCATGATGCGGAAGCCCAACCAGACCGCCAGCGCCAGTCCCAGCACGCTGGCGGCGGCGACCAGGAGCGCCGAGCCGGCCGCCATGCTGCCGCTACTCGCGGTCCAGAAGGAGGTCGCGGCACCCATGCCGGAGGGCAGATCCCAGGTCAGATGGTCGTAGGTCAGGCCGCCGAGGAAGGCGAAATTGACCGGGACGGCGGCCAGCGCCAGTGCGATGAAGAGCCGGGCGCCCTTCGCCTCGTGCAGCAGGTTGCCGCTGGCGAGTCCGGCGAGGGTCAGGATGGCGGTGTGGCCGAGCAGCAGCAGGCAGCGGGTGAGGTCGTCACCTTCGCGCCAGCCCTGGAAGAGGTACATGACGAAGGCCGCGACGATCACCAGGCCGCCGAGCCCGCGCAGCACGAGCGACAGACTCAGGGTCGTGCGGCTGGAAGGGTTGGAAGGGCTGGACGGACTCATGGGTGTCCGCGGCTGGCTGTCCGATGCGTTCGCGGAGTCGGTCGTGAAGTCGAGTGCCGCGGGATCGATGCTGAAGTCCAGCTGTTCGACAATGGCTTGGTGTTTCATTGGACACCTCCCGAGCGGCCTTCGCGGTTGCGCTTGAGTGCCTCGAGCTCGGCCTTGAGCGCGGCGCGCTCCTCGGCGGCGACGAATTCGGACGCGAAGGGATCGCTGTCGCAGAGGGTGTCGGTCGTCAGCTCGGCCTCGGTCAGGCGAATCTCCCAGCGCTCGAAGGTGTCGTCCAGATCGAAGAGGGCGCCGGTGTCGGTCTCGCGGATCCGCGAGGCCGCGTCCGCCGTCGCCTCGCGGCTGCGCATGAGCTGACGACGGTGCTCCAGGGTTTCGACACGCTGGCGCAGACCGTCGATCTCGCCGCCGAGGTGGCTCTCCACCTCGACATGCCGCCGGTAGCTCTCCGCCAGGGATTCGGCCTGGCTCGCCGCTCGCTTGGCGCGGCTCAGGCACATGAGCGCCTTGTCCTCCCCGTCGGCCGTGGGTTCACAGCTCAGCGCCCGCTCGCGCCAGGCCTGCTCGTCGGCCCGCAGCGCATCGAGCTTGCGCCTGAGTCGATCCCCGTCCTGCCGCATGCGGGCGTGCCGGACCTTGGCCTTGGCATAGAGGCGCCGGCTCTCGCGGATACCGGCCTCGACGACGGCGTCGTGGTTCTCGATCTCACCGACCATGCGATCCAGCTGGGTGGAGACGGCAAGTGTGACGCGCTTGAAGAATGACATCGGATGCTCCCGTTTTGATTTGGATTGGCATCTAATGTCTATCAAGGGGCGTGCCGGAATTTCACCGAGGGCACATCGCGATAACAATCAATAGGATGGGTGTCTTTTCGCGAGCAGGAACAGAAAACGCCTTTCGATCAGCATACATTGAATGTCGATCGCGCTGTCTTCAGTGGGCATTTTTTGTAGTGGGAGACGCCGGTTCGGCCTGATCGGCCATCCATAGCCGCGCCCTCAACCCTGGCCCGGAGCTGGCCCCGACCGTGGAGTAGCGGATCTGGCCGGCGGCGTCCAGGACGAAGGTCGTGGGCACCCCGGCGACACCCCAGCGGCGTGCGATCTCGCCGTCGGGGTCCGGGAGGACCGGAAAGTCCTGTCCGGCCGCGCGCATGACGTCGCGCAGCTCCCCCGGGCTGCCGGATTGCAGGGCGACCGTGATCACCGGATGGTCCTTGGCGATGGCGTCGATCGCGCCGTCCATGAGCGTGCACACGGGGCACCAGCTCGCCCAGAAATGGACCAGCACGGGCTGACCGCGGTAGTCCCCGAGAGCCACGGCGGCGCCACTCAGGCTAACGCCGGCCAAGGGTGGTGCCTCGCCGCTGACGAGCGGTCGCGCCTTCCACCACTGCACGCCGCCGACGATGAGCGCGATCAAGGCGAGATCGAGCGCCCAGCGACGCCAACGGGGTTTGCGTGCTGGGGAGGGATGGTCGTTTGGGTCTGGCATCGGGTCTGTCCTTCTGACTTGAGCCTGGTCACGAAGCTGGAGCTTCGTGACCGGAAAGGCGCGAGGCAATGGATGGATGGCTCCTAAGACCCCGCAGCCACGTCCGCCTGTTTCGCATATTCGATCCGAATCGCCTCCATGGCCTGATCCACCTCCCGTCGAAAGGCCTCGATCTGATCCAGTTGCTCACTCGAATAGATCGATTTGATCCGCCGCATCTTGGCGAGCAGCGGCAGGTTCTGTAGCTCGGTCACCGGCACACCCAGCTTGATGAGCGCTTCGCCCTGGTTGTAGATGCTGATGGCGAGATCGAGCAGGGCGAACTGCTTGGCGGGCGAGCAGAAGGTGTCGATGTCGTCGAGGGCGCTTTGCTGGAGCACACCCTCCTTGATGAGCGCGGCGCCTTCCAGCTCCCAGCGCTGGGCGCTGGAGAGGGCCTCGGGGCCGACCAGGTTGACGATGCGCAGCAGCTCGGCGTCGCGGGCGAGGAGGGCGAGGGCGGTGGCGCGGCGTTTCTCCCAGTTTGGATCCACCTCTTTGTGCCACCACTGGGCGGCGGTCTGGACGTGACCGGAGAAGCTGGTGACCCAGTCGATGGACGGATAGTGACGGGCATCGGCCAGCTCCTTGGAGAGCGCCCAGAAGGTCTCGATGATGTCCTTGGTGTGACTGGTCACGGGCTCGGAGAAATCGCCGCCCGGCGGGGAGACGGCGCCGATGAGGGTGACGGAGCCGGAGCCGGCGTCGAAGGTCTCGACCCGGCCGGCGCGCTCGTAGACGGCGGCCAGGCGGGAGGCGAGATAGGCGGGGTAGCCTTCCTCGACCGGCATCTGGCCGAGCCGCCCGGAGACCTCGCGCAGCGCCTCGGCCCAGCGGCTGGTGGAGTCGGCGAGCATGACGACGTCATAGCCCATGTCGCGGTAGTACTCGGCCATGGTGACGCCGACGTAGATGGATGCCTCGCGCGCCACCACCGGCATATTGGAGGTGTTGGCGACCAGCAGGGTGCGCTCCATGAGCTTGCGCCCGGAGTAGGGGTCGTCCAGCTCGGGGAAGGTCTCGAGCACGTCGACCAGCTCGTTGCCGCGCTCGCCGCAGCCGACGTAGATGACGATGTCCGCGTTCGACCAGCGGGCGATCTGCTGCTGCACCACGGTCTTGCCCGCGCCGAAGGGGCCAGGCACGGCGCCCTTGCCGCCCTTGAGCTGGGGAAAGAAGGTGTCGATGACGCGCTGGCCCGTGATGAGCGGGGAGATGCCGTCGTCGCGTTTCAGGTAGGGGCGCGGCTTACGCACCGGCCAGCGGTGATACATGCTCAGGCGATGGATGACGCCCTTGGCGTCGCGCACGCGGGCGACGGTCGACTCGATGTCGTAGTCGCCGGCCGGGGCGATCTCCTCCAGCTCACCCTCGACGCCCGGCGGCACCAGGATGCGGTGCTGGATGGTCTGGGTCTCCTGCACGGTGCCGAGCACGCTGCCTGGGCCAATCTTGACGCCCGGCTCCAGCGCCTTGCCGGGCTCGAATTCCCAGAGTTTGCCGCGGTCGAGGGCCGCGACGCTGATGCCGCGGCGGATGTAGTCCCCAGACTCCAGCGCGATCTTCGCGAGCGGTCGCTGCACGCCGTCGAAGATGCCGCCCATGAGACCCGGGCCTAGCTCGACCGAGAGGGGCCAGCCGACACCCACGGCGGGCTCGCCGGGTCGAACGCCGTCGGTGGATTCGTAGGTCTGGACCACGGCTTCTCGACCGCGCAGTGAAATGACCTCGCCGAAGAGCCCCAGGTCGCCGATCTTGACCTGCTCGCCGCTGCGCACGCCGGGCAGGTCGATGGTGACGATCGGGCCGTTGATGTCGCGGATGACGCCAGTCTTGTTGGTGTCGGTCATGTTCTCATCCGATAAAGATGTTGCCGGTGTCGAATCCGCCCGGCAGGAGGCGCTCGAGGATGATCTGCTGGATCCGTGGCCGCAGACGCTCGAGCCGCCCCTCGAAGGTGTGATCCACGCGGATGCGCGTGTCCGCGCTGGTGATGAGCACGCCGCCCAGGGTCTCGATGGCCTCGTTCTTGGGGGCGAGCCGCAGCGTCTTGCTGGCCGGGGCCTCTTGGATCACGAGATCCCAGCGCGTGTAGAGTTCATGTTGATCCTGCATGTTGGCATTGATGCGCAGCTCGTCCGCCTCGATCAGCTCGGCGGCGCCCAGGATGAGGCGCTCCAGCCAGGTGCCGTAAGTCTGGGCATCCGCCATGAATGCCCGCATCCGCTCGACGAGACGCCGCTCGACACCCTGGACCAGGTTCCAACGCACGCGGTCGAGCTGGGTCTGCATCTTCAGCTCGCTGGCCTGCACGCGCTGGCGGAAGGTGCGCTCGCCGAGCGACTTGGCGATGCTGTCTTCGCGCGCCTCGCGCAGCCGCAGCCGCTCGGCGGCCTCGCGCAGGATGCTGTCGCGCGTGCGGTTGGCGCGCTCGTGGTATTCGCTGGCCAGTTGCTCCGCGCGAGCGAGGATGGCGCGTTCCAGCTCGTCTACCTGATTCATGGTCGCTATCGCTCCTTGGGTTGGCCGGGTTCGAGCGTGGCGGCCCCGAAGAGGGCCGAGAGCCGTTGCGCCACATCGCTCGCCAGCTTGGGCTGCGCGCTCAGAGTGGGCACCGCGATGACGACGATGCGCCCGCCCTCGTCGAGCACCCGCCGCAGGCTCGGGATGTTCGCGCCCATCAGCGCGTCATCGACGATGACGAAGGCCTTCTCGCGCTGCCGCAGGAGGTCGCGCAAGACCTGCTCGACCTCCTCGATGCTGGGGCTCGGGTGGGTCTCGAAGCCGATCAGCCGAAAGCCGTCCGCCAGCTGATCGTCACCGAGAAAGAGCATGCGGGTCGGCTGGGCCTGATCCTGTCGTTGATCCATCGTCAGCGCGCTCCCCGTATCGCGCGGTCGCGGGGTCGCCGCGTCATAGCTTGTTCAGCAGGAGGATGGAGATGACCAGGCCGTAGATGGCGATGCCCTCGGCGAGGCCCAGATAGATGAGGGTGCGGCCCAGGTTCTCCGGCTTCTCGGTGATGGCGGCGAGCGAGGCCGCGCCGATAGGGCCGACGGCGATGCCGGCACCAATGGTGGAAAGGCCGGTCGGGATGCCGACGCCGATCATGGCCAGCCCCATGCCGACCGTCATCTCGGCGGTGCCCGCGGCGCTGGCGCCGGTCTCGGCCATGGCGTCGTGGACACCGAGCGCCAGAAGCGCGACTTGGGCCGCGACGAAGACCAGCAGCTGCGAGCCCATCGCCGACTTGAACCAGGGGCGGATGCGCCGCGACAGGCTGGGGCGCCACTCAAGGGCGATCCCCCCGGCGATCAGGCCGAGAATGGCGACGGACATGAGTGCAACGAGCCAGTACATGGTGTGCTCCTAGTGGGTTTGGGGGGTGATGGTGGCGAGGTGCGCGCGTGAGTGAGCGCTCATGACGGACCGCGCCCGAAACGAATGGGCGCGAAGGCATGCCCGTCACCCGAGAAATAGCGCGAGAAGCCTTCGTAATACTGCAGGCGCATGACCTGGATCATGACGATGCCGCCCTCCAGCACGAGCACGAAAATGTTGCCCAGGATGACGGTCAGGACGTGCCCGAAGGCGCCCATCATGTCGGCGAGGGTGAAGACGGCGATCGACAGGGCGACATGATTGAGGCTGAAGGCCGCGACCCGCAGGAAGGAGAGGGTGTTGGAGACGTAGCCGATGATGGTCTCCAGCGTCTCGATGAAGACGACCAGGATCTTCTCGCCGACCGGGGCCTGTTGCTGCCTCCAGCTGTAGACGGCCAGGGCGCCGAGCGCGAGGACGATGAGAACGCTCGGCAGGAGACCGAGGTTTTCGCCATGTCCGAGCTGCCAGCTCCCGCCGATGAGCGCCAGGTAGAAGATGAGATTGACGATGCCGTGGTGCCCGAACAGAGCCCCCGTCCAGTTGCTCACGACCAGGCGGTTGTAGATGGCCAGCAGGCAGGCGACCGCCAGGAAGACGACGCCCCAGCCGAGGGCGATGCTCAGCATCAGGAGCGGGTCGCTGAGAGGGCTCATCCAGAGTGCGGGCAGCAGGTGCTCGTAGCCGAAGACGCTGCCATAGAGGACGCCGAAGCCGATGGACGACAGACCGGCCATGACCCCGAACGGCCAGAAGCCTTTCAGCTTGCCGCGCAACCACCAGGCGGCCATGGCGATGACGGCGCCCTGCCCGACGTCCCCGAACATGCTGCCGAACATGAGCAGGAAGGTCAGGGCGAAGAGCGGCGTTGGGTCGACCTCGCCATAGGCCGGGATGCCGTATTGGTTGACCAGCATGGCGAAGGGCGCCAGCAGTCGGCTCTTGACCGGCACGGTCGGGACCAGATGACGCTCCTCCGGGAGTGGATTGCGCACCCTCAGGTCGAAAGCGCCGTCGAGCGTTTCGCTCAGTCGCTGGCGCAGCTGATCGACCGCGCGCGCGGGCACCCAGCCGGCCAGGTGCGCGAGGTGGCCCGCGCTGCGCAGCGAGGGATCCAGCGTGACCAAGGGCTCGGCGAGCATCAGCGTGTGGCGGGCCTCGACGAGTCGAGTCCGGTAGGGCGCGGCCCAGTCGTCGAGCGTTTCCCGCAGGGTCTGACGCTGCTCGGCGATGGTCTTGCGCTGGGCGTCCAGATCGCGCTGCAGCTCGGCCGGTTCGCGGTCCAGCCCCTCTGGGATCGGCAGGGACTGAAAACCCGCCGCGGCGAGCACCGCGCCGAGGGTATTCTCCTTCGCCCCGGTCGGGCCGACGATGACGACGTGCGCGTTGTCGCCGCGCTGCGTGTAGACGTGGAGGATGTGATTCGCCAGACCCACGGCGCCATCGAGCTGGCGCAGATTCTCCCGCGGGACCAGGCCGATGTAGATATCCAGGAAGCGCGTCTTGGTGCGCAGCATGCCCAGGTCGATGTCCAGATCCGCGAAATTCTGTAGCGCGGCCTGCTGCTCCTTGACCAGACGCTCGGCGTCGTCCAGGCGGCGGAAGTCTTCTTCGTAGCTGGACGCCTCTCCCCAGAGCGTGCCGAGCCAGTCGTCGAGGGCGCGCAGCTCGTCGACATCGACGACGCGCACCTGCCCGATCCCGTCGGGCGGATCGACCGCAATGAGCCGCGCGATCTTGTCCAGCCGGGTGTGGGCCTGGCTGTAGAGCTCGCGATAGGCGTGGCCGGGCAGGGCGGCGAGCTGGGACTCGAGCGGTGCACGCTCGTCCGGATGGAAGCTCTCGGTCTCGGCCAAGGCCAGCGACGCCCGCGGCAACGCCTCCGTCAGGGCCAGGAGGCGGACGTGCTTCATGGGCATCGGCCTCAGCATCAGGGGTTCTCCGAAGGCTGTGTTCAGGTTGCGCGCATGGCCGTGGCGGATGCGCTCAGGCGTCTCGGCGGGTGCGCGCAGGTCGGCTCGATCAGATCCAGCGCGACCTGGATGGTTTCGTCCGGAAAGCCCAGCAGACGCCCCTGGACGGCCGCGAACAGCAACATCAGGTCGGTCTCCCGCAGCATCAGATAGGCCAGTGCGCGCGCCACGCCCGATTGGCTGCGCGCCAGCACCCAGCGCATCTCGGTGAGGGTGTAGCGGCCGATGCGTTGCTGGACGTCGGCAATGCTCTTGCTCTCCGCCAGCAGGGCGTCCAGCGGCGGCGGCAGCGCCTGCAGCACCTGCTCGAAGGTCTCCAGATTGACCAGGCGCAGCAGGCGCTCGCGGGTCAGCAGTCGCATGGAGGGCACCAGCCAATAATAGGTCTCGGATGGCGAGAGCTGATAGGAGAAGCGGAAGCGCAGCAGCCAGAGCAGGGTGACCCGATCCAGCTCGGCGCCCAGCAGCCGCCGTAGCGAGACCAGCTGGTGGTCGCTGAAGGCCATGATGCGGCGAACCAGGCCGACGTAGTAGCGTTGATCCACCGCCGCCTCGAGCGCGAAGGGGTCGCGTTGCTGCTCATAGGCCTCGCGCGCCTGGCGGGCGATCTGCCGGTGCGGGCCGGCCTCGAGCTGGCGCAGCAGCTCCAGCACGTTCTCGGCGCGCAGCAGCGCCTGGTCGGAGTCGTGGATGTCGCTCGGCAGATCGAAGAGATTCGCGCGGATCTCGTTCGGATCCAGATCGTAGAGCTTGCCGCGGATCAGGGTCTTGAGGTTGTAGAGTCCGTACTTGCGGCCCCAGTCCAGCACCAGGCCCTGCTCCTCGGCATTCATCGGCCGAATCAGGATCCGCAGCTCGGTCAGCAGCACGTTGACGATGCTCTGCTCGATGGCGCGGCTCCTGGCCGCGTTCGAGGGTTGCTCATCGAGCAGCGCGGCCAGTCCGAAGGCGTCCGACAGGGAGGACAGCGAGCGCTGCGAGAGGCCGGCGATGAGCGTGGCATCGAACAACCGCGTCGACATCGCCGAGACCAGGGTGTTCAGATAGGCTTGGTCGGCGACATGACGCATGCGCGGCAGTCCTCGCGGGCTTGGTTGAGATCGGCCACTCTCGGCATCCGGCTGGCGGTCACTGATCCGGGGCGATCAGGATCTGGAAGGCGGCCTCCAGCGCCTCGTCCTCGCGTTGCTCGGCCTGGTCGCGGAGGTGGACATGGCGTTCGTCATAGCGTCGGCGCAGCTCCGCGATGTTCTGCTCGGCGCGCTCCTCCGCCTTGGCGATGACGGCCCGATGCAGGTCCGGTATGCGGGTGGTGAAGCGGTCGTTGTCCGCCTTGGCGTCGGCGACGGCCTGCTTGATGATCTGGTCCTGCGCGTCCTCAGCCTGTTTGGCCAGGCGTTCGGCCCGCATCTCGGCGTCGAGCAATCGCTTGAGGGTGTCATCCATCGTACAGATACCTGTGGTCCGGTTGTGCTCGCTCAGCTCCCTGGATCGCCGTAGAAGACGTAGTTCGTCGAGTAGTCGCTGATCTCGAAGTAGACCTTCTTCTCGCCGTTATCCTGAACGCCGTTCTGATTGATGTCGAGCACGCCGTAGCCGAAGCGATAGGGGCGTGATCCCGAACTCTGGGTCGCGCCAGCGGTGGTGAGTTTATCGATCTTGATGAACTTGCGCGCCAGCTTCTCGCCGGCGTAGACCTCCAGCACGCCGTCGGCCCCCGTCCAGTTCTGCAGCGATCGGCCGATCTTGTTCTGCGTTTCCTGGGTGCAGCCTGCCGCGATTGTCGCGGCGGCGAGGATGGCGATCGTCATGCTGCTCTTCATGCGGATGCTCCTGTATCGATGAAGGGCCGTCGCGGATGCCAGCGGGTTCGGATGCGACCGGGCGAGCGGCTGGGGCTGGCCAGGCTGGCGCGGATCCCCGAGTGCCCGCGTGCGGTCAGAAACCCCTGGCGAAGCGCAGGACGATCTCCTCCAGAACCGCCGGCTGCAATGGCTTGGTGATGTGCTCGTCCATGCCCGCGTCGCGGCAGCGCTCGGCGTCGCTCTCCAGGGCGTTCACCATCATGGCGATGATGGGTGTGCGCGCGGTGGCTTGCTCCAGCTCGCGGATGGCGCGCGTGGCGGCGATGCCGTCCATGCCAGGCATGTAGAGGTCCATGAAGATCAGGTGAAACCTCTGCGCGCGGAAGAGATCGACGGCCGCTCGACCGTCGCTGGCGATGCTGACCTCGTGTCCCCACTCCCTGAGCAGACTGCCCGCGAGTTTCTGGCTGACCTTGTTGTCGTCGACCAGGAGAATACGCAGTCGCTGGCGGTGCTCGATGAGGTGGTGGCGCGTCAGCAGCGGCGCGCTGGCCTTGGGCTCGGGGGCGTTCAGGACATGCGTCAGGGTCTCTCTGAGCTCGAGGGGGGTTACCGGCTTGGTGAGGAAGGCGCTGATGCCAAGCTCGCGGCAGCGTTGGGCATCGCCGCGTCTGCCCACGGAGGAGACCATGATCATGTGGCTATGCTCGGCGAGACCGGCGTCCTTCAGCGACTGGGCGAATCCGAAACCGTCGAGCTCGGGTAGGGCGGAGTCGAAGAGGTAGACGTCCACCTGGATGCCCTTGGCACGGTTCTCCCGCGTCATCGCAAGGGCCTGCAGCCCTGTGCCGGCTTCCTGAACGGCGAATCCCCATTGCTTGAACCAATAGGCCAGGGTCCGGCGATTGACGGGGTGGTCGTCCGCGATGAGCACGCGCTTGTCGGGCCAGTGCTGCATGGGAAGCACGGGTGCCTCGGGCGAGACGGTGCGGGCGAGGGGGAGGGCGAGGAAGAAGGTGCTGCCGACGCCTTCCTCACTCTCGACCCAGATGCGCCCGCCCATCAACCGGGCAAGTCGCGCGCTGATGCTGAGACCCAGTCCGGTGCCGCCGAACTGGCGCGTAACGGTGGCGTTGCCCTGGGTGAAGGCGGTGAAGATCTCCTCCAGCTTCTCCGGGCGGATGCCGATGCCGGTATCGCTGATCGAGATTTGGATGAGATCCCGATCCGGGTTCTCGTCCGGACAGGCGTGCACCTGGAAACGGATCTCGCCCTTGTCGGTGAACTTGATCGCGTTGTAGCAGATGTTGACGAGCATCTGGCGGATGCGGCCCGGGTCGCCGAGGCTCTCGGGCGGCAGGTCTCCGAGCTGATCGAAGACGAAGGTCAGTCCCTTCTTGTCGGCGGTGCTGACGAGGGACTTGAGCATCTCGGTGATCATGACCGAGAGGTTGAAGGGGATTGCCTCGATCTGCATGCGACCCGCGTCCATCTTCGCCAGGTCCAGGATGTCGTTGAGGATGTTCAGCAGGGCGTCGGCCGAGTAACGGATGAGATCGACATAGTCGCGCTGAACCGCGCTGAGATCGGCATCCAGAACCAGCTCGGTGAGACCCAGGATGCCATTGAGCGGCGTGCGGATCTCATGGGCCATGTTGGCGATGAAGTGGCTATTGGCCTGATTCGCCGACTGCGCGAGATCGCGCGACTCGCGCAGCAGGTTCTCCAGATGCCTGGCGGGCGTGATGTCTCGGGTGGCGCCGATGAGGCGCGGAGGCTCGCCCGCCGGAGTGCGCGCGCGCATGGCTTGAGTGCGCAGATAGCGCTCCTCGCCACCCGGACAGACCACCCGGTACTCCAGCGCGAAGTGGTCCTTGTCCCTTAGGCTGTCCTCGACCAGGGCGCGCGCCACGGGTTGATCGCTGGGATGCATGCAGTGGATCCAGTCGTCGAGACGGCCCCTGAACCCACCGGACTCGGGCGCATCGGACTCGAGGCCGCAGAGCCTCTGGGTTTGCGCGTCCCAATCCAAGCGGTCGGAGAGCGGATCCCACTCCCAGATGCCGATTCCGGCGGAGTCCGTGGCCAGCTGCAGCCGCTGGGTCTGGTCATTGAGCCGAGCCTCCAGCAGACAGGCCCGCGCGGCGTTCGCCAGTTTCTGCAACAAGGGGGCGAGGGCACGCTGCAGGTCGGTGGACAGCACCCCGACCGATGCATCACGGAGGAAGATGAGGACGCCGAAGCCCGGTAGACGAAAGGCGTGCAGGGCACAGTCGCCCTTGAGGGAGACGAGGGGGCTGCCGTCCGGCAGCTCGGCCAAGGCCTGATCGAGGGAGGTCGGTGCCCAATCCTCCCAGAAGTCGCTGTAAGAGGGCTCTCGCGGCAGGGTTTCCGGCAGCATGCAAACCGCGGGCGTCGCACCAGCAGGTTTCGGATCCGGCTGGTGCAGCTGGAGAATGGCGGCGCCAACCCCTTCCAGGTGCTCGAGCATCTCCGCCAAGAAGCGGTTGAGCATCGGTACGAGTTCGATGGTGTCGCCGATCGTCAGGGAGAGCTTGAAGAGAATCTCGGTTTTGGTCTCTGGGCTCATGGTCGTATGCGGATGGACCTGGGGCACTTGGCAGCCCGGCAAGAGGAATGGGCATTCGATAGCATCGTTTTACCCGAAATCGCGGGGAAGGTCTTGGTCTCTGATCGAGGCAACGGATAATTCTCAGGTCTCGACCCTGTCGGCGGGAACACGGATGAAAGCGGTTTCGCCTCCGCGCAGGGATGCCGAGTCATTTTCAAGCCGCTGGAGTGATTGAACCATGAAGCGGCGCTGATCGCACAGGGGAGCCTGGCGGGCCTGACTACAAGAGCCCTTCGCCCGCGTGATCCTCGAACTCGCGACTGCGGCGCACATAGATCATGACGGTCTTGGGGTCTTTGTGCCGCGAGACCTCCATCAGCTTGAAGAGGCTCGCCTTCGAGAGCGCGGCGGAGGTCATGAACCCGGAGCGAAGGCTGTGCCCGGCGTACTGGTCGGGGTCGAGCCCGACGGCGAGCGCGCTGCGCTTGACGATGGCGGCCACGCTGTGCGCGGTGAGCGCGTGCTCGCCGACCGCGTCTCCTCGATACATGCGTCGAAACACCCAACCCTCGGTGATTCCAGCAGCCCGCAGCCACTCGCGCACCGCGCGCACCGGGCAATAGAGATCGCCGCGGATGACCGGGACGACCTCTCCCAAGCCTTCGGCATCCGTCTTCGACTGGCGAATGTGGACCCGCAGCCCCTCGGACGTCTCCTCCAAATCCTCGACCCTCAAGGCGACCAGCTCCGAGCGGCGGAAGGCTCCCGCGAAGCCCAGGGTCAGCAGTGCGCGGTCGCGCAGACCCTGGCGCCGCGACTGATCGAGCGCGTCGACCATCGCCCGCAGTTGCTCGGCCAGCGCCGGCGCCTTCTGATCAGGCGCCGAGCCATGCGTGCGGGCGATGCCGCGCAGGGTCCCGCGGACCAGCTCGGAGTGAGTCATCGACGCGTGGCCGCAGAGCCGGTGTGCCAGGCGAATCGCGGCCAGCCGTCGGCGCAGCGTACTGATCTTCCGCCCGGCCTCGGCCTGCGCCGCCAGAAAGGCCGCGATGGTTTCAGCGGCGGCGGGCAGGGCAGGCAAACCCTTGGTCTCACACCAGGCATTGAACGCGGTCCAGTCCGTGCGATAGGCACGCAAGGTCGAGCTCGCATGGCGCGCCGCGAAATAGCGGGCCAGTCGCGCCTGATCGTCGTCCGCGAGTGCAGGCCCTTCGGAGGGCGCGGGCCAGCTCGTCGCGGCGACGGGGAGCGGGTGGTGAGGG
>NZ_NRRF01000037.1 GCF_016583565.1 Thiocystis violacea | reverse complement strand
GCCCGCCCCGGTACCGCATCGCCCGGCTAATCAGCCGGGCGCGGATTGAAACCTTGGGAACGGCTGCGCCGGCCTCGGCTTCGCTGGCGTCCATGGGCAGTAAGGAAATGTCCATCTTCTACGTCCCGATTCGAGCCTGGTGACGAAGCTCCAGCTTCCTCATCCGCGAGACGAAGCTCCGCTTCGCGAACTCGAGGATCAGCGCCTGAATCGACCCAATCAAGGGCCGGAAGCCGCCGAAGCCGTGAAGCAGAGCCTCATCGCTGAGGTCACGAAGCTGGAGCTTCGTGACCAGAAAAGCGGGAAACAATTGATGGACAGTTCCTAAGAGCCGTCTTGCCGAACCCTCGGATCACGCGAGCAACCTGTCCGAGTCGCCAAGGGTTCTCAGCGCTTGTTCTGGCAGTCGCCGCAAATCCCGTAGACGACCAGGGAGTGGTCCTCGATCTGGAAGGCGTTATCGGCCGCGATCTTCGCCTGCCGCTTTTCGATGGTAAGGTCGACGAACTCCACGATCTTGCCGCACTTGATACAGACCAAATGGTCGTGGTGCTCGCCGCTGTTGAGTTCGAAGACGGATTGACCACCCTCGAAGTGGCGGCGACACACCAGGCCGGCACCTTCGAACTGGGTCAGCACGCGGTAGACGGTGGCGAGGCCGATCTCTTCATCCTGGCTGATGAGTTCTTTGTACACATCCTCGGCGCTCATGTGGCGCTTGCCACAGTTCTCGAGAATCCCGAGTATCTTCACCCTCGGCGCGGTCACCTTGAGTCCCGCTTCTTTGATCTGCTGGTTCTCCAATTGGGTCTCCACGTCTCTTGCTGATTCGGCCCGGGAAGGCCGCATGGGGCTTGCCCGAAGCGGCGAAGCGCCTGCCTCTGTCACCGAGGGGCGGCGCTGCTGTATCATTAGGCGGTTTATCGCAAAGTCTCTGTCAGATCAAGATGCGAAAGATTTTCACTCTTACGGTGATCGGCTGTCTCGCGCTCTCGGGCGTGGCCGGCTGCGCTCGAGACAAGAAACCAGAGGCGACCCAGACGTCGGTCCTGGAGAGCCTGCCCTTCGTCTACAAGATGACGGTTCAGCAGGGCAACATCATCACGTCGGAAATGGTGGATAGCCTGGAGCTCGGCATGACCAAGCGCCAGGTTGAGTTCGTGCTGGGAACACCGCTGCTGACGGACTTCTTCCACACCAATCGCTGGGATTACACCTACACGATCAAACGTGGACACAAGGAGATGGAGCAGCGTGATCTGACGCTCTATTTCCAGGATGACAAGCTGTCTCGAATCGCTGGCGACATTCGACCGGACACGAAACGCTCCGCCGAGAACGAACCCAAGGAGATCCTGGTGACCGTTCCGGACTACAAGGCACGCGAGGGACTGCTGAATAAGAGCCTCAAGGCCGTTGGTTTGGAGCCGAAGGACTAGGAGGCTGTCCGACTTGGGATGAATCGGCTGCGGAATCCTGAGAGCGGCCACTTTCGCTCCCCCCACTCCCTCGCTTCGGCCCCGACGTCGGAGCTCTCCACGCGCGCAAGCGCATGGGGCATCGAGGATTCAGGTGATTTGGCCGCTGGCGCTCTGAATGAGTGGCGTCAGGAGTCTGTTGTCTGGACGTCGCGCTGCGCGCCCTTGGCCTCGCCGGCCGCACGCCGCTTGCGCGCCTCTTTTGGATCCGCAATCAAGGGACGATAGATCTCGATGCGGTCGCCGTCCTGAAGGGCCTGATCGAGCTTGACGAGCTTGCCGAAGAGGCCGACCTTGTTCACGGCGAGATCGATTTCCGGGAACTGCTGCAGAACACCGGATTGCTCGATGGCCTCTTGGACATGCGTTCCGGTACGTGCCTCCAGACTGCGGAGCACCTGGCCCTCGGAGCCGACGTAGGCCACTGCAATCTGGATGTATTCAGTCACAGAACCTCATCGGCCCGCTTGCAGAAGGCGTCCACCAGGGTGTTGGCAATCTGATTGAAGACACCGCCAAAGGCCTTGTCGATCAGCCGGCCAGAGAACTCGAACTCCAGCTCCAACTCGACCTTCGAGGCATCCTCGCGCAGGGGCGTGAATCGCCAGGCGCCGACCAGCTTGCGAAAGGGTCCGTCGAGCAGGTCGATGTGCATCAAGCGATCGCGCTCGAACCGATTGCAGGTGCTGAAGGTCTGGCGAATCCCCATGCGGTGGACCTCGATCTGACCGCAGATCTTCTCGTCGGTCTCCGAGATCACCCTGGCATTGCTGCACCAGGGAAGGAATTTTGGATAGGAGGCGACGTCGTAGACGAGGTCGAACATCTCCGCCGCCGAATGGGATACCAGCGCGCTTTTTCTAACGATAGCCACAATGCATCATCGCCGTAATGAATCCTAACCTTCTGAGTGCCCAGGTGACTGATGTGATTTCCGGTAGCCAAGAGACCCTGCCTCGCGGCGCGGGACTGGCGGCCTGCTGTTTCCCGGCAATCACTTTCGCTAGCACCCGATCTGGTCGCGAACGACTCCGGCGAGCCAATCGGCCAGTCGGCTGACCTCCTGCCCGTCATGACCCTCGACCATCACTCGGACGAGTGGCTCGGTGCCGGAGGGACGCAGCAGCACCCTGCCCCGCCCGCCAAGCTCGCGCTCGGCCGCCAGCACGGCGTCCCGGACGGCCGGCAGACTCACGATGTCGCGCCGTTCGTCGAGGCGGACATTGACGAGAACCTGCGGGTAGCGTTCCACCTCGGCGCTGAGATCGTCCAGATTGCTGTCCAGGCGCTTGAGCGCCGCGAGCACTTGGAGCGCGGCGACGATGCCGTCACCGGTGGTCGTGCGGTCGCGGCAGATGATGTGGCCCGAGGGCTCGCCGCCGAGGATGCCGTCCGCGCCCTTGAGGTGCTCCATGATGTAGCGGTCACCAACCTTGGTCCGCACCAAGCCGACCTCAAGGCGCTGCAGGGCATGCTCGAACCCAAGATTGCTCATCAGCGTGCCGACGACCTCACCGCGCATGGCGCCAGCGAGCAGGCGCGACTTGGCGATGATGTAGAGGAGCTGGTCGCCGTCGACCAGGTTGCCCTTGGAGTCCGACATCAGCACCCGATCGCCATCGCCGTCGAAGGCAATGCCGAGATCGGCACCCTGCTCGACCACCGCCTGACACAGGGCCTTGGGCTTGGTGGAGCCGAGTTCGTGGTTGATGTTGAATCCGTCGGGATCCGTGCCCAGCCGCACCACGGTCGCGCCGAGTTCTTCGAAGACGTAGGGCGCGGTGTTGTAGGTCGCCCCATTGGCGCAGTCGACCACGATCTTGACATCGCTGAAGTTCATGCTCGAAGGGATGGTGCCCTTGCAGAACTCGATGTAGCGGCCATTGGCGTCATCGATCCGCTTCACCTTCCCGAGCTTGCTGGAGTCCACTGTTCGGATGGGCTTGTCGAGCTCCGCCTCGATCGCCAGCTCGACCTCGTCCGGCAGCTTGTCGCCGTCAGCCGAGAAGAACTTGATGCCGTTGTCCTGGAAGGGGTTGTGCGACGCGGTGATGACGATGCCCGCGCTGGCCCTGAAGGTGCGCGTCAGATAGGCCACGCCAGGGGTGGTCATGGGGCCGAGCAGGCGGATGTTGACGCCCGCGGCCACCAGGCCAGCCTCCAGCGCGGACTCGAACATATAGCCCGAGATCCGCGTGTCCTTTCCGATCAGGATCTTGCCGCCACCCTTACCGAGAACCTGGCCGGCCGCCCAACCCAGCTTGAGGATGAAATCCGGGGTGATATGCCCTTCTCCGACGGTTCCGCGAATACCGTCGGTTCCAAAGTAGTGACGCATCTGATCAGTGCTCTCCTGCCGGTCGACCGACTTGCCCGCCCTCGGAGGCATCGGGAACGTCCTTGGCTTCGCCGCGAGGCTCGGCCGGGCGTTTGGGCTCCTCATCTTCCCAATCCTTGGGCGGACGCGGCGCGCGGCCGTTCATGATGTCGTCGATCTGGTGCGCGTCGATGGTCTCGAACTTCACGAGCGCATCCGCCATGGCCTCGAGCTTATCCATGTGCTCGACCAGCAGCGTGCGGGCGCGCTCGTAGTTGCGCTCGATGATCTGGCGGATCTCTTCGTCGATGAGGTGTGTCGTCTCGTCGGAGACGCTCTTGTGCTGCGTCACCGAGTGGCCCAGGAAGACCTCCTGCTCCTCTTCGCTGTAGGTCAGCGGCCCGAGCTTGTCCGACAGCCCCCACTTGGTGACCATGTTGCGCGCGATTTCGGTGGCGCGGTGGATGTCGTTCTGCGCACCCGTGGTGACGCTGTCCTCGCCGAAGATCAGCTCCTCGGCAACGCGCCCCCCGAAGAGGCTGGAGATGCTGCTCTCCAGGCGCTGCTTGCTGTAGCTGAAACGGTCGTCCTCGGGCAGGAAGAGGGTCACGCCCAGGGCGCGGCCGCGCGGAATGATGCTGACCTTGTGCACCGGGTCATGATCCGGCACCAGACGCCCGACGATGGCATGGCCGGACTCGTGATAGGCCGTGAGGCGCTTCTCCGCCTCGGACATGACCATCGAGCGCCGCTCCGCGCCCATCATGATCTTGTCCTTGGCCTTCTCCATGTCGTCCATGTCGACCATCTTCTTGTTGGCGCGCGCGGCGAAGAGCGCCGACTCGTTCACAAGGTTGGCGAGATCCGCCCCGGAGAAGCCCGGCGTTCCACGCGCGAGCACGGACGCCCTGACGTCCTCGGCCGCCGGGATCTTACGCATGTGGACCTTGAGGATCTGCTCGCGCCCACGCACATCCGGCAGCGGCACGACCACCTGACGGTCGAACCGGCCCGGACGCAGCAGCGCCGGATCGAGGACGTCCGGGCGGTTGGTGGCCGCGATGACGATCACACCCTCGTTGCCCTCGAAACCGTCCATCTCGACGAGCAACTGATTGAGGGTTTGCTCGCGCTCGTCGTGGCCACCGCCCAGTCCGGCGCCGCGATGGCGCCCGACCGCGTCGATTTCATCGATGAAGATGATGCAAGGGGCGTGCTTTTTGGCCTGCTCGAACATGTCCCGAACGCGCGACGCACCGACGCCCACGAACATCTCGACGAAGTCGGAGCCGGAAATGGTGAAGAAGGGTACCTTGGCCTCGCCGGCGATGGCGCGCGCCAGGAGTGTCTTGCCCGTTCCCGGCGGCCCCACCATGAGCACGCCCTTCGGAATCTTGCCGCCGAGCTTTTGGAACTTGGCCGGATCACGCAGGAAGTCGACCATCTCGGTGACTTCGTCCTTGGCCTCCTCGGCGCCGGCGACGTCCTGGAAGGTGACCTTGATCTGATCCTCGGAGAGCAGGCGCGCGCGGCTCTTGCCGAACGACATGGCCCCCCGCCCGCCGGCACCGCCCTGCATCTGTCGCATGAAGAGGATCCACAGCCCGATGAGGATCAGCAACGGGAACCAGTTGATGAGGATCTGCATGAGCAGCGAGGGCTTCTCGGGCGGCGCCGCCTTGATGACCACGTTGCTGTTGAGCAGATCCCCCACCAAGCCATCGTCGCCTGGGCTGTAGGTCGTAAACCGCTGCCCGCTCTCGTTGACACCCTCGATCAAGCGGCCCTGGATAGTGACCTCTTTGACCCCACCCGCCTTCACCTGCTCGATGAAGTCCGAGTAGTTCAGACTCCTCGGGGTGGATTGGGTGGTGGTGAAATTGTTGAAGACGGACATCAGCACAATGGCGATGACCACCCAAAGCAATACGTTCTTCGCCATGTCACTCACGGCTCGCTGCCCCTGCTGTTCTGTCGAGAAAGGACCCCGGATAACCTGGGGAAACTAGCATCGACGGCTCAATGATGAAAGCCTTTTGCCACCAGAAACACCTCTCGGCTCTCTGGCCTGGAGGACTTTGGCTTGCGTGAGGCCACTTGTCGGAAGCTCCCGCGCAGCTCGCGCAAATAGGCGTCGAATCCGCTTCCCTGAAAGGTTTTGACGACCAGGGCGCCACCAGGTTTCAAATGCTCCCGAGCAAACTCGAGTGCAAGCTCGATGAGATACATGGCACGCGCCTGGTCGACGGCGGCTGTACCCGTGATATTGGGGGCCATGTCCGAAAGCACCAGATCCAGAGGCTCACCGCTCAGGGTGTCCTTGAGCTGATCGAGCACCGCCTCCTCGCGGAAGTCACCCTGAATCAACTGGACGCCCGGCACGGCGTCCATCGGGAGAATGTCCAGCGCGACGACCCGGCCCTGGTTGCCGACCAGGCGGCTGGCGATCTGCGACCAACTCCCCGGCGCCGCGCCGAGATCGACAAGATGCATGCCGGGCCGCAGGAGGCGGTCCTTTTCTTGGATCTCGAGCAGCTTGTAAGCGGCGCGCGAGCGATAGCCATCCAGCTGGGTGCGCTTGACATACGGATCGTTGACATGCCGATCAAGCCAGCGTCGGCTGGATTTACTCTTTGCCATAGATAATGCCGATGGGCTCCTTCGTGTCGTCCAGGCCATGGAATGGCCAGCAAAGCGACCGGTCGCAGCGATGCGCCAGCGCGATCGAATGCTCCGAGCGCAGGCACTCCGCCCAAGGTCACAGCCTCAACGTGCCGAACGCATCGCTCGACGACTTGGGGATAGAGCCTACCACAGGGGGCGAGATCCGCCGTGCACAAGGATCAAGAAAGCCGAGAACAGCTTCCGCCGGGGTCAGCCGCGATCAACCAGAACTCGATCGCCGCGTCTCTCAGCTCAGACAACGGCCGTCGACAATCGTCAGGATGGCCTTGGTCATCACTTGGACCGGTCGCGTGGGCGAGCGAGAGCGCAGTCCACCGAATCCCGCGCCGGCGTTGGTGGACTGCGCTGCGCTTGTTCGCCCTACAGAAGACGACTGGACCGAAGAATGATCGACGCCGCCAGGATCAAAGCTCATGCACCCAGGAGAATCTGAAGATCTCAAGCAGGAATCCACCGAGTGCACCGCCGAGCAGCCCGCCGAGAACGGCATTTTGGATCTCATAGTGCATGGTGATGCTCGCCAGCTGCGAAACGCCGGCGTCGGTACCCAACAAGGGCGCCGCCACCATCCAGACACTGCCGGCCGCGATGCCAGCGAGGATCGCCATGATAACCGACTCGATGATGTAGCACGGACGGCTTTCGAGCTTCATCCGGCGCGACACGGCGATCCACCATTCGACCGACCCGACGTAGAGGATGCCGTTGACGCTGACCAAGAAGGCCAGGACGGCGAAGGTCGAAAAGGGCGCGGGGTGCAGTGGCCCGACAATCGCCAGAACCGCCCCACCAAAGATACCCGACATGAGACCGGCCATGAGCTTACCGGGGACATGGCGCGAGCAGCGACGCGGAAAGGACACCGTCAGACCCACGGCCGCCGCCAAGACGGATGCGACCAGCACCACATTCGCAAGCCCAGCCTGGTCAGAGAGCAGGATCAGGACGGCGACCCCGGCCGCGGCGCCGATACCGGTGCTGATCAACGCCAGCTCGCGTGCGCCGTAGAGCACCGCTCCAGCCCCGCCAGCCAACCCCGCCGCAAGCATGTAGGCGTAGGGCCCCATCCCGAGCCCCGTCATGAGCTCGAGCAGTCCAGTGAAGAGTGGTGCGTAGATCAGCCCGATCAGGCTCCAGACGATTGCCCTCAAGAAGGCAAGCCGAGCGAAAGAGCCGGTCCTGATCGGCGCGGCGCCCAGGCGTTCGTAAGGGCGCGCATTGGCGAAATCGGAGGTGGTTTCAGACGGTGTAGACATGACCATGATACCGCAGATACAGCAACAACAGTGAAGCAAGCATGCCTGAGAAAGAGCTCGCGCCCCTATGATCCAACTCAAGGACAGCCGCGAAAGCCCGGCATCGGCTCGGTTCGCAAAGAGGGCGGTCAAGAATCCGGTGTCGCCTCAATGCCTAGGCGCCTGGGTCATCGACCGTCTCTCTCGTCTCCAAGACTAGCGGTACCCAACAAGGGGGTTAGAGACGCGCTTCACAGGCCACGAAAAACGGGGCCGAAGCCCCGTTTTCATGCTCGGAAACCGAGACGGCCCGATCAGCCTGCCTTCAGCGTCCAGGAAGCGCACCAACCATTGACGTTGATCAGCTTGCCGGGGAAGAGCTGGCAACCTTTGTAATCACCTTCACCGACATCTGCCTGCATGAAGTTGCAGTTCGCGCAGTGCTGCTCTTCCGGCGGCAAACCGGGACGAGCCGCGGCAACGCGATCGGAGTCAGCGGCACTCGGATGATACTTCAGCGCTTGTGCAGTCGGATCGTCCATGGTCACGGCATTCGCAGGAGCCTCCGCGCGCGCGGTGCCAAAGCCGACCATGTTGATCATGGGAATCGCAACTGCGGTACCCAGCATGACCTTGACGGCGTCGCGACGGCTCTTGCTCATTGGCTTATCGGACATGAATGTCACTCCTAAATTAGGCACAGTGTGGTGATTTCGACACTCCCGGTCGATGACCAGAAGCCGTCCACCATTGTGCAACAGCGAACCGAAAAAGGCGAGACGTTTACCCCGTTATAGAAGCCCGACTCAGCGGACAAAGGTACCGGCACCAAGGAAGTGCGACTGCCAGTAGGGGTTGTCCAGGCGCGACACCATCACCTGCTTGCGCGAGGTCGAGGCATGTACGAAACGCCCGTCGTCCACCATGAGACCGACATGATAGGCGTTCGGCCCGGTCTTGAAAAAGACCATATCACCCGCCTTCAGCCCGTTCTTGCGGACGGGCTTCGCCGCCTTGCGCTGCGCGGCGGCCGTGCGCGGAATCGAGAGCCCGGCCCGATGGTGCGCATAATAGGTAAGGCCACTGCAGTCGAATCCCTCTCCTGGCGCCTCGGCCCCATACACATACGGCTTGCCGACCTGCGCCAGCCCGGTCATGACGACGTCGGAGCCTTTGCCGCCCCGCGAGCCACCGGTACCAGCGCACCCGGCGAGCAAGGAAAGACAGAGCATGAGGGCAAGACTGAGGTACCAAGGCCGCTGCGGCATCTTCATAAAGGACTCACGATTGTTATTCTAATGCTTTGTTATCTTAGCCGCTCTCTGCGCGCTTTTCATCTCCGATTCACACACCGATTCGCCCTTTTGTCGCAAACTGGCGAGACGAGGAGCCGACAAAGCGCGCGACCGTCCGGCCCCCTGCAACGCGCGGGCTTTACCTGACTGCGGCGAGCCCTTAAATTTACGGCCTTTGGCATTCCTGCCTTTTCAGACCCAGATCCGGTCGCGCCTTGGGCAATGGACGTCCTGGACCGGGTCCTCTCAGGCGCATTGGAGTTGAACGCATGAGCGAAACCAAGCACTGCCGGCTACTCATTCTGGGCTCCGGCCCTGCCGGCTACACCGCGGCGGTCTACGCTGCCCGTGCGAACCTCAAGCCCGTCCTGGTCACTGGGCTGGAGCAAGGCGGCCAACTCATGACGACGACCGAGGTCGACAACTGGGCCGGCGATCCGGATGGCGTGCAGGGTCCCGAACTCATGGAGCGGATGCGCCGTCACGCGGAACGCTTCGAGACCGAGATCATCTTCGACCACATCAACGCGACCGACCTCAGCAGCCGTCCCTTCAAACTGATGGGCGACTCGGCCGTCTACACCTGTGATGCCCTCATCATCGCGACCGGCGCGAGCGCGATGTACCTGGGTCTATCCTCTGAACAGGAATTCCGCGGCAAAGGCGTGTCGGCCTGCGCGACCTGCGACGGCTTCTTCTATCGGAATCAGAAGGTGGCCGTGATCGGTGGCGGCAATACCGCCGTCGAAGAGGCGCTCTACCTGTCCAACATCGCCTCCGAGGTCATTCTGGTCCACCGTCGCGACGCACTGCGGGCCGAGAAGATCCTGCAGAAACACCTCTTCGAGAAGGCCGAGAAGGGGAACGTGCGCATCGCCTGGAGCCACGTCCTCGACGACATCCTGGGGGACGCAACCGGCGTGACCGGCATGCGCATCAAGAGCGTGACGGACGGCTCGACCCAGGAGATCGATCTACAAGGCGTCTTCATCGCCATCGGCCACAAGCCCAATACCCAGATCTTCGCGGGTCAGCTCGAGATGACCAACGGCTACATCCAGGTCAAGAGCGGAACCCAGGGCAATGCGACCGCGACCTCGGTTCCTGGCGTCTTCGCCGCGGGCGACGTCATGGACCAGATCTACCGCCAGGCGATCACATCGGCGGGCAGCGGCTGCATGGCCGCCCTGGACGCGGAGAAATTCCTCGATGCGCTCGAGGCGGCTGGCCAGTAAGCGGCGTCTCGATCCGAGCAGGACGCGCGATGCATCAGGGCGCGTCCCGCGGCGGAAGACGGCCCTCGCTGGATTGGCTGAGAGCCGACCGCCCATATCTGAAGAGCATTTCAGCATGCCCTTCAGACCATCCCATGTATAAGCTCACGACGCATTCCAGAATCGCCGAGATCCCGGCCCAGACCTGGAATGCGCTCGCCGATCCGGACACCCCCTTTTTGCGGCATGAGTTCCTTCGAGCGATGGAGGACCACGGCTGCGTGGGCGAGCAGCTGGGTTGGATTCCGACCCACCTGGCGCTGCGCGACGCTGACGACGAGGTGCTTGCGGTCGCGCCCTGCTACCTCAAGCTCAACTCCTACGGCGAGTTCGTCTTCGACTGGAGCTGGGCCGACGCCTACCGGCGCAGTGGCAGAGACTACTATCCGAAGCTGGTCATCGCCTCACCCTACACCCCGGCAACGGGAACGCGCATCCTCACCGGGAGCGGCGATCGCGAAGGGGCGCATGCCCGCGCCCTTATCCAAGGATCGGTCAAGGTCGCTGAACGCCTGGAGGTCTCCTCCTTGCACTGGCTCTTCACGACCGAGCACGAGACTCAGCAGCTCGAGTCGCAGGGGCTGATGCGGCGTCTTGGCTGCCAGTTTCATTGGCGCAATCACGACTATGACTCCTTCGATGCCTTTCTGAACGCCCTGACAGCGGCGAAGCGCAAGATGATCAAGCGCGAGCGCAGACGGGTCAGCGACAGTGGCCTGCGGATCCGCCGCATTCGCGGCGACGCCGTCAGTGAGGCCGAGTGGGCCATCTTCCATCGGCTCTACTGCGACACCTTCGACAAACGCGGCGGACTGGCGACCCTGAGCCTGGACTTCTTCCAGCGCATCGCGGAAACCATGGGCGAGCATCTGTTGCTCGTGCTGGCGTATGATGCCGGAAAAGTCGTGGCTGGCGCGTTCAACCTGCTCGGATCCAGCTCCCTCTACGGACGCCATTGGGGTTGCTTTCGGGACTACCACAGCCTGCACTTCGAGGTCTGTTACTACCAGGGGCTCGAGCATTGCGTCGAGCATCACCTGCAACGGTTCGAGCCAGGCGCCCAGGGCGAGCACAAGGTCAGCCGCGGATTTCTGCCCACCCGCACCTGGTCCGCTCATTGGGTCGCAGATCCGAATTTCGGGGCCGCTATTCGCAGATTCCTCGCGACGGAGACGGAAGGGATGGAGGGTTACATTGCGGACATGACCGACCACAGCCCCTATCGGTCGAGTGACGACCCCGCATCCAGACACGGGAGCCCGAGGGCGGCAAGAGACGCCCTGCAATGATCGCCCTCCTCGACCCCCACGATCGCACCAGCTTTCCCGATACTCATCAGGCGCTGCGCGAGCCCAATGGGCTCCTGGCGGTCGGCGGCGATCTCTCGCCGACGCGTCTTGAGCACGCCTATCGGCGCGGCATCTTCCCATGGTTCAGCGCCGAGGACCCGATCCTCTGGTGGTCTCCGGACCCAAGGACGGTGCTCTTCCCCGAGGACATCCGCATCTCACGCAGCCTGCGCAAGCGCCTGCGCAAGGCGCAGCTCTCGCTCACGCTGGATCGCAGCTTCACCGGCGTGATCGGCGGCTGCTCGCAACCGCGCGAGGAAGGCGGCGGAACCTGGCTGGTACCCAAAATGATCGCCGCCTACAGCCTCCTGCATGCCAAGGGGCTGGCGCATTCGGTCGAGGTCTGGGAGGGGGAGCAACTCGTCGGGGGGCTCTACGGGGTCGCCATCGGTCGCGCCTTTTTCGGCGAGTCGATGTTCAGCCGAACGACCGACGCCTCCAAGGTCGCGCTGGTCCATCTCTGCCGCACGCTGGCCGACTGGGGCTTCGGGGTCATCGACTGCCAGATGCGCACCGAGCACCTGATGAGCATGGGAGCAGTCGAGCTCCCACGCATGGAGTTCATCGCCCTCCTGAATCGCTGCTGCGCGGAGTCAGGACGCATCGGCAGCTGGGATCAGTGTGGCGAGGCGCTTCCATCCAGCGTCTGTCTGCTGGAACCCGTCGCAGACAGGGCGCAAACACCATGACGCAAGCCGTCGACCGCAGCGGAGGGCGCTATCTCGCGCTCTACATGACAGCGGACCATCCCTGCTCCTACCTGGACAATCGACTGGCGCGCACGCTCTTCGTCGACCCGACGGCGAAGATCGACAACGCGACCTATCAGGTTCTCGTCGATCAGGGCTTCCGGCGCAGTGGCTCCCACATCTACCGACCCGCCTGCCGCGGCTGCTCCAGGTGCGTGCCGGTGCGCATCCCTGTCGAAGCCTTCCAGCCAAACCGTTCACAGCAGCGCAATTGGCGGCGCAACAGCGCGGACATGACGCTCGTCGATGGGTCAGCCGCGTTCAAGCACGCGCATTTCGAGCTGTACCGGCGCTATCTCCTGCACCGCCACCCCGACGGCAGCATGGCCGATGATACCAGTGAGGACAGCTACCGACGCTTCCTGGTCGAGCCCTGGGGTGGCGCCACCCGATTCATCGAGCTGCGCTTGGGAGATCGGCTGGTGGGGGTCGCCGTGACGGACGTTCTGGAGCAAGGCCTCTCCGCGGTCTACACCTTCTTCGACCCCGAGATCTCGGAGCGGGCGCCAGGCACCTTCGGGGTGCTGGCACAGGTCGAAGCCACGCGCCGGCTTGGCTTGGCCTATCTCTATCTGGGCTACTGGATTCAGGATTGCAGAAAGATGTCCTACAAGGACCGCTTCCGCCCGATGGAGGCCTGGGATGGCCATCGCTGGAGGCAATTCGAGCGCACTCAGCCCATCACCATCGGTGTCTCATGAAGGCTGATTTCTTGAGGCCGGAATGACGCTCGATCGGCCGCCTATGGTATACTTCGTGAGCTTTGAAGCCTGAATTGCAACCCCAACAAGCTCACAACTATGTCTAAAGACGACGTCATCCAGATGGAAGGCACGGTCATGGAGACCCTGCCCAATACGGTTTTCCGAGTGGAACTCGAAAACGGACACACCGTCACGGCCCACATCTCCGGCAAGATGCGCAAGCACTACATCCGCATCCTCACCGGCGACAAGGTCACCGTGGAACTCACACCCTACGATCTCACCAAGGGACGGATCGTCTACCGCGCCCGCTAAGGCGTCTCGGCTGTTCGCGAACCCACCAGGATTCGTCCGACCAACGTCAGCCGAGCCATCAGGCGCGGCAGTCGTCCTCTCGCCAAAGGTCGACGAGCGCACCTCCCGGTTGACAGAGACTCTTCGACGCGCTGATCGCGAACATCGGGTCGCTCAGCCCGATGATGGCCCATACCCACCAACCGAACGATCGATCATCGACATCGGACTAGGCGCCAGCCGGCCCTTGAAGCCAGCTGGGTCATCGCCTGACGGCACCCAGCAAAGAACCGGAAACCACGCCGAAGCAAGGATCCCGGCCTAGTCAGAAGCGCCCACCTGCCCTCCCTCGACTCACAGCTCCTTCTCGACGCCATTGATCTCGAAGGCTACGGCGCCGTCCTTCAGGAAGACTCGCACAGACCCGCCCGTCGCGAGATCCCCGAATAGCAGCTCGTTGGCCAGAGGCCTCTTGATACTCTGCTGAATCACCCGCGCCATGGGCCTCGCGCCCATCTTCGGATCATAGCCCGTATCGGCCAGCCACTCGCACGCGTCCTCGTCAACGGTGAGATGGACCTTTTTCTCTTCCAACTGCTGCTCCAGCTCGAAGACGAACTTATTGACCACGCTGCGAATCGTCTTCTCGCCCAAGGGGCCAAATTGAACGACGGCATCCAGCCGATTGCGGAACTCGGGCGAGAAGAAGCGCTTGAGCGCCTCCATGCCATCGGTGGAGTGATCCTGCTCGGTGAAGCCGATGGACCGACGGGAGGTCTCCTCCGCGCCGGCATTGGTCGTCATGACTAGCACGACATTGCGGAAGTCCGCCTTGCGGCCGTTATTGTCCGTCAGCGTACCGTGATCCATAACCTGCAGGAGCAGGTTGAAGACGTCGGGATGCGCCTTCTCGACCTCATCGAGCAGCAGGACGGCATGCGGATGCTTGTTGATCTCTTCAGTCAGCAGACCACCCTGGTCGAAGCCGACGTACCCAGGGGGCGCGCCGATCAGACGTGAGACCGTGTGCCGCTCCATGTACTCGGACATATCGAAACGCAGCAGCTCCATACCCAGGATGCGCGCCAGCTGGCGCGTGACCTCGGTCTTGCCGACGCCGGTCGGCCCCGTGAACAGGAAGGAGCCGATTGGCTTCTCCTCGGCACCCAGGCCGGACCTGTTCATGCGAATCGCCGAGGTCAGCGCATCGATCGCGGGATCCTGACCGTACACAACCATCTTGAGGTCGCGATCGAGGTTCTTGAGCGACTCCATGTCGGAGGCAGAGACGCGCTTGGGCGGAATACGCGCGATCTTGGCGACGATCGCCTCCACGTCCGCGACATCGATCCGCTTCTTGCGCTTGGCCGGACTCTTGAGCTGGACGTTGGCGCCGGCCTCGTCGATGACGTCGATCGCCTTGTCGGGCAGATGGCGGTCGTTGATATGCCGGTTCGAGAGTTCCGCCGCGGCGCGCAGCGCCGGGTTGGTATAGGTGACCTGATGATGCTCCTCGAAGCGCGACTTGAGCCCCTTCAGGATCTCGAAGGTTTCCTCGACCGAGGGCTCCTCGACATCGATCTTCTGGAACCGTCTCGCCAGCGCCCGATCCTTCTCGAAGATGCCCCGATACTCCTGATAGGTCGTGGAGCCGATGCAGCGAAGATCGCCAGAGGCCAGGACTGGCTTGATGAGATTCGATGCATCCATCACGCCGCCCGAGGCCGAGCCGGCACCAATGATGGTATGGATCTCGTCGATGAAGAGGATGGCATGCGGCTGACGCTTGAGCTGGGCCAGCACCGACTTCAGCCGCTTCTCGAAATCGCCCCGGTACTTCGTCCCGGCGACCAGACCGCCGAGATCCAGGGAATAGATGACGGCGTCGTTCAGTACCTCGGGCACTTCGGCGTCGACGATCTTCTTCGCCAAACCCTCCGCGATCGCCGTTTTGCCGACACCGGCCTCGCCGACGAACAGCGGATTGTTCTTCCGCCGACGGCACAGAATCTGGATGGTCCGCTCGACCTCGGCGGCACGGCCGATCAGAGGATCGATCCGGCCCTGCCGAGCCATCTCGTTCAGATTGGTCGCGAAGCTCTCGAGCGGACTTGAGCCCTCCTTCTCGTCACCGCGCACATCCTCGGCATCGCCGGGGACATCGTCCTCCTGACTCTCGCCGGGCACCTTGGAGATGCCATGGGAGATGTAGTTGACGACGTCCAACCGGGTCACATCCTGCTGATTGAGCAGGTAAACCGCCTGAGAGTCCTGCTCGCTGAACAAGGCCACCAGCACATTGGCGCCGGTCACCTCCTTCTTGCCCGCTGACTGGACGTGAAAGACCGCGCGCTGCAGCACCCGCTGAAAGCCGAGCGTCGGCTGGGTGTCGCGCTCCTCGTTGCTCGGGATGATTGGTGTGGTCTCGTCAATGAAGGCGGCAATCTCGCGACGCAGTCGCTCCGCGTCAGTCCCGCATGCACGCAGCACCTTGGCGGCCGTCGGGTTATCCAACAGCGAGAGCAGCATGTGCTCCACCGTCATGTACTCGTGATGCTTGGCGCGCGCCTCTTTGAAGGCCCGGTTAAGCGTGAGTTCGAGTTCTTTGCTCAGCATCGGCCTGTTCCAAGGGTGAGGTTATGAAACCGTTAACATGCTGCCGCTCATTTGGTCAACCACCATCACCTAGGCCTCTTCCATGGTGCACATCAGCGGGTGCTGATTGCTTCGCGCGTAGTCGTTGACCTGCGCGACCTTGGTCTCGGCGATATCCTTGGTGAAGACGCCACAGACCCCGACACCACGCGTGTGAACATGGAGCATGACCTGAGTGGCCTTCTCGCGGTTCATACCGAAGAAGACTTCCAGGACCAGCACGACGAACTCCATGGGGGTGTAGTCATCGTTGAGCAGCAGGACTTTAAATAGGGGCGGACGCCTGAGTTTTGGACGCGCTTCCTGAACCGTCAGTCCAGATTCCCGCTCCTCACCAGGTATATCGTTACTCATGATCTCGGATTCTAGTCAAAATTTGTCGAGGTGCGACGCGATGCCGACGAGTAGCGCCAGCGCTGCGCGCAGACCCTGTCTCGGCGCGGGATCAGTGCAGCCCCTCCCGGGAAAGCGGTTTTCGCAAAGATTGCAGAAAGGGGCAGTTTGACCAGCGAAATCAACTCACTATACTACGGAGTTGTGGTACCGATCGCCGGATTCAAGGTACGGTGCCAGGCAACTATAACGACCACCAACAAGAGCCCCGTCAAGTAGGAGGAGTGCGACAATGATCACCGGTGTCGTGAAATGGTTCAATAACGCAAAGGGGTACGGGTTCGTGCAGCCCGACGGTCGAGAGGAGGACGTATTCGTCCACTTTTCGTCGATCGACATGGACGGTTACAAGACGTTGAGAGAAGGACAAAAAGTCGAGTTCGAACTGAGCGAAGGCCCGAAGGGGCTGCATGCGGCCAATGTGCATCGCGTGAGCTGAGGGCGGGGCGGCCAACGCCAGCAAGCCATCGTCGGCACGACGCTTGGCGATCACAGCGGCAGAACCCCAGCGGTTCCGCCGCTTTCTTTTGCGCCTTACATCTTGCCGATCAAGGCCTCACCAAAGCCAGAGCAACTGAGCTTTGTCGCACCGTCCATGAGACGATGCAGATCGTAGGTCACGGTCTTGGCCGCGATCGCGCCCTCGACACCCTTGATCACCAAGTCGGCCGCCTCGGTCCAGCCCATGTGGCGGAGCATCATCTCCGCGGAGAGGATCAGGGAACTCGGATTGACTTGGTCCTTCCCGGCATACTTTGGCGCGGTGCCATGGGTCGCCTCGAACATCGCGACGCTGTCTGACAGGTTCGCGCCCGGCGCCATCCCGATGCCGCCCACCTGGGCCGCCAGGGCGTCGGAGATGTAATCGCCATTGAGGTTCAGGGTGGCGATCACCGCATACTCCTTGGGACGCAGCAGGATCTGCTGCAGGAAGGCATCGGCGATGACATCCTTGACGATGATGTCGCGCCCGGTCTTCGGATTCTTGAAGGTACACCAAGGACCGCCGTCCAGCTCGGTCGCGCCGAACTCGGACTGCGCCAGCTCGTAGCCCCATTGCTTGAAGGCACCTTCGGTGAACTTCATGATGTTGCCCTTGTGGACCAGGGTCACCGAGGGGCGGTCATTGTCAATGGCGTACTGAATTGCCTTGCGGACCAGGCGCTCCGTGCCCTCTTTCGAGACCGGCTTGATGCCGATGCCGGAGGTCTCCGGGAACCGAATCTTGGTGACGCCCATCTCCTTGCGCAGGAATTCGATGAGCTTCTTGGCGCCGGGCGTGCCTTCCTGCCACTCGATACCGGCATAGATGTCCTCCGAGTTCTCACGGAAGATGACCATGTCGGTGTGCTCAGGCTCTTTCAGCGGGCTCGGAGTCCCGCTGAAATAGCGCACCGGACGCAGACAGACGTAGAGGTCCAGCTCCTGACGCAGGGTGACGTTCAGCGAGCGGATGCCGCCACCGACCGGCGTCGTCAGCGGGCCTTTGATCGAGACGACGAAGTCCTTGACGGCCCGCAGGGTCTCCTCGGGCAGCCAGACGTCCTCGCCATAGGTGCGCGTCGACTTCTCGCCGGCATAGATCTCCATCCATTGGATCTGACGCGTCCCGCCGTAGGCTTTGGACACGGCGGCATCCGTCACGGCACGCATGACGGGCGTGATGTCGATACCGATGCCGTCGCCCTCGATGTAAGGGATGATCGGCTTGTCGGGGACGTTCAGCGAGAGATCGTCGTTGACCCTGATCTTCTCGCCGGTGGATGGGACTTGAATTTTGTCGTACGACATGTGCTGCGCTCTCTCGGTCGCCAAATTTGCCTATGCTATCATTCCTGATTGGCATCGCGCAGACACAAGCGCAGATTCTCCGACCTGAATCGACGCGCGGACCGGCCTCAGCGCGCCGCCGATCCCGCCACCTCCGTCTCAACCGCGCCCCAACTCGAAACCCCAATTCGACAATGCGCGCCTCGCTCCCCCTGCGCCGGATCGCGCTGCCGGGGACGCCTGCGCCGCGGCCTGCTCAGATGCGGAACTGTCCAACCCGTTCCTGCAGCAAGGACGCCAGCCCCGCAAGCTGTTCGCTGGCGGTCGCAATCTGCGTCGAACCCGCCGAGGTTTGGTCAACCGTCTGGGAGATCGTGTGGATATTTCGATTGATCTCCTCCGCGACGGCCGTCTGCTCTTCGGCGGCGCTGGCGATCTGGCGGTTCATGTCGTTGATACTGGTGATGGCGGCGCTGATGGCCTGCAGCGACTCACCAGCGCGCTGCGCCTGAACGACACTCTCACGCGCCATCGCCTGCCCCTTCTCCATCACCTGAACGGCACCAGCAGAGCCGTTTTGGACGCGCTCGATCTTTTCCTGGATGTCTTGAATCGAGGATTGAGTCCGACTGGCCAGAGTGCGCACCTCTGCCGCGACCACCGCAAAGCCGCGGCCTTGCTCGCCCGCGCGGGCCGCCTCGATGGCGGCGTTGAGGGCCAGGAGATTGGTCTGCTCGGCCACACCACGAATCACGTCGAGAACGGCCCCGATCTCCCCGCTGTCGACCGAAAGCTTGGCGATGACCTGGCTTGCGGACTCCACCTCCTGAGCCAACAAGTCGATCGCGGTGATCGTCTGGGTCACGACCTGCCCACCGGCCTCGGTCTCCTTATCCGTGTCCTGCGCCGCGCGGGCGGCGTCGGCGGCGTGGCGCGCCACCTCTTCCACGGTCGCCGTCATCTCGTTCATGGCCGTCGCGACCTGATCCGTCTCGGATTGCCCCACCCGCACCTGCTCGCGCGTCTGCTCGCTCGTGGCCGCCAGTTGCACGGCGGCCGCGGCCACTTGCGCGCTGGCGCTGGAGACCTCCTGGAGCACGCGCTTGATGCTCTCCACCATCCGGGCGATGGCCGCCAGCAGGCTGGTGCTATCACCCTGACGCAAGTTGATCGCGGTGGTGAGATCGCCCTCCGCCAAGCGGTTCACGAGGGACACCGCATCCGCTGGCTCCCCGCCCAGCTCCCGCAGGGTTCCGCGTGTGATCATGATGCCGAGGAACGCCGCCAAGGCCAGCCCCAAGGCAATCCCCGCGCTATAGAGCTTGACCATGAGCTCGCTTTCGCCAACCGCCTCGGTCAATTCGATCTGCACCGCGTCATTCTTGACCGCGACCATAGACTCGATCAGCACCCCGACGCGATCCGAGACCAAGAAGATCTCGTCGACGCTCCGGGCGTAATCCGCGTGCAAAGCGGCGTAAGCGACCGGGTCCGCCGCCTCGCTCAACTTCTGCGTCAACTGATCGACCTTGGCATAGTCCGACCGCCAGGCATCGTAGTCGCTCTTGAACGCCGTATAGAGCGCCTCCTCGTCCGGGGTGCGCGGCAGGTGCTGATAACTGTCGAGCGCGGATTCGACGTTCGACCAGGAAGCCGCCCGCTGCCGCACGACCTGAGCGACCTGCTCACCGACCTCCGGCGTCCAGGTGGCGAGCCCCTTCACCTCATAGGTCTGCCCCCGAATCTGCACCCGCTCATAGTTCAGCCGGTTGAGCGCGATGATGGTTGGCACGGACGCCTGACTGATGGAGATCAGGTGCTTGCGCATGTCCAGCTCACCCTTGATCCCGAAGGCACCCACAACCAGGACGATCGCCGCGATGGATAGAAAACTGCCCAACAACTGTACGCTCAAACGCATCTTCTTCATGACCTTCCCTTCCTGACGCCGACGTCTCTTACTTCGCGTTGAATTTCGAATCCGTAACCTGACAGCCCGCACTCCGGCGAACGCTGGCCTAGCGAGCCGGGGCGCTGGGTGGAGTGGATCAACACGGCTGAGGGCGAACGGGTTCGGCACCTGGCAGGATTGTCCATCGCCCATCCCCGCCCCTGACCAAGCGTCCTATGCGCCGAAAGCCAGCCCCACCCAAAGGCGCAACCATGACGTCAGGTTCTCGTGCCGCCGTCTCGCGGACGCCTGGCTTGACGGCGGCCCAGCAGATGCGGCTCGGGCGAGTCTAAGGGAAATACCTCGTCGGGAGTGCCAACGGGTTCACTACGCCGATACTTCGCGGTGCGCGGCGCGGCAGGAACCCGATCCATTGCCACACCAAGACCTGCCAGTTTGCGCCGGCGCGCGCCATCCCAGAACATGATGATCTTGCGCGTGGGCGCTTGCGCACGCAGGCGTTCCAAGTCGATCTCTGACTTGGGGAGGGGGCTGCCGAGTGCACACTTGGCAGACGCTTCTGACCAACACTACAAGGTATCGCATCCCGCTCTGGGTAAGGTCCAGACGCCGGCTTAATCGTGCGGAGCCGACCTGAGAACACGAATGTGCACCGCCCGTTGTTGGGACGCCAGTGGCACTGGGCCGTCGTGACGAAGTGCCAGATTCTGCGGACCGCGACCTTCGACAAGTAAACGATCCTTGGACACATGCTGCCCCACCAGATAATCGGCGACGGACTCCGCCCGTCTCCGGGATAGGTCGAGGTTGTAGGCGGGATCACCGTAGTGGTCTGCAAAGCCAATAATCTCGGCCGAGTGATCCTCAGACGCTCGTAGCACCGTCACGATCTTTTCAAGCTCCGGCATGAATCGCCGGCCAATGTGCACGCTGTCGAATCCGAACAGCACACGCGCCTCGAGAACGGGCGAAAGTGGACTTGGCGCTTCTGAAAGCATTGACTCCGGCTGACCAGTTGGGGTGGCGAACGATGCCACCGCGGCCTTGATCGGCGCGAAACCCGCTGGCGCTATCGCACCCTCGACCCCCATGACGGGTAGGTCGTCTGGCTTTGCCACGCGTGTGGATTGGCCGCCTTGCTCCTCGGGCGCATGACTCCCACTCGATCGCATACTGGCCTGCGACGTCTCCTCGGTGCTCTTGGGTATATCCGGGGAGCCCGGGGTAAGAGCCTCGATGCCAGGCGAGAGCGGACGCGGCGCTTCTGGAATTAGTGGCTCCGACTGACCAGCCGTAGTGGCGGACGATACCGCCGCAGCCGTGATCGGCGCGATACCCGCTGGCGCTATCGCATCGTCGACCCCCATGACGGCCAGGTCGTCTGGCTTTGCCACGCGTGTGGATTGGCCGCCTTGCTCCTCGGGCGCATGACTCCCACTCGGTCGACTGGCCTGCGGCATCTCCTCAGCGCTCCTAGGCATGTCCGCAGAGCGCTGGTCGACCGGTTCTGGCGGCGACGCCGACAAGCTGTCGGGGAGTGCGTGGAGCGCTATAGTGAGCTCCAAGATTGCGAGTCCTGCTACGAAGCCCGCTGCGACGAATTTCCACAATCCCTCGCCGAGCAATTTCCGGGGATTGCGATTGGCCAGCTCATCCGAAAACGGCGCAGATTCGGTTTTAGCAGGAGGCTCTGGCGCGCTAACTTCGAAAAGATCATGCTCGCCTGTGCCGCCATGCTCTGCTGGCAGCTCGTTGGCAGCCCCTTTAATCAGGGATTGCTCGGGGGCCGTGGAATTCAAGGCCATCGCAGTTTGTGCCATGGACGATTGCGGCGTTGCCTGTGCTCCTCGGCGCCGTCTTCCCGCTTCGCTCAGGTCTTTCTGAGCTTTTCCTGAGGCAACATACAGTCCCTGATCGAGCAAATCCCATCTTACGACCTCATCCACCTCCGTCGCGGCTCCCTGTCCAGCTAGAACTCTCTCCTCTTCCCGGCGATGCCAGCTATCCTCTTCCGGCATCAGATCAACCAACATCGAGTCTGGCTCGCCATCATCACTGCTGTGAATCGCCATTACCGGCGGTCCCAAGCCCTCCTCAAGCAGCTCTCGCGCGATCAGCTCGGCGTCCGCCGCCTCCAGCCGATGCCGCTCGCCGATGCAGCCGTGCAACAAGAGACGGCTACAGATCAGATTGATCAGGCGCGGAATTCCTTGGCTATACTCATGGATTTCGCGACAGACGCCGGGGGCAAGAGCTGGATCGCCATTCCACCCAACGGTCTCCAATCGATGACGGACATACCCAATCGTCTCCTGCGGCGCAAGGGGTCGTAACCGCCAGGACGCCACGATCCTTTGATGGACCTGGCGCATCTGCGGCGACCGAATCATGTCACGCAGGGATTCCTGCCCGACTAGCAGGACTTGAAGCAGTTGCTTGCCTCCCCGCTCCAGATTCGTCAATAGCCTTAAGTCTTCAAGTGCGTCTGGGGATAGATTTTGCGCTTCGTCGACGAACAACACGGCGTGATGGGCCATATCCAGACGCTCGTTCCAGTACTGGGTCAGCTCCTGCAAGGCCATCGACTTGCTGGATGCCTTCGAAGCTAGCCCGAAGGCGCTAGCGATCATGATGAGCAAGTCTAAGCCATCCAATTGTGGATGGACGAGCACTCCAACATCGACATCGGCATCTACTAGATGCGTGCGAACATCATTGAGCAGGGCCGTCTTGCCCGTTCCCGGCTCACCAGTAATCAAGGCGAAGCCTTCACGGCGCATGAGCGAATAGATGATGTAGTCCCGCGCTCTGGAGAAGTTCTTGTGGGCGAAGCAGGCAGAGTAGTCCGGCGTCAACCGGAAAGGTTCACCGCTGAATCCATAGAATCGCTCAAGCATCGTGCAATACCTCGCTCACGTCCGCGCCGGGTTCATACCGAGACCAAAGGCTATCCGATCTGCTACGACAGGACACTGTCGTCCGTCTGAACGCCAAGGGGCGCCCGACACCGCGGGGCGTTGACCTACAACGGCATCGGCGTCCAAAAACATCCGACTGGTGGCTGCATTGGTCGGACGCCAACACGCGCAACGCCGCTTTCACGAACATCCAGGGTCAGCGCAGCCGGGACGGCGGACTCAGCTGGCAGGCCGGCGGCAGTCTCGGACTGACGGACAACAGCACCTACCAGATCATTGCACAACCGGGCACTGGCACCCTCTATGCCGCGACACCCTCGGTGCATGACCTCTATCAAAGCACCTACCTCGCCGACGACCGCATCGACGGCGCTCGGGGTCACCTGATGGTCTCCACTGATCAGGGGGCCAGCTGGACGGTCCTGCACGACTTCGGGCATCCCGTCGTTTGGCTCGCCTTCGACCCGCAGGATCGCAACCGCCTCTATGCCAGCGTCGTGCACAGTCAGGCCGGCGGGATCTATGTCACGCATGATCTGCAGAACGGCACGGCCGCCACCTGGCAGGCATTGAGCGCCCCACCCCGCACCCAGGGGCATGCGTTCACGATCCACGCACTCGCGGACGGTACCCTCGTGGCCACCTATTCGGGGCACATGGACAGCAATTGGGACTTCACCGCCCGCTCAGGCGTCTTCGTCAGCAGCGATGGCGGCGCGACCTGGGTCGATCGCAGCCACAGTGACATGCAATGGTGGACCAAGGATCTCGTGGTCGACCCCCATGACAGCAGTCAGCACACCTGGCTCGTGAGCGTCTTCCGCCATTGGGGCGGGGGACATGAGCATGTCGGCGGACTCTACCGCACCACGGATCGCGGTCTGAGCTGGACCCGGATCAGCGACCTGCCCAGGGTCGAGTCCGTGACCATCGACCCGAGCAACCCCGACATCGCCTGGATGACGACAGAGACCCAAGGGCTCTGGAAGAGCGAGAACTTCAGCCACTCAGCACCGGTCCTGACGCAAGACCCCGAGTACCCGTTTCGTCACCCACTGCGCGTCTTCATCAACCCTTTCGACCCCGCGCAGGTATGGGTCACCAACTTCGGTGACGGATTGCGCGCAATGGGCGTGAGCGGGGATCCCAGCGCCGATTGCTCTGGCTCGGATGTACAGGTTTCGAGCGGGACGATCTTCCCCAGTGGGCAAACGGTCTGCATCGCAACCCATACCCTGGCGACGGCCAACCCGGTCAGCATACCCGTGGGCGCCAGCGTCTTCTTTCGGGCGGCACGGATCAGACTGACTCAGGGCTTCGGCGCCCTGCCTGGCGCGCGGTTCTCGGCGGTCGGCGGGGAATAGCAGGGGAGCTTGCCGGCAGGCGGGGTCTGCCTCCTTGTCAGTTGTCAGTTGTCAGTTGTCAGTTGTCAGTTGTCAGTTGTCAGTTGTCAGTTGTCAGTTGTCAGTTGTCAGTTGTCAGTGTCATGAAAGCCGCTATTCACGAGAGAGAACAGCGATGCGGAAGGGCTCGGCCACGAATTGACGGCATGCCAGGAGGGATGTGATCGGCATCGACCAAGTCCGAGCGCATGCTTGAGCATCCAGCCGCGCGGCGCTGTCGTCCATGGGTGGCTCCTGCCGCCTGGCCCGGCAGACCGCGCAGACTCGGCGCGCAAGGATCCATCCTTGCTGCCCGCGGCCGCTGGCCTTCGCCGGGGTCGAGCGCCGGCAACAGCTCGAATGCGAAACCTGCCTCAGAGACCGCCCCCCGAAGCTTGATAGACTAAGCCGCAATCGCAGCCGCGCGTCGATCCTGTCCGCTTGGGCCTGACCAGCTCGGGGATTCTCAGGAAGTCTCGGTCGGCAGCGAGCCAGAGCGCCCCGCGGGGCTTCGATCAGAGGACAATCGGACATGAAGGTGGGTACAGGAAGCAGTCAAGCCACGGACGGATGGACCGCCGGTCGGGAGATCGCCCGGTCGGCCATGGAGCAGGGCTGCATTCAAGCCCCCAGCCTCGCGCTTGCCTTCTGCTCGCTGGCCGTCGACGCGGCGGCACTGCTTGAGGGCATCCGGGCGGAGATCGGCGCGCAGACGCCGGTGGTCGGCGGCTCGGGGCTGGGCATCATCACCAACACGACCATCTGCTACCAGGGCAGTATCAGCGGGCTGCTCCTAATCGAGGCACCTGAGATGGAGATCCGCTTGGCCTCCGTCGGCGGGTTGGATCAGGGGGAGCACCAGGTCGGTTGCATCCTCGGCCGACAACTGCCGTTGGCGCCCGCCACGGCAACCCTGCTCTTCTATGATTCGATCCGTGTCGGCCCGACAGCCACGAGCCCGCCCGTCATGAACTCGTCGCGGTCGCTGCTCGCGGGTCTCCAGGCGCAGTTCGCCCGCCCCTACCCTGTCGTGGGCGCAGGGGTCATGGGTGACGAGAAGCTTTCACCGACGATCCAGTTCATCGGCGACCGCGTCGCCACGCAGTCGGCGGTCACTCTCTCGCTCACGGGCGACTTCGCGGTGGACTGGTGCATCATGCACGGCTGCACGCTCAAGGACGGTCTCTATTACACCATCACCCGCCGCGAAGGCCCCGTCATCCACGAGCTGGACGGCCGGCCCATCGTGGAGGTCATCGATGAAATGTACGGCGATCGCTCCTGGCAGACCCAGGTCCCGCTCAAGCGCCTGACCATCGGCGTCAATCACGGCGAGCGCTATGCGCGGGCGTTTCGCGAGGAAGACTATGTTAACCGCCTCATCCTCGGCGTCCTCCCCGACCGCTCGGGGATCCTGACCTTCGAGTCGGACCTTGAGGTCGGCACGGAGATCCAATTCATGCTGCGCGACTCACACAAGATTCTCGAGTCCGCGCGGATGAACGCCGAGCACCTGCTCCGACGGGTCCGCGCCGCGGGCCGCGAGCCCTTGCTCGGCCTCTACATCGATTGCGCGGGCAGGAACGCGCAGTTCTCCGAATCACTCCAGGAGGAGTCCGCCGAGGTGCAGGACATTTTCAACCAGGCCGATGTGCCCCTGTTCGGTTTTTTCTCCGGCGTCGAGATCGCCCCCTTCGAGAGCGGCAGCCGCAGCCTGGATTGGACCGGCGTCCTCATGGTCTTCACGGTCTAGCCCCATGAATGCGGAGCATGATCGGCTCACCGACCGCATCCACGAGCTGGAGCAGCGGCTGGAGGCGCAGCAGCGCGAATCCAGCTACTACCGCGGGCTGGCGAAGGCGACCGGCGACGAACGTCTGCGCGAGGCCGAAGGCTACTCCCGTCTGGTCTCGCACCTGAAGGAAAAGATCTGGATGGCCGAGACCCAGCATGCGGCCCTGCTCAAGCTGCATGGGGAGATCGAGCGCGCCAGCATCACCGACGACCTGACGCAGGTGCTGAACCGACGTGGCGCCATGGAGCGATTTCAGCCGTTCTTCACCAACTGCCAACGCCGCGCGACCAGCACGGACCCGGCGCGCGGCTGTTTCTGCGTCCTCCTCGACATCGACGCGCTCTCGCACATCAACGACACCTACGGATACGGCGCGGGCGACGAGCTACTACGCCGCTTCGGCACCTTGCTGCGCCGCTCGGAGCGCTTGATCGAAGAGGACATCATCGGCCGATTTGCCGGCAAGGTCTTCATCCTCGGCCTCCCCGACCGCGAAGAGGCCGCCGCCCTGAGCGCGCTCAAGAGCCTGCTGGAACAGATCGGCCGTTTCCGGTTCCGCGTGACCCTGGACACCAAGGTCCAAATCACCGCCAGCGCCGGCGTCTCTGCCATCGGCCATCAGGACAACTCGGTCTTCGAGGTCATCGAGCGCGCGGACCAGGCGCTCCGCCAGGCGAGAGACCAGGGTGGAGATCGCCTCGTCTATCACGCGGCCTGAGCCCCCCGGCGCGGCAAGCCGAGAGTTGCTTCGCCTATCAGCCCCCGATCGTTTAGCATTGCGCCAACAGACATGGCGAGACGCCACCTCGAACCATGGGGGGCGCCGCCCTCGCGCAATCGCCCGCTCCCCACCTCCAGATCGGCGGCACAAGGCATGTCGATGCCGACAGAGCGCGAGCTTCACGACAGTCATCAATCGCAAACGACCGAGCGCCCAACGCGGCGGAAGAGTAGCAGCACATCATGAGCAACATCATCGAGGTCAAGGTGCCGGATATCGGCGATTTCAAGGACGTGGAAGTCGTCGAGATCCTCGTATCCCCCGGCGACCGCGTCACGCAAGAGGCCTCGCTCATCTCACTTGAGAGCGACAAGGCAACCATGGAGATCCCAGCGCCACAGGCCGGGACCATCGCGAGCCTGAACGTGAAGGTCGGCGACCGCGTCTCACAGGGCGACCCCATTCTGACCCTTGAAGCGTCAGAGGCCGACGGCGCGGAGCAGCAGCCCCGGCAACAGAGCGCAGCGGATGCGGTCGCCACCGACATGGTCACGGAAGTCGTCGTGCTCGGCGCCGGCCCCGGCGGCTACACGGCCGCCTTCCGCGCGGCCGATCTGGGCAAAAAAGTCGTGCTCATCGAGCGCTACGACACCCTCGGCGGCGTCTGCCTCAACGTCGGCTGCATCCCCTCCAAGGCGCTGCTGCACACCGCCGCCATCATCGAGGAGGCGAAGACGCTCGGCAGCATGGGCGTGACCTTCGAGCCGCCGAAGATCGATCTGGACAAGATGCGCGCCGGCAAGAACAAGGTCGTCGCCAAGCTGACCGGCGGTCTGACCGCCCTGGCGAAGCAGCGCAAAGTCGAGGTGATTCAGGGCACCGGGCGCTTCGAGGCGCCCAATCGGATCGGCGTCGAGACCCGGGACGGGCGCGTGCGCATTCAGTTCGACGACTGCATCATCGCCTGCGGCTCCTCGCCCATGAAGATCCCCGGCTTCCCGCACGAAGACCCGCGCGTGATGGACTCGACCGACGCGCTCGAGATCGCTGACGTGCCGGGCCGCATGTTGATCGTCGGGGGCGGCATCATCGGCCTGGAGATGGCCTCGGTCTACAGCGCCTTGGGCACCCGGATCGACGTGGTCGAACTCAAGAATCAGCTTATGCCCGGCGCCGATCTCGACCTGGTGCGCAGTCTCGAAAAGATCATCAAGAAGCGCTACGACAAGATCATGCTCGAAACCAAGGTCGCGGGCATGAGCGCCGGCCAGGAGGGCATCAAGGTCAGCTTCGAGGGCAAGCATCCCGGCGAGGAGACCTACGACAAGGTGCTGGTCGCCGTCGGGCGGCTGCCCAACGGCAAGCACATCGACGCGGAAGCCGCGGGCGTCAAGGTCGACCAGCATGGGTTCATCAAGGTCGACGGCCACATGCGCACCAACGTCCCGCACGTCTTTGCCATCGGCGACGTGGTCGGCGGCCCCATGTTGGCGCACAAGGCCACCCACGAGGCCAAGGTCGCGGCCGAGGTCATCGCCGGACTGCCCGCGCTCTTCGATCCCCTGACCATCCCCTCGGTTGCCTACACCGACCCCGAGGTCGCCTGGATGGGCCTGACCGAGACCAAGGCCAAGGAGGACGGCATCGCCTACGAGAAGGGTGTCTTCCCCTGGGCGGCAAGCGGCCGCGCGCTCGGCATCCACCGCGACGAAGGCATGACCAAGCTGCTGTTCGACCCGGAGACCAAACGCATCCTTGGGGCCGGCATCGTCGGACCCAACGCGGGCGAGCTGATCGGCGAGGCCGTGCTGGCGCTGGAGATGGGCGCGGACATGGAGGACATCGGCTTGACCATCCATCCACACCCGACCCTGAACGAGACCATCGGCCTGGCGGCCGAGATGGCGCACGGCTCCATCACGGATATCATGCCGCCCAAGAAGCGCTGAGACCGAAACGAGGGCTGTCCGCCGAGCTGCCCGGCACCTCGGCGGACCAGGCAGCGCGCTGGCGCGGCGCAACACAGTGGGCGTCGATCGGGAGACCAGGAATGAAGCCTCATCATCTGACGCTGATCGCCGCCAGCCTGCTGGCATGGAGCACGACGCCCCAGGCCGCGAGCTTCGATTGCGGCAAGGCGCGAACCTGGATCGAGCAGACGATCTGCGGTGATGCCGCGCTGAGCCGGCTGGACGCGCGCATGGCGAAGGCCTTCGAGGCCGCGCGCTCCGCGCTGACGGAGGCGAGCGAGCGGGAGGCGTTGCTGGAGGCGCAGCGCGCCTGGCTGCAACGACGCGACGCCTGCGGCGATACCGGCTGCCTCAGCGAGCTCTATGGGGCGCGTCTCGCGGCATTGAGCGAGAGGCCCGCCAGCGCAACACCGGACGCGATGGACAGGGTCTCCGAAGGACACATCAGCGACGCGGGTCCGGGCTACCGGATCTCGGCCCGTTACCCGGTCTTCAAGGACCCGGCGCTCACCCCCATCAACGCGCAGATCCGCGCCTTCGTCCAATCGCTGATCGCGCCCTTTCTTCAGGAGCACACCGACGAGGCCCCAGGGCTCGCCGAACTCGGCGAGCTGCCGCCTTGGTCGCTCACGCTCGACTACCAGAAGCCATACCGTGCCAGCCGCTATGTCGCAATCGCATTCAGCGGCGATGACTACCGTGGCGGCGCGCACGGCATGCCCATCATGGAACCCTTGATCCTCACCCTGCCCGATGGGCGACGCATCGCGCCCCAGGAACTCTTCGCACCCGCCAGCGACTGGCTGAGCGTGCTCTCGGACGACGCCTATCGAGCGCTCAGCGAAGACGAGTTCATCGCCGCCGATGACGACTGGCTCAAGACCGGCACCGCGCCGCAGGCCGAGAACTACCGCCTCCTCTACCCGGGAGCCGAGGGTCTGACCCTGACGTTTCCGCCCTACGCGGTCGCGCCCTACGCGGCAGGCCCCCAGTCGGTCGTCGTTCCTTACGCCCGTCTGAAAGGGCTCCTGAATCCGGCATTCTTCCCACGCTGAACGGCCGCGGCCAGGGCGTTCGATCGCGTCGGCCAGCACTGGCAACCGGGGCCAAGTTCCAGTTAGACGTTCGGGCCGAGTTTGGAGCCAAGACCGAGCACAAGATCGGCAACATCCGGGCCGGCGCCTTGCCCACCCGCTCACCAAGGTTGAGATCATGACCAAAACGAAGACGTCCGGCCCTCTGCCCGCGGAGCGCGAGCGCACCCGCACCGGCATGTCCAAGGAGGCCCTGAAACAGGACTTCCTCGACAACCTCTTCTACATCCAAGGCCGCTTTCGCGAGGTGGCCACACCTCATGACCTCTACATGGCCGCCGCCTACACCACGCGCGACCGGCTGCTCAAGCGCTGGGTCAAGTCCGCGCAGGCCTTCAAGACCCAACACGCGCGCACCCTTTGCTATCTCTCGGCCGAGTTCCTGCTGGGGCCGCACCTGGCCAACAACCTGGTGAACCTCGACATCATCGAAAAGGCACGGGAAGCGGGCGAGGAACTGGACCTGGACTTCAACGCCATCCTGGAAGAGGAGGAGGAGCCGGGCCTGGGCAACGGCGGTCTCGGGCGACTGGCGGCCTGCTTCATGGACTCGCTGTCGACCTGCCAGATACCGGCCATCGGCTACGGCATCCGCTATGAGTTCGGCATCTTCGATCAGACGATCGAAGACGGCTGGCAGGTCGAGAAGAGCGACACCTGGCTGCGCAACGGGAACCCCTGGGAGATTCCACGCCCCAAGATCCGCTTCCCGGTACCCTACGGCGGACACACCGAACAGTATCGCGATCAGAACGGCGAGACACGGCTGCGCTGGGTGCCGAGTTTGGAGATCGATGGGGTCGCCTACGACACGCCCATCCTGGGTTACGGGGTCGGCAACGTCAATCTGCTGCGACTCTGGAAGGCGGAAGCCTCCGAGTCGTTCGATTTCCAGGCCTTCAACGTCGGTGACTACTACGGCGCCGTGCACGCCAAGATCGAGGCGGAGACCATCTCCAAGGTCCTCTACCCCAACGACGAGCCCGAGGCCGGCAAGGAGCTGCGGCTGAAGCAGCAGTTTTTCTTCGTGTCCTGCTCGATCCAGGACATGATCCGGCTCCACCTCAACACGGTCGGCCCGCTCGAGACCTTCGCCGAGAAGTTCGTCGCGCAGCTCAACGACACCCACCCCGCGCTGGCCGTCGCCGAGCTCCTGCGGCTGCTGATGGACGACCACAGCATGACCTGGGATCAGTCCTGGGAGATCACGCGCAACACCTTCTGCTACACCAATCACACACTCTTGCCCGAGGCACTGGAGACCTGGTCGGTGGCGCTCTTCGAGCGGCTGCTGCCGCGTCATCTTGAGATCATCTACGAGATCAACTGCCGGTTTCTCGACGAGGTCCGCATGCACTTCCTCGGCGACGAGGCCCGCGTCAGGCGCATGTCCCTGATCGCGGAGGAGGGCGAGCGCCGGGTCCGCATGGCCCACCTCGCGGTGGTCGGCAGCCAGGCCGTCAACGGGGTCGCCGCCCTGCACTCGGAGTTGGTGAAGGCCACCCTGTTCAAGGACTTCTACGAGCTCTGGCCGGCGCGCTTTCAGAATGTCACCAATGGCGTCACACCGCGCCGATTCATGGTCGTCAGCAATCCGCGGCTGACCAACCTGATCAGCGATGCCTGCGGCGGAGACGAGTGGGTCCGCGACCTGGCCTGCCTCACCCGGCTCGAGCCTTACGCCGACGACGAGGCGCTGCAACGGCGCTGGCGCGAGGTCAAGACCGCGGCCAAGCGCGACCTCGCGGCCTGGCTGAAGCACACGACCGGCATCCTGCTCGATCCGGATGCGATGTTCGACGTACAGGCGAAACGCTTCCACGAGTACAAACGCCAACACCTCAATCTGCTACACATCGTGCGCTGCTATCAGCGACTCAAGCAGGGGGGCCGGCAAGACCCCGTGCCACGGGCCTTCATCTTCGGCGGCAAGGCCGCACCCGGCTACTTCCTGGCCAAGCTGATGATCAAGCTGATCAACTCGGTCGCCGAGGTCGTGAACGCCGACCCAGAGGTCAACGGCTTCATGCGGGTGGTCTTCATGCCCGACTTCAACGTGAAGAACGGCCAGCGCCTCTATCCGGCCGCCGACCTCTCGGAACAGATCTCACTCGCCGGCAAGGAGGCCTCGGGCACCGGGAACATGAAGTTCTCGATGAACGGCGCCCTGACCATCGGCACCCTGGATGGAGCCAATGTCGAGATCCGCGACGCCGTCGGCAAGGAGAATTTCTTCCTCTTCGGCATGACCACCGAGGAAGTCGCCTACAAGGAGCATGAGGGCTATCGGCCCTGGGACTATTATCACGGCGACCAAGAGCTGAAGTCGGACATCGACCTCATCAACTCCGGGCTCTTCTCGCACGGCGACACCACACTCTTCCGGCCGCTAACGGACAATCTCATCAACCACGACCCCTTCATGGTGCTGGCCGACTATCGCGCCTACCTCGAATGCCAGGCGCGCGTGAGCGAGGCCTACCGCGACCAGAAACACTGGACCCGGATGTCCATCCTCAATGTCGCGCGGATGGGGTATTTCTCCTCGGACCGCGCCATCCGGCAGTATGCCCAGAACATCTGGCGGATCGAACCAACGCCAGTCGACCTCTAAAAGACGCGCGCGGCGCTCGCGGGGCAGCAGGGGTCGAATCCTGGCTCAATCGTCGCGGCGATAGTCACCCTCGATGACACGCGGACCCTGGCCTTCACCGCGGGTCGGGGTGCGGTGAGCCGGAGCGACCTGGACATAGCGGCCGACCACCCAGCGGCGCAGGGGCGGGACCAGCAGCAGAAAACCGACGATGTCGGTCAGGAACCCGGGCAGGAGCAGGAAGAGACCGGCGACCAGGATGAGCGCGCCGTCGAGCACCTCCAGCGCGGGAACCTCGCCCTGATCCATCATGCGCCGCACACGCATCAGCACACCGAAACCCTGCAACCGCACCAGCCAGGTTCCGATAACGGCGGTCAGGATGGAGAGCGCGATGGTCGGCAGGGCGCCGATCTCGGAGCCGACCTCGATCAAAAAGTAGATCTCGATCAGGGGCAGACCAATGAAGAGCAAAAGCAATACAAACACGTTAGCCATCTCCTCGGGATCCGGGCCATGGGCCAGATCAGGGATCAACATTGAACGGATACACTCCCTCGGCGCGCACAGCCTGGCACGAAGCAGACGGGTGACGTCGCCGCCGCCTTCCGGGTAGGATCCACCCGACTGAAACCGCAGGCGGCCAAGCCGCGGAATCAATCGAGGGTTTCCGAGTCAGAGCGAAGCGACGTCAGGCCGAACCCATGGAGCCATCCTGAGACCCTCACATTAACCCTTCGCCCTCGCCAGTCCAAGGGCCGAATCCAACCCGCGCCCCAGCAAGGCCGAGGAATCATTGCCATGCCCCATCGAAGGAGCCACGCCGGATGAACGACGATCCCCGTCTGATGCTCTGCACCTGCCCGGACCGGGACACGGGGCTCAGCCTGGCGAAGACACTGGTCGAGGAGCGGCTGGCCGCGTGCGTGAACCTGGTCCCGGGGATCACCTCGGTCTATCGCTGGGAGGGCGCGCTGCAGGAGGACGCCGAGGTCTTGTTGCTGATCAAGTCCACGACCGCGCGGACAGCGGCCCTGATCGAGCGCCTGGGCCAACTGCACCCGTACGAGGTGCCGGAGATCATCGCACTCCCCATCACCGAAGGCTCCACGGCCTACTTGAGCTGGCTAGACAACTGCACGAGAGAGCGAGACCAATGACCGATAGGCGACTTGCGACGAAGAGGCTGCTTGGCATGCGAAAGAGACCCGAGGTCACTGGTCTGGGCGGCTGGGGGTTGCCGCGACTGCTACTGATCGCCCTCTGTGTGGCGCTCTTCTCCAGTGCGCAGGCCGAGGAGGACTTCCTGCTCCCGGACGCGGCCTTCCAGATCTCCGGGCAGGCCGCCGGGCCGGACCGGGTCCAGATCCGCTGGAAGATCGCCGACGGCTACTACCTCTACCAAAGCAAGCTGCGCTTCCGCTCCGAGACGCTCGGTGTCTCTCCAGGCGACCCCGAGCTGCCCTCGCCCGAGATCAAGAACGACGAATTCTTCGGCGAGGTCGGCATCTATCGCGACAGCGTCGAGGTTGACCTGCCCCTGAAGCGGGATCCGGGCTCGGAGCGCATCATCACGCTCGAGGCCACCTCCCAAGGCTGCGCCGATGCCGGACTCTGCTATCCGCCGCATCGCCAGACGCTGCTACTCGAACTCCCCGAACTGGCCGCTGCCGAGACCGCCGCTCCAACGGCATCCGAACCTGAATCCGCGGCGGCCTCATCCCCGTCGGAGCCGGCGAGTGCCGCCCCCAGCCTCGGCCAATCGCTCGGCATCGGCGCCGAGGACGAGATCCTGGACGTCGCGGACGCCTTTCGTTTCCAGGCGGAGGTCGCGGCGCCGGACCGGCTCCAGCTGACCTGGGACATCGCCCCGGGGACCTACCTCTATCGGCACCTGGTCGACGTCCGTCTCGAAGGTGGCGACGCGGTCGCGCTCGGTGACTTCGAGCGTCCTCCCGGCGACGTCAAACACGACTCGGTGCTGCCGGATGGGTCGATCGGCGATGTCGAGGTCTACCATGACCGCATCGACCTGGCGCTGCCCCTGCGCCGCGGCGCCAGCGCGCCGACCGAGGTCACCCTGGTCGCCACCTATCAGGGATGCGCGGAGATCGGGATCTGCTATCCGCCGCAGACTCAGCGTCTCGCGCTGAGCCTGCCCGCCGCCTCGGCAGCCATGGTGACGGCGAAGTCCGAGCCGGCGCCGGCCGGCCAGGCGACCCCGGAAACAGCCAGCATGCCCGCGAGCGCGCCAGCGGCAACTCAGTCGACGCCCGTCTCGGAGCAGGATCGCATCGCCGCAGTCCTCGCCGACGAGAGCCTCTGGGTGATCGTCGCCGCCTTCTTCGGCTTCGGTCTGCTGCTCGCCTTCACACCCTGCGTCTTCCCGATGATCCCCATCCTCTCCGGCATCATCGCCGGCCAGGGCGCCGGCATCACCACGCGCAAGGCCTTCATCCTCTCTCTGGTGTATGTCCTGGCCATGGCGCTCACCTACACGGTGGTGGGTATCCTCGCCGGGCTCTTCGGGGCCAACCTCCAGGCGGTCTTCCAGAACCCCTGGATCCTCAGCACCTTCGCGCTGGTATTCGTGCTCCTGGCCCTGTCCATGTTCGGCTTCTACGACCTGCAGCTGCCCTCCGCGCTCCAGTCGAAGCTCGCCGAGATCAGCAACCGCCAACAGGGCGGCACCCTCATCGGCGTCGCCATCATGGGTCTGCTGTCCGCCTTGATCGTCGGCCCCTGCGTCGCCCCGCCCCTCTTCGGCGCCCTCATCTACATCAGCCAGACCGGCGATGCCCTGCTCGGCGGCGTCGCGCTCTTCGCGCTGAGCATGGGCATGGGCGCGCCGCTGATCGCCATCGGCACCTCGGCCGGAAAGCTGCTGCCCCGCGCCGGCGTCTGGATGGATGCGGTCAAGGCTGTCTTCGGCGTCGCCTTGCTGGGGGTCGCCATCCTGCTCCTGGAACGCATCCTGCCGGCCACGGTCGCCATGCTGCTTTGGGGTCTGCTACTGATCTGCTCGGCGGTCTACATGGGTGCCTTGAGCCAGCTCTCCGCCGATGTCAGCGGTTGGCGCAAACTCTGGAAAGGCATGGGCACCTTCCTGCTCATCTACGGTACGCTGATGCTGGTCGGCGCGGCAGCCGGCGGCAAAGACACCCTGCAACCGCTGCGGGGACTGGGGCTGGGTGCTGGAGCCGCCGCCACGCCCCATGCCAGCTTCCAAGGCATCAAGACGGTCGCCGACCTGGAGGCGGCGCTCGCGCAAGCGCGTGGCGCGGGCAAGGCGGTGATGCTGGACTTCTATGCCGACTGGTGCGTGTCCTGCAAGGAGATGGAGCGCTACACCTTCAGTGATCCGCAGGTCATCGCCGAGATGGACCGCTTCGTGCTGCTGCAAGCGGATGTCACCGCCAACGATGAGGCTGACCAGGCGCTGATGCAGGAGCGCTTCGGGATTCCCGGCCCGCCGACGATCCTCTTCTTCAATGGGAGCGGCAGCGAGCTTCGAGACTTCCGTCTCGTCGGCTTCAAACCCGCCGATGAATTCGTCGCACATCTCCGAGCAATCACACCATGACGGCAACCACAGCATGAAGAGAACTACAGCATGAAGGCGTTCGCAATATGAGGCCGGTCAAAGTCGTCTTGGTCACCGTGCTCGCGGGCACCATCAGCATCGGTGCCGCCATCTTCGGCCAGCGCTGGATCGGCGAGAGTCCACTGATCGAGAACCTGACGGACCGCAACACCGACAGACTCGAGACCCTGCCAGACTTTCGCCTCCTGGACCTGGATGGACGTGAGGTCACGAGCAACGCCTGGGCCGGCAAGACCCTGATCCTGCATTTTTGGGCGACCTGGTGCCCCTCCTGTATCAGCGAGATGCCCATGCTGATTCGCGCCCAGGAGGCACTGCGCGAATCCGGGGTGCAGTTCGTGGGCATCGCCGTCGACAGCGTCGAGGATGTGAAGGACTTCGTCGTGGATCACCCCATCAACTACCCCGTCCTCATCGCCGACAGCGAGGTCATCGCGCTCTCCAAACGGCTCGGCAACCGCCTTGAGGTCCTCCCCTTCACCGTCATCTTCGATGCCCGTGGACGACGGGTCTACAGCCAGATCGGCGATCTGCAGGCCGAAGCGCTTCGCGCGGAGGTCGATCGAGCAACCTCCGGCAAGACCAGGCTTTGACGGCGATTCCCGAGGCGTAAGGGCGCGGCGATCCCGATCACGTCATCCTTGTGCCCTCCCCGCGTTGGCGGCAAGACACCGCTGAGCCGAACGCGGGATCGCCTTTGCGGCGGCGCGCCAAGGATTTTGGTCAGGATTCGCCACACAGGGGCGCGACGAAGGTTAAAATCGCCGCAATAGCGCCAAGCCGCCCTTCTCCAGGAGCCCCGACTCGATGACTCAGAACGCCGCACCCGATCTCCTCCAGCAAGACCCCACCGCACTGTCACGCGACGTCGCCGCGCTCATCGTCACCGCGCTGAATCTCGAGATCACCCCGGAAGAGATTGCCCTCGATGCACCACTCTATGGAGAGGGCCTCGGGCTGGATTCGATCGACATCCTGGAAGTCGCGCTGGTGGTATCCAAACGCTATGGCTTCTCGCTACGCGCGGACAATGAAGACAACGTCTCCATTTTCTCCTCCCTGCGCAGCCTCTGCGATCACATCGAAGCGAACCGCACACAGTGATGCGCCAGGCCACTTGCGTCCTGCGCTGGCTCGCAATCGCCGCCTTGTCCGGCATCTATGTCTGGCTCGCCTACCGGACCACCGCGAGCGCCCAACCCACGCACCTGGGCGCGCTCCTCGCCATCTTGCCGGTCGCGCTCTTCGCCTTGGCGCTGGCCTGGAAGGCCGCGCGGCGGATCATCGCCATGGCCACCTGGTCAGCCGCGGTGGTGCTCTTGCTGCTGGCCTGGCCCGTGATCGAGGCGCGCTTCGCCTGGATCTACTTCATCCAGCACGCCGGCATCTTCACCCTGCTCGCCATCGGCTTCGGTCGGACACTCGCGGCAGGCGCCGAGCCCATGATCACGCGTTTCGCCCGCCTGGCGCATGATGGCCGGCTCGCGCCGGAGGTGGTGCGCTACACGCGCTCCGTCACCATCCTCTGGACGCTGTTCTTCGCCGGCATGGCCGCCGTCTCCGGCATCCTGTTTGGGCTCGGCGATCTTGCGCATTGGTCCTTCTTCGCCAACCTGCTCACCCCGACGCTCGTCATCGCAACCTTCGCGGGCGAGTTCATCGTCCGGCTGCGGGTGCTGCCAGCCGAGATCCGCACGGGATTCATCGAGTCGATTCGCGCCAGCATCGTCGCCGCCCGCGGATCCGCACCGCCCGCGTGCTAGCCCGACGCCGCGTCGCCTCATGACTCACCAGCCGCTGCTCGCCCATCGGGATCTGGATGCCGCACTGGCCTACCGGCGCGGCGTGCCGATCAGCGTCCGCCAATTTCTCGCCGATGCCCTGGCGCTCGCGGCCGCGCTGCCGGACACCGATCACATCATCAACGCCTGCGCCGATCGCTATCGCTTCGCGGTCGCTCTTGCCGCCTGCCTCATCAGCGGGCGGGTCAGCCTACTCCCGCCCAGCCACATCGCGCGCACACTGGAACAGCTGCGGGACTTCGCGGACGATGCCCTGGTCCTCGCCGACACCGAGCACCGCGACCTGCGCCAGCCGGTGCTGGCATTTCCAGAACTGCCGCCGGCAGCGTTCCGACCAGCCGTCGAGGTCACCGAGATCCCGACCATCCCGGCCGAGCAGCTGGCGGCCTGGGTCTTCACTTCCGGGTCGACCGGTGCGCCGCAGCCCCACCGCAAGCATTGGGGTCCGCTCAGACGCAATGTCGCCAATGAAGCCCGAGCACTCGGCTTTGCGCCGGAGCAACCCGTCACCCTGGTCGGCACCGTCCCGCCCCAGCACATGTACGGTTTCGAATCCACCGTTCTGCTCGCCTGGCTGAGCGGCGGCAACTTCGAGACCGCGCGCCCCTTCTACCCGGCCGACATCGCCACAACCCTAGCCGCTTGCCCCGCGCGCAACATGCTGGTCACCACACCCTTCCACCTGGAGAAGATCCTGGACGCTGGCGCCGAACTGACGCGGGCCGGATCCCTGCTCTGCGCCACCGCCCCCCTGAGCCAGGCCCTGGCGCTGCGCGCCGAGGCGGCCTCCGGCGCACCCCTGTTCGAGATCTACGGCAGCACCGAGACCGGCCAGCTCGCGACCCGGCGCACCAGCCGAGAGCTGGCCTGGACGCTCTTCCCAGACGTCCGGCTCGAAGCGCGCGACGGTCAGACCTGGGCGCAGGGTGGACACGTCGAGGTCGCCGTCCCGCTCGGCGACATCATCGAGCAGATCGACGAACACCGCTTCGAACTCAAGGGTCGCCAGACCGATCTCATCAACATCGCGGGCAAGCGCACCTCGCTCGGCTGGCTCAATCGGCAGCTGCTGTCCATCCCAGGTGTCCGCGATGGCTGTTTCCACCTGCCCGAAGCGTCGGACCCGGCGCCGAGCGTCGTTCGGCTCGCTGCTTTCGTGGTCGCGCCCGGACAGAGCGCCAAGCAGCTCCTAGCGGCCCTGCGCGAACGCATCGATCCCGTCTTCCTGCCACGCCCGCTCATCCTGCTCGATGCCCTGCCGCGCAACCCGGTCGGCAAGCTGCTCAAGGCCGAGTGCGAGGCGCTGTTCCGGCAGCATGCGCGCGACACTGACCAACGCCATGGGAGGTTTGAATGACACGCAGCGAATCCTTCCTCATTGCACCGGATCACCCAGCCTGCTCCGGACACTTTCCGGGGCGACCCATTCTCCCCGGCGTTGTCCTGCTCGCGGAGGCCGCGAACCGCATCGCCGCGTCGCTCGATCTGGATCCCGCATTGGCATGGCAGATCAACCGGGTCAAATTCCTGCGGCCCGCCTTTCCCGGGGATAGCCTGCAGCTGCATTGGGAGCGCGCCGCCAAGGGCAACATCGACTTCCGCATCGAGCGCGCGGCGGAGGCCTTGGCGGAGGGATCCCTGCGACTGCGCGGCACATGAGCGCACCCGAGGCCCGATCCGCGACCCCCACCCTCTGGACAGGCTATCCGGAGCGCAGCAACCGGCTCATGCTGCGTCTCATGACCTGGATCTCGCTGCGGATGGGACGCCGGGCCGGCCGCGTCCTGCTGCGCGGCATCGCGCTCTACTTCCTGCTCTTCTCGCCCAGCGCGGGCCGCGCCTCGGGGGACTATCTGCGCCGGGTCAAGGGCCGCGCGGCAACCCTGGCGGAGCGCTACCGCCACATCTTCACCTTCGCGTCCACCATCCATGACCGCATCTACCTGCTCAACGCGCGCCTGGACGACTTCGAGATCGAGATCGAGGGCGAGCCGCTGATCGCCGCGCAGGTCGCCTCGGGGACAGGGGCGCTGCTCTTCGGCGCGCATCTTGGCAGCTTCGAGGTCACTCGGGCATTGGGCCGCAGCCAGCCGGATCTGCGTATCGCGCTCGCCATGTACGAGGACAACACCCGCCGCCTCAATGACATGCTGGCGGCGATCAATCCGGCGGCGCGACCCGATCTAATCGCGCTGGGGGGGCCAGACGCCATCCTCGCCATCCGCGATCGCATCGAAGCGGGCGCCTTGGTCGGCGTGCTCGCGGACCGCAGCCTGCGCGCCGAGACCTGCCGCAGCCTGCCGTTCCTGGGATCTCCGGCCTCCTTTCCAGTCAGCGCATTCCGCATGGCCGCGGCGCTCAAGACCCGGATCATCTTCATGGCCGGGCTCTACCGTGGCGGCAATCGCTACCGCATTCGCTTCCTGCCCATCGCCGACTTCGGCAGCGTGCCCCGCGCCGAGCGCGAGGCCGCCATCTCCGCCGCCATGGAGCGGTACGTCCAGGCCCTGGAGCAGTGCTGCCGCGACGCCCCCGACAACTGGTTCAACTTCTACCCCTTCTGGCAGGAGCCAGCCTTACGGCCCTGATATTCGGACAGGAAACTCAGCATCCGGTTATCGACGTGGCGGCGCACTCCCTCGAAGCCCGTGGCAGCGAGCGCATCCAGCAGAGGCTCCGGCGGCACACAGGTCTCAATGGTGTCCCAGTAGTAGCGCCAGAGCAGAAGGCTCTCGCGCCGCGCGCCCGTGAGGCGCGCGAGCATGGGCAACATGCCGCGGATGTAGAGCTTCATCAGCGACCGCCCCCAAGCACTGTCGGGGCGTGTGATCTCCAGAATGCACAAACGGCCGCCTGGGCGCAGAACGCGATGGAATTCGTGAAAGGCCGCGGACAGATCGCCGATATGGCGCAGCGCATAGCCCATGGCCAGGAAGTCGAAGCTCTCGTCCGGAAAGGGAATCCGCTCCGCGCAGCCTTCCACCAGCGTCACCGTCGGCAATGAGGACGCAAGCCTCATCATCCCGGGGCTGGGATCGATGCCGGTCGCGAGCGCCTCATCGCCGAGAATGCGGACCGCCTGGCGCAGCAGAATCCCCGTACCCACGCCGACATCCAGAAACCGCATGCCTGGCCGCAGTCCGGCCCGCAAGAGCGCCTGGCGGCGATACCAGCCGCCGCTCCCCAGGGCGAGCAGTCCCTCGATGCGGTCGTAATCCGGTGCCGCCTGGTCGAAGAGGCCACGGACAAAGGCCGAGCGCTCGGACTCGCTCGCGTAGTAGGCCGTCAGCGGGGGATGCGGGACCAAGACCGTGCGCTTGGCGCCTGAAGGCTGAGTCGTCATTGGCGGGTGGGCCCAAGATCATCGAAAGAACGCGCATTGTATCGAGATCCCGCCCTGTGGGTTCGCGTCAAGGTCGTGACAAGCAAGAGACTGGACGGTCCTAGCAAGCGGACCAGCCAATGGCTGCCGATGAGATTGGTCAACGTCGGACCTGGCACGCAGTTGTCCAGAATCATCACTCGGAAATGACTGTTGTTGCGCCGCAGGCGTCCTCCTCAGTCGGCACTTTGCTCGATGCGGAGGCGTGTGGGCCAAAGATAAGCGACGCCAGATTTAGAACTGCTCGAGGCAGACTGCGGGTCTTCAATGGTTGCACGATTGCGATGCAAGCCAGCAAACCGCATACTCAATTGCATGACAACGTCATGCAATTGAGAGGTATATCCGGTGGCCGCTAATGCCCTTGTACAGGCTCGCATTGATGGTGACGTAAAAGAGGAGGCGGCCGCCGTCTTGGCGACCATGGGGCTGACGGTCTCCGACGCTGTCCGCCTGATGCTGACACGGGTCGCACGTGAGCACGCGCTGCCCTTTGATCCGCTGATCCCCAATCCAGAGACGGTCGAGGCTATGAAGGAAGCACGTCGCGGTCAACTGCAATCCTTCGAGTCCTTAGACGACCTGATGGCGGATCTGGATGCGGAGGATTGAGCTAACGACGCGTTTCAAGCGCGACTACAAACGCGAGGGGAAAGGGGCATATCGCACGACGTTGCAAGCCGATTTGCGACAGGTTCTAACGGCACTGGCCCACAACACAGTCTTGCCGGAACGGTATCGAGACCATGCACTGACGGGTGACTGGACCGATCACCGCGACTGCCATATCAAGCCTGACTTGATCCTGATCTACCGAAAGCCGGACCCGGAGACTCTGCAGCTGATCCGGCTCGGCTCCCATGCTGAGCTGGGGTTGTGAACGGGGTGAGCCGTTGACGACAGGTGCTCGTCCGGCGAGGTTTTGGAGGCGCATGAGTCGTCCTCGCCTCCAGCGCTATTGGATCCGTCGAAAAGAGACTTCTCCGACGAAAACCCAGCGTCCACTTCGGTTGCACATGCTGTCGAGTTCGGCGAGCGAGTCGGCCAGTTCGCTGGTGACTGTATTCATTGTCATGGCCGACGTGGCCGTTCCGTTGCGATGGCACCTAATCTCATGGTCGGCGAGATCCAGTCTCAGTAACGGCGCCTGATCACTCGCTCGACGCGCGTGCTCACCGCCGTGACTGTCGCGACAAAGGGCTTGGGGTATAGTGCGGCACAGAAAGGCCCGCGATCGAAGGACGCCCTCCAGATGCAACTGCAAGACACCCCCGCACCCGGCGAAACCAGGCAGTGCTGCGACGTGCTCGTCATCGGTGCCGGCCCGGCCGGGTCGACGGTCGGGACCCTGCTCGCGCGCCAGGGTCATTCGGTCGCCATCATCGAGAAGAGCCGCCACCCTCGGTTCCATATCGGCGAGTCCCTGCTGCCCGCCAATCTGCCGCTGTTCGACCGGCTCGGTGTCGGCGATGCCATCCGCCAGATCGGCATCCGCAAGAACGCGGCCGAGTTCATCTCACCGAACCACGAGCACCCACAGCGTTTTTCCTTCGCCGATGGCTGGGACAAGCGCCTCTCGCACGCCTATCAGGTCCGGCGCTCCGAGTTCGATCAGATCCTGGCCAGGAATGCCGTCGACAGCGGAGCCAGGCTCGTCGAGGGCTGCCGCGTTCGCGCGGTGAGTTTCACGGCGGACGCCGTGGACATCGAGGCATCCCATGAAGACGGCACGGCATCGCATTGGCGGGCCAGCTTTCTGGTCGACGCCTCCGGGCGCGACACCTTCATGGCCAACCGGCTGCACGCGAAATCCCGCAACCCGCATCACAACAGCTCGGCCCTCTACGGCCATTTCAGGGGCGCGAAGCGGAATCCAGGCGAGGCCGAGGGCAATATCAGCATCTACTGGTTCGAGCACGGCTGGTTCTGGTTCATCCCGCTCGCGGACGGCGCGACCAGCGTCGGCGCGGTGACCTGGCCCTATTACACCAAACAGCGCCAGGGCCGGACGCTCTCCACGTTCCTGCTCGACACCATCGCCCTCTGTCCCGCGCTGGCCGAGCGCCTGAAGGACGCTGAGCCGACCGACCTCGTCGAGGCCACCGGCAATTTCTCCTACGCGACGGACCATACCTACGGGGACAGGTACATCCTGCTCGGCGACGCCTATGCCTTCATCGACCCGGTCTTCTCCTCGGGCGTCATGCTGGCCATGCAGGGGGCCTTCTTCGGCGCCGAGGCGGTCGACGCCTGTCTGCGCGTGCCGACGCAAAGCCGCAAGGCCCTCAAGCGTTTCGACCGTCGGATGCGGCACGGACCCCGCGAGTTCTCCTGGTTCATCTATCGCATGACCAGCCCGACCATGCGCGACCTCTTCATGGCGCCGCGCAATGTACTGCGAGTCAAGGAGGCGCTGCTCTCCCTGCTCTCCGGCGACATCTACGGCAAGACGCCGATCTGGCCGTCGCTCTATCTGTTCAAGCTCATCTACTACATCTCGGCCCTGCGCAATTGGCGCGGCACCCTCGCGGCTGCCCGCAAGCGCCGGGACCAGATCCAGCCCGTCGAGGAGAGCGGCGCGACCGCCGAAGCCTGAGTATGCGTCCCGCACCCCGACGAAGCATCGGCTCGAAAGCGGGAGACGATCGCGAATCTGGCGGCGGCGATCTCGGGGGCGAATCGGACGGTCGGATCCGCGCGATTCCGCCCCGATGCGATGGACGATGGCGTCGATCCGAGGAACCAAGCCGAGGTCCTCGCCGACACCGGCGTTGGCGCCTCACGCACGCGGACATCTGTCGCCGTGAGCTGCCCGTCGACATCGAGGGCATGAGCACGACAACCTTGGCGGCACCCGCCCCATGATCCCATCCAGATCGACATCCGGCGCAGTCACCCTTGCGCTTCTGCTCGCGGCTCTTTCCAGCCCGCTGGCCGCGCAGACCGAGCAGCCGCTATGGGAGGCCGGATTGGGGGCCACCGCCCTCGCCTTCCCCGACTATCGCGGCTCGGATCAACAGAGCAGCTATCTGCTGCCGATGCCCTACTTCATCTATCGCGGCAAGATCTTCCAGGCGGACCGCGACGGTGTGCGAGGCATCCTGTTCGACAACAGAATCGCCGAACTCAATCTCAGCGTCTCCGCCTCCCTGCCCGTCGACAGCGACGGCAACGACGCCCGTAGCGGCATGCCGAACCTGGATCCGACCGTCGAGATCGGCCCCGCATTGGAACTGCACCTCTGGCGCTCCGCCGATCGCCGTCGGCTGCTCGACCTGCGCCTGCCGGTCCGCAAGGCCATCACCATCGACGGCGGCTTCCGCGATGCCGGCCTGGTCTTCACACCCAACCTCAACCTCGACATCGAGGATCCTCTGGGTGCCTCCGGCTGGAATCTTGGCCTGCTGGTCGGCGCGGTCTACGGCAACCAGCGCCAGCACGCCTACTTCTATGACGTCGACCCGGCCTTCGCGACCGCCGATCGGCCGGCCTATCAATCCGACGGCGGCTACGGTGGCGCCAAGGCCATCGCCGCGCTCTCGAAGCGTTTCGACCGCTTCTGGGTCGGCTGCTTCGCACGCTACGACTGGCTGGGAGACGCCGTCTTCGCAGACAGCCCGCTGGTCAGGCAGGACCACGCCTGGGCGGCCGGAATCGGAATCGCCTGGATCCTTGGCCAGTCCACCAAGACCGTGCAAGTGCTCGACTAGAGGCCAGAGCACCTGCCCGAGTCAGAATAGATCGGCCGCGGAAGCAGGGGGACGGTCACTTTCGCGCCGGTCTTTCGTGATATAGAACCAGGATGCGACTCAAGACCAGAACGAAAATACCCCGCGCGCCCAGGTCCTCGCTTCGCCCCTCCCGCGTCGAACAGACTCCCGGCGCGGCCGCACCGGATACCCGAAGCCGACCGCTGCCAAGAGCCTACGCCTACGTCTGCCTCTACGCCGGACTGCTCGCGTTCGCCTTGATCTGCCTCGGCTGGTTGCCCTTCGCCCTGCTGCTTCAGGCCGTGCTGCCGGAGAAACCGGCGCGTCGGATCGGACGCCGCGCCATTACCGCCTGCTTCCGCCTGCAACTTTGGATGCTGAGCAGCCTCGGCGCCTGCCGTTTCGATCTCTCCGAGCTGGACCAGCTGCGCCATGCCGGGCCCATGATCCTCGCCCCCAATCACCCGAGCCTGCTCGACTCCGTCATGATCATCTCGCGGCTGCCGAACATCGCCTGCATCATGAAGGCCGAGCTGATGCGCAACCCATTCCTGGGAGCCGGTGCGCGGCTCGCCGGCTACATCCCCAACAACAACCCGCGCGCCATGATCAAGGCCGCCTGCGGCGACCTGCGGGAGGGCGGCCAGCTGCTGCTCTTCCCCGAGGGAACACGCACCACCCACTCGCCGATCAACCCGATCCCCACAACGACAGGCACCATCTCCCGTCGTGCCAAGGTCCAGGTGCAGACGATCATCATCGAGACGGATTCCGCCTTCCTCGCCAAAGGCTGGCCTCTCTACCGCTGTCCCCCAATACCGTTGAACTACCGCGTCCGGCTCGGGGAGAGATTCGATCCTCCCGAAGACAACCATACCCTCAGCCTCGCGCTCGAAGGCTACTTCAAGGAGGCCATACCGACGCATGCCTCATCGCAAGCATCCACGCAGAGCCGAATCTCCGCAGTGCATCATCCGGAGCCCTGAAGTGGACCCCATCCCAACCGGGACGACTCACCGAGTCACCCGCTGGAAAGGCCATTTCCGTGATCGACCCTGCATAGCCAAGCGTCGCACCAGACGTGGCTGCTCGGCTTGCGCTTCGCGACGCTCAGCCCATCTTTCGATGTCCTTGGCAGTAACTCTCATTCGTAGACTTCATCGTGGATCCCGATATCGAGAAGCCCGGTCTCCTGTTCCGTGATCTTGAGCAGAAGCGTCAATCGATAGCTGTAGGTCAGGCTGACCGCCTGCATTCCTTCCAGCTTGCCAGCGAGGGGATGCAGCTTCAGCCCGGGCAGGAAAGGGTCTTGACCGAGATCTGTCAGAATGTCCCGAAGAGCGGGACGAAGGTCGGGGGCTTACAGAGAAACTTGCGAGCGCGTCGCTCAAAGTGCTGAGTCGTAACGAGCACGCAGCTCATGCTTCATCAGCACCGAGCGCACACATCAGTGAATCCGCATCCGCGTAGCGGCTCGTTCGACCGGCCTCAAGATCAACCAGCGACGCACGAAGTCGTCAAGCGTGGCCGCAACCACCGACACATGGCCTGTCGCCGCTACACCTGCCGAAACCGCGCGAAACGCTTCGATGACCTGACGGCGACGATTTTCATGGCACGCCATCAGCCGCTGTCGATGTAGTTTTCCACTCTGCACTTGAAGGGGCTGAACCAGTCGAACCTTCAGATCGCCGAGGAGCTTGGCCGGAATGAAAGCGATGGTCAGTGGATGGCGGAGCAACTGCGTAAGGGGATCGTCAAGCGCCGTCGGAGGGTACATCCTGGCCAGACACAAGGGGCGTGCGGATCGTATCGTGGGACGCTCACCACGCCGTCGGCGGCACAAGGGGGCTCCCGGACGAGGCACCTTGGCAAAGTACAAGCCACCGATCTTCGGCTTGATCGAACGCGGCGGGGAGGTGCGCATCGCCATGCTGGCGGATGTCAA
>NZ_NRRF01000036.1 GCF_016583565.1 Thiocystis violacea | reverse complement strand
ACGCCAAAAATCATCGGACATCTCTTGAAAGGCCATGGCATCATCGATACGCGTGATTGTCGTACCTAAGAGGCTATCTTATTTAGAATTTTAATGATTTAAGCATTTTCTGTTCCGGATATCCTCTTAGCCTGGCACAGCGAGGAGGCTCGCATTGCTCTTGAATCCGTGCGCGGCCGAGCAAGCGTTGGCGGCGTCCAGGAACGCCGACTGCAATAGCATCCTGAAGGTGGGGCGGGGACTTGTGGTCCGCTGACCGCGACGGCATAGCCGAGTGTGTTGTTAGCGCTGGAGATGAGAACTTGGCTGATGAGCATACGGCTGCGGCCCACGTCGCGGGTCTGACTGGGGAAACGGCGCACGGCGTCTTGGTGGGCGCGCTGCGCTCGAGTGAGGTCGATACTAACAGGGCGGGGCTTGGCGGCTCAAGGCATCGAAGCACGCGTCAGCAATCCTCATATTGGCCCCGACGGGCTAGAGTTCCTGACCACCCGTGATACTAGATCCGGCAGATGGGCACGCCCGGCGATCCTCAGCGCTCCGAACAACGCTCATCGCACGGGCTTTTCCCATCGGGATCAGGCTTGCCGATCTGTTGTTTCCAGGAAATTACCTTGGTTACTGCTGGGCGAGCACACAGCGTCGGAGCGGACGGCTAAACGCAAGCCGGACCTCCCCGCGACTGAAGTGGACACCGCTCCACGATGCCACGTCTTTACCGGCACTCGGCGCAGAGCCAAGTCAGGTGATCTGGAGGTCTCCTTTCAGCAAGAGATCCTTGATCAGCTCAATCTGTCCTTCAGCCTTGATCATTTCCTCGTTCATGAGTGCCTGCCGCTGATCACTTTCGGCGATCTGGCCTTCAAGCGTGTGGATTCGAGATTGAGTCTCATGCAACTGAGCCTTTTGCTTCTCGATTTCTGCCTGCTTCGATTGTACGAGCGTCGATTGCTCCTCGTGCTTAGACCGAAGTTCCGCTTGCTCCTTGGCAACAACTGCTCTCTCGGCGGCCACCGCGTCAAGCTGCTGCTGACGCTCCGCCGCCAGCTTGGCCTGCTGGTCGCGCGCGCTCTTGAGTGCCGCTTGCTCGCTGGCGAGAGCATCACGTTCTTTGACCACGGCTGCCTTTTCGGTCTTGAGCGCCTCGAGCTGTTTCTGGCGCTCGGTGGCTAACTTCGCTTGCTCGTCGCGGGCGGCCTGGAGAGCGGCTCGTTCTTTGGTTTGTGTGTCTGCTTCGGCCTTGTACTGGATGGCGAGTTTGGCTTGTTTGTCCGCCTCTGCCTTGGCTGCTTCGAGAGCTTTGCTGAGTTCCTCGACCTTGGCCTGAGCACTCGTTTGCGCCTGCGTGCGCTGCTCAAGGGTCTTGGTTAGCTCGTCGAGCTTGGCTTGAGCCTGATCGCGCGCACTTGTCTGCTGCTTGAGCTGCTCGGCGCGCTCGACGGCCAGCTTTGCTTGTTCGTCGCGAGCTGACTTGAGCGTGGCTTGCTCTTTGGCGCAGGCGTCCTTTTCGGCTTTGAGCGCCTCGAGCTGCTTCTGAAGCTCCGCCGTGCTCTTGGCTTGCTCGTCGCGAGCCTGTTTGAGCGCCGCGTGATCCGTGCTCAGCGTCTCGCGCTCTTTGACAAGGGTGGCCTTCTCCGTCATCACCGCGTCGAGCTGCTGCTGACGCTCCGCCACCAGTTTGGCCTGTTGGTCGCGCGCACTCTTGAGCGCAGCGTGCTCGCTGGCAAGGGCGTCACGCTCTTTGACCACGGCCACCTTATCAGCCTTGAGCGCCTCGAGCTGCTTCTGAAGCCCCGCCGTGCTCTTGGCTTGCTCATCGCAAGCCTGTTTAAGCGCCGCGTTCTCGGCTTCAAGCGCCTCAAGTCGATACTGAAGCGCGATGCGATCGAGCTTTAAGCGATTCAGCCGCAGGATCCAGCATGGCTGATCAGGATCGAGGCGATCCTCTGTTGCGATGAGGTCGAAGCCATGCTCGGCAAGCCAGTCGACGACCTCCGTCGCCGGGCGACCCGATTCATAGAGCGCCTCGATGCCACAGTAGAGATGGATGTGGGCGAAGTGGTGCAGATCGCCGGACTGCGCAAGGGACTCCAAGATGGGCAGCTCTTGGCCTGGAAGATCGATGACGAGCAGGTGCTCGTTCTGCTCGTTCAGCTGCAAAGGTTCGAGCAAGGCTGTTGGCGACAGAGCATCCAACGCCAGGCGGTCCCGAGGCTTCAATCCAGGGAACAGTCGTAGCAAACCGACAGCCGGTTGAAGGCTGTTGGCGTCAGGAAGATTGTACCGGTGCAGGGTCGCCTGCCCCGGTTCTGGCGAGAGCGCGCAGCATCGCACCTCAACCTGCTCCAGCTCCGCGGTTCGCGCTTGCAGCTGCTGACAGGCCTGAGGATCCGCCTCGACCAGCAGCAAACGCTGGGCCATCGCCAAATGGTCATCCAACTCGCGGCAGCGACCTGCGCCCAAGTGAACCAGGGTATGCACGGCGCACTGGCCTGCGAGTTGAGAAGTGGTCTCGAATTCTGGGGTCATAGGGATCGCAGTTAGCAATGACTACCTTGCCGTGAGTAAGCCTCGATCATGGTTACGACACGCCCTCGTGGGAGCGCCGCCCTCGGCGCGACGGGAACCAGGTCGCGGCGGGGCGCCGCTCCCACCGGGCGCCGCTCCAACCGACTGTATAGCTTGGCCGGTCTGATGATTGAGATCCGTGAGCCGATGGCTCTGTCGCCCATCCCGCACTAAAGCCGTGCGCCATCGGACGCTGATCCGTGGGTAATCTCTGGCGTGTCCGGTGTTGGCCTTCGACCCTCGGACATTCCAAAGCGAAGGTAGTGAATCAGAGGGTTCATGCCAGACTCAAGCACATCCTGATTCACCTTCAGGTAGTAAGCGGTCTCGAAGCCCGGCGACGGATTCAACCCCCTCATGGCGCCCACGCTCAAGTAGTGCTCGACAGGATCGACGTTCCTGGCGCCACCGAGATACTCCCGCCGATACCAGGTCTCATCGAAGAGCTCCGAGTCCTTGATCAGGCGCCGCTGATGCTTGAGCTGCTTGCGTCGTTTCTGGCGCTCCCTGAAGGTCGAGGTCGGCACCGCAGGCGCCGAGTCCGCAGAGGCGCTCGCGTCCGGCGACTGGGGTACCGCCGCCCGCGCCTCCGCAGGTAGGTCTCCCGCTCGCGGGAATTCAGGGTCGCCGCCGATTGTCTGTGGCCATGACGTCTGAGCGGCTGGAGCCATCTCAAGCGGCACCGGTGTGCTCGCGGTCCGGGCTGCGGTCTCCAATTGGCGCTGAAGGCGGGCGACCGAATCAACCTGCGACCTGAGTTCGGCCGCCAAGCGGCCGAGGGCGAGTTCGAGCTGCTGCCGAGCGATGCGATTGGCTTGCCGCTCCGCCTCGAAGTGCCGCTTGAGTCGCGCGATTCGAGCACCGGCGTCCAGCGCCTGCTGGCTCTTGTCATCGTGCGCCTGCGCGAGTCGCTTCAGTGCCTCCAACAGCTGACTGCGAGCCGTTTTGTTGGCCTCCAGCTCGGGCTCCAAGCTCTGGTTGCGGAGAAAGAAGACTTCCAGCTCCTCTTGCACCTGGTGAAGCTGAAGGAGGAGCAGCTCATTCTCCTCGCTGACGTCCTTGAGAGCGTCTTCCTGCGTTCGTTGCATCGCCTGAATGCGCGCTATCTCAGCGGCATGCTCCGCGAGCTGTTTTGCTTGGCCGTCGCGCTCGGCGGTCACAGAGGCCACCTGTTTGGACAGAGCGTCCCGCTCCTTCTTCAACCCCGCTTTCTCAGCAGCCAGGGTATCGAGCTGACGCTGCCGTTCCGCCGCAGCGCTCGCCTGCTCGTCCCGAGAGCCTTTGAGCGCCGCCCGCTCTTTGACCAAGACGTCCCGCTCTTGGGTCAGCTTGGCGAGTTCGGACTGGCGCTCGGAGAGCTGTTTGGCTTGTCCTTGACGCTCAGCAACCAGCTGAGACCGCTCCTTGGCGAGCGTATCCCGTTCCTTCGTGAGAGCAGACCGCTCTTGCGTGAGCCCTTCGATTCGGCGCTCAAGCTCCGCGGTCGCCTCCGACTGCCCCTTGGCCGACAGAAAGATGCTTTCCAGCTCTTCCTGAACCTGATGCAGTTGCAGCAGAAGCAGCTCATTCTCTTCGGCGAACTGCTTCGCGTGTGAGTCATGCTCGGCCTCAAGGCGCGCTATTTCAGCGGCACGCTCCGCGAGCTGTTTTGCTTGACCGTCGCGCTCGGCGGTCACAGAGGCCACCTGTTTGGACAGAGCGTCCCGCTCCTTTTTCAACCCCGCTTTCTCAGCAGCCAGGGTATCGAGCTGACGCTGGCGCTCCGCGGCTGTCTGGACTTGCCGGTCGCGCTCACGATCAAGCTCAGCTCGCGCCTGCGCGAACGAATCGCGTTCCTCGCTCAATGCACGAAAATCGGCTGAAAGCACCTCAAGTTGCTCTTCGAGCTCCTTGATGCGCGCGGACTGGGTATCTCGCACTTGCCCAAGCGCCCTCAGCGTCTCACCGGCCTCTCGATACTCGGCCCACAGCGCATCAGGATCTGGGAGCGCGGGGGCATCCACTGGATCCAACGGCAAGGCGCACGCCTCCAACTCTGCCTCGATCGCGAGAGATTCGTCGTCTTCACCAAGCAGATGACTCGCGACCAACCGCTCAAGCACCGGCGTCGATGCCCCTAGAGTCGGACATGCCGACTCAAGGTCGAACGCGAGTCCCATGCTGGCCAGGGCTTCGCACAACGCGGCAGGCTGGGCGCAGGCCCGCTCAGCATCGATGAGGAGCGCGCGACGACGATGACGACGCTGGAACGCCATCATGCGCCGGCTGGCTGCTTGCCAGTCCCGAACAAAGCCAGCTGGCTCGACTCCGCGACGCAGGGCATGGGCAAGGGCGGTTTCCGCCCGGGTATAGAAGAGCAGGAAGAGCGCGTCCGGGGCTTGCTCGGACCAGAACTCGAGCAGCCGCAAGCTGCGCTCGTCAGCGAGCAAGCTGGGCGTGCTGTCGGCGGAGAACTGGATGAGTCCCTGCAAGCGCTCCACGAGCGGGCGATCCGGGTTGACGACCGGTTCTGCCTCAGTCTGCGCGGAGTGCAGCACCTCCTGATGCCACTCGGCCAACAGCGCGTCGATTCGCTCCGACACCAGCGGCAACAGATGAGGAACGGCCATGTCCCATCCACTCTCCGGATGTCCTGTTGCGATCAAGAGGCTCATTGGCTCAGGCCCTGCCAACGCCGAATTGCCTCAGGCCAGTCCTGCTGCGCCATGGAGATTTCCGCATAGCCCGCATGCAAGAGGAGATCGTCAGGTTGGCGCGCCATGGCCTCACTGATCATCCGCTCGGCATCTTGATAACGCTGCTGCTCGCAGAGCGCGGATACGTACTCGAGATACGCGCGAGACGGGAGGTCAATGCGACCGGCAGATAGAACCTGCTGCCAGCGCTCGGCCGCCCGCGACCAATCTCGACGCGCCGTCGCCAGCTCCGCGGACTGCACCAGAAGTCGTCCGTCGCCGGGGTAAGCGGCCAGTCCTTCGCGAACGACGGCTTCGGCATCGTCGAAGGCGCGGATCCGCGTCAATCCATCAGCCAGTCCCGCATAGGCACGCCGGGCAATCGCCGACGCGCCCGCCGCATCCAGGATGCGTTGCCAGCATTGGCAGGCAGCGATCCACTGGCCGTCGCGCATCGCCGCCTCCGCGAGATCGACCGCGTTCTCAAGCATCGGCTGGAAGTGCTCGGCGCTCTTGGCGAAGGCTTGCACCCGCTCCAGCCAGGGCTGATCCCTTGGTCTCCAAGCTGTGGAGCCACGCGTCGCAAGGCCGAAAAACAACCGTGTGAAAAAGATGAAACTACCATCTTCCCCTGGATGAGTGGCGGATTTCTCAATGAAGACGCGAGCGGCAACAGCCTCGGCCGGCGCGACGATCGCGGCCGCCTGAAGATCATAGTCATCAAGCTCAGTTCCACCCAACGCCTTGTGGCGACTCGGCTGGAGTTGGACACGTTCGATGACACCACCGTCGTCGGCGATCCACTCGACGCCCAGGTGCCCGCCACAACGGTGGTAGCCAAAATAGCCGCTGAGCTGGTAGCCCCGCTCACCGGCAGTCACCGGGAGCAGGATCGCCTCCGCACAAAGCGTCGTCGCATCCGACTCGTCACTCGCCTTGCGGTAGATGTAGCCCGTGTGGCCTTCATGGAGCCGGGTGCTTGGGTTGAAGTCGGTCCCGCATCCAGGTTGCTCGTTCCAATGCGCGAAGCCCTCTGCAAAGTCGGCGTTTTCCAGCAAGTTCTCACCGGCCAGGGCGGCCGCCAGGAAATCGCCCGAGGTGCGGAGCAGGCTTGGGCTTGTCTGGATCGCCTCCGGCTCCGCCGCGATCGAAAAACGGCTTGAGATCGGCCAAGGCGCCGAGATCCACACTGGCCCCAAGCCATCCGGGCACAGGACATCGGTAACCCCTGCCGATGCATCGGGAAGCTGGCCCACAGATGACCGCTCAAGCTGAACCGAGATCGATTCGGCATCGACGGCGAGCCGAGCCTCGCTCACCAACGCGAGATCATCCTGTTCAGAGACCTCTTCAGCCAGCGCACAGGCCGCCCATGACCCTTGCGCCACACGCCTGATCAGTTCGCACGCACCGGCCGAATAGGGCGCCCAAGCCAGACGGGGAGTGTCGTCCGCGACCACACAGACACAGAGATGGGTCGCAAAGAGAAAACTCGTCGCTTCGCCAGGACCTTCGTGCGGCCCCATGCGAAGACGCAGTCGAGCATGGGTTGCCTCCGCGGGCATGGCGATCGGCCAATCGAGCCAACGATAATCCGACAGCGACGGCCCACCGGGCAGATCCTCGCGCTTCGGGATCGGGCATTGAATCTGATCGATGACAGCTCCCTGCGCATCCAGGAGGTCGAACTCGACGACGCCACCGCAGCGATGGGTTGCAAAGAAACCGGAGCATCGATAGGACAGCTCCCGGCCGGCAAGCAGTTGAATCGGGCGGTCAAGCGACAGGATCGGGCGCTCCGCGTCAGCGGGCGCGAACAGATAGGCCGTATGTCGATCCCGCAAACGCCAATCCTCGCCGAAATCGACGGCGACGATGGCAGGCGCCTGCGCCTGCTCGCCCGTCCAGCCGTCCAGGCTCGCAGCGCCCGAGCCGCCAAAATCACCGTTCGGGAGCAGATTGCGACGACTCAGCGCCTTGCGCAGGAATGGCGTATCCAGATTGGTCCAGTCGAGCTTGCGGGGCTCGGGCTCGCCCTCTGCCAGCAAAACAGCGGGCTCCAGCTCTGACGCTGGGCGGTTGCTCAGTAGCCAGACGGCCTGACCGGACGGACCGGCTCGGTAGAGAGGGGGATTGGATTCGTCCATCAGTCACTCGGCTCAGTCGTAGATGTTGACGTTTTGAATGCGAAAGCCTGCGGCGAAGACAACTGTCGGCTCTGACGCAGCACAGCATCGGAAACCTTGACTCTCACTCCAGTCACTTCCATGGCACCGCACTTTGGCGGACAAGCGCAGCGCCGTTCGCCAATCGCGGCCAGGGGTTTGGGGGCTTGGCGCTCGCTCGCGCACTCTGCCGGCCAAGCTCGTCATTGAGGTCTCATCGCAGGAATCTACCCATCGCCATCCCCGGCATTGCGGTGACTCGGGAGCGCCTTGCGACAACGAAACGCACTCCATTCTAACGGCCTTGGCACAGCTTGACGACTTCAGATCACACACTGACCGACCGGCTTTCAGAGGGCATCCATGAAAAATCGCAGCTCGCTGAGCGCCGCGCGCATGATGCTGTATGCGCTGGCCGTTTCGATGCAACGCAGCCGCATCGCCAGGCGTGCTTCGGGAGACAAGTCGACGAAGGCCGCGATGGCCGCGAGCACCGCCGTATCGCAGCGCGTGTCGACGACATAGGCGTTGTAGCCGGGACGGGCGTATTCGCCCACCCCGCCGAAGATCGGCAGCAACGGCACGCAACCGCTGGCCATGGCCTCTAAGCCCGTGCGACCGAAGGCTTGGTAGTCGGAGAGATCCAGGAAAAGATCGGCGTCACGCAGCAGGTGCGGCACTTCCGCGCGACGCAGCGTCCCGCGATTGGTCACCGCCGCCGTCAGCGGATATCCAGCCGAGGCAATCTCCTCATCCGTCGCACCAAAGGTCTGCAGCGACACCCGATCACCGTAGCGTTCGACGAGCGTCGCCATGATGCGGTGGGTGCGGGCCGGTCCGCGATAAGGCGTCTGAGGCCGCAGCATGGCGACGATCGAAAGTGGTCCCGCGGAGCGCGCCAGATTCGGAAAGTAGATACCGTGATCGATGCTCGGTGCGACCTTGGCCGCGCGGATCCCATGGTTTGCGTAGAGCATCTCCTGCAGCCACTGGGTCTTGACGAAGCAGCGCATGCCTGGAATGAGCTCATAGGAGGCGCGCGCGACATGCCATTGAGCCGAGTCGTGCGGATAGAAGAACGGCTCGTAGTCTTGGACGTAATAGGCAACCAAGGGCGACGCATCTGTCCGCTGCAAGGCATCGCGAATCTCGCTCACCGAGTTATTGAGTGTCGCCACGAGAACGTCGACATCGCCGAGGAGCGCGCCCAACTCGCCAGGGACATAGTGCTCAAGACGCACCCTGCCCTGCAGCTCCGGGTAATTGTCCAGAAAGGCGCCATGGTTGCGCGTATCAACGGCAATCGCGGCTTCGACACCGATTTGGCGCAGACCCAATGCCTCTTGAACGACCGAGTTGGCTCCACCACTGCTCCCAGGCACCGGTAAGACATAGAGAACGCGGGGAAGCGTCATGCTCCGAAATCCCTCTGCATGTGACGACGGATGGCTTCCCGCAATTCGACCAGCACGCTGTTCTCCGCGAGCTCGGCCAACGCGCATTCCACCAGCCGAGGCGCGTGCTTGGCCGCCAAGGCCGCGGCCCCGTCTTGCTCTAGGAGGGCACGCCGAGCATCACCGAAGCTTGCGGACTTTGCATGATGCACATAGACGTGGTCCGCGATCGCGAGCCCATGCCCGGCGGCGACCGCCCTGAGACACAGATCATTCTCCTCGCCATAGCCCTGCGGAAAGGCCAACTCGTCGAGCAAACCAAGCGCCACCACAGTGGGCAGATGCATCAGGGTACAAAAGCCATTGAGAAGCTTCACAGCTGGGAAGGCACGCCGAGAGCAGCGTGACATCAGCTGCGCCATGTCGGCGGGTGTGTAGCCGGGCGGCAGGTGATTGACCTTGAATCTGCGCCTGACATCGAAGAGCTCGGGCACGGATTGCCATGAGGCGGCATTCGAAAGCGGCCCCACGAATTTGATCCGCTGATCACTCGCGGCACATTCGAGCATCCCCTCCAGCCAACCGGAGGTCACCAGGGTGTCGCTGTTGAGCAGAACGACCCAATCGGCACAGGCATTCGCGAAGCCAATGTTTGCGGAACGCGTGTAACCGATGTTTTCCGCGTTGCGGATCAGGCGAACGCCTGGGTTTTCTGCCTGATAGCTCTGGAGCGCCTGGGCGACGTCGCCCCCGGAGGCATCATCGATCAGGAGCAGACCGTACGGCACCCTGGTGCTCGCGCGGATGGATTCGAGACAGGCGAGCGTATCCTCCAATGCATTGCAAATCGGGACGAGAATATCGACTTCGGGGCTGGGAGGCAGCGCAGGACGACGCCGGAGAGTCTCGACAGCCGAGGGATGACCCCAATCGTCGATAAGGCGCACGCGTCCGACCTGAGCACGCAGACTTGGAGATTCAAGTTCGATGGGGGCGTCGACATGTCGATGCGGATTACGCGCACGCGCCGCCGTCCGCGACAGCTGCACGTCCGCCAACACGCAAGCGGCCGCGTGCCCGAGATCGAATTCCAGACGCACCCCATCCGGCGATGCCAGCAAGGCATCGACATCCCGAACCGTCAGCAGGTGACGATGATGCCTGCCCAGGGGACCGTAGGAGAGGCACTTGGCCAAGGTGATCGAATGATCGCCGCATTGCAGGACGACTTGATCCAGGCAGCCATCAAGAGTGCCCTCGGCCGCCACGAGATAGTAGCTGAGCACGGCGGCAGAGCCCACTTTCAGGTCAGCCGCGCTCACGCAGGTCTCCAACCACACCGGCTCCGCACTCTCCCCAAACGCAATCGCGAGACCGTGGTGCGCTTCCCCAGGATCGCCCTCCCAGGGACTGCGGGTGCGAAGCTGTCTGGCCGTCACGGAAACCGCGGTCTCGGCAGGATTCCTGACGATCCAATCCGCGGCGGTCTCGAACCGCGTCGAGCGGGAATGCACCGTCAGTCCATGCGGCCATCGCTGAAAGGCGCCATTGGCCACACCCCCCTGCGCGCGCGCCTCCGGGTGGTACGGCTCAACCTGACCGACACTCGCAACCGGAATCTCGATCCCGTCGTCCAGAGCCAGGCGGCATGGCTCTGGCGGTATCGGCGCATCCTCGGGGAATACGAGTGGCGCAAAACAGGGCGCCGAATCCGCGAACCGCAGCACGGCCCCGAGCCAGGCTGGATCAGCGCTCTTCCAAGGACTGCCTCGGTCTTGAGCCAGGCCAAGAAACGGCCGCGTGAAGAACAGGAAACTGTCCTTGTATCCGCTGTGCGTCATGCCTTTCTCGACAAAAAGCCGAGCGGCGACAGCACCCTCTGGCGCGGGAACCAACGCCTGCTGGCGATCGTAGGCCTTGAGCCGAGTCCCGCCCAGCGCATCCCGCGCGTCAGGCTCAAGGAGCAGCTCATCCAAGAGTGCCCCATCCGACGAGAACCACTGCATCCCCAGCCTCCCGACACAGCGGTGGTAGCCAAAGTAGGCACTCAAGAGATAGGTATTTCCTGGCATGGAGCCGGGCAGAGCGATCTCGTCCGCGTACAACCGGACCGGGCCAACCTCGGAATCGGCCTTCCTGTACACGAAAGCGCTATGCCCGCCCGCGAGACGCGTCCCATCGCTGAAATCCACACCGCTCTCGGACACGCATTCCCAGCCAGCGAATCCCAGCGCGAAGTCGGCATTGACCAGGAGGTTTTCACCTGTCAATGCATCGCGGAGAAAGGCTTCACGCGAGCCTGCCCGCCCGAGGTGTGCGCTCCAAGTGCGCTGTTGCGTCAGAATCCGACAGGGGCCGGCGAAGGGCCAGCGTGAGGACACCCAGATCCGCTCGCTCGATGCGCGACGGAGCACTGACACGGCAGACGCGGAATCCGCCGCGGGCAGGGTAGAGCAGGTCCGTTCGAGGGTGAGCTCAGCGGCCTCGCCATCACAGATCAGCGTCGCCGTCAAAGGCTCCGACCCTTGCGTTTGCGATGCGAGACTGGCAAGTCCCCAGCCGTGCCAGCAGGCATCCCGCCCCTGCGCGCACAGGCGCGCCCCGCCCGCGGAAAACGGGCTCCATGCTGGCGTCTGCTCCTCATCCAGAACGCCCAGAGAGAGATGCGTGAGGAAGAGGAAGCTACTCCGATCTCCCGGCCCCTCGTAGTCGCCAAGCCTCAACCTCAAGTGGACCTGTCTTGCCGCCAACGGCGGTTTGAACGCCCATTCCCGCCAACAATAGCCTTCCAGTGCTTGCCCGCCTTGGCAGCCCTCGGCGTGGGGAACGCGAAAGCGCTCATCGCCAACACTCCGCCCCTGCTCGTCCGTGAAACGGAGCTCGACAAGAGCCGCGCCGCGGTGCGTGGCAAAGAATCCGGAGAACCGGTAGGTGAGTCCTGCGTCGCCGACCAAGAATAGGGACGTGTCCAGCGACAGAGTCGGTCGAAGAGCCTCGGCAGGCGCAAAGAGAAAGGCCGTATGCCCGTCCTTCAGCCGCCACTCCTCGGTGAAATCGAGGGCGACTCTTGTCTCGGGCGGAGCCTCTGCCGTCCAACCTTGGAGCGATGGCGGACCTGCGCCGCCAAAGTCCCCGTTCGGAAGCAGATTGCGCCCACGCAGAGCGTGATAGAAGAATGACTCGCGGCTCGCGAACCATTTAAAAGGTAGCGGAGACGCCTGGTCGGATACCTGCAATCGCGCCGAGCTTGGCCCGAGATTCGACGCCTCACCGAGAAACCAGATAGCGTCTCCCGAGACGCCAAATCGATACATGAGTCTCTCCTCGCCTCGCTCTAAGCCCAGCTGGACTGAGCATCGGAGTGAACTACACCCGAGGTAGCTGCTGAAGCCATCGCGTTCAAACCATCAGTTGTCCGAGACTCGAGGCCGAGGCCGCACAGGAAGAGCGATCTTCGTGCACCGGCCGAAGAAGGCTCATTCAGGAGGAAGCCAAGGCGCTAGGCGCCAAGATTGCGCACGACGGGGCTTCCTTGCGCGCTTGAGAGCAGCGCTGTCTTGTGCTCCTCGCGCTCCAACTGCTGCTCTCGGTAAGACGCAAAGCCGTCATTGATCTGCATTGGTGTATCGGCAAAATCCAGTGGCCACAGCACGCCGGAGTGATGGGCATCGCGGACGCGCTCGGCGATGGCGCCGAGATCGAAGGCGAACACAGGGTATCCACCCCGCAGCGCAAACGAGAGCGTGTAGCTATAGGTTTCAGGCCAGGTATAGGGGAACCAAACGACATGCGGCGCGATGGCCTTCAGCCTGGCGTCCACCTCCTGATCGAGATAGCGCCCGGTCATCTGGACGCCGGCCTCGAGCAAGGGGGCGTCTTTGATGCTATAGCCCAACAGGTGATATTCGAGCGGCAGGCGCCGCTGACGCGCGTCCCGCGCGCAGGCAAGCAGCACGTCGTACCCCTTGAGTTTGCCAATTGCCCCAATCACGACGATCCTCAATGGCTCCCCGCCCCTCAGCCGCGGCTCCGTCAGCGTCAACCGGCTCGGATCGATCTCCTCATGCGGCACAACGCTCAGATTCAGATCGGGATAGTAGCGCAACAGGCGCGTCGCAGCGTCCGATGAAGGAACCCACACCCTCTCCGCCGCCTGCAACACCCGATGGTGCATCTCACGCCAGGTACGGATGCTTGTGACACCGAAGTCGTTGCCTTCCTGGGCCAGACATTGATCGCAGGCCGACTCGCCATGCTCGCCGCAATACCGCCCTTGCCTGTCGGCGAGATTGATGCGGGGACAGATGACTTTGTAGTCGTGGATGTCGACGTCCAAGGGCACGTCGAGCGTCCGGGCCAGCATCAGGAGCTGATCGGGCGCCTCGGCGGCGAAATCGATCAAGCCGTGGCTGTGGATGCGTCGAATGCGCAAGGCACGCAGCCTATCCGCCAGAACGTGTGTGTCGGACAGGGCGTCGGTGGGCACATTGAGCAGTGCCCGACAGCTCGGGTGGCCGAGGCGGACATGGGTTGGCCGCGTGCGATCCGGGCGCATGTAGAAGACGCCCTTGCCTTGCGTTTGCAGCCTGCGGGTATCTTCCTGGACGTGGCGCTCGGCCCCGCCGCCTCGATTGTGGCAGACGATGAGGACATTGTCCTCGCGCGCGCGGGCGATGAGGCGTTCGAGGTCGAGGCGTTGGCGGGCGGGCGCGAGCGGGTCGCGGCGGATGAAGGCATCGACCTCCTGCCGATAGGTCGGATGGCGCCGCGCCATCTTCTTCATCGCCGCCGCCAAGAGGTGGCCCTTCTCGCCCTTGAACGAGGCACCGCCGATGTGTCGCACGAAGGTGTCGGCCGCGATCAGATTGACCCAGCCACGGCGTATCGCCCGCTGACAATAGTCATTTTCCTCCCCGTAGCCCCGCCCGAACGTCTCGGCGTCGAAAACCCCCAACTCGCGCAGCGCGTCGCGGCGCAGGTAGAGGCAGAAACCCACGCCGGTCGGCGCCTCGACCGCTTCGCCCGCGTTCAAACGCGCGGCCATGGCATCGAGCGCGGCGTAACCGGTCTCGAGCGGATAGGGGTTGTCATGTAGGAAACGCGGGTAGCTGCAAATGGTCGCGTTGTTGGACAGCGGGGTGACGGTGGCAACACGCGGATGACGGTAGGCGGCGGCACGCAAGCGGTCGAGCCAATCTCCATAGACTTCGGTGTCGGAATTGAGCAGGACGACGTCACGCTCGGGGTGCAGGGCCATTCCCTCGTTGGCGGTCGCGACGAACCCGAGGTTGCGCGGGTGGCGGCGCAATTCGAGCAGGCCGCGCGCCGCGAGTCGCTCAAGCTCTTCGACCAGTTGCGGATCGGGACTCGCGTCCTCGATCACGGTCAGGGCGAAGGGCGTGCGGTTCTTCGCCGCGAGCACGCTGTGCAGACAACGCCGGGTCAACTCACGGTCTTCATAGACCGGAACGATCACGTCGACGAGCGCCGCATGATCCTCGGGCGGAGCCTGGAAGTTGGCACAGAGGTCGTCGATATCAGGCAGAGACTCAACGAGCGCCAGGTACGGGATGCCGGACGCGGCGACGGGTACATCGCGCGTCGGACGCTCCGCGAACCGCCCGCATTGCAGATAGTGGAGCAACGGATTGATACGCCCCTCACGCACCTCCGGATTCGTGCGCAGATAGTAGGCGCCGTCGAACTGAGGATTCGGCGAGCGTCCCTCCGCGCCGCCCCAGCGCAGGTAGTGGAGCATGGGCTCGTGCTTTGAGCGCGCGATGTCCTTGTTATTGGACACGTAGTAACGGAGATCGAACCAGGGGCTCGGCGCGACCAGCCGATACCGCCCGACGTAGGCGTAGTGCAGGAGCGCGTTGACCCGGCTAGTCTTGCCGGCCGCCCGCGCGCGATAGTAGCCAGGATCGAACAGCGGCATCGGCGAGCGGCCTTCCTGGTCACCATAGGCGGCATAGTGTCGCAACGGCGGCATATCCGACTTGGCGACATCCGGATTGTTGTCCAGGTAGTAGGTTCGGTCGAAGAGGTCGGTCTTCTTGATGAGGTGAATCAAGACGCCGCGATAGCGCTGGCGCAGGCGATGGGTTCGAGCCACCGCGCGAAATAGGAACAACCCAAACAGCAGCAACTCGCCACGGCGGGCCAGAACGCGGTGTTTGAGCAGGATTCTCACGACGCGAGGTCCGCTTCGCCGAGCAGTGCTTTGACGGTCTCTTCGACGATCTGCCCTGGTGCAAGCGGCTTGGGGGGCTCCCAGGGTTCGTCGGGGTCTGGCAAGGGATCGTAGAACAGCCGACCATCCTCGCGGCCCATATACTCCCGGGCGATGTAGGCGTAATCCGCGGCATTCTCCTCGATCAGCTCAAGCCGACGCCCCGGCGAGAGGGTGGATTGTTTCGGCTCGACGGCAGACCCAGACCGAGCATGCCTGAGCAACCGCTCGCGAACCTCGGGGGGAAGCTCGGCACGCTGAAAGATCTCCATCAGTTGCAGCGCGGACGGGGAGAAGGATGCGTTACGCCGTGGCGACGAAATGCGGTCGAGGAAGGGAAAGTCATCCACGCGGCGCCCGAGGTCGTGCGCAATGGTGCGCAGCATGTCGATGACGATATCCGGTGCGTACTGTTGGCGCTCATAGGGTCGCACGACGATATTCGTGCCGCCGAATACACTGGCCCAGCGCTCCAGCAACGCACGGTAGCTGAACAGGGACGAAGGCCGGCGTTGCCGTAGACGCATGTAGGCATCGATTCCAGCACGCCAGGGTGGCTTGCTCGTTGATTTCAATGCCTGACTGTACAGCGCGGGCCACCATGTGTCATGCCGTCGAAGGTAGACGACGATCCGAACGTCATGAGGCTCCAGGAAGTCCCGCACGGGACCAAGTGGAGCGGGCCGGACAAAATCCTCCGAGCTGAGGAGCACGGCCGCAGGCGACGCACATGCGATTTCCCTTTCCAGGGCTTCTCGTAAATCGGCGATCGCATCCAAGCCGACACCCCGATGGTGACCGGTGGTCACGAAACCAAGTCGATGCGCCAAATCATGGTGAGCCGAACCATCTGAGCCTGCGCACGGGTACAACAGACCCTGGTCCAAGAGTCGATCACGGTGAGCACTGAAGAACGACTGGATCGCGGTCGTCCCTGTTTTGTTGACACCAATGTGCAAGAACACCTTCGCCATAACGCACTTCTTTTCGATCCATTACAGGTGAAACGCAGCGAGCCTTCCGAGGGGAAGAAGGCGCAGCCAGTAGCCAGATGCTAACGCAAAGCGCGGGATCTCGCGGCCGAAACAGCCAGACACAGGGCGCTCAGCTCTGATGGCACCCGCACCCGCACCCGCAAGACCATGGGGCAGAGCGCTGGGGTCGAGACGACGAGCCTCTTTTCCATACTCATCGCCGTTTCGACGCGCGACTAGAAATCCTTAAGCATCATCCCGAGCAATGAATCAAGCAGTTCTGCTTGGCTCAGGTGCTTTCCTTGGCTGAGCGACAACGCCTCAACTCAGCGTCAAGACGGCCGATCGCCTCCAAGGCGGCTACGGCAAGCCCTTCCAGCTCAGCGCCGTTGACCCTATCCAATACAGCAGGCGACCTCAATGCTCTCCCCGCATAGGCATCGGCCTCCCACCAGCGCCGGTCACTCAGCATCTTCTCGCGGTCATCGGGCGCTAGACGCAAAGACAAACGCTCATTGTCTTCCCGAAAGAAATCCACGAGCTCACGCACTAGGCCGGGGCGCATAACCCATGGCGTGTGCGTCTTATCGAGTCGGAGATGTCGACTCAAGACGAAATCGATTGCCGAATCGTGCGGACCCGCGCGCAGCTGACGGTGACGTTGGAAGAGCCTCAGAACGATGGCGGGAAGCCCGCGATTGATCTGCGCCTGCGGCCCCACCGCGTAGCCGAGATCCGCCATGAAATCTTGGACGATATCTCCGTCGAGTACCCGGACATTCAACTGCTCGACCCATGGTTTGGATTCCCATTGACTAAGCAGCGAATGCCAGCACACGCTGTGCCGCTGGCGGCGAATCCACTGGCCTGACTGGAGCGTGGTCCAAGCCCCCCATTGCCACCAAGCCGAATTCATCCATTCCACTTGCGGGCGAACGTATGCCACGACTTCGACCCGAAACCTGTCGTCCGCAAATAGGCAATCATCGGCAAAATGGGCTGGATGCGCCCCCCAAGCCTCACAGGACAGAATCACGGTCTCGTGCTTGCCACCAAGCTCTTCGAGCACGGCGCGCGCATCCCTTTGCTGCTGGGCGGTCAACGCCTTGATGAGATCCCCCCCGAGCGATGAGCAATAGCCATAGGGCGAGGAAACCGCGCTCCTCGCTAACTCAGCCCCCGACAGAACCCTGCCATCACGCTGCAGCGACACGTAAGCGCAACGACCCTCAGTGACTTGCTCGAGCGCGGAGCTGCTCAGGTAGCTTTGAAGGGCACTGGAGCCACACTTTGGCATCCCCAGATGAAGCAGCAGTCTGATTGGGGCGCGCGGTTTCGGCACTCTACGCCAGCGAATCATGGAGAGTCATGCCACATCAGTCTTGCCTTAGGATACAGCGCCGCTAACAGCCCAGCTCACAAGTCTAAGTGTCCGGTGGAAAGCGAGCAACCAGAACCAGAAGGGCGCCAGTCATTCTCAGTGCAGCGCCTGACTCCACAAAAGCCAAGTCGGACATGGGACGCGCGGAACAGCATGACGACGGTCCATCGAGATCGTCTGCATCTTGCGCCCGCCTATTGGCGTTTCCGCGCATCGGCGGAATCGAGGACCGGCTCGCCATTCTGAGCAGCGCCCATATCATGCGCTGTCAGCGAGAAGGCGCCGAGCTTCTCCCGGGCATAACCTAGTAAAGCCTGCCTAAGCACAGCATCCTGAACCAAGAAACGGATCGCCTCAACCCAGGTGCCGACGTCCAACGGCGCCAGCCATCCATTGACGCCATGCTCAATGGTGTCGCCGCAGACACCCGCCGACGCATAGAGCCCGACAGCACCCGCACGGGTGATATCGAAGAACTTGGTGCAGGCGCGAGCGCGATTGAAGGGTTCGTCAAGCAAGGGAGCCAGGCCGATGTGACGTCCGGGCACAGTCAGAAAGGCTTGATAGGCCGGCCACGACATGGGGTGCACGACACTTGTTCGAGGAAGGCGGCGATAGTGGCGATTGACGTCGGCTCCGCCAATGATCTCGAACGTCAAGCGCGGCTCCAAGCGCAAGACGGTTTCGATCACCGGATACAGCCAGCGGATTTCGGACGCGTGAGAGGCGCTGCCGTGGTAGAAGAGCCGAACGCTGTCGTCACGCTCAACCGCAGGTAGCGCGACCGCTGGGATCAGCCGAGGATGCCATTCGGCATATTTGGCTTCAAGATAGGGCGTCGATACCCACAACTCGGCGCCCTGCCCTCTCAGCCAACCCCGCCGCCATGTGGACAAGCGCGCAAGCTTCCAGCGGTAGCGCCACGGCAGCCCCTTGGCCGCGCGGCGATCCAGGAGATCGTCATCCATGAAGAGGACCACCCGCCGCAGTCGCGACCGATGCGCTTCGACCAGCCGCATCCATGGCTGCGGGACGTAGCGCACGAAGACGATGCAAGCGCCGTCGAGATCGGCGGAGGCAGGGACTTGCCGGAAGCCGCATCGGATGATCCGGCAGCCCGCGGCGCGCAGCGCGGGGAGGACGAAGTAGTCGGAGGAGGGATTCGGACGCTCCTCGACGACATAGACAACGGCGGACAGATGAGCCTGGTTCAGCACCATGACGGGGTACCCTGCAGCGCGCACCGGGAGTGCGCGCTGAGAGCACTCGGCACAGAAACCAGGCGGCAAGACGCAATCCGCATTCCGTTCGGGGTACACTCAGCGGTCGACATTCGCCACTCGCCACCGCTCGCTTGCATGATTGGGATCCTCTCCCCCGGCATTCTCAAGATTCCGCGCCTCGCGGTGCTCTTAGGTGAGCCGATCGTCAGCGTGCACCCCTTTCGCGCACCGGCAGGGCTCAGCGCCATCGCCGGCTGGGGACGCAAGCGAACCGCCGCTCGCGCCAGGCACTACGCACAGGCGCACAGCCTACCCTATCTCGCCCTCGAAGATGGTTTTCTGCGTTCGGTCGGACTGGGGTCGGACGATCCGCCCCTATCGATCGTCGTCGATGACCGTGGCATCTACTACGATGCGACCACGCCATCGAGACTCGACGCGCTCATCCGCCAGCCCCTGTCAGCCCAGCAACGCCAGCGGGCTTCGGCGCTTCAGTCGGCATGGCAGGCAGCGCGGGTATCCAAATACAACCATCTGCCGGCACATCGCGCACGACTGAGCCGTCCCTACGTGCTCGTCGTCGATCAAACCTGTGGTGATCCCGCGATCCATCTAGGCTCGGCAAACGCCGAATGCTTCGAGCAGATGCTTGGGCGCGCGCTCGCAGAGCACCCAGAGTCGCAGATCCTGGTGAAGATTCATCCGGATGTCTTCGCCGGAAGAAGGCGCGGCCACTTCGATCCCCGCGCACTGGCAGGCATGGAGCGCGTGCGGGTGTTGAGCCAGGACGTGCATCCTGTTTCGCTCATTGCGAACGCCGAGGCCGTCTACACGGTCACCTCCCAGATGGGATTCGAGGCCCTGCTGTGGGGGCGCCCGGTGCGGACCTTCGGCATGCCCTTCTATGCTGGCTGGGGCTTGACCCGAGATACCTTGCCTGCCCCGGCCTGGCGCCGCCCCGTGGAACTCGAGCAATTGATTCACGCCGCGCTCATCGCCTATCCGCGTTATCTGGATCCGGAAACCGGCCAGGCCTGCGAGGTGGAGCGCCTCTTGAGCTGGATGGGCCTGCAACGGCGCATGCGTGAGCGCTTTCCAGAGCCCATCCGAGCAATCGGGTTTTCAGCCTGGAAACGTCCGCTGCTTCGGCAGTTTCTGCAGGGCAGCCAACTCGGTTTCGCGCCCAGTGTCAGCAATGCGGCGAACGGGGAAACGCTGGCGGTGTGGGGGACGGCGGCGACGCTCGACGGGGCCGAAACGCTGCGCCTGGAAGACGGGTTCCTGCGATCGGTCGGATTGGGCGCGGACTTGATTCGACCGCTCTCCTGGGTCGTGGACAGACGTGGCATCTACTATGATCCGAGCCGCCCGTCCGATCTTGAGGTGATCCTTCAAACGGCCGACTTCGACACGGGGCTGCTCGCACGTGCCCGCACGCTACGCCAACGCATCGTCCGCGCCGGGCTGACCAAGTACAACGTGGGCGCGGCCGGATGGGAGCGGCCACGCGCGGCAAGCCGTGTCGTGCTCGTCCCGGGCCAGGTCGAGGCTGATGCATCGATTCGTCGGGGCGCGCCGGGGATTCGACGCAATCTCGACCTGCTGCGGCAGGCCCGGCGAGACAACCCCAGCGCCTACCTCATCTACAAACCGCATCCCGACGTCCTGGCCGGTTTGCGCGCGCGCGGGGAGGCCGAAGAACAGGCTCGGGAGTGGTGCGACGAACTGGTGCCCGATGTGCCCATGGGCGCGCTCTTGGATCAGGTGGACGAAGTGCAGGTGCTGACGTCGCTGACCGGGTTCGAGGCCCTCCTTCGCGGCAAGCAGGTCGTCTGTCACGGCCAGCCCTTTTACGCCGGTTGGGGCCTCACGACAGATCAGGCACCCATCGACCGTCGCACCCGTGCTCTGACGCTCGACATGCTCGTGGCCGGCGTCCTGATTCTCTACCCCACCTACGTAAGCCTGACCACCGGCCGCTTCACCACCCCCGAACGCGCGCTGGACGAACTCCTGGCGTGGCGAACGGATGGGCGCGGCCTGCCCTGGTGGCGCCAGGCCGTCAGACCCTTGCTCGGCTGGCTCGCGCGTCGCCGCGACTGAGCCTCTCACGGTGTCAGGCTCGAAGGCGCCTCAGTCCTTGTGGTCGCGGATGATCGCCATCAGGAGCTGCGCAATGAGTCCCGCCAGGAGCGCAAGAATGGCGAAGACCGTGATGTTGTAGAGCCGCCGAGGCTCGGTGGGATAGTCGGGGTCGGTTGGCGCCTGCAGCACGGAGACCTGTTTCAGTGAGCGCGCCGCCTCGACGCGCGTATTCTCCAATGCCGCCAAGGAGCTCGAATAGAGTTCGCTGGTGAACTCGGTCTGCAATCGCAGCAACTCGAATTCCGCCGACAGCCGATTGAGCGCGTCACCCGAGGCGCGCGCGAGACGCGCACGCTCGATGCTGATCTGTTCGCGCATCCCGCGAATCTCGCTGTTCAGACGCATCATCTCCGGTGAGCGCGCGCTTTGAGAAACACTGATGGCAGCCTTGCGCGCCTCGAGCTTGGCCAGCTCGCTCTCGAGCCCCGCCACGACCGAGCTGATGCTATCGACCGTCCCGGTCGGCGACACCAGCCCGTGCTTGTTCTGGTAGGTCAGCAGCGCGTCGCTGGCCTCGACCATGCGCGTGCGCAGCGCCTCCACCTGAATCTCGATGAAACGCACCTGCTCCTCGGCCAGACGATGCCCCATGTCGTTCATGTGGGCCTCGCCGGACTGGAGCATGAGGGCCACGATCCGGCGGGCCGTTTCCGGGTCATAGGCCTGGGCGCTGACGTGAAGCACTTGCGCGTACTCGTCGAGCTCGACGGAGACGCGCTTGAGGAAGTAGCGGTGGAATTCCTCCGCGGGCACGTCCGACGCGGACAGGCGGGACAGCCAGTCGATCCCCGAGCTGGAATAATGGGCGCGCAGGTTGAGCTCCGCATCCAGTAGAGCCAGCATGTCGGTCGAGAGCAGGTAGTCCCGCATCATCAGCAGATCATTGCCGGTCGGGCCGGGTAGGATGGCGGAAAGCCCGACGCGTGGTTGGGCGATCTGCGCGCTGAGCAGGACGACATGCGCGCGCGAGACATAGCGGTCCGTCGCAAACAGGGACCAGTAGAGGGTCGCGCCAAGGATTGCCGCCGAGATCAGGACCCATGTGGGATAGGTGCGCAAGAACTTCATTGAACGCCCTTTTTGGATGAGGCCATGGCCAGACCAGTGGCGAGCGAGGGTGATCGAGTTCGCGTTCGACCCCGCCCGAGCCAGAGGCGCCCACGCGATCCGAGCCGCCGACGTCCGGAGAAGCAAGCTCCTGTCGAGACAGGGCGAATTCGGTTAGCGACCATGCACAAGAAAGGATCATCGAGGTGGCCGGCAACGGCGCCCCGAAACCCAACCCATACGACCAAGCCGCACCCCGGATGCAGCCCACCCCAATCGGCCACCATCAGAAACGCTCCCGATCGACCTTCATAGGCCGAGACGGCTTGACACTGGCGTTGTACGCCTTGAGCGCGTCGTCGATATCGTCGAACCAAATCGCGTCGCCCTTGCGCAGCCAGAGGCCAGCCTGACAGAGGTCGCGGAGGATGCCCTCGCTGTGCGACACCATGATGATATTCGACGTGCCGATACGATCATGAAAGGCCTTCTTGGCCTTGGCCTTGAAGGAGGCATCGCCGGTCGCGGTCGCCTCATCGGAGAGGTAGAGGTCGAAGTCGAACGCCAGCGAGAGGCCGAAGGCAAGCCGGCTGCGCATGCCACTGGAGTAGGTTCGGATCGGCTCGTCGAAGGCCTTGCCGATCTCCGCGAAGTCTTGCACGAAATCGACGACCTCCTGGATTCGGCAGGCGTTGCCGTGGATGCGGGCAACGAACTTGACGTTCTGGCGCCCCGTCATGGAGCCCTGAAACCCGCCGGTCAGTCCGATCGGCCAGGAGACGCGGCCATGGCGGATGACCTGGCCGCGGTCGGGATAGTCCATTCCGCCGATCAACCGCAAGAGGGTCGATTTGCCCACGCCATTGCCGCCGACGACGCCCAGGCTCACGCCCTTGGGCAAGCGGAAATCCAAATCCTTCAAGACCCAGTCTGTGGGGTGATGGTTGCGCGTGTGATAGCGCTTGTAGACGCCCTTGACCTCGATCATTGCGCCTTCAATCGCTCCGCGAAGCGCACATGCAGCGCCAGCCCGAGCGCGAGCGTGGCGAAGTTCCAATACCAGAGATACTCCAGATGGGTGCCCCCGACCACCTGGTAACCCGGGAAGAACTCCACGCGGAGCATCTCAAGGCCGTGCATCACCGGGTTGTAGAGCAGGTACTGCAGGAACTGGTGCGGGATGTTGTGCAATGGAAAGATGGCTCCCGACAAAATCATCAAAGGCAGGCCCAGCATCTTCACGAACGGCTCGACATCCGGCACCAGCCGAGCGGCAACGGAGACGACCAGCCCGCACCCCAATCCGAGCAGCCAGATCGAAAGCCACACGAACAATGCCTCCAGGGGGTGCGCCGGCAGGGCATCGATGCCCACCAAGAGTCCGATGGCGAGCAGAACGACGAGCACGAGGCTGCGCAGAATACCGTCGACGCCGGCGCGCACCAGCACGGGATCCACAGCCTTGACCTGGCGATAGGCGAACAGCGCCTGGCTGGACTGGACGGCGGTCAAGGAACGCATGAGCCCATCGCGAAACAGGAAGAAGCCGAGCAGACCGACAACCAACCAGGGAATGAAATCGGCACCAACGATGCCCTGCGTCCGCCACGCCAGGCTCCTAACTGCGCTCATGATGGCCATGAAGGCCACCGGCTCACCCAGCAGCCAGAACCATCCGAGCCTGTCGCCCGTGGTGCGAGCCAGGATCTCGCGCATGAAGAGCGCCTGCCAAACGCTCCAGGTCACTTCCCAGTGGGATCGCATGTCGACGCTTCGTTAAGGCCGGTGTTCCCGGGTCTACAAGGCGGAGTTGGAGACATCCAAGGCGATCTTGGTCGTGAAGGCAATCTTGTAGAGGATCTCCGTCAGGGTCTTGGCAAGCTCCAGGTTCTTGGTCGGAATCTTCGGCAGCACCAGAATCTCGTCCCCGGCGCGCAGCGTCGCATCGGCCGCGGAGACGACCTCGCCGCTTTGACGCGCCAAGAGCACATCCCGCGTATTGGCCCGCTCCGTGAAGCCCCCTGCCCGCTCGATGTAATCGCTGACACTTTGGCTGCGCTTATAGACCATGGCCTGAGGCACCAGCACCTCGCCGCTCACGAAGACGGAATCAGAGCGATTGGGGATGGTGATGACGTCCCCATCCTGCAGGCTGGTATTGCGGACCTTGCCACTCTCGGCGACCACCAGCCGCCCCGTCGGCTCCAGCTTGCGCGCACGGGTCACGAAGTCCTGAATCAGCTCGGCCTCCGAGACACGGATCTTCGCCTCGTCGACTGTCTGAGAAGAGGCGCCGAGATAGGCGGTCTCGAGCCGTCTCAGGCTCTCGTCGAGCGACTCGCGCTGGCGCTGCGCGACGCTCTTGCGGCGGATCGACACGCTATCGACGTCTGCCAGCTCCGGGTCCACGGGGACACTATCGAGCAGCTCCATCAACTGCGCGTCGCGCGGGACCGTGAAGCGGGAAGGCCCCTCGAAGCTGCCTTCGATCTGCACGACGATGGTCTCATTGCGCTGGTCGGCCGAAAAGAGGAGCTGATCGCCCGCCTGCACCCAGTTGCTGCGCAAGTCCGGCATCGTCAGATAGGAGGAAAACGGACCCGTATCACGCACGCCCGTCAGCAGCACATGCGAAACCCCAGGCTTCAGTTGCACCCAACGCAGCAGCTCATCGACAGACTGCGTCGGCGCGTCCAGCTCGAAGCGATAGGCCTGGGCAACGTCACCGGCAACGGCCACCATGGCGCCCTGCCGGCCCACCACGATGGTATCCCCTTCCTCGAATTGCGGTCGCGGCAAGACACCGTTGATCAGAAAGGGGTAGAGGTCGACATGGGCGATGGCCCGATTGTCCCGCGTCACCCGGATGTCGCGGAAGCTCCCGGTCTCCAAATCGATCCCGCCGGCCTGATCCAAGAAGTTCAGAACCGAGTCGCGCGGCGGACCCGAATAGCGCCCTGGATTCTTGACATAGCCAGTCACGAACACCGCCACGGGCTGCACGCCCTGGAGATTCGTGTAGACCGACACATTGTCCGTGTAGATCTCCTTGATCGCCTTGGTCACGCGGTCATTGAGTTCCGCGGCCGTGACGCCTTGCACCTGGACCGGCCCAACCTCGGGGATGAAGATGTTGCCCTGGGTATCTACGGGCAAGACCAAGTCGACTTCCAGCGCCCCCCAAGCCCGAACCGTGATCTGATCGCCAGGCATGATGCGGTAGCCAGGATTCAACTCCGCCGTCCGCCTGCCGCTGAAGCCGCCGGCAAAGAGATTCGACCCGAAAGGTTCGATGTCGTCCGTCCTCGGGATGCCCACCAACGGCGTCGGCGCCACGTTCTGAAGCGGCGTCACCACGCGCTGGTCCGCCGCGACGTCCACCTTAGCGCTGATACCCTGCCCCTGCGCAAGCGCCGAAAGCCCAAGCAGAAACAGGAGGATCAGGCCAAACCTCAACAGGGCGCCGCATGAGAGTAAAGATGGAGAAAGGGAATTCAGGTTCACCGCCCACTCCAGGTTTGCGCGCGAGCGGAGCTGTCACCCAACACGGGACGACCGTCGATCTGTAACAGACGGACCGCCTGCCACTCCTTATTGTGCTTCGGGTTCTGGCAGGCCAGCGCGGGAGCCGCCCGGCCATCCGGATCGATCGTCAGGTTGCGGCAGTTGCGACCGCTAGCCGCGGCGTACTGTTCATGCAGCAGCACATGGATATCCGAGCCCCATGGACTCTGCGGGAGCCACAGCAACGTATTGGCCGGCTCACGCGTCAGTAGATCTTGAAAATTGACCATCTCGACCGAGGGCTCCTCAGCCTGACCGAACGAGAACAGCTTGGAAGACCAATCTGATTTCATGGACAGGTTCGCGCAGCCGGCCAGAAGCGCCGAGAGGAAAGCCAAGCTCAAGCTGAGAAAAACCCGTCGCAAAGCAAAAATGCCTCATGTGTAGGTTGGCGCGCCCAAGCTGCCGCGCAAGCAGGCGGTAAGGGTAACGAACCCGGCCCTTGCCGATGAATGCCGCTCACCCGACAACCGCTTTGGCGGCAGATCCTAGCAGTTTTGCACCAAATGGACCAGAAGCACCACTCACTGGTTGGCCACCGTTTCATATTCACAACACCCGTGTCTCCCAACGCGCTCGAAAGTGACGCATCGAGCCTTTCGGAGACAATCAGACAGCATACGTCAACCCCGCACGCCAGGTCGGCGGATATCGCACACAAGCCCACGGCAATGCTGCTCTAAACATCGCCAAACGCCACTCTGTCGAATGCGAGCAGACAAACGGGGTAAACGCTAAACGACTTGTCCGAGTGATTTGCGGACAGACTCTTAGGGGGAGGCGCGGAGCAGGAGATTTAGCACTGGAGAAATCAGAAGGGCTGGCGCTTTGAAGCCAAGCAAAACGCGGAATCCGCTTTCGCCGTTTCAAACCCCGACAAAATACACGAGATAAAAATGATACTTTCGGCTCGACACTGAGCCGCCCCAAAGCCAAGTGCAGTCGCATCCCGGATGCAGCGCTCTGCCATTCAACCAGAATTCGCCAGGACGCGCGCCCAACGCTACCATAAGCGGCTTCGCAAGCCCCGCCCGTTGCGAACGGCAACCCTCCCGAACACTCCGGGATTCACCTCGAGGCTCTTAAGGATGAAGGAATTCCTGGTCGGCTTTCTGCTGTCGCTGCTCTTGTTGCCGCTCGCTCTGCTCGGTCTCATGTTGCTGGTATTTTATGGCTGCACCGGCCGTGTAGAACGCGCACGAGCAGGCGTGCGAGCACTTGATCACTTCGTCAACGCCGCTGTCTTTAATGGCTATTCCTGGGAATCGGTATCCTCTCACGCCTGGCGTGAACGCAAAAACAAGACATGGGCTTCCTGGGTAGTTCGTTTCGCGGACATCTTCCAGGAGGATCACTGCCGGCGAGCAAACAAACGCGAACAGCACGTTGTCGATCTCGTCCTCAAGAAGAATCTGCATGCCCAGACGATCGGCAGGAAGCGACCAAAATTGCCGCAGACCGAAAACACTCAACCGGAAAGTTAGGGTTGGCTGACCTGCAATCCCGAGGACGCAAATCAACCGACGACTAAGCGCGCGATGAAGTGTCAGATATCAGAGCCAGCATTGGCGACCCGCGCAACATCCAGGTCATAGTACCCGCATTTCGGCGATTTCTGCGCTCGCACCGGCGAAACCAAAGCGACCCCATCTTCTTGCCCCGATGGACGCCCCAGCTCAGGCGGCCACAGCACTCCGGTTCGGCTATTCAGGGGCGAAAGTCTGGCATAGAAGCTTCCATTCGCCTGATTTTGAGCCCGCAACCAAGCACGAAACCGCTCGAATAACAATTTATCGACCTGACCAGGTGCGTGCCAAAATTCGTCGAGCGCCCCCTGGAACGTCAATCCGGGCATGTGGTAAACCGGATCGCCGAGAACGCATACCGGCGTGCCGTGGAGAATCGATGAGAGTCCGACCGTACTGTTGACCACAATCGTCCCCAGAGCGTTGCTCAAAAGTGTCGGCAAATGAACGTCATGAACATAGACGACCCGTCCTTCCAGGCCATGCTTGCGAATCATTCTCTGGAGGAAAACGCCATAATCCCGATATCCGCGATCAAGCGGATGATGCTTGAAGACCAGATAGGGAGACGGCCCCGACTGCTGGGATGAAAGCAAAGTGGGACAAGCACCAGCAGCGGGAGCGGGCGGACTGCTCTCAGCAATTAGGGATCTATCGCCGGCTTCAGAAGTTCGCACGCTGCGAGCGAAAGAGATCAAAACATTCTCGATGAACTCTTCAATTCCAGAAAACCGCGAATGCACGCTAATCTGCGCATCGTTGTGGGTTTGCAACGGCACCAGAAAATAGTGCTTCGCCGCAGAACCATTCAGCCAATCCGCCACGCGCTGCTCCCGATAAGCAAACAAACGCTTACGCCAAGCACTTCGCGCCCAGAAAAAGGCTTCGCGGATCGGACTCAATGACCGGTGGTGTTGATAGTGAGGAAACCGCCAACGCAACACAGTGTTGGCCAGCGCATAAAAAATAGAGTAGACCGCAGCCCATACAAAGGCGTTGGTTACCTGGACCGGCTTGCCCCGAGCAATCGGCTGAAAAGGCTGGCGCCGATAGAAATCGGGGTCACGAGACATAGATGAGTAATTATTTGCCCCGCCAGGTTCGACAGTGATGAAATCAGGGCGCAAATATCCCTCTTCGAAGACGTAGAGGGCAATACGGCGCCATCGGATCACCTGAGGGACAACGCGATGGTAGAAGCGGCAATCGCCAAACAAGAATACTGTGTCAATCTTGAACTGGCCGATCAGCCCATTTAGAAAAGCCGGCCAGTCATCAAGGCTTCCACGAAAATCGACCGCACCGAACGGGTAGTAGAGTCGATCTCCAGCGCAAAAATTGACTTTATGAACGACGGCACCAGCCGCTTCCAGATCCTTACGAAATCGCGAAAAGAAGGGACCCATAGGCCCCTGCAGCAAGAGGACACGTTTTCCCGCAAACGCTGACAGCACGAGCGCCCTCCCCTATTTCAGGTTACGAATTCGCGAAATCTCAGGTTCCAATCGCAGCCAAGGGCGACCTTTCATCACTCGCGACGCCCCGCCGCAGAGTCGCATGAACAGATCAACGCCCCCGCATCACAACACAACAAACCAGAGAAGAGACACAGCGAAAAATCCGCAAATAGACATTGCTGGCTCGCCCAATCAAAGCAGGGGACAAGTTAGCGATCCTGCCATCGCGGAAATCACTCGCTGTTAGGGGGATACGCGGTAGCGAAGCAAGCGATAACCGGTTTATTGATAAGCCGCAGTTAAGAACAGCCTAATCAGGAACTGAGGCGAGAGACTTAAAAAACCAAGCTAAGTGGATGCGGTGACGGTTTCTTGGAGACCTTGGTGACGAATGGACCACCACCAAGGTCTCCGAGTGCGCTTACTGTCAGGCGTAGATGATGTTGTCGTTTGCCTCGAGCACACCAATAAGGTTCACAAGATCCCCTTCATTCACCATTCCCGCGGTCAAGCCTGACGCAAACGCATTTGCGTCGTCGGCAATAAAGTCGATGAACTGGATGCTGTCACCGTTATTAAAGGTAACCGTCATATCCCAGAAGTCCTTATCGCCGAAGAAGATCTCGTAACGATAGTCGGGAATGACCGGATTGCTTGCATCCATATCCTTGCCGAGTTCAACCGACGCAATCATCCCAGCCAGTTCGGAAGCATCCGAGACGCCCGTGAAGGAAATGATGTCGCCCTGCTTTCGGCCATTCGCGTCGAACGCGAACTTATCGGCAAGGATCATTCCAAGGACAACATCATGACCGAAGGGTTTCGTCAAATCGAAGCTGACGATGTCTTGCCCGAAGTCGGAACCGTTGAGATACCCGTTCGGATCACTTGGCTGCTTGGCGAAGTTCGCAAGATCCGAAGAACCAACGTTGAAGACGTCGTTCATCGGATCGAGACCGGGGTTGTCTGCCAGCCACTTGTCACTCACGGCCGCCAAGGAGCTGGGATTATTGAAGTCTGGAGCGAAATCGGCGGGAGCAGCCGCGAGCGCGAGAATGTAACTATTTGTCGCCTCGACGAGATCTGAGTTATAGGCCGCGAACTCATTCGAGTCAGCGAACGCCATGAGGGCGGCACCGCGACCATCCATTTGAACCTGGCCCAGCCAGAAATCAAACCCACCGGGATCTGGGGAACGACCCAGGAGATTGGTGTAGAGCAACTGCACGAACTGAGCATCAGTCAGAGTAGTACCAAAGGCACTCTCAAACTCATTCGAGTTAACGAACGCATCCCCAATCGCACCAAGATTATTTACGTAACCCGCGTTGGCACCGGAGCCGCCGAGGTATTGATTGACCCAGAAGGGCAAGCCTGCAGGATCATTGGCACTTTCCGTATCTGATGGTACGGGCGCGCGGCCAAATGCTGCCAAGTAAGCAGTACCGAAAATGTCAGCAACGCTGGCGTCGAACTTGACTCCGTTCGCGTAAGTAATAGTAGCCATAGGTGACAATACCTCATCTATAAAGGGTGAGAGCCGATACGATCGAGCACAGGGTACCACGACCCATCGTGGACAAGTCCACCTTTTGCCCCAAGCCGAGCGAGCAAAATCATGGTGAGGGAGAGAGGGTCAAGGGCAAGGATACGAGGTGTTTATACAATGAGCACGCCTCCGATGCAAGGAAGTCCCCAGAGCGGCCGAGGCTGGCTGATCAGCCACGGAGGCAGCCCCGCCCCCCCCGCGACCTAGTATCCTGGCCTCCGAGAGTGGATCTCGCACGGAAGACCAGCAAGGCCCAGACCCAAACTCACAGGCACGCTTACTACCACGGACCCCAGCACGAAGAAACGAGCGAGCCGATCACAACCGCAGCGCCCTCGATTGGACGACGCATCCTGCGTGAGCCCAAACAGAGACTCGGACAAGATCGATCTCAAGCGCCGCCCCCGGACAATCTGCACACGTGAGAGCGGTAGCGACTAACGAGCGGAGCAAGCACGTTGCATTCAGCGGCACAGCGCCGGCACGGCTCTCGACGAAGCGCAACCCGCATCACTGCGGAAATTTCACGCGATACCCGGGAGTCCTGTTAGACTTTAGCGCCCAAAGTGGGGACGTCGAACGGTTGCGGAATGCGTTGAATCCAACCGATCAATGAATGCTCCACTCGAAGCTCTGCACGGGTACCCAGACGCACCAGATGGTAGCTGCCGTAGAGCGTGGAGAGCAAGCCACCGCCGGCAATACGGGGCGTGCGTATCGCCGCAGCGGAGAGGGGCGTGAGCCTCGTAGCCGCAGAGACGAGATGCAGGATCGGGACAGGGCACCGGGGCTCCCGCGCAGCGCATCTTTCACGGTAATCGCTCCAGTTTCCCGCCGCTTATTGCCCGACGAAGTCATGACAGCGCTCCAAAATCCGACCAGCGAAAGCTCGCCCATCGACGCTCAGTGGACGCCGTCTACCCCTTGGTTGGTGGCGATATCCGGGCTGCTTGGAACCGCAATTGCCATCGGACTGGTCGGCGTGGGATTTTTGTCTGGTCAGAACGATCGCGCCTGGTTTCCAACTGGCGACCAGAATCAAGCGCTCGTCGGATTGCTCTATTACCTGCATGACGCGTGGCGTTTTCCACTCTTCGCCGCAGCAAATCTGGGACCGGCGGGGATGAATATCATCTTCACCGATAGCATCCCTCTCTTAGCCCTTCCGGCGAAGATGTGGTTTTCCTTGACCGGGCAAGCGGTGAACTATTTCGGCGCCTGGGTGCTGCTGTGTTTCGCGCTGCAAGCCGTGGCTTTCAATCTCTTGCTGCGAGAATTCGTGACAACCACGCTAATCGCAGTGCTGGCCGCAACGGTGATCGCGTGCACGACTCCCGTTCTGCTGATGCGCTACTGGATGGAGCACCTGGCGCTGATGGGGCACTTCTTGGTGCTCTTCGGGTTGCTACTCATGGTGAGGGAAGGCCGTGACCGAACAACCCCATGGCGGGCACTCGGTTGGTGGATCGTCTTACTGACGGCGGCGCTCTGGGTCCATCCCTACCTCCTCGCGCTGACGGGTGCGATGTTCGGGACTGCGCGGGTGGAACGTCTCTTACGTTATCGAAGGGTAGCGGCAGAAACGATACGCACTCTTCTCGGCGTGTGCTGGATACTCAGCCTGATGCTCGTTTCCGGACATATTCAATTGGGCGGCCTACCCTCCCCAGTCGCACCCGAGACGACCTACACCATGAATCTGCTCGCACCCCTGCTTGCCCAGGGACTCAGTGGGCTACTTCCGGGCCGAGGCCACGTCGATCCCACTGGACACCAGGCCGTCGAGGGCTTCGCTTACTTCGGGGCAGGTATTTGGGCCGCCCTGCTGATCGTCATGGTTTTGGGGATGAAACGGTGGCTGCAGTTCGAAACGCCAATGCCGAAAAGAGGGAGACGAACGGATGATGGGCAACTGAGCCTTGTGCTACTGGCATTGCTGGCAATGGGCTTCTTCATCTACGCTCTCTCTCCGAACGTCTATGCCCTCGAGACCTTACTCATTAGTTACCCTTGGCCGGCTCCGCTGGATGCACTCGCCCGACATTTCCGCGTCACGAGTCGGTTTTTCTGGCCGGCACTCTACTTGATCTATCTGGCGGCCCTTCTGGGCCTGCTGGCGTGGCTACCTCGGCGCCTTGTCGCGCCGGCTCTGTTGCTCGTGGCCGCCCTGCAATGGCTAGACACGCGGCCATTGCAGGCGCACGTGAAAGCCCGCTCGACAGAGACGGCACCCATCCTGACCGACGCGCGCTGGCGCACTCTGGTGCCGCTCCATGATGAGTTGCTGCTTTACCCGCCGATGTTCTGCACGGCGGACACCAAGGGCATGGACTTGGATTTCGATCTTCAACTCCTGGCCGCACATGCCCAACTGCACACCAACAGCCTCTACGCGGCGCGCTGGGTACCAGATTGCACCCGCGAGGTTGGTCAAGACGCCTACAGAGTCAAGCTCAAACCCAGACGATTGATCGTCTTCCAAAACCCGCCCTTTTCACCTGGTCAGCTCCACAGAATGTCCGTGCCTCAGACCGCCTGCCGCAAGTTCGAGAATGGCTACGCCTGCAGTCTGGAGTGGGAGCGTTTGCCGGAAGATCTCAAGACGGAATGGAGCGCCCATCCGCTAGATGCCGTTTCGGCCTATGACCCTGGCCGGGAGCTTCACCTGATCGCGGGTAGCCCGGACAGCAACCACTTGGGCGCTGGTTGGTCATTACCAGAAGCTTGGGGAACCTGGTCGCTGGGCCGAAAGGCGCAACTCGAGCTGCCGTTAGCACGCCCCCTCAAGGGGAAGACCCTGGCGGAGTTCGAGGTCAATGCCTTGCTGGGAAAGACATTTGATTCGCAGCGCGTCAAAGTATTCGTGAATGGATACCCGCTCGCGGAATGGTTCTTCACAGAGACAGATGCCGGTGGTTGGCGCCGCGTCGAGTTACCGGCGGAGGTGGCGGAAGGCACCAGTCGATTGACATTCGAGTTTCGTATCGCACGCCCACGCTCACCAGCGGAGATCGGTTTGAGTGACGGTGATCTCCGACCGCTTGGCATCGCACTCATCCATGCGCGCGTATCCGATCAACAGGATCAAGACCCGTCTCGATCAGACTGATATCGACCAGGATTCACGACAATCAGCGCAGCCAGACCCGCAGGAGTCGCATTGGAAGTTCTCTCGATCATCGTACCCGTCTTCAACGAAGAGCAGATGCTGCCGCGGATGATTTCGGCGCTTCTTGCCGTTATCAGAGACATTGACCTTGAGACAGAAATCATTCTTGTCAATGACGGCAGCGACGATGACAGTTTATTAGTGATGAAAGAGCTTGCCAATCTTCACACATGCATCAAAATAATTGATCTCTCTCGAAATTTTGGCAAAGAATACGCCGTAAGTGCGGGGCTTCAATTTGCACGGGGCGCAGCCGCGGTCGTGATGGATAGCGACCTACAGCATCCGCCGGACGTCATCCCTCGATTCCTGGAGAAATGGCGAGAGGGTTATGATATTGCGTATGGCGTCCACATGGATCGACGCGAGGAAAGCCGCATGAAAAAGGCGTTTTCCGGCCTTTTTTATCGACTTTTCAACCGACTCACGGAGACACCGATTCCCCGGAACGTCGGCGACTTCCTGCTGCTCGACCGTCGCGTGGTCGATTCGCTAAATGCCTTGCCTGAGCGCAATCGCTTCATGAAAGGGCTCTTCGCCTGGGTCGGATTTCGACGAGCAGAGGTCGAATATGAGCAGGCGGAGCGTGCATTGGGTGAGTCGAAGTGGAATCTCTGGAAGCTTTGGAACTTCGCCCTTGATGGCTTGACCGGCTTCACGACCTTACCGCTCAGACTCTGGAGTTATGTGGGCCTGGTCGTATCACTGCTGGCGATGCTCTATGCGTCATTCCTCATCGTTCGCACACTCATCTCCGGCGTCGACGTGCCTGGCTTTGCGACCCTGATCGTCGTCATTCTCATGCTGGGCGGCATTCAACTCATCTCGCTCGGAGTCCTCGGCGAGTACCTGGGGCGTCTCTATCTCGAAGTGAAACAGCGGCCACTCTTCCTGGTCCGAAGCACGCACGGCTTCGAGCGCGACGCCTCCGAAGGCAGTGTTGTCTCTGAGCCCCCCTCTCGGCAGACCGAACCGAGGCGGTCCAGCTGAGGGCCATGCTACTGGAACTGGTTTGGCCTCGATCGTCGACAACCGGCGAACCTTCTTCCCTGAACCATGCCCACCCCACCAGGCAGCAGATCAGCGCGATAGACTTGGCTGCCGTCTCCGTTGCGTGCGGGCATGTATGGCTGAGGCGGGACTAGGCGCCGCAGTTTTCGCGAAACACCCAGAAGTGCGACAGCGCATAGGTGAATAGGGGCACCAGGCAGAGGACGAGCAACAGACCGATGCGATAGTCCAGCCCCAGCGGTCGCGTGACGACATAGAGAATGAGCTGGTTGAGCCCCAGAGCCATCACGGTGATGACAAGAAAGCGCAGGAATTGCGGCACACTGCCTCGACGTTGCCGGAACGTCCAGTAGTTGTGACCATAGTAGGAAACGAAAACGGCGCAGGAAAAGGCAAACAGATTCGCAACGAGAGGCTCGGGCAAGACGCCAGACTCAACGAGCGAGACGACGACTCCCAGATGGACCAGCGTGGCGACGATACCAACCAAGCCAAATCGGGCCAGGCGAAAGGCAGTCTCCAAGAGGCGTCTAGATCCGGCTGAGGTAGCCCATGTCACGTCGAGAGGCATTTCGATACTTCCTGGTCGTCGTTCTGCAGTCGGGGGAGGCGGACTTGGCTGGGCAGCGCACTCTTCGGAGGCACGCGCCGGCTTTGGTAGACTGGCGGACAGGGGACCATTCTACGGAATCTTGAGGTTTCTATGCGAGGTCGGATCAGGTTAGGTGATGAAGCCAAAGAGGGAACATGCTGTGGCAGAGGATCAGAATGACAACGCCAGGGGGCCAGCTCGGCTGTCGGATCGCTCAACCGACTCTCCCGCGGGGCGCGACTATCTGCGAGCGCTGACGCTGAGAACCCCCGACCCCCTCGCCTGGGATTGGGAAGCCACACTTGAGCGCAGCTACCTCCGGATTCTCCCGCTCGGTGCGAACATCATCGACGTCGGTGGCCACTCAGGCCGGCACACGCGCATCTTCCTGGAGCAGGTGCACGCCAGACAACTTTGGGTGTTCGAGCCGTTGCCGCGAGAATATGCCTACTTGACGCACCTGTTCGGACAATCTCCGCAGGTGACGTTGATCAATGCAGCCGTGAGCGAGCGCCCAGGCCGCGCACGCTTCGTCGTCAATACGCATGCGCCCGAGGAAAGCGGACTACGCCGGCGCCACTACAACGACGAACGGCACGCTGTCCTCAAGGAGATCGATGTCGATGTGACCACACTAGATGCGCTGCTCAGCACAGAGGCATCACAACACCGAGTGGACTTCATCAAGATCGACGTCGAAGGCGCCGAGCTCGACGTCCTCGGCGGCGCGCGGGCGCTTGCAGCGCGGGATCGCCCGGTGTTTTCCGTTGAGTTCGGCTCCCCCTCGTACAGCGTCTACGGTCGCCAGCCCGCGGACCTCTTCGTGCTCGCATCGGCTTGGGGGTATGCCCTCACTGATCTCCTAGGTCATCCGTTCCGCAATCTAGCGGACTGGCTGGCCTCGGTGGACACCTATTACTGGGATTATTTGATGGTCCCCTCAGAACGTTTGCCTCAGATCACCATAGCCTTGAGCGTGGACGCATGGCCGGTAGGCCAGTGATATGAAGATTGCGTTAGTCGCACCCAGCCCAGTGCCCTTCGTCATCGGTGGCGCTGAAAATCTCTGGACAAGCTGGCTTGCAGCACTGAATGCGTTTGAGGAAGTCGAAGCCGAACTGATCAAGCTCCCGTCACCGGAACGCACTTTCTGGGAGATCGTCGACAGCTACCGCCAGTTCGCCGAGTTGGACCTCTTGCATTTCGATCGAGTGATCAGCGGTAAGTATCCGGCCTGGATGGCGGCACATCCGGATCATCATCTCTTTCTATTGCACAAGTTGCGCGGTCTTTACGACACCTGGCCGACGAGTATGAGTGCGACGCCTCCACAGGGTTTTCCGGCGATCGACCGGCTGACGGCCATGCTCTCCCGCTCCGCAGGCGCTCGCAGCGCCCTGCCGGAGATCTTCGGAGCACTGGAGGAGCTACGCCTTGATGCGCCTCATCTACCACCGAGTGTCTTTGCCCTGCCCGGCGCACTGATCCGGCAGGTTGTTCATTCGCTCGATGCGATCGGGCTCGCACCAACCGCAATGCGCCGTTACTGTTCTATTTCGCGCACCGTGAAGCAGCGCAAGGATTATTTCCCGCAGGGGATGGAGGTGACGGTGCAGCACCCCCCAGCACCGCCACGCCCTGCGCCTCAAGCCACCGAAAAGGCGATCGAAGGGGCGATTTTCTCCGTTAGCCGATTGGACGGCCCAAAGCGCTTGGACTGGGTTGTGCAGGCCTACCTTATGGCGAAGCTCGACGTACCCTTGGTGATTGGTGGAGATGGCCCGCAGCGTGGTCGCCTCGAAGCGCTGGCTGGAGCCCACCCAAAGATCCGTCTGATCGGTCGCTTGACCGACGCCGAGCTAGCGGAGGCCTATCAGCGCGCACTCTTCGTCGTCTTTGTGCCGGAGCAGGAGGACTATGGGCTGGTGGCACTCGAGGCGCTGCAAGCCGGCCGACCGGTCTTGACCTGCGCCGACGCCGGCGGGGTCACCGAACTCGTGCAACACATGGAAAACGGGTTGATCGCGGCGCCATCTGTGCCGGATCTCGCTGACGGAATGCGGCGGCTGATCCTCGAACCAGCATTGCGCGACCGATTGGCGCATCGCGCCGCCGAGAGCGTCGTTCACATCCAGTGGCCAAACTTCGCGCGCGACTTCGCCAGACCGGCTCCGCGCATCACGGTCGTGAACACCTTCAGCATCTTTCCGCCCAGGAATGGCGGTCAAGTGCGCATGTTTCAGCTGTATCGGCAACTCGCCCGGAGGGCCGACGTCAGGGTCGTCAATTTGTCAGATGCGCGTTCCACACCCAAGACACGCATGCTCGCGCCAGGTTTGACCGAGGTTGTCGTGCCAATGACGGAAGCCCACGCCAGATTCGAGCACAGGCTGAGCCGGGATTTGAGGGCGTCGTGCGCCGACATGGCCGCCATGCTGCGCCCGGAACTGACCCCCGGCTGGTTGGCGGCCATCCGTGAAGCCGTCGCATGGGCGGACATCCTGATCGCCTGCCATCCTTACGCCTTCCCAGCGATCCGCTCGGTCTGTAACGCGCCAATTATTTATGAGTCGCTGAACGTTGAAGTCGATCTGAAGGGGTCGATCTTCGGTCACGCACCAGAGCAGGTCGAGGCGGTCGCCCGCACAGAGCGCGACTGTGCGCGACAGGCGCCCCTCGTGCTTTGCTGCAGCGATGAAGACGCCGCGCGGATGCAGGCTCGCTACGATCTTCCCAAGCGCCCGGCGACCGTGCCGAACGGCGTCGACTCGGCCTCATATCCCAGCCTTGACGACAGTAGACGGGATCGACTCCGGGATCGGCTGGGGCTGCGCGCGCTCCCGGTGGCGCTCTTCGTGGGAAGCCTGCATGGTCCGAATCTAGACGCACTCACGGCCCTGATCGCTATCGCGGAAGCCTGTCCCGACATCCTCTTCTGCGTGGTCGGGAGTGTTTGCGAGGCGCCAGGACAGCCAAAGACGACGCCAAACCTGAAACTCGTGGGCCGAGTCACGGATGCCGAACTGCGGGTGTGGCTCGCGGCAGCCGATGTTGGCCTAAATCCAATGACGACCGGTTCAGGCACCAATCTAAAGATGCTGGAATACGCGGCCGCGGGCCTCCCGATCCTAAGCACACCCTTCGGCGCCCGGGGCGGTATCCTGGATGCAGAGCGCGATTTCATTCAGGCGGAACTCCACGACTTCGCGCCCGCATTGCGGGCCTTGCTCGCGCCAGAGGCGAGTGGCAGACGCGAGGCGCGAGCACGGCTTGCGCGCGATCGCGCCGCCAAGGCAGGTGACTGGGATGTCATCGCGAAGCACATGTGGGAGGCGATCGAAGACAGCCAGCGGCAGGCCTACGCGCAATGAGTCCGATGCTCTTATGGAGTTTCGCGCGTCAAGAACTCGTGGATCGCTATGCTGGCTCTGCGCTCGGATTCGCTTGGGCGTTTCTGCATCCCTTGGTGATGCTCTTCATCTTCGTGGTGATCTTTGGTCAGATCATGGCCGCACGCTTACCTGGCGTCAACGACGCCTATGGCTACAGCGTCTATCTGATTGCCGGAATGCTCCCGTGGCTAGCCTTCTCCAACACGCTGACCCGAGCGGCGTCGGTCTTTGTCGACAAGAAGGGGATACTTTCCAAAATCGCCTTGTCTCTGCCAAGCCTGCCGATTTTCATTGTACTTGCGGAGAGCCTGAGTTTCCTGATAGGTCTGAGTTTTTTTCTCTTCGTGCTACTCCTACTTGGCGTTCCATTTAAACCAACCTTACTCGTCCTGCCATGGGTTTTTCTCATCCAGCAAGTCCTTGCACTTGGACTCGGTCTTTTCGCCGCCGTTCTCAACGTATTCTTGCGCGATACCCGCGAGTTTGTCACGATCCTGACGCAGCTTTGGTTTTGGCTGACACCTATCGTTTGGGTTCCCACAGTGGTTCCTGAGAAGCTATACAAAATTCTCGGAATCATTAACCCTATGGCGCCAATCACAACGAGCTACCACGCGATGTTCATCGGTGAAACACAGCCCGATTACGCTCAATTGAGCTGGGTAGCGGTACTGGCCTTCGCAATCTTCGGACTGAGCTACCTATTCGTCAAAACGCTAGAAAAAGACGTACGAGATTTTCTGTGATCGTTTTTATGATAGGCGCACTTCTGATCAACGGATCAGCCATCGCCACTTTCTTTTTGTTCCGGAATCGCGTTGCCTGTTTTCCGATGCCAGGCCTATGGTGGTTAGCAGCGGGATTAACATCGACCTTACTGACCCTACTGATTGCAGCGAAGACCCTATCGTGATTCGTGCTGATGGACTTTGCAAACGTTTCCGGTTATATCGCCACCCATCCGACCGGCTCAAAGAGATCATCCTGAGGCGACCTTATCATCATGTACATCAGGCACTGCAAGATGTCACCTTCGATGTGCCCCAGGGAGGCACGCTTGGCATCATTGGCCACAACGGTGCTGGCAAGTCGACGCTGCTAAAGCTTCTGACGGGCGTGCTACTTCCCGACAGCGGGCAAATCGAAAGCGGCGGACGCATCACCGGTCTTCTGGAGCTCGGAACTGGATTCAATCCGGAACTCTCCGGCACTCAAAATCTAACAAACAATGCATTATTGATCGGCCTGACACAGGACCAAATCGCGGAACGCCGTGAAGCCATCCTCGACTTCTCGGAATTAGGCAACTTCATTCAAGAGCCGCTGAAGACTTACTCTTCGGGTATGATTATGAGATTGGCGTTCTCCATCGCCATTCACGCCGATCCAGATACATTTCTCGTCGACGAAGCACTCGCCGTCGGGGATGCGCATTTCCAACAGAAATGTTATCGGCGCATTCGTGAATTTCGCGAGAGCGGAGGAAGCATCGTGCTCGTTTCGCACGATCTCAATGCTGTAAAAATGCTCTGCGATCGCGTCTTACTCCTAGAGCACGGAAAGCTTTATACGATCGGCGAGCCAGAGCGCACCATCAATCTGTACAACTATCTGGTTGCCAGACAAAGCGATGATTCGCTGCAAATCACCGAGCAGGACCGCGCGAGAACGGACTACGGCACTGGCGATGCCGAGATCCTTTCGGCTCGCGTTGTCGGAGCAGACTCAGGCGCAGAGACGATCAGCAGCGGCGAATCAGTAACGGTTCGCATCAACTATCGAATCCATCGCGACCTTCCGGAAATCACTGCGGGCATCTTGATTCGCGATCGCTTCGGACAGGATATCTTCGGCACTAACACGCGCTATCTAGATCTCGCTCTTCCGACGAGCAAAGGGGAATGGCAGATCGATTTCACGATGGATATGGATGTGGCGCCGGGCCAGTATACGCTCAGCGCCGCGCTCCACTCAGAAGAAAACCATCTAGATGCCTGTTATCACTGGCGAGATCATGCTGTAACCTTCGAGGTCGCCGGCATTCGAGGTCCTCTGTTCGCGGGAGTTTGTCGGCTCCGCCCAGTCTCACAGTTGCACCCAATCCCGCTGGACTAGATGATCGCCGCCCAAAGATCCGGACAGCATCGTATGCGACCAAGAAGACCGTGCACAATATTGCCGCTCACGTGAGCTCTGGTATGCATCCGTCACCGCCCTGCGCCGGAATGTCATTCGGTCACCTGGACGCCACCAATGGCTTCAGAAAGGAGACGAGAAGGGACAGGAGGAAAGCGGCTGATAACTGAAAGGAAGGCGAGACAGGTATCGCCAGCGGTTTTCGCGCTCTCGCCATCAAGAACACATTATCAGGAATCATTGCATGCAAGCTTTGCCTGACGTCGATGCGCTGATTCAGCGTGTCCGCGAAGAATCCAGCCGCCCCGATTACCAAGTCGACCTGATCGAACCGCTGGTCCCACTGGCAAGGCTAGCGACCTTGCCCAAGAAGGACGCGCAGACACTCGCGGGTTGCATCGACGATCTACTTGCGATCTCTGAGCCGACTGCCTTCATCGACCAGGCGTATCGTGCGTTGCTGCGGCGCCCGGCGGATCCCGATGGAGCGGCCCACCACCGCGAGATGCTCGATCATGGATTCGGGCAACCTTTCGTGCTGTCTTCGCTTCGCGCATCTCCCGAAGCGCGCGCGCTTGGATTGAGGTTCCCAGGGTTCGGTGTAGCGCCAGCGCTCTATTATCTCTCCCGGGTTGGCGCCCGACTCGGATTCCGATCGATCGTCCGGCGTCTGAACTGGACGTATCACCTGTGGCGTCAGATGCGCCTAGGTCAATCTCACCGTCTCCGCGCAGAGGTGTCACAGAAGCTTCAGGAGCAAGCGCATATTGCCAACGAGCTTCAAGCACGCGTTTGTCAGATGGAAGAGGACCAGCGAGCACAGGTCGAACGCCAAGCGCGGGCGCTTGATCGAATAAGCAAGAGCACCGACGAGCAGGCGGAGCAACAGCGAGGTCACGGCCAGCGACTCGACACGGCAGTTGGTGAAATCGGCCTGTTGCGCGCGCGCGTCAAAGTTCTCCAACAACGCGCTTTCGATCAGCGACCCGTCTGCCCTGACAGAACTCCGGACGACGCGGACACGGCCCTCAAAGATCGCCTTGATGCCTACTACCTCGCGTTTGAAGAGGCACATCGCGGACAGGAGTCGGATATAGCCGCCGATCAGCGGATTTATTTGCAGGACATTGCAAAACTACCGGATGAGCTTTTGACATCTCCGATGCTGGATATCGGCTGTGGGCGTGGCGAGTGGATGCGCCTACTGACCGACCAGGGTTTTCGAGCGATTGGCGTCGATCTCAACGAAGACATGGTCGCGCGTGCCAGAAAACTAGGGCTGGAGGTGCATCGATCCGATGCCTTGCACTATCTCGCGCGCCTCGCGGATAACTCGCATGCCGTGATCACCGGCTTCCATGTCGTCGAGCATCTGCCGTTTGAGCTGCTGTTTCAATTGGTGGAACAGGCTTGGCGGGTACTTCAACCCGGCGGTCGCTTGATCTTCGAGACACCCAATCCCGAAAACGTCCTGGTCGGCAGCCATACGTTCTACCACGACTTTAGCCACCATCATCCGGTGACGCCAACAGGCCTGAGGTTTCTCGTCGACTACCAGGGTTTCGAGGATGTCCGCCTATGGCGCCTGCACCCCTACCCCGAACAGGACAGGCTGGCCGTCGACACACCTCTCGCGAACCGCGTCAATGGCCACCTCTATGGACCCCAAGACTTTGCCTTGCTCGCAACGAAACCTGGTATTCCCGCCAGTGAAGACATGGCTGTCAGCCGTTCGAACGACGCATAGCAGGAACAGCCGATGAACATCATCGTGACCGCTTGCCAGGTACCCTTCATCGCGGGCGGAGCAAATCACCAAGTCAACGGTCTGGTGACCGCCCTGCAACACGCCGGTCACCACGTTGAGCTGCTTCGCTTCCCCTTCCAATTCCAACCGGCGGCAAGCGTTCTCAGCCTGATGACCTTTTGCGAACAGCTTGACCTAAGCCGACCAAACGGGCAAAGGGTGGATCGCCTGATCAGTTTGCAGTTTCCAGGCTACGGCGTGACCCATCCTCACCACATCGTTTGGGTGATGCATCAATTTCGCGCCGTATATGAGCTGTTCGATAGCAAAACAGCAACGCCAGAGAGTCTGAACATGCGTGAGACGGTGATCGACTACGACAACCGCGTTCTTGCCCGCGCCCGACGTCGGTTCGCAGAATCGGCCCGCGTCGCTGAGCGCCTTTCGCACTTCAACGGACTCGATAGTGACCCGCTTCTCCATCCTCCTGCCTTCGCGACACATTTTCGCTGGGCAGAACCAGAACCTTACGTGTTCTATCCCAGCCGCGTGGAGAACCTAAAAAGACAGAGCCTCCTCATCGAAGCTGCCCGGCACTTACGTTCTCCGGTCGCCATTCTCATTGCGGGTACAGGTGGGCTTACAGATCATTGTCGACAGCTCATCATTCGGTACGGACTGGAGCATCGTGTCAGACTGCTTGGGCACGTTAGCGAGGCTGAAAAGATTGCATTCTATGCGCATGCGCTTGCCGTCTTCTTCGGACCTTTCGACGAGGACTACGGTTACATCACGCTGGAAGCCATGCTTTCATCCAAACCCGTTATTACCTGCACGGATTCTGGAGGGCCACTGGAATTCGTGATTGAAGGCGAAACCGGTCGGATCGTACCCCCGCTACCGGAGACTATCGCAGAAGCCATCGACGCACTGCATGGAAATCCCCAGACAGCTATTGAAATGGGCCGTGCAGGCCGCGATCGGTATCAGAGGCTGGACATCAATTGGGAAAGCACGATCACTCGGCTCCTCGACGCGTGATCCCTCAAGGCAGAATGATCTAGCCACCGGACAGGGAAGAAAGGTGTAGCGCATCGGTTGCCGACCGTCCGTACATCACTCGCTGATAGACAGCAAATGTAGACTGAACACACTGCTCCCAGGAATATTGACGCGCGCGAGCGAGGCCTGATGCGCTTGCATCTCTTCGCCAAAGATCGTCTTCCATGCCGCGCCGAAGAGCCTCTGCCAAGGCATTCGTATCCTCAGGATCGACCACTAAACCGACGTCTCCAGCAAGCTCGAGCAACGTGGGGCAGGTCGAGGTCACAAGGGGTACGCCACTCGCCATGGCTTCGAGTAACGGCAAACCGAACCCCTCGTAGTGCGAGGGCAGGCTAAACAAATGAGCACCGGCAAAGACGAATGGCAGATCCTCTTGGGGCAGGTAGTCGAGGTAGCGGACTGTCCCAGTGCGTTGAGCAGCAGTGATGCTCGCATGGATCTCCTCGCTCCTCCAACCAGTCTCGCCCGCCAGTATGAGCGGATAATGGCGACGCAAGGCCAATGGCAGACTCGCGTGAGCCATGATGAGGCGCTGAATGTTCTTACGTGGCTCAATCGTTGCCACGCACAAACAATAAGCGCCCGGCGTCAATCCATAGGGTTCCAGCCGAGGCTTTAGCGCTTGCGGCTCACGCGGGTGAAAAACGGGATCCACCCCAAGCGCAATAGCGCTAACCCGTTCGGCCGAGCACCCAAAGCGATTGATCAACTCTAGCCTGATAGCTGCTGAATCAGTGATGAGATGAGACGCGCGAGCCAGGGTATTAGGTATCTCCAAATTGACAAGTGCAACGCGGCTTTCTGGGTGGTACTGCGGATAGATGAGCGTCGAAAGGTCGTGGATTGTCGCTATTGTTGGCCCACCAAACCGGGGAAGGAAGTAATTCGGAGAATGAAATAGATGATCGTCAAGGCGCCTCAAGCGCCATTGATCGATCGCCCCAACCACCTGCCGAGACGTCTTGAGCGTAAGCGAATTGTTTGGCAGGCTAGAGCGAGCCCGTGCAAGCAGAGACCGTCGCAACGGCCCAGAAACAGCCGACTGCCGGGTCTCGCTCGCCACAGAGTTCAACCATCTACCGTTGAGATAGAAGCGAACGGCCTCAATCCCCGGATAATCGGATAGCCCACTCGCCAATTCGGCGGCGTACCGGCCGATCCCGGTGAGAGGATGCCGGATGGCATCCACGGACAGGATGATCTTCACACCAATTCCTCCAGAAGGCCTGATCTTGCTTGATTCGGACCCTGAACCCCAAGCAACAACCTCAACCGAACCCAAGGAGGCGCTGGTCGATCACTCGGCATTCGAATGCGGCCTAAGCGCTTGACGGATGCTCCGATCTTCCCAGACTCCGAACGGCGATTCTGGGCGCGAGCGTTACATGGATGCGCTCGAGCCCTGGCCAGCAGCGGAACAGGTTTCCCTGCGCTCACCCCATCGAGGAACCCTGGCAGCCGGCGCGCCTCGTTCCCGCAGCCGCCTCATCCGCCCCCCCCGGCCACATCACCTGAGCCGCAAACAAGGCGTTAGAAGCGCGAAGCATACTCAGGCGACTCGAGGAATCCATCGATCAGATCCGTCACGGAGCGTCCTCCCTGCAGTGCCTGCACCCAGAAATCGAACCCGCCCTGATCCGGTGCCCGCCGCAGCATGCCAACGTAAATCATGGTCACCTGCACCCAGCTATAACTGCGCGTCCTGAACTCGGGAGACTCGGAGAAACCAATCATGAGTTCTCCGCGCCCCAAACCTCCTTCAAGCTGACCTATCCAGAAATTGCGACCCTCGTCCTCTGGGGCTCGCCCAAGAAGATTTTCGTAGACTAGATCTACGAACGCACCGTTATCGATCGCGCCATAGTTACCGACGAACTCCTGGGAGACTGCAAACACCTGAGAGACGTCGATCAGGCTTACTCCAGCTTGCAACTGCCGAATCCAATGAATCAAGCCGTCGTAATCAGGGATTCTCAGAAAATAGGCAAAGTAGAGCCTTGCGAGTGATGCGATCTTACCCTGGAACTCTGGAGAGCTGAAAAAGCTGTCTACGAACTGAGCACGAGTCAAGATTCCCCTATTTAGAAGATCGGCCCAGAAATTGATGCCGGCCGTCTCGCCCGCCCGCCCCAGGAAGTCGAGATACTGCTGCGCAACGAAGTCATAGGGGTCGTCCAGGACACCTGAGCTAAGGGTACGAACCGGAATGATGTTGGAGGCTTCACTGGTAGCGGAGCTGTTATAGGCACGGACTCGGTAATAATAGTCAGTATTGGGCGTCAGCCCTCCGACCGCATAGCTCATCGCACTCCCGACATCCTGAACAACGACGTCGCCAAAGGCCGTGTTTCCCGATACCTCCAACCGATAGCCAGATGCGGCGCTGACGGCGTTCCATCGTGCCGTGAATCCGGTGCTGGAGATGTCCGTTGCTGCAATCGCAACCGGCGCATCGGTGGCGGTCGAGACTCGGTAAGTGGCGACCACAGCGCCGGTTTGGGCCAGCAGCCGGACGTTATCGCCATCGCTGGCGCTACCGGCGGTCGTTCCCTGGTAGCTCTTGAGTGGCGTAGAGAAGAGTGGCGCCTCTTCGTAATGGTTTCCAAAGCCGTCGTCATTATAGGCCATGATAGTGTGGTAATCCTGACCGTCACCGCCCGTGAAATACCAACCGGCGGAATACTGGCCGTCGAGGTAGTCATTGGGACCGGGATACGTGGCCTGGTGCTTCGAGTGGTGCGCGCCCAGGTTGTGACCAACCTCATGCGTCAGCGTGTTGCTAATGGCGACGGACCGAATCGCACTGACGGTATGAGCATACGCAGCATGGCCTGACCAATTCGTCAACAAATAGCCCTGCCCCACATACCCCCAAGCATAGCCGTGGTCAATCAGCATAGCGACCAGATCTGCACCGTAGGCGTCTCGCGCGGCCGCAACGGAAGCGAAGACGCCAGCACCTGACTGCAAGGCGCTCAAGTCGGCTGTCAGTGGGGTGGACAAGCTCGACTGGGTCGTATAATTGATCGACATGGCGTGAACGAGCCGGAAGTTGATCGCCGCGCCACTGTTCTGCATCGCCTGATTCATCCGATTGATGACATCTTCCGAAAATGCGGTCATGCCGCCGTTCGAACTCACCCAGTCAGTTGCCGTGGTGTCATAGACCAGCATCACGTCAATGGTCGCGGCAAGAGCGCCACGGGCTCCACATAGACTGAGAAGAAGCAGGCAGAACGAAAAGAGCAGAAAGCGGTACTTCGGTAATCCCTGTGTTGTGCAACGCATAGCGAAATCCTCGACACGTACTCGTTACGAAAGCGCATCCATCTCTGCGCCCCACATCACTCCGCAGGAGGAATAAGGGGAGAGGAGTGGATTATCATCGGCTGATGGCGACGATCGTATTCCGTGACTCGACCAATACCCGTGCTGGTATCACCAACGACCCGATAGAGAAGCTGCGTGTGCCGATCCTGGTAGGTCAAGAGGTAGCTGTCCGGCGTCATGGTCATCGAGAAGGTGGATAGGTCGCCATCGCGAAGACCTCCGCTGATGGACAAGACGCTCGACGTTGGGCGGGACTGGGAGGAGACGAGGATCTCGACATAGGTATCGGGAAAGAGTTCGAACGCCAAGGTTCGCGAAGTCAGATTCGGGAGTGAGTCCCGGGCAGTGCTGCTCGCGTCGAGGCTACTCCCATCGATCGAAAGCAAATCTGTCACCAACCTGACATCACCCGTTCTCACCACGAAGGACTGCAGGTCGTCGTCGACAGGTATCCGCAGGCTGTCCCCGCCACGCACATCGGCAGGGACCGACGCCAGCACCGTCACGGCAGGACGTTCTGGCTCGGCAGCCAGGATAGGGGTATTCAGCATGGCAAGGCCCAACAGCAAGCTGGCAAGAGTGCCGAGTTGGGCAGAGAAGGCGGCAATACCTCGGGCATCGAGCCACGGCTTCTGGCCTACCGCACTGGAAGGACGAGCGTGCACGCACGCGGAGCCGGTGCCGATCAGGTGTAGACGATTAGTCGAATCCGGATTCCTAGACACTTTTTGCGCGCTCCTTCGTTGTTCAATGGGGTCACATACATCCCCGCGCCTCGAGACGCGAGCAGGATGGCAGAGACTGACTCTACACCCCAGGCCTGAGAGTCAGGCTGAGTTTTCACGAGAAGCGTGACGGTGTTCGCGACGCTGCCCCCAAGACCCAGGGCTGTGAAGGTCACAAAAAGTGAACGCAACGACTCCTGCCGGTCGCCCGCCCTCGACGCAGCTGAATCGCCCGAGCAGCGCGAGTCGCGCGTCCTCGGTACAATCGCGCCCTTTTGTAACCAGCGGGCTGTTGACGATGTTGCTGAATCCACTGCTTGAGCGCTTTGCCGAGCATTTCCCCATCCCCACCATGGCGCGCGCGGTGTTGGAGCGCAGCTTCCATCCGGACCAGCTCAACGCCTGGTTTGAGCAGACGGCGCAAAGCCAGTACACCCGTCATCTGTTGTTCTCGACGCTGTTCGATCTGATGATGCAGGTGGTCACCCGCCAGCAACCGTCGATCCATGCGGCCTATCAAGGGGCGCGCGAGGA
>NZ_NRRF01000035.1 GCF_016583565.1 Thiocystis violacea | reverse complement strand
CGCATTTCGAGGAAATTGCCAATTATTTTGTCGGTCGTCAAACCAGCGGTTTCGTTGAGGGTCTCAACAATAAGCTCAAGGTCATCAAACGCCGCTGCTATGGAATGACGAACCTCAATCACCTTTATCAGAGAGTGTACTTATATCTCAACGGATACGCTCAGCTTGGCATCGAACACTGAAAAATCAAAAACTTAAAATAGAATCGCTCGACTATATTTTGGCATTGTCGTGTACGCTAAAATCCGCTCTAAGCAATTGTTTTAAAATGACTTGTGATTCCCCATGAAATCCTGGAGAGCCAAAAATGAACAGCTCCCTGAGGATCCGCGTTGAGTTGGTGCCGCCTCCCGCCGCGGGACCCTGCATTTCCTGGACGGATGAGTCTTTGGTCGATGAATGCTCTGAATCTGAGATCTTTAGCGGGAGCCGCCCGGCGCCGTGCCTCTGTCGTGTTGTTGCTCGTCTGGACGACGGCCCTGACATGGGCCGGTCCTGGGAGCGACCTTGGACCGGAGACGGTGATCGTCCAGGCGGCCGAGCGCAGCGTTCTGCTCAGCGGTTTCACGCGCGCGCGGGCACAGGTGCCCCTGGTCGCGGAGCAGGCCGGACGGGTCGAAGCCGTCTTCGGCGATATCGGTGATGCCTTGGATGACAGGGGTCGCTTCGCGCAGCTGGACGCGACCTTCGTCCGGCTCGATCTCGACGAGATCGGCGTGCAGCAGGAGCGGTTGCGCTCGCGGATCGCCTTCGACCGGAGCGAGGTGACACGCTACCGCGAGCTGGCTCGGGCGAAGAATACCTCGGTGTCGGAGCTGGATGCCCTGGAGCAATCCCTGCGAGACAACACGCATGCGCTGGCGGAGCTGGACGTGAAGCGACGCATCGCCGAGGAGCGGCTCGCGCGCATGCGCATTCACGGCCCCGCGGGCTGGCGCATCACCGGGCGCGGCGTCGAGCCGGGTCAATGGGTCTCCGTGGGGGAGACGGTCGGTCACGCCGAGGATTTCTCGACCCTGCTCGTCCCCTTCGCGCTGACACCGCGGGAGCTGGCCGCCTTGGAGTCCGCTGGCACGGCACTGCAGCTCGAACTCACCGATCTCAGCCGCCAGCTGCCGGCGCGCATTCATCGGATCAATCCGGGATTCGATCCCGAGACGCGCAAGATCGCTGTCGAGCTTACGCTGACCGAGCCGCCGCCGGAGCGGCGCGGGGGGCTGCGCGCAGGGCTGGAGCTGCGACTGCCGGAGTCGAGCGGCGCCGTGCGGTTGCCGTCGGAGGCCGTCGCGTCGAGCTACGACGAATACTGGGTGATGCGCCCGGGCGGCGAGCGCCTGCCCGTGCTCATGCTGGGCCCGGATCCCTTGCATCCGGGGCAGGTCCGCGTCGTCTCGCCCGCGCTCAGGGTCGGCGACGCGGTGCGGTTGCCGCCAGGAGTCTGATCCGTGGAATCCCTGGTCCGCTTCACGCTGCGTCAGCGCGTTCTCTTCAATCTCGTCTTCGTACTGATGATCGTGGCCGGTGTCTTCGCGCTGGGGCTCATCCCGGTCGAGCGCTATCCGGAGATCAACTTCGGCAAGGTCGAGATCACGACCATCTTCCCCGGCGCCTCGCCGCGCGATGTCGAGGCGCTGGTCACGCGCGAGATCGAGGACGCCCTGGACGGCCTGGAGAACGTGGAGTTCATCCGCTCGACCTCGCTGCGCGAGCGCTCCAGCATGACCGTCAAGTTCCGCGACGACAGCGACTACGAGGCGCTCTACGACGAGTTGCGTTTTCGCGTCCTGAGTGTCCTGGGGCGACTGCCGGAGGGCATCGACCCACCGCGCTTCGATCTCATCCGCACCTCCTTCTGGCTGCCCGTGGTCGCCGTGAATCTCATCGGCGAGCGCTCCAACCGGGCGCTCGTGCTGATGGCCAAGGAGCTGCAGGTGCCGCTGGGGCAGATCCCAGGCGTCACGGAGGCGCGCCTGGAGGGCGAGCAGGAGCGGGAGTTCCACGTCTTTCTCGACCCGCACAAGCTCAGAGAGCATGGCGTGAGCTTCGAGCAAGTCGCCGCCGCACTGGAAGACGCCAACATCAACATCCCCGCGGGCGACTTCACCGACGCCTCCGGCGAGTTCGTGGTGCGGGTCGACGAGCGCTTCCGCAGCCGGGAACAGGTCGTGAGCACCATCGTCAGGCGTGATGCCGATGGATCCTTCGTCCGTGTCGACGACCTCATCAGCGCCGCCGAGGCCGGGTACCGTGACCCCAACGTCATCACCTCGGTGAACGGCCGGCCCTGCGTCACGCTCATGCTCGCCAAGGCGGAGGACGGCAACGCGCTGGACATCTATGCCGCCGCCGAGGCGGTGCTCGCGGACTTCGCGCCGCTACTCGAGCGTCAAGGAATCGCCGTCGCGCTCACCCAGGATTCGACCACCTACATCCACGAGTCCATCGGGACGCTGGGCTGGAACATGGCCGTCGGCATCGTCCTGGTCGGGCTCATCCTCTGGTACTTCATGGGGGCGCGCAACGCCGGTCTGGTCACGCTTGGCATCCCGTTTTCCTTCATGGTGACCATGGTCCTGATGCAGGTCACCGGCAATTCGCTGAACGAGATCACCCTGTTCAGCTTCGTGCTGGTGTCCGGCATCATCGTCGACGACGCCATCGTGGTGGTGGAGAACATCTACCGGCGCGTCCAGCAGGGCGAGTCCATCGACCAGGCGATCGTCGCCGGGACCGCGGAGGTCGCCTGGCCGGTGATCTCGGCGACCGCGACCACGGTCGCCGCCTTTCTGCCGATGCTCATCATGACCGGCTCGACGGGCGAGTTCTTCGCCCTCATCCCCAAGGCGGTCAGCTTCGCCATCGTCGCCTCGCTGGTGGAGTGTCTGCTGATTCTGCCGCTGCACTACCACCACTTCGGCCCGCGGCCGACGCACGACGGTCTGGCGCTGAGCGAGCGCGACAATCGGCTGCTGCGGCTGGCGCGCCGGCTGACCGACTGGCTGATTCGCATCGCGCTGCGTTTCCGCGTCGCGAGCCTGGCGATAGTGACGCTGGTCTTCCTGCTGTCGGTCGGCATCCTCGGCGTGTCCATTGCCGGCATTCTGCCGCTGGTGAAGATCCAGTTCTTTCCGGACGACTACAACCTCTACTACGCCTTCATCGAGGGTCCGCCCGAGACCTCGATCGAGCTGATCGACAGGCGGCTCGCGGAGATGGAAGGCTTCGTCATGGCCGATGGGCCTGGCTATGCGCGTTCCGCCGCGGGCTTCGCCGGCTTCACCGTGACCGAGGACTACGAAAACAGCTTCGGACACAACCTCGGCACGCTCATGGTCGCGCTGCCGCGCAAGGCGGATCGCGCCTTCGACGATCCCCTGGCGCACCTCGATCGGATGCGCCAGCGGCTCACCGAGCAGTTCGCGGTGCCTGGCTTCCGGGTGCGGGTGCGCGCGGAGAAGGACGGTCCGCCGAGCGGCAAGGACCTCAACATCCAGATCGTCGGCTCCAACGAGGACGCCGTGCTCGCCCTGAGCAACGCGCTGTTGGAACGGCTGCGCGCGCATCCGAGCTTCGGGCCGGGTCTCATCGACCTGGCCGACAACCGCGGCCGCCCGTCGCGGGTCTTTCGCATGGGAGTCGAAGAGGAAAGGGCGCGGGAGCTGGGGCTGACGCAGGGCGCCGCGGCCAGGCTGGCGGCCGCCGTGCTGGACGGGCGCTACATCGGTCACTTCCGATTCGCCGACGAGGAGGTCGACCTCAAGCTGAGTATCGATCCCGGCTATCTCCACGCCCCTGAGTCCGCGCTGGACATCCCGGTGCTCGAGCACCCCTCGGGTCCGGTGCTCCTGGGCGATCTGGTCAGGCCGGTCATCGAGCGTCAGCCCGGCGAGCTCAAGCGCTATCAGCGCCAGCGCAGCCTGGCGATCACGGCGAACATCGCGCCGGAATCCGGGGTCTCATCGCCACAGATCGTCGCCTGGGTCCGCGACCAGTATCGCCAGATGAGCGACCAGTTTCCGGGCGCGAATCTGGTGTTCGGCGGCGCCTACGAGGAGACCCAGCGTTCCTTCGACAGTCTGGCGCGGGCCTTCGGGTTGGCCGTGCTGCTGATCTATCTGATCCTCGCGACCCAGTTCAAATCCTATGCCCAACCGCTCATCATCCTCTCGGCGGTCATGTTCTCCATCATCGGCGTGGTCTTCGGCAAGCTCGCCACCCAATCGCTCTTTACCGTCAACAGCTTCATCGCCGTCGTGGGCGTGACCGGCGTCGTCGTCAACGACTCGCTCGTGCTGCTGGATTTCATCAACCGCCGCTATCGGGAGGGGATGAGCCGCTATGAGGCCATCATCGACGGCGTGAACGTGCGCCTGCGCCCCATCCTGCTGACGACCTTGACCACCGTGCTCGGTCTACTGCCGATGGCGCTGGGCATCCCGGACTACTCGCTGGTCTGGGGCACCATGGCCTCGACCTTCGTCACCGGCCTCGCCGCCGCGACCTTTCTGACGCTGTTCATCGTCCCGGTCGCTTGGGATCTGCTGACGGAGTGGCAGGAGCGGCGCGGCGCGAAGTCGCGGGACGGCGGAGTCTGAGATCCGCGCCCCGCTTTCCGCTGTCTCCCGCGTTCGCAGCCGATTCATCCTTGCTCCGACAGGCGCCTAGACGCGCAACAGCAAGCGCGCCGGCTCTTCCAGCGCCTCCTTGATGGTGACGAGGAACTGCACCGCCTCACGACCGTCGATGATGCGGTGGTCGTAGGTGAGGGCCAGATACATCATGGGCGCGGCGATGATCTGGCCCTCGGAGACGATGGGGCGCTCCTGGATCTTGTGCATGCCGAGGATGGCGCTCTGCGGTGGGTTCAGGATGGGCGTGGAGAGCAGAGAGCCGAAGACGCCGCCGTTGGTGATGGAGAAGGTGCCGCCGGTGAGTTCTTCGTAGCTGAGGCTGCCGTCCTTGGCCTTCTGGCCGAACTCGGCAACGCCCTGCTCGATGTCGGCCATGCTGAGATGGTCGCAGTTGCGCAGGATGGGAACGACCAGGCCGCGCGGTGAGCTGACGGCGATGCCGATGTCGTAATAGCCGTGGTAGATGATGTCGTTGCCGTCGACCGAGGCGTTGACGACCGGGAAGCGCTGCAGGGCCTCCACCGCGGCCTTGACGAAGAAGGACATGAAGCCGAGCCGCACGCCATGGCGCTCCTCGAACTCGTCCTTGTACTTGGCGCGCAGTTCCATCACCGCCTTGAGATCGACCTCGTTGAAGGTGGTCAGGAGGGCGGCATGCTGCTGGGCCTGGACCAGGCGCTCGGCGATGCGGGCACGCAGCCGCGTCATGGGAACGCGCTGCTCCGGGCGGCCAGCCTCGCCGCTCATCCTTGGGATGGGCTGCGCGGGCACCATGGCTTCCACCTCCGCGGGCACGACGTAGTCCGATGCGTGCTCGCGCTGGTCCAGATAGCTGAGCACGTCGCTCTTCTGGATGCGACCATCCCGACCCGTGCCGTGAATCTCGGCCGGATCCAGATGCATCTCACTGACCAGGCGGCGGGCGGACGGTGTCACGAGCGCCGCCCCCGCTGACGCCTTCTGGGGCGTGCCAGACGCCGGTTTGTCCGAGGTTGCGCCCTGGGTGCGGGGCGTGGTCGGCGCGGAGCGCGCCGCTGGCTGCTTCGCTGGCTGGGCGGGCGCCGTGCCTGCCTCGACGATCGCCAGGATGTCCTCGGCCTGCACGACATCGCCCTCCTTGGATTTGATCTCGCCCATGATGCCGTCCCTCGGCGCGGGGACCTCGAGCACGACTTTGTCGGTCTCTAGCTCGACCAGGTTTTCGCCCTCCTTGACGGCCTCGCCGGGCTGTTTGTGCCACGTCAGGACGGTGGCGTCAGAGACGGATTCGGGAAGGGCGGGTACGCGGACTTCGCTGCGTATCGGGGGGGCGCTGGTCATTGGGGCGGGATCCTTTTGTTCATGCTCGGATTGCAATGGCCGCTCAGGGCCTCATCGATTAGGCGCTCGTGCTGCTCGACATGGGCTGCGCGGTGGCCGACGGCCGGCGCGGCGGAGGCCGGACGGCCGACATAGTAGGGGCGTTTGCCGTTCTGGATCAGATTGTGGAAGCGGTGCTTGATCTGGTCCCAGGCCCCTTGGTTCTGCGGTTCCTCCTGGCACCAGATGATCTCTTCGGTGTTGCCGTACTGCTCGATCACGCTGGCGAATTGCTCTTTCGGGAAGGGGTAGAGCTGCTCGATGCGGATGAGCGCGACGTTGGTCTGGCCGCGTGCGCGACGCGCCTCGAGCAGGTCGTAGTAGACCTTGCCGCTACAGAAGACGACACGCTCGACAGCGCTTGCATCGATGGGGTCGGCCTCTGGAATGACGGTCTGATACTGACCGCGCGCGAGGTCCTCGAGCGAGGAGACGGCCAGGCGATGGCGCAGCAGACTCTTGGGGGTCATGACCACCAGCGGTTTGCGGTAGTCGCGCACCATTTGTCGGCGCAGCAGATGAAACATCTGCGCCGGGGTCGTCGGGACGCAGACCTGGATGTTGTGCCCGGCGCAGAGCTGCAGGAAGCGCTCCAGGCGCCCCGAGGAGTGCTCGGCACCCTGGCCCTCCATGCCATGCGGAAGCAGCATGACCAGGCCGCAGCAAAGACCCCACTTGCTCCCGGCCGAGGTGATGAACTGGTCGATGACGACTTGGGCGCCGTTGGCGAAGTCGCCGAACTGCGCCTCCCAGAGGGTGAGGGCCTCCGGCTCGGCGGTCGCGAAGCCGTACTCATAGCCGAGTACCGCCTCTTCCGAGAGGATGGAGTCGATGGCGATGAAGGCACCCTGGCGCTCGCTGAGGTGTTGCAACGGCGTATAGGAATTGCCGGTGACCTGGTCGTGGATCTTGGCGTGGCGATGGAAGAAGGTGCCACGGCCGGCGTCCTGGCCGGAGAGGCGCACCGGGGTGCCCGCGTCGAGCAGGGTGGCGTAGGCCAGATTTTCCGCATACCCCCAATTGATGAGCTGGTCGCCGTGCGCCATCTTGCGCCGCTCGTCCCAGATCTTCTCCACGCGCGCGTGGAGTTCGAAGCCCTCTGGAACCTGGAGCAGGGTTTCGGTCAGGGCCTGGATCTTTTCGACGGGCACCCCGGTATCGACGTCTTGGTTCCAGGTGGTGCCGTGGCAGAAGCTCCAGTCCACGCGCGCCGTGTTGTCGAGCCCGCAGAGCACCGGGCGGGTGATGACGACGCCTTGCTCGATCGAGTCGCGGTAGTCGATGGTCATCTGGTTCGCCTCATCCTTGGAGACGAGCCCCTCGGCGATGAGCCGGTCCGCGTAGACCGCTCGTGGGGTCGGGTGCTTGCGGATCTTCTTGTACATCATCGGTTGGGTGACCGCCGGCTCGTCCGCCTCGTTGTGCCCCAGGCGGCGATAGCAGATGAGGTCGATGATGACGTCCTGATGGAACTGGTTGCGGAAATCGAGCGCCAGGCGGGTGACGAAGATGACCGCCTCGGGGTCGTCCCCGTTCACATGGAACACCGGTGCCTGCACCATCTTGGAGACATCGGTGCAGTAGGGCGTGGATCGGGTGTCGAGCGGATGGCTGGTGGTGAAGCCGATCTGGTTGTTGATGACGATGTGCACCGTGCCGCCGGTGGAGTAGCTGCGCGTCTGGGAGAGTTGCAGGGTCTCCATGACGACGCCCTGGCCGGCGAAGGCCGCGTCGCCGTGGATGAGCACGGGCAGCACCTGATCCCCGGCGTGGTCGCGGCGGCGGCGCTGCCGGGCGCGCACCGAGCCCTCGATGACGGGATTGATGATCTCCAGATGCGAGGGGTTGAAGCCGAGCACCAGGTGGACGATGCCGCCCGAGGTCTCGATGTCCGTGGCGAAGCCCATGTGGTACTTGACGTCGCCGACCTGTTGGCGCCAGTCCATCTTCACCCGGCCCTCGAACTCGTCGAAGATGTCCTGCGGCGGCTTGCCGAAGATGTTGGTCAGCACGTTCAGGCGCCCGCGGTGGGCCATGCCGATGACCACTTCCTGCTGGCCCTTGCGCCCGGCGCGCTGGATCAGCTCATCGAGCATGGGGATGAGCGCATCCGCCCCTTCGAGCGAGAAGCGCTTCTGCCCGACATAACGCTGGTGCAGGTATTTCTCGATCCCCTCCGCGGCCGTCAGCAGGGTCAGGAGCCAGCGCCGATCCGCCGTGTCCAGCTCGGGTCTGGCGCGGTAGCCCTCGATGCGTTTCTGGATCCAACGCTTCTCCTGGGTGTTGGTGATGTGCATGTACTCGGAGCCGACCGTCCCGCAATAGGTCTGCTCGACCGTGGCGATGATCTCGCGCAGCGGCATGCGATCCGGGGCATAGAGCGATCCGGTGTGGAAGATCTGGTCCATGTCGTCCGGACCGAGATTGTGGTGCGCCGGATCGATGTCGGCGATCTTGGGCGGCTCGCGCAGCTTGATGGGATCGATGTCCGCGATCTGGTGTCCGCGGTAGCGGTAGCCATTGATCAGACTCAGGACCGCGGCCTGTTTCTCCGCGGCGACCGGCTCGAGCTGTTCCGTCGAGCGGCTGCGCGCCCGCAGGCGGCTTTCGCGGGCGAGGCGCAGGAAGTTCTCGCGCACCGGGCCATGGGGGGATTCGCTGACACTGGGCTCGTTGGCGGCCTCTTGGCGCATGGTGTCGAAACGCGCGCGCCAGGCCAGGTCGATGCTGTCGGGATCGATCAGATAGCGTTCGTAGAGGTCTTCGATGAAGTCTGCATTGCCACCATAGAGGGCACTGGAGCTGCTGAACAGATCGAGGAGTGTGCTCATGCTGAGTATTGAGACCCTTGGTGGCTTTTTGTTTTTGAGAACGCGGGTTTATAACATATCCAGCTAAGACCTCAAGCCGCCCGGGCAGAGCCGGCCGAAGGCGGTCTGGCGATGGGCGCCCAGGATGGCTGGCAGCCGGCTGTCGGCGCCGGATATCCGGTCCCGCACCAAAGGCTGGTAAGATCTCACCCAGTCGCGGCTTGCCCTGTCGCAGGATCTCGCGACGTCCACGCGCGCCACAGGCTTCGCCCAACCCATGAGCTTGCAAGGTCGAGACGGATTCCAGGAGTTGCAACCAGCGTGAGCCGCACCAGCGACGACAAGGACGTCAAGAACGCCAAGTCCGCCGACTCTGACGAGCGCAAGCGCCAGCGCGTGCGATTGGCCAGGCTGGAGGCCGATATGGCCTACTTCCAGGCGCGCCTGGAGCTGATCGGCGAGCCGAACTCCAGCAACCGCGCGGCGCAGCGCAAGGTCTTCGATCTGCTGCACAAGACGGTCGCGACCAAGGTGCTCAAGGTCAAGCGCCGCTTCCTGGATCTGGGCTGAGCGGATCCAAGGCGGCAGGCGGACGCAGGCACATGTGCACACTGATCATCCTCAGACGCCCTGGGCACGACTGGCCCCTTCTGCTGGGCGCCAACCGGGACGAGATGGCCGGGCGGTCATCCCGTGCGCCCGCGCGCCACTGGGACGACCGGCCAGAGGTCGTTGCCGGGCTGGACCTGGAGGCGGGCGGCAGCTGGCTCGGGATCAACGATCACGGCGTGGTCGCGGCCGTCCTGAATCGCGAGGACAGCCTTGGGCGTTTGCCAGGCAAGCGCAGCCGCGGCGAACTGGTGTTGGAGGCGCTCGATCATGCGGAGGCCGACGAGGCGGCTCGCGCCCTCGCCGAGTTGGATCCCGCCGCCTACCGTCCGTTCAACCTGGTCATCGCCGATCCGCGCATGGCCTTCTGGCTCCGGCATGGCGGCGATGGTGTCATTGGCGTCCGTGGTATCGAGCCCGGGTTGCATCTGCTCGGCTCGACGGAGCTGGACGACCCGGCGCATCCCCGCATCGCCCGGTATCTCCCCAGATTCCAAGCCGCGGCCGTGCCAGACCCCGAGCGCGACGATTGGCGCGACTGGCGAGCTCTGCTTGCCGACCGAGATGCACCCGAGGCGCTCGGTCCGGACGCGGCCATGCGGCTCGAGCGCGCGGACGGCTTTGGCACGCGCTCGAGTGCCTTGATCGCGCTGCCCGCATTTCCCGGCTTTCAGCAGGGACCGATCTGGCTTCATGCCGACCGAGACTCGGATGGTGAGACCTTCCGGGTCGTCATGTGACACCCTTGCATGCGACACAATTGTGCATACGACACAATTGCATATGACGCGATTGCATGTGACGCGATTGCATGTGACACAATTGCACGTGACACAATCGCGTTTCGCTAGCGTGATTTGTTCACGCAAAGAGCGCCCATTACCGAGTGAGTCCGCAGGATCCAACATGTCGAATAGCATCCGAATCGCCACCCGTAAGTCACCCTTGGCCATGTGGCAGGCCGAATACACCGCCGCTCGCTTGAAGGCGCTCCATCCGGATCTCGAGATCGAGATCATCGGAATGACGACCAAGGGCGACAAGATCCTCGACGCACCGCTGGCCAAGGTGGGTGGCAAGGGACTCTTCGTCAAAGAGCTCGAGCAGGGCATGCTGGAGAACGAGGCGGACATCGCCGTGCACTCCATGAAGGACGTCCCCGTGGATTTCCCGGATGGACTCTATCTGGCCGTCATCATGGAGCGCGAGGATCCCCGCGATGCCTTCGTCTCCAACACCTTCGAGGCGTTCGATCAGCTCCCCCAGGGGGCCTGTGTCGGCACCTCGAGCCTGCGCCGTCAGTGCCAGATTTCCGAGCGGCGTCCGGACCTGCGGATCGAACCCTTGCGCGGTAACGTCAATACGCGCTTGGCCAAGCTCGATGCCGGCGAGTACGACGCCATCATCCTGGCGGCGGCGGGCCTCATCCGTCTCGGCTTCGAGGAGCGCATCCGCAGCCGGATCGAGCCCACTGCAAGCCTGCCGGCCATCGGGCAAGGCGCCATTGGAATCGAGTGCCGCGTGGATGATCCCCGCATCAACGCGCTCATCGCACCCCTGCATGATCGCGATACCGCCGACCGCGTGCTGGCCGAGCGCGCGATGAACGCGCGTCTGCACGGCGGCTGCCAGGTACCCATCGCCGGATACGCCGTGCTCGATGGCGACCGTCTGCGGCTCAAGGGCCTGGTCGGCGACCCGGACGGGTCACGCATCCTGCGTGCCGCCTCCGAGGGGCCGCGCGCGGAGGCGGAGGCCATCGGTACCCGCGTCGCCGAGGATCTGCTCGCGCAAGGCGCGGACGAGATCCTCACCGCCTTGATGGATCACTGAAATGAGCGCGCCCTGTGATCTCGGCGGCCGCGGTGTTCTGGTCACCCGCCCAGCCGCTCAGGCGGAGGGGTTGTGCCAGCTCATCGAGGCGGCCGGGGGGCGGGCGATCCGCTTTCCGACCATCGCCATCGAGCCGGTCGACACCTCGCAGACGCGCGCCTTGCTCGCCGGAACCTGGGATCTGATGTATTTCGTCAGTCCCAACGCGGTGGACCAGGCCTTGGCGCAGGTCGCCGACCCACGCTGGCCTGAGGTCGCCTGGGTTGCCGCCGTCGGGCGCGGAACGGCCAAGGTGCTGAAGGCGGCCGGACGCGCGCCGGACCTGGTACCGAGCGAGCGCTACGAGAGCGAAGCCTTGCTGGAGATGCCGGAGCTGGCCGATATGCGTGGCCGCCGGGTCTTGATCGTGCGCGGTGAGGGTGGCCGGGGCGTTTTCGCGGAGGCGATGCGGGCGCGCGGTGCCGAGGTCTGCTTCGCCGAGGTCTACCGGCGCGTGATGCCGAGCCTGGACCCGCGGTCGCTGCTCGAACGCTGGTCCGAGGAGGTCCACTACGCCATGGCGACCAGTGACGAGGTGCTGCTCAACCTGGCCGAAATCTTGGGTCCGAGCGGTCGGGATCGGCTCATCGCGACACCCCTGGTCGTGATTGCGGAGCGCACCGCGCAGACCGCTCGGGAGCTCGGATTCACCCGCATCCGTGTTGCGGAGCGTGCCGAGGACGCCGCGATTCTGCGCTCACTGTGCGACCTGGCGGGCGCCAGCTGACACCCAGGGCAGATAGCCGTCGAGCGACATCTGGGAGATGGTGTCGACAATCACATCGCGAATGGTCATGTTCTCCGAGCTGGGATCGAGCTGCTCCGAGCGTCCCGACCAGACCAGCCGCTCACCCTTGGCATCGTAGAGGTTGGTCTCCAGGCGCAACGCCTTGAAGTCGGCGTAATAGTCGGGTCCGCAGACGTCGTTGTAGACCTGGCTGAAGTAGGGCACCAGGTTGCGGTAGTGATCCGGCACCCTGGCGAGGCGCGAGGACAGCGTTGACGCTTGCGCTTGTGGCTCGTCCGTGACCAGATGCGTGATGATGATGGCATCGGCCTTGGTCTTGGAAACGGCCTCCGTCATGCGCACCACCAGGCTGAGGTTCGCGTCCGACACGAAGTCGTGTCCGGGCTCGGCTTTGACGCCGATCTCGCGCAGCCGCGTGACGAAATTGTCCTCATAGGCGCGCCGAACCTTGGGGTTGTTGGTGACCCCGAAGACGATGAGCTTGTGGTAGCGGGTCGGCTGGCTGTCGGGATTGGTCCAGACGGAGGCGATGCGGCCGGTCGTGCAGGCGCTCGTCAACATGGCGAGCAGGCCGATGGTGACGGCGCGGAAGACAGGTCGCATCGAGGGATTCCTTGACGTGGGATCGGGACTTGAGGTCGGCGCGGGTGGCGCCCAGCCGAGCGACACCTCTGGCCTGAACCAGGGTCGCGGTAGTTTGCCCGCATGGGGTCAGAGCGGCAAGAACCAGCCTGACGGCCGGTCTGTCCGCGCGGCGGCTCAGCCGGGTCTCGCGCCCCCGCTCAGGCGGTCGGCGCCGAAGGTGAAGGCGTCGGAGAACATCTGATCCATGCCCAAGCCGCGCGCCTCGAAGGCGATGCGTGCCGCATCGATCATGGCCGGTGGGCCGCTCATGTAGAGCTCGACGTCATGGAGCTGGGGGTGGTCCTCGATGACGGCCTCATGCACGAAGCCGGTGCGACCCAGCCAATCGGCATCCGGCTCGGAGAGGACGGGCGTATAGCTGAATCGCGCCAACGTCTCGCTCCAGCGTTGCGGCAGGTCGGCGAGATAGAGGTCATGCCGCGAGCGCACCCCCCAATAGAGGTGGATCGGTCGATCCAGGCCGATGTGGATGCCATGCTCGATCATGCCCTTCAAGGGGGCGAAGCCGGTTCCACCGCCCATCATGATGATCGGACGCGGCGAGTCTTCGCGCAGGAAGAAGTCGCCCAGGGGCCCCTGGATACGCAGGATGCTCTTCTCCCGCAGCTCATCGAAGACGTACTGAGTGAACTCGCCGCCGGCGACATGTCGCACATGCAGCTCGATGAGCCCATCGTCGTGTGGGGCGTTGGCGATCGAGAAGGCGCGTTTGCGCCCGTCCTTGAGGATGAACTCCAGGTACTGGCCGGCGAAGAACTGCAGCCGCTGCTGCTCCGGCAGTTTCAGCATCAATCGCATGACATCATGGTTCAGTCGCTCCTTGCGCTCGATGCGGCAGGGCAGGGTGCGCACCTCGATCTCCATGGGGAGGCGGCGTTGCGCGATCTCCAGGGTCAGATCCGACGTCGGCACCGCCTGACAGGTCAGGCAGGTGCCGGCCTTCTTGCCCTCGAGCGCGGTGATGAGACCGCTTGGGTACCCGATCCAGCCGGAGACGAGGTGCGCGGCGCAGGATCCGCATTGGCCGTTGCGGCAGCCATAGGGTAGCCGAATGTCTTGGCGCAGCGCGGCGTCGAGCAGGGTCTCGCCGGGCTCGGCCTCGAATGTCGTCTCCTCTGGAACTATCTGGATCTTGAAGGTCATTTCATCCCTTGCAAAGTGGCGGGCGGCCCCCGATCGTCGTTCAGGTTGGGCCCATTCGAAAAACGGAGTGAAGCGCATCGATGAGTGAGACTGTCATCTTAGGCTGTGGATATGTGGGCATGCGCATCGCGCGCCAATGTCTCGATCGGCGCGAGGCGGTGGTCGGCTGGGTGCGAAGCGAGGCTGGGCTCGCGCGACTTCAGGAGGCTGGTCTTGCGGGGATGCGCTGCGACCTTGCGCGCGAAGAGCCGCCCAGCGGTGTGCTCGAGGGCGTGCGGCTCTTTCATCTGGTGCCCCCGGTCGAGCAGGGTGTGGAGGATGCCCATACCCGGCGACTGGTCTCCTCCTTCGATCGGGCGGGGCAGCCCAAGCGCATCCTCTATATGAGCACCACGGGCGTCTACGGCGACTGTCGCGGCGAATGGGTCGACGAGGGTTGGCCAACGCGGCCGACGGTCGATCGCTCCCGCCGGCGTCTCGATGCCGAAGAGACCCTGAGGCGCTGGAGCCATGACACGGGGGGCGAGTTGGTCGTGCTGCGCGTGTCAGGCATCTATGGTCCGGGTCGACTGCCGTTGGCCCGGCTGCGTCAGAGGGTGCCCATGGTCCGTCCGGAGGAGGCGCCATACAGCAATCGGATCCACGTCGACGACCTGGTGAGGATCAGTCTCGCCGCGATGGACAAGGCCGAGGACGGTGCCGTCTTCAACGTGAGCGACGGCAATCCGAGCACCATGACGGACTATTTCATCCAGATCGCGGATGCCGCCGGATTGCCTCGTCCGCCGCTGATCCCTATGTCCGAGGCGCCGGATCAGCTTTCGGCCGGTATGATGAGCTATATGAGCGAGTCGCGGCGGCTGTCCAATCGCAAGCTGCTCGACGAGCTCGGCGTGGAGCTGATCTATCCGTCGCTGGCGGAGGGTTTGCGCAGCGCGCTTTAGGGGGAGGGACGCCATGGCGTTCCGCGCCACGCAGGCTCATTGGGTGGACTTTGGCGCGGGACTGAGGTGTGATTCGACCGCTAGGCTAGAACCAGGACAGGGTGCCGCGGCGACGCTGCCCGCCGGACCCTGTCGCGATGACGGTCGACCCAGTGTCTGTCCGGCGGAGTCGGCCGACTGGCCCTCGTCTGGCCAGCGATCCCGGACACTACGAACGATGAGACAGGAAGCCCGATATGAAACAGAAGTCTTCGCTCGCCGTGATGATTGCCGCAACCTGCACCTGGGGACTCTTCGGTCAGGACGCGAATGCCGTCGATGAAGCCGCCTTTCGCTTCGACACCACGACCAGTCTTTATGAAATTTGCGCGGTCCCGCAGGATGCCTCGGAATACGTCGTGGCCAATCAGGCGTGCCGCGCCTTCATCGAGGCATCGGTCCAGTACCACGATGAGATCAGTAACCGCAAGAAGCTCAAGCGTCTCATCTGTTATCCCAAGACGGCCACCATCGAGGACGGCAAGCAGGCCTTCATCGCGTGGGCGAGCGCCCACTCGGGGGACAAGAAGCTGATGAGCGAACAGCCGGTCGTTGGCTTGGTGCGGGCGCTAGCGGCCAAGTACCCCTGCGCGAAATGAGCGGCCCGCGCGATCGGCTTTCAGGCACTCGACCTTTGCCGCCCGCCCTGTCTTGGCGGGGGTGCGAGTCCTCCACTGACGACCTATTCTGGAGAAGGACGATGAGAACGACGACGATCTTGATGGTGATCTTGGGTACTTTGGCGTTGACCGGATGCGGGACCACGACTGGCAGTCGCGCCGGGAGCGGTGCCGCCATGGGGGCGGTTGGTGGTGCCTTGATCGGCTCCCTGAGTGCAGACGCGGGAGCGGGTGCCTTGATCGGCGCAGGGGTGGGGGCGCTTGGCGGCTACCTCTACGATCAGCATGAGAAGGGGTATATCGATTGAGGTCCTGAGTCGCATTCCGGGGACCAAGATGCCAAACGCGCCGCCTGCCCAGGCTGGGTGGCGCGGGCACGCTGGGCTCCGTTTGGAGCCTTGTGGAAGGCGGGCCTACGAATCATCCCAGTGCGCAGCTTTGCTCGCTGGACGTGAAGGGCCGTAGGGTCCGGAAGGCGCGACAGAGGGTTCGGAAGGCGCGATTGCGATCTGCCTCTCCGGTACGCAATCGACGCCGCTATGGGCGTCCGAGGTTGTCATGCCAGGGACGGCTGAGCGGGGTGAGGTCATGTTTCTCGATGCATTCTTGACGGCGTTCTGGCAGGTCATGGTCGAGCTGTCGCCATCGCTTCTGCTGGGTCTGCTGATCGCCGGCCTGATGCACGTCTATCTCCCCGCCGGATTCGTCCATCGCGGACTCAGCCGCCCCGATCTTCGCAGCGTTGCGCGGGCCTCGCTCGTCGGGGTGCCGCTGCCGCTGTGCTCTTGCGGCGTCATCCCAACCGCGCTCGGGCTCAGACAGGAAGGTGCCTCCAAGGGGGCAACCACCGCCTTCATGATCAGCACCCCGCAGACCGGCGTCGACTCCATTCTGGTGAGCGCGGCCTTCCTGGGCTGGCCGTTCGCCATCTTCAAGCTGGTGGCCGCCTTCGTGACCGGACTCATCGGCGGCGCGCTCGTCAATCGGTTCACGGAGCCGGAACCGCTCGCCGCGGAAGCGGCATTGTCGGCCGAGCAGCGGCGCGAGCGGGGCCTGGTCCCCGTCCTGCGCTATGCCGTGCTCGATCTCCTGAGCGCCATCGACGCGTGGATCCTCGCCGGCGTCATCATCGCGGCCCTTTTGACGGTGCTGCTGCCGGCGGATTACTTCGCGTCCCAATCCTGGGCGCGAGGATCGCTCGGGATGCTCGTGGTCCTAGCGATCTCTCTGCCACTCTATGTCTGCACGACCGGCTCCGTGCCCATCGCCGCCTCGCTCATCGCCGCTGGGCTGCCGGCAGGCTCGGCCCTGGTGTTCCTCATGGCGGGTCCAGCGACCAATGTCGCGACCTTCGGAGCGGTCTACCGCACCCTGGGTCGCTCCGTTCTGCTGATCTACCTGGGCACGGTCGTCGTCATGAGCGTCCTCTTCGGGCTCTTGTTCGATCGCCTGATCGAGGCGCCGGCGGGGGCCGCGGCCCATGTGCATGCCGCCGGGGTCGACTGGCTGGGATCGCTCGGTGCCTTGGTCTTGATCGCCCTCATGCTCTATCTGTCCTACCGTCGGCTGAAGGCGCGTTTTTCACCGATGATCGTCCCAGAGGCGGATTTGGTCATTCAGGTCCAGGGCATGTCCTGTCAACACTGTGTCTCAAGCGTCAAGACCGCACTTGAGCGACTCGATTCGGTCGAGGAGGCGGTTCCCGATCTTGGCGCTGGCCTGGTCAGAATTCGTGGTAAGCGTCTGGACGCGAGCCGTCTGGTTGCGGTGATCGAGCAGGCCGGTTTTCAGGCGCAGGCGCCCTCATCTTAAAAAGCCTTTCCGGCGATCAGGTTTTTTTATGGCGGTTCTGTTGACGCAAGACCGTCCATCCACTAGTTTTTTCTTAGACCTAATCGCGGCGCCTGCCAGGATCCCGTAACGCCCAAGCAACGATAAGCACCACGGTCACCCCGGAGCTATCCGGTGTGCGACTTTGGGATCCAAGCCCGCACGCGGCGAACTGCAGAGAACGATCCATTCGCTGATCGTTTTTCTGTGCGGCATGGCCCTCGATTTCCCCCGCACCCGATGCCCCCAGGCGAGTCCCTCGTTGCTTGACGCTTACATCCAGGTGGCCGACCGAGGCGGGCGCGTGCCCATGGAGTGCCGGAATGCCCGCGAATGATCGGCGCTGTTGCGAGCGCAATTCGAGTTCATTCTGCCGTCGAGTCGGCTTGTGTGTTGGCCACCGACGGTATTGGTTCGATCAACGCACATGATGAGCGCGAGAAAAAGCGATGAGGATTTACGTAGGCAACCTGCCCTATAGCGTGACAGACGACGACCTGCGGGACCTGTTCGGCGAATTCGGCGAACTGGCGAGCGCGGAGGTGATCAAGGACAAGTTTTCAGGTCAGTCGAAGGGATTCGGCTTCGTCGAGATGCCCAGCAACTCGGAGGCCGATGCCGCCATCAAGGCATTGAACGAGGCGGAGATGAAAGGGCGCAAGCTCACCGTCAACGAGGCACGCCCGCGTGCCGAGCGACCACGCGGAGGTGGCGGTCGGTTCTGACGCCCTCGACCTTGGGCCGACCCCGCAACGGGGTCGGCTCATCGGCAAGCCGGCGCAACGCCAGCGTCGCTCGACTCAGGGCGCCTGGTTCAGGTGGATTCCCAAGCCGTCCCAGATCCGATCGACCCGTTCCTTCACCACCGCGTCCATGCGGATCGGTTGCCCCCACTCCCGCTGCGTCTCCCCCGTCCACTTGTTGGTGGCATCGAACCCGATCTTGGAGCCTAACCCCGAGACCGGCGAGGCGAAATCCAGGTAGTCGATCGGCGTGTTCTCGATCATCACCGTATCCCGCGCGGGATCCATCCGGGTGGTCATGGCCCAGATGACGTCCTTCCAGTCGCGTGTGCAGATATCCTCGTCGACGACGATGACGAACTTGGTGTACATGAACTGCCGCAGGAAGGACCAAACGCCCATCATCACGCGCTTGGCGTGCCCCGGATACTGCTTCTTGATACTGACGACGGCGAGCCGATAGGAGCAGCCTTCGGGCGGCAGATAGAAGTCCTGGATCTCGGGGAACTGCTTCTGCAGGATGGGGACGAACACCTCGTTCAGCGCGACCCCGAGCACGGCCGGCTCGTCTGGCGGGCGGCCGGTGTAGGTGCTGTGATAGATGGGGTTCCGGCGCTGGGTCATGCGGTCGATGGTGAAGACCGGGAAGCGGTCGATCTCGTTGTAATAGCCGGTGTGGTCCCCGAAAGGGCCTTCGGGTGCCAGGTCGTCCGGGTGGATGTGGCCTTCGAGCACGATCTCTGCGTTGGCCGGGACCTGGAGGTCCGACTCCATGCAGGCCGCCAGCTCCGTGCGGCTGCCGCGCAGAAGCCCGGCGAAGGCATACTCCGAGAGCGTATCCGGCACGGGCGTGACGGCCCCCAGGATGGTCGCTGGATCCGCGCCGAGCGCTACGGCGACGGGGAAGGGCTTGCCGGGGTTGGCGCGCTGCCAGTCGCGATAGTCCTGCGCGCCGCCACGGTGGGCAAGCCAGCGCATGATGACGCGGTTGCGCCCGAGTACCTGCATCCGGTAGATGCCCAGGTTCTGGCGTGGCTTCTCGGGGCCTCGGGTGATGACCAGGCCCCAGGTGATCAGCGGCGCGGCATCGCCGGGCCAGCAGTGTTGGATGGGCAGGCGTCCCAGGTCGACCTCGGATCCGCTGAAGGCGACCTCTTGGCAGGGCGCCTGACGACGCACCTTCGGGGCCATGTCCAGTACCTTCTTGAAGATGGGCAGGGTCTCCCAGGCCTGTTTCATGCCGCGCGGCGGGTCCGGCTCCTTGAGGAAGGCCAGCAGCTTGCCGACCTCGCGCAGCGCCTCGACCGATTCCTCGCCCATGCCGAGCGCCACGCGCTTCGGCGTCCCGAAGAGATTTCCCAGCAGCGGTATCTCAGACCCTTTTGGCCGTTCGAACAAGAGGGCCGGACCGCCTCCGCGCAGGGTGCGGTCGCAGATCTCGGTGACCTCCAGGTGAGGGTCGACCTCCACGCGGATGCGCTGAAGCTCGCCGCGCTGCTCCAGCTGGTCGATGAAATCGCGCAGATCCCGATACTTCATGGTTGCGCCACCGGTCTCTGGGTCATGCCGCGATCCCGCAATGGCGCAGGAGCGCGTCCGTATTGGGCTTGCGTCCGCGGAAGTTGGTGAAGAGCTGCATGGCATCCTCCGAGCCACCGCGCTCGAGGATGTTCTCGAGGAAGGAGCGGCCGGTCTCGGCATCGAAGACGCCCTTCTCCTCGAACAGCGAGAAGGCATCCGCCGAGAGCACCTCCGCCCACTTGTAGCTGTAATAGCCCGCCGCATAGCCGCCCGCGAAGATGTGCGAGAAGCCGTGCGCGAAGCGGTTGAAGGCGGGTGGGCGGATCACGGCGACCTGGTCGCGCACCGCCTCGAGAATCTCGTAGATGCGCCCGCCCTTGTCTGGGTCGTATTCCAGATGGATGCGGAAATCGAAGAGGGCGAACTCGAGCTGACGCACCATCTGCATGGCGGACTGGAAGTTCTTGGCTGCGGTCATGCGCTCGTAGAGCTCTTCGGGTAGCGGTTTGCCGGTCTCCCAGTGGGCGGCGAAGAGATCCAGCGAATCGCGCTCCCAGCACCAGTTCTCGAGAAACTGGCTGGGCAGCTCCACCGCGTCCCATGGTACCCCATTGATGCCGGCGATGGCGGGATAGTCGACCCGGGTCAGCATGTGATGCAGCCCGTGACCGAACTCATGGAAGAGTGTCTCGACCTCGTTGTGCGTGAGGAGCGAGGGTTTTTCGCCGACGGGCGGGGTGAAGTTGCACACCAGGTAGGCAACCGGGATCTGGTCGCAGCAGGTGGTATGCATGCGGTTGGTGCAGACGTCCATCCAGGCGCCGCCGCGCTTGTTCTGGCGGGCGTAGGGATCGAGGTAGAACTGGCCGCGCAGGGCGCCGGTCAGCAGGTCGCGGATCTCGAAGAAGCGCACGTCCGCGTGATAGGTCGCGAAATGCTCGACCTCCTGGATCTGGATGCCGAAGAGTCGCTCCACGACGCCGAAGAGCCCCGACAGGACGCGCGACAGGGCGAAGTAGGGGCGCAGCTCTTCCTGGCTGATCTGGTAGCGGTGAACGCGCAGCTTCTCGGAGAAGTAGCCGACGTCCCAGGGTTCCAGCGTGCTGACGCCATAGTGCTCGCGCGCGAAGCTCTGTAGCTCCTCGAGCTCATGACGCGCCTGGGCGACCGACCGATCCGCGAGGTCGTTCAGGAAGCCCAATACCTCGTCTGGGGCCCGCGCCATCTTCGTGGCCAGCGAACGCTCCGCGAAATTCGCGAAGCCCAGGAGTTGCGCCAGCTCATGACGCAACGCGAGGATGCGCTCCATGATCTCGCCATTGTCCCAGCGCCCCGCGTGGGGGCCCTGATCGGAGGCGCGCGTCCCGTAGGCCTCATACATCTCGAAGCGTAAATCCCGATCGTCCGCATAGGTGAGCACGGGCAGGTAGTAGGGCATGTCCAGGGTGAAGAGCCAGCCGTCCTTGCCCTGTTGCTCGGCGTTCTGGCGTGCAAGGGCGAGTGCCGATTCGGGCAGCCCCTTGAGACGCTCGGGATCCTCGATCAGCGTGCTCCACGCATTGGTCGCATCCAGCACGTTCTCGGAGTACTTGCTCGTGATCTGAGAGAGTTCCTGACTGATGGCCTTGTAACGCGCCTTCCTGTCGGGCGGCAGATCGACGCCCGAGAGGTGGAAGTCGCGCAAGGCGTTCTCCAGCAGCTTGCGCTGCGCGCCGTCCAGGTGCTCCTGAGCCGCGACCCTTTGATAGGCGCGGAACAGCCCCTCGTTCTGGCCGACCTCGGTACCGTATTCGCTGAGCTTGGGCAGGCAGGCGTTGTAGGCGGCGCGCAGATCGTCGCTGTTCATCACCCCGTTGAGATGCCCAACCGGGGACCAGGTCCGGCTCAGGACGTCGTCCATCTCTTCCAGAGGCTCGATGAAGCTCTCCCAGGTCGGGATGTCGACCGTCTCGACCAGGCGTTCGATGGTTGCGCGGCAGGCGGCGAGCCGGGCGTCCACCGCGGGCTCCACGTGCTCTGGACGGATCAGGGTGAAGGCCGGCAGACCGGCCTGTTCGATAAGGGGATTGGACATGGTAGGGAGGTGCTCGGTGGACAGGGGTCAGTGATTGGCTGGCCGTGGTCATCGGGGAATGAAGCGCTCATTCCAATGGGTACGGCTGAAATGATGGAATTCAATCGCTCGCGCTCTGGTGCCCCGGCTCGCCGGTCGCGACAGGGCCGTCGCGCATGGCGCGGCTCAGTCGGCCTGGAAGCCGGTGTTCTGACGGGGTGAGATGTGACCGGTTAGGGAGCGGAGCATATCCTTCTTCGGACGGGGAGCGGTCTCCCGCGGGACGCAGAAATGATACCGCCAAAGGTCGCGGCGGTAAGGCTCGGCCGACAGGTCGGAAAGGCTCTGCCAGTCGCTTTGCTCCAAGGGCATGAAGTGCCCGGCCGCGCCATAGGCGTACACCTTGTATTGACCCTTGAGTGTGCAGCGGATGCCCTCGAACGACAGGTTGCGGGTTCCGTTGCTCGCCTGCGCCACGAGGGTGAAGCGCACGACCCTGTCAGGCCCGATCTCCAAATGCTTGCCGTCGATGAAGTATCGAAACGCGTCCGCGGGACCGTCGAGCTCGAATTCGATGAGATCGGCATCCCGCGGCCAGGGCGGTAGCCGGCTCGTCGCCTCCTTCCAAGGCGTGCCCGGTTCGACGCTGGAGGGCGTGAAGGTCTTTGGCTCATGGATGAAGGGGCTGTCATCCGCCAGGCTCGACAGGGTCCAGGATAGCAGCAGACAGATGGCTGGGACGTGTTTCATGCGAATGAGGCTATTCCGATGATGGCGGAGGATGAACGCCTGATCTTAGCAAATGAGGTCGGCTTCCAGCGACGGGTGCTTGGCGTGGATCGGCCCGGTCGTGGCCGGAACGGTTGGCCCTCGGGGTTCTTTCCCGCGTTGGGGGATGGCGTGCCCTGGTCCGCTGACGCGGGCGAGGTGTCAAACCTCGCGCTCGATGGGAGTCGTGATCCCCGCGGCGAGTCGAGCCTTCGGTCAAGAAGCGCATCGACGCGTCCGCGGGGTCGCCTCAACAATTGGGCCGATAGCGCAGATCGAGCGTGTAGGGATGCTCGCCGGCCGGCTCTTCCGGTGGCGGATCGATCAGCCCTGGCGTATGCCCCATCACCCGGAAGCGGGCGATGCGCCGGCTCTCGGCCTCGTAGCTGTTGACCGGGAAGTTGCTCTCGCTACGTCCGCCCGGATGGGCGACGTAGTAGGTGCAACCGCCCAGGCTGCGCCGGTTCCAGAGGTCGATGATCTCGAAGGTGAGCGGATTGTGCGACGGGATGGTCGGGTGCAGCCCGGACGGCGGGCTCCAGGCCTTGAAGCGGATGCCCGCGACAGACTCCGCGCGGCGCCCGGTCGGGCGTAGCGGGACGCGCCGGCCGTTGCAGACCAGGACGTGCCGCGCGTCGACCATGCCATTGACCTTGACCTGCATGCGCTCGACCGAGCTGTCGACGAAGCGCGAGGTGCCCTGTGCCGTGACCTCTTCGCCCAGCACATGCCAGGGCTCGATGGCGGCGCGCAACTCCATGTCGATGCCATTCTCGGTGACCAGATCCCCGTAGTGCGGGAAGCGGAACTCGAAGAAGGGATCGAACCAGGTCATGTCGAAGGCATAGCCGGCGCGCTGCAGGTCGCAGATGACGTCCTCGAAGTCCTGACGGACGAAGTGCGGCAGCAAGAAACGGTCGTGCAGCTCGGTGCCCCAGCGCACTGGCTTGCGCCGGTAGGGCTCCTTCCAGAAGCGCGCGACCAGGGTGCGCAGCAGCAGCATCTGGGCCAGGCTCATGCGCGGATGCGGCGGCATCTCGAAGCCGCGGAATTCCACCAGCCCCTGCCGCCCGGAGGCGCTGTCCGGCGAGTAGAGCTTGTCGATACAGAACTCGGTGCGGTGGGTGTTGCCCGTGACGTCGGTCAGCAGGTTGCGCAGAATGCGGTCGACCATCCAAGGCTGGGGCACCTCGCCCACCGGCATCTGCTGGAAGGCGATGTCCAGCTCGTAGAGGCGGTCGTCGCGCGCCTCGTCGACCCTGGGCGCCTGACTGGTCGGGCCAATGAAGAGGCCGGAGAAGAGGTACGAGAGGCTCGGGTGGTGCTGCCAGTAGGCGATGAGGCTCTGTACCAGATCCGGCTTGCGCAGCAGGGGGCTGTCCGCCGGTGTGGCGCCGCCGAGGGTGACGTGGTTGCCACCGCCGGTGCCGGTGTGGCGCCCGTCGAGCATGAACTTCTCGGTGCCGAGCCGCGTGAGATGCGCCTCCTCGTAGAGGATGTGGGTGTCGCGCACCATCTGGTCCCAGCTCTCGGCGGGGTGGATGTTGACCTCGATGACGCCGGGGTCGGGCGTGACGCCGAGCTTCTGCAGGCGCGAGTCGCGCGGCGGCTCATAGCCCTCGATGATGATGGGCATGCCCAGCTCGGCGGCCGTGTCCTCGAGGCAGAGGGTCAGGTCCAGCCAGTGCTCCAAGTGCGTCAGCGGCGGCATGAAGCAGTAGAGCCGACCCTCGCGCGGCTCGATGCAGAGCGCGGTGCGGATGAGGTCCGGGTGCAGGTCGGCGCGCAGCGCGACCTGCGGCTGAATCGGCTGCTGCGTATCGTCCAACGGGGTCAGACGCCCATAGCGGGCGGCCAGGTCGCGCGGCTGGACGCCTTGCTCGCGGATGGTCTGCGGCGCCTGGGTCGGCTCCAACGGTTGACTGTAGCGGCGGGCGATCTCGTCGAAGGGCGAGCGTAGCGGATCGACCGGCTCGAAGGGGTTGCGCTCGGGAACCTGGTCCAGCTCCGCGTCCGGCACGTAGGGCAGGGCATCCAAGGGCAGTCGGAAGCCCATGGGGGAATCGCCCGGGATCAGGAAGAGGTTGCCGTCGCGGAAGCTCCAGCGCCCACTCTTCCAGCCCCCATTGATACCGAAGCCCCACCAGCGCAGCGGCAGGACGTAGCCAGTGACCTTGTTGAGCCCCTCGTTGAAGAGGCGCGCGATGCGCTTGCGCTCGTTGGCGTTCTTGAGCTTGTTGTCGAGCGGGTCGACGTTGGCCGGTAGCCGCGCCTCCTTCCAGAGGTAGTACCAGACATCCTCGTGGGCCTTGCCGGCGTGCTCCGGGTCGACCCCGAGATGGCGGGCCAGGGTGCGGATGAAGAGCTCGGCCTCCTCCGGGCCATGGCCATAGCTGGTGCTTTCCTGGCCGAGCAGGCCGGAGTCGCGCCACACCGGCTCGCCGTCCTTGCGCCAATAGCAGGAGAGCGCCCAGCGCGGCAGCTGCTCGCCGGGATACCACTTGCCCTGCCCGATGTGCAGCAGGCCGCCGGGTGCGAAGCGGCTCTTCAGGCGCAACAGCAGATTCTCGGCCAGGCCCTTCTTGGTTGGCCCCAAGGCGGCGATGTTCCACTCCGCGCCGTCCATGTCGTCGATGGAGACGAAGGTCGGCTCGCCCCCCATGGTCAGGCGGACGTCGTTGCTTTGCAGCTCGGCATCGACCTGGTGCCCGAGGGTTTCGATCGACTCCCACTGCTCCGCGGTGTAGGGCTTGGTGACGCGCGGGTCTTCGTGGATGCGCTCGATGCGGTTGTGGAAGTAGAGCTCGACTTCACAGATGCCGGTGGCACCCGTGATCGGGGCCGCGCTGCGCGGGGAGGGCGTGCAGGCGAGCGGGATGTGGCCCTCTCCGGCAAACAGCCCGGAGGTCGGGTCCAGGCCGATCCAGCCGGCGCCCGGTACATAGACCTCGGTCCAGGCATGGAGATCGGTGAAGTCCCGCTCCGGCCCCGAGGGTCCGTCCAGCGACTTGACGTCCGCGGTCAGCTGAACCAGATAGCCCGAGACGAAACGCGCCGCGAGCCCCAGGTGCCGTAGGATCTGAACCAGCAGCCAGGCGCTGTCGCGGCACGAGCCGCGGCGGGTCGAGAGGGTGTGCTCGCAGCTCTGCACGCCCGGTTCCATGCGGATGACGTAGCCGATGTCCCCCTGCAGCCGCTGATTGAGATCGACCAGGAAGTAAACGGTCTCGCGCTTGGTGAGATCGACGCTGGCGAGCCATTCCTTGATCAGCGGGCCGTCGTCGGTGATCTCGAGATAGGGCGCCAGCTCCTTGCGCAGCTCCGCCTCGTACGCGAAGGGGTAGTAAAAGGCGTAATCCTCGAGAAAGAAGTCGAAGGGATTGATCGTGATCATCTCCGCGATCACGTCCACTTCAACCGAAAGGGTGCGTGCCTTCTCGGGGAAGACCAGCCGCGCCATGTAGTTGCCGAAGGCGTCCTGCTGCCAGTTGATGAAGTGCTCGCCGGGATCGATCCGCAGCGAATAGGAGCGGATGGGTGTGCGGCAATGAGGCGCTGGGCGCAGCCGGACCACGTGGGGTGACAGTTCGACCGAGCGATCGAAGCGATATTCGGTCTTGTGGTTCAGGGCAACCAGAATCGACATCGGGAGGGAGTTCCTAGGCTGAGATCTCAAGGGGGATGCGAGAAAGGCTCCATGGCGAGTCGCGAAGCGGCTGGCGTCGAAGCGGTCGGAGCCTTGCGTGACGGCTAACCATCCCACAAAAGCCGCCGTCTGTCTTGCTCCGCGCGATGATGCCGTGCTCGCACCAAGAAGGGGCGAGGACGCGCACCACGGCGGTGAGTGCGGCCTCAGCGCGAGGCGAGGTAGAGCTGCTCGAATTGCGCCGCTGGGACTGGCCGCCCGAGGAGATACCCCTGACAGGCGTGACAGCCTTGGCGCTTGAGGAAATCGAGCTGCTCCTGCGTCTCCACACCCTCGGCAATCACCCTGAGCTTGAGGTTGCGCGCCATGGCGATGATGGTCGCGGCGATCTCCATGTCGTTCTGGTCCTCGGGGATGTCGCGCACGAAGTCGCGGTCGATCTTCAGCTCGTCGATGGGGAAGCGCTTGAGGTAGGCGAGCGAGGAATAGCCGGTGCCGAAGTCGTCGATGGACAGGCAGGCGCCGAGCGCCTTGAGCGCCTGCAACAGCTCAACGGCCTGCTCGCCCTGGTCCATGATCATGCTCTCGGTCAGCTCGAGCGTGAGCCGTTGCGGCGGCAGCCCGGTTTGCTCCAGGATGCCCTTGACCTGATGTGCGAGGTCGGTCTGGCGCAACTGACGCCCGGAGAGGTTGACCGCGATCATCAGGTCCGTCAGACCCGCGTCCAGCCATGCCCTGCCTTGCGCGCAGGCGCTACGTAGCGCCCAGTCGCCGAGCTGCACGATGAGCCCAGTCTCCTCGGCGAGCGGGATGAAGCGCAGGGGGGCGATCAGCCCCTCTTCGGGCGAGTGCCAGCGCGCCAGCGCCTCGCAGCCGATCAGCCGGCCGTCTTGGGCGTCGAATTGCGGCTGGTAGTAGAGCTCGAATTCGTTGTTCGCGAGCGCGCGGTGCAGACGCGCCTCCATCGCCAGGCGCTCCTGTGCCGCCCGCGTCAGTGCGGGGGTATAGAAACGGTAGGTGCCGCGGCCCTCTTCCTTGGCCTGGTACATGGCGACGTCGGCATGCTTGATGAGATCCGTGACCGTGTCGCCGTCGTCCGGATAGAGGCTGATGCCGATGCTCGCGCCCATGTAGAGTTCGGGTCCGCTTGGCAGGCGAAAGGGTTGCTGCAGCAGGTTCAGCAGTGTCTGAGCGACCCCGGCGGCGTCTTCGGGACGCTCCAGGTGCTCGAGCAGCACCAGCAGCTCGTCGCCGCCCAGGCGTCCGAGGGTGTCGTCCTCGCGCAATCGCTCGCCGAGTCGCCGAGCCAGTGCCTCCAGCAGCTCGTCGCCGACCGGGTGTCCCAGGCTGTCATTGACGGTCTTGAAGCGATCCAGGTCGATGAAGAGCACGGCGACAAGGTGCTTGCCCCGATCTGCGTGATCCAGGGCGTGCTGCAGCCGCGACTGCAGCAGGCGCCGATTGGGCAGGTGGGTCAGGGGATCATAGTGGACCAGGTGCTCCAGGCGCGTCTCGGACGCCTTCAAGCGGCTGATGTCGGTCATGGTGCCGACGTAGTGGGTTGGCCGCCGCTGGCTGTCGTAGACGGCACTGATGCTCAGGATCAGCGGATAGAGCTCGCCGTCCTTGCGCCGGTTCCAGATCTCGCCCTGCCAGTGCCCGGAGGCCATGATGCTGGCCCACATCGACTGGTAGAACGAGGGGTCCTGCCGGCCCGAGCGCAGCAGGCTCGGCGTGCGGCCCAGGATCTCTTCCTCGCCGTAGCCGGTCATCTCGGCGAAGGCGCGGTTGACGGCGAGGATCCTGGTGTCCAGGTCCGTGACGATGAACCCCTCGCGGGTGCCGTCGAACAGGGCGGCCGCCTGGCGCAGCCGGGTGTCGGTGCGCACGCGCGTGACCACTAGAGCCGCCATCCGCGCGAACTCGCCGACGAGATCGCGCTCCGTCGGCGTCGGTTCGCGCGCCTGCGCGTAGCGGACCTGGAGGTGCCCGAGCATCTGCCCCGTCTCGTCCGCGAGGGGTAGGACCCAATCGGCGGGTGAGGTGTCAGTTCCCTCCTGCTCGGGCGGTGTGCGTGGGGCGGGCAGGGTCGCGATGATGACCCGCATGTAGGGGCAGATGTCTTCCAGGCGCCGGGTGATCTCGCCGAGGATGCTGGCGAGCGAGCGATCCTCGATGAGGGCGTCCAACACGGTCATGCGCGTCTCGCGCACCTGTTCCGCCTGCTTGGGCCCGGTGACGTCACGCCAGGCCCCGGTCGCCTCGCCAGGCTCGCCCGTGCCGACCAGCGTGAGCTCGTCCTGGATCCAGCGAACCTGGCCTTGCCCATCGAAGAACCGGTAGGTGTGCGCCAGGCGTCGGCTCTTGGGCAGGTCGGCGAGGCGTGCCAGCGTGTCCTCCCGGTCGTCGGGATGCAGGCGGGCGGTCCACCAGTCCGCTTGGAGGATCTCGGCAGCTGTGTAGCCGAGCAGTCGAGTGACGTTCTCGCTGACCCAGGTGAGCGGCAGCCCGGGCGCGCTCAGGCTGCGGGTATAGAGGACGACAGGGCTCGCCGCCAGCGCGAGCGCGAGCCGCTCGGAGGTCGCTTGCAGGCTGGCGCGCTCGCGCGCCAGCTCCACCTGCCCCCAGGCATTCTCAAGTGTTGCCGGAATCTGGTGCAGATAGCCTTGGTGCTTGGAGACATAGTCGTTGACCCCGAGGTGGATGGCGCGCGCGGCCACTGCCTCGCTGCCCTGCCCCGACACCATGACGATCGGGATGTCCAATCCACGCTCGGCACGCAGCACCTTGACCGCCTCCAGGGCGTCCAGGCCCGGCAGGCGGTAGTCCAGGAGCACCAGATCGAAGTCCAAAACACCCTGTAAATCGGCCGGAAGACGCGCCAGTAGCGCCTGCACGTCTCGAACGATGCTGAGCCGGATGTGGGGGGCGTAACGGGCGAGGTGGCGCTGGGTCAGGTCGATGTCGGCGCGATTGTGCTCGGCATAGAGCACCCGCAGGGGGCGTGCGCGGCGACGATGGGCCTCGGAAAAGCGCTTGCAGGCGTCGCGTAGGGTCGCGGGCAGGCGCTCCAGGGCATCGACATCCTTGGTCAGATAGTCGTCCGCCCCGGCTTGGAGGGCGGCGATCGCCGATTCCTGATCCCCGGAACCCGTCAACATCACCACGGCCAGGGGTAGCTGGTGTTCGCGGATCCAGGTGAGCAGCTCCAAACCAGAGCCGTCCGGCAGGCGCAGATCAACCAGCGCCAGGTCATAGCTGTTTGCGTCTCGCAGACGTTCCCGTGCCTCGGCCTGGCTCGTCACCAGGTCGAGTTCGATCTCCGGCGACTGGCGAGTGCACAAACGTTGGGTGAGATCGGCGTCGGTTGGATTGTCTTCGACGTGCAGGACGTGCATGGCATCATCTCGGCGGGCGATTGAACAGGCACCAGTAGAGCTCGATCTGCGCCGCGACCTCCATGAACTTGTCGAAATTCACTGGTTTGACGATGTAGGAGTTGACGTGGAGGCGGTAGGCGGCGTCGACATCGCGATCCTCCCCGGATGAGGTCAGGACCACGACTGGTAGGGGTTGGGTGAGCGGGTGCGCGCGCAGCTGCCGCAGCACCTCGAGCCCATCGATGCGGGGCAGCTTGAGGTCGAGCAGGATTACCAGCGGCAGCGGTTCACCGGCCTCCCAGCGCGGGATCCAGTCCAGCGCCTCCTGGCCGTCGCGCGCCACCTCGATGGGATTGGTGAGCCTGCGGCCCTTGAGGGCGCGCAGGGTGAGGTCCAGGTCCATGGGGTTGTCCTCGACCAGCAGGATGGGGCGCAGACCCGTGTCGTCGATCATCGCGGTAGCTCCAGATGGAAGGTGGCGCCCTGCCCGGGAGCGCTGTCGGCCCAGATGCGTCCGCCCATACGTAACACGGCCTTGCGTACGATGGCCAGGCCGATCCCGGTGCCGGGATAGTCCTCGGCACGCTGCAGCCGTTGGAAGATGTCGAAGATACGGTCATGGAAGCGCATGTCGAAGCCGATGCCATGGTCGCGGATGCTGACCTCGACGACATCCGCGGCCGCTCGGCCGCTCATCTGGATCAGGGGCGGCTCGTCGGGGCGATGGAATTTGAGCGCATTGTCGAGCAGGTTGCGCAGCACCATGGCTAGGCCGTTGGGGTCGGCGCGGACACTGAGTCCGGTTAGATCGACCTCGACCTTCGCGCCTGTCGCCCGAAGCTCTTTCTCCCGCTCGGCGAGGAGCCGAGTCATCAGCTCGCCGAGGTCGACCGGTACCTCGAGCAGTCCGCGCCGCTCCATGCGCGAGTAGGCGAGCAGGTCTTCGATCAACTCACCCATCTGCTCCACGCCCTGACGCACGTTGCGCAGAAACAGCCGGCCCTCCTCGTCGAGCTGGTCCAGGTGGTCTTCCAGCAGCAGCCGGCTGTAGCCGTCGATCCCGCGCAGCGGGGCCTTGAGGTCATGGGAAACCGAGTAGGTGAAGGTCTCAAGCTCTTTGTTGATGGCCGCCAGCTCCGCGGTGCGTGCCTGGACGCGCGCTTCCAGCTCGGCGTTGAGGCGTTGGCCGGCCGCCTCGATGCGCTTGCGCTCGGTGATGTCCGTGACGAAGGCGTAGTAGTAGTCGACCTCTCCCGAGGCCTTGAGCATTTCATGGGCGTAGAGCTCGACCGGGACCCGCGAGCCGTCCTTGCGGGTGTATTCCTTCTCGTAACGCAGCGGCTGGCCGCCACGATGGATGCGCTCCAGTGCGGCGCGCTCCATCTCCCGCCACTCTGGCGGGGTGAGGGCTTGCAGCCAATTCGCCCCGTCGACATCCGTGCGATCGTAGCCGATCAGGTCGAGGAACGCTTGGTTGTAGAGGCCGAGGCGTCCATCCAAGTAGCCGACCGCCATCGGCTGGCTGGAGCGCTCGAGCAGCGTCGCCAGGACATCGGTCTCCCGGCGCTGGGCTTCGAGCGCCGCCTGGGCGTGGACGCGTTCGGTGATGTCGCGCACCACGGCGACGAGCCTGGTGGTCTCGGGAAGGCGGCTGAGGCGTGCCTCGAAGCGCCGCGCCCCATCGGGTAGCCTCAAGTCGTACTCGTAGGTCACCAGCCCACCGTCGCGCTCCAGGATGACGCGATTGCGCTCGAAGAGTTCAGCGATCGGCGGCGGCAGCACGTCTTGCATCCGTCGGCCGAGGAAGTGTTCCGGCTCGACATAGAGGTCACCGTCGCGGCTGGCGCGGTAGTCGCGGATGGTCCCGTCCGCGTCCATGAGGAAGAAGAGATCGGGCAGGACCTGGAACACCAGATCCAGCATCGCGTTGCGCTCGCGTGCCTCGCGCTCGGCGAGCGTGCGGCTGGTGATGTCCTGAATGGCGCCTTCCAGCCGGACGACGCGCCCCTTCTCCTGCACCGGCAGCCCGATGGTGCGCACCCACTTGCGTGCGCCCTTCACCGTGGTCAGCTCGAGCTCCAGCTCGTAGGGGCGGGCGTTTTCGATCGCGTCGCGGATCGCGTGCTCGATTGCGAGGCGGTCGGGGCCGGAGAAGGCAGCGAGCCCCTCGGCGACGCTTACCCGCTCGCTCGCCTCGAGGTCGTAGATGCGCGCGGTCTCGTCGGTCCAGGAGCCTTCACCCGTGCCGACATCGAATCCCCAGCCGCCAACCTGGGCAAGACGACTGGTGCGATCGAGGATGTCACGCTGCCGACGTAGCGCCTGCTCGGTGACCTTGCGCTCGGTGATGTCAGTAAAGAAAACCGAAAGGCCATCACGGGTCGGATAGATGCGGTTCTCGAGCCAACGTGCCTGGGGCGGCAGGTAGTCCTCCACCCGAGTCATTTCACCCGTGCGCATCGCCTTCTGCAGGGCGTCCTGGATCGGACGGTCGATGCCGCCGGGGAATTCGGTCCAGAGTTCTGCGCCAACCAGCTCCGCAGGATCGCGGCCGAGCAGGACACCGGCCTGGGGATTGACGTACTGAAAGCGCCAGTCGCGGTCCAGGCTGACGAAGCCGTCGCTCATGGTCTCCAGCAAATCGGCCAGGCGCCGATTGAGCGTCTCACGCGCCTGGTCGCTCTCCAGCAGGTGGAGCGCGAAGCCGATGTCGGTCGAGAGCTGGTCAAGCAGGTCGAGCTCAGCGGCGTCGAAGAAGCCCACCTGGTTCGTATAGAGGCTCAGGGTGCCGCGTACCTGATCCTCGACCATGATGGGGAACGCGGCGACGGCACGGTAGTCCAGCGCCAGTGCGGCCTCGCGCCAGGGGACCATGCGCGGATCCTGGACGATGTCGTTGCAGACGCAATGCTCGGCGTAGCGCAGGGCGAGGCCGGCGGGGCCGCTCGATCGGGGCGTATCGGCGAGCGGGATGCGTAACTGCTCCAGATAGTCCCCCGTTTCTCCGGCATGGGCAACCGGGCGTAGCAGACCGCTCTGCGGGTCCGCCATGCCGAGCCAGGCCATGCGGAAACCGCCGACCTCGACCGCGACACGACAGGCTTCCCAAAACAGCCGGTCCGGGTCGCGCATGCGCATAATGACCCCATTGATGCCTGTCAGCACGGCGTGAATGCGGTTGAGACCACGGATGCGTTCTTCGGCCTCTTTGTGTGCGCTGATGTCGCGGGCAATGCCGAGCACCCCGAGCACGCGCCCTTGGGGGTCGAGCACGGGCGTATTGATGGTCTCGAACAGACTGCGATGGCGGTCGTTGGCGAAGGTGCGCCACTCTTCGTTGACCACGGGGCCGGCGGCGGCGATGGCGGCTCGGTCCTTGGCGCAGTAAAGGTCCGCAACCTCGGCGGGGACGAAATCGCGGTCGCACTTGCCCAGAATCTCGGCCTCCGGTGCCCCATAGAGCTGCTCGAAACGCGGGTTGCAGGCCAGATAGACGCCGTTCGGATCCTTCAGCCAGATGAGATCCGGAATGGTATCTAGCAGTGTCCGCAGGCGTCCCTGGGTGCGGGCGAGAGCCAGGGTGCGGCGCAGCAGCAGGTAGGTCATGACGCCGGCGGCCAGGGCGGTCATCAACCCGGCCAGCCGGATCAGCCACAGCATGAGCGATGACTCTCCCCAGCCGCGCTTGGGGATGGCCGCCAACTGCCAGCTGCCGCCGGGCAGGTCGATCGCGAGCGTCACGGGCTGCTGGTCGGCGATCCGCGGGTCGCCGAAGAAGACCGGTCCCCTGGCGCCGGTCCCGTCAGTGCCGCGCAGCATGAGCTGCAGTTGGGAGTGCTCGTCCAGGAGCCCCGCCTGGCGATAGAGGGTGTCGGCGTCGATGACGGCGGAGACGAGACCCCAGGGGCGCGGTTGCGTATCGGGCTCGCTCGCCGGGATGAAGACCGGCTCGCGGAGGATGATGCCGATGCCGCCCTGCAGCAGGGGCAGCGGGCCGGCGAGGGTCGACTGACCCGTGCGTATCGCGCGCAGCGCGGTCTGGCTCTGCGTGGAATGGGTTCGGTAGTCCAGTCCGAGCGCCGCCTCGTTGCCGGCGAGGGGATACATGAGCGAGACGACCAGATCGGGCGCGCCGGCGATGTTGCGCAGCGCGTGGCGCGCATCCACCAACCCCCGGGCGATGCGGGCGAACTCCGCCTGGTCGATGTCCGGATGTGCGGAGATCACGGCGGTCAGGCCGTGCACCAGGAGCAGGTGGGCGTTGATGACACCCTGCAGACGCGCGCGCACCGCGGAGAGGTTGGTCAAGACGCTGACGCGCTCCTGCTCCAGGGCGCGCCCCTGGGCCAGTCGGTCGATCACCTGCTCCGTGGCCAGCACCAACAGCATGGCCAGGAGGGCGGCCAGCCAGGGTGACTTGGGCCTGCTCGCGTGCTCCTTCATGGCATGAGGCTCCAGCGCCTTCGGCTCACAATCCTGGTGTCGGTGGACTATAGCAAATCGGCGGGTTCGCTCGCGCGGGCGCCAAACGAAAAAGGGCGCCTCGCGGCGCCCTTCGCTTGACCCTGAGGTCGAGCCGTTGCGGATCAGTTGACCTTGGGATCCAGCTCGCCCTTGGCATAGCGGGTGGTCATGGCATCCAGCGACAGTGCCTTGATCTTGCTTGCGTTGCCGGCGGTGCCGAAGGCCTCGTAGCGGTCCTTGCAGATGTCCTTCATGGCCTTGGTGGCGGCGATGAAGTATTTGCGCGGATCGAACTCCTTGGGGTTGTCGGAGAGGAACTTGCGAATGGCGCCGGTGGAGGACATGCGCAGGTCGGTGTCGATGTTGACCTTGCGCACGCCGTGCTTGATGCCCTCGACGATCTCCTCGACCGGCACGCCGTAGGTCTCGCCCATGGCGCCGCCGAACTCATTGATGATGGCCAGCCATTCCTGGGGCACGGAGGAGGAGCCGTGCATGACCAGATGGGTGGTCGGGATGCGCTTGTGGATCTCTTTGATGCGCTCGATCGCCAGGATGTCGCCGGTCGGCGGACGGGTGAACTTGTAGGCGCCGTGCGAGGTGCCGATGGCGATGGCCAGGGCGTCGACGCCGGTCTTCTTGACGAAGTCCGCGGCCTCTTCCGGGTCGGTGAGGAGCTGGCTGTGGTCCAGGGTGCCCTCGGCGCCGATGCCGTCTTCCTCGCCGGCCTGGCCGGTTTCGAGCGAGCCCAGGCAGCCCAGCTCACCCTCGACGGAGACGCCGCAGGCGTGCGAGATCTCGACGACGCGACGGGTGATGTCGACGTTGTAGTCGTAGGAGGTGGGTGTCTTGCCGTCCTCGCCCAGCGAGCCGTCCATCATGACGGAGGAGAAGCCGAGCTGGATGGAACGCTGGCACACGGGCATGGAGGTGCCGTGGTCCTGGTGCATGCAGACCGGGATGTGCGGCCACTCCTCGATGGCGGCGAGGATGAGGTGGCGCAGGAAGGGTGCGCCGGCGTATTTGCGGGCACCGGCTGATGCCTGGACGATGACCGGGGAGTCGGTCTCGTCGGCGGCTTCCATGATGGCGCGCATCTGCTCCAGGTTGTTGACGTTGAAGGCGGGCACGCCGTAGCCGTGTTCGGCGGCGTGATCCAGCATCTGGCGGAGTGAGATCAGGGCCATGGGTAGTCCTCGTGTCTAGTGTTAAGTGGTCAGTGGATTGTGGTCAGTGGCCAGTCTCAAGTCAGTGTCGTCTGTCCTTGGACGACCGTCCCCCGACCACTGTCCTTCAGTCATCGTTCAGAAGCTTGTGCTCGCCGACCCGCATGATTTTCATGATATTGGTCTGGCCTTCAACCCCTGAGCGATCGCCCTTGGTGATGATGACCAGGTCGCCGTTCTGGACGGTGCCGCTGGCGAGCAGTTGCTCGATCACCTCGCGGTTGACCTCGTGGATGTCGGTGCTCGCGACATCGAAGGCGACCGGGTAGACGCCGCGGAAGAGACGGACCTTGCGGCGCGTTTCGTGGAAACGGGTCATCGCGTAGATGGGGATGCCCGAGCTGATACGCGACATCCATTTCACCGTGGAGCCCGTCTCGGTCAATGCGGCGATGGCCTTCACGCCCAGGTGATTGGCGGTGTACATGGCCGCCATGGCGATGCCCTCGTCGACGCGGCCGAACACCGAGTCGATGCGGTGGCCCGAGCGCGTTACGCTCTTCTCGGCTTCCAGGCAGATGCGGTCCAGGGCTTCGACGACCTTGGCGGGATTTTTTCCGATCGAACTCTCGGCGGAGAGCATGACCGCGTCCGTGCCGTCGAGTACCGCATTGGCGACGTCGAAGACCTCGGCGCGTGTCGGGATCGGATTCTCGATCATCGACTGCATCATCTGAGTCGCCGTGATCACCACGGCGTTGAGATCCCGGGCGCGGCTGATGAGGCGCTTCTGCACCGCTGGCAGCTCGGCGTCGCCGATCTCCACGCCCAGATCACCGCGCGCCACCATGATGGCGTCGGCGGCGTTGATGATGTCGTCGATGTCGTCGAGCGCCTCGGCGCGCTCGATCTTGGCGACGATGCCGCCGCGCCCTCCGGCCGTCTGGAAGAGTTCGCGCGCGAGCCGGACGTCGTCCCCCTTGCGGACGAAGGAGACGGCGAGGTAGTCCGCGTCGATCTCGGCCGCGAACCGGATGTCTTCCTTGTCCTTCTCGGTCAGGGCCGGGGCTGAGAGGCCGCCGCCCTTCTTGTTGATGCCCTTGTTGTTCGAGAGCGTGCCGCCGACCACCACCTTGCAGTCGATGCGGCCATTGGCGACCGCCTCGACCCACAGCTCGATGGCCCCGTCGTCGAGCAGCAGGGTGTCGCCGTGACGGACATCGTTGGCGAGTCGGGCATAGGTCGTTCCGACCCGGCTCTGGTCGCCCTCGTCCAGGGCGCAGGCGGCGTCGATCGCGAAGGCGTCGCCGCGCGCCAGCTGGATCTTGCCGTCGGCGAATTTGCCGATGCGGATCTTGGGCCCCTGGAGGTCCATGAGGACCGCGATCTCGTGTCCGGCGTGCAGGGCACGCGCGCGGATGCTTGCCGCGCGCTCGCGATGGCGCTCGTGGCTGTCGTGAGAGAGATTCAGGCGAACGACATCCACGCCGGCGGCGATGATGTCGTCGGTGACTGAAATCGGATCTGTCGCCGGCCCAAGGGTCGCGACGATTTTTGTACGTCTAGGCATATGTCAGCTTCCAGCTTCTCGTCGTCCGCCCCCGGCCGCGCTGACCGGAGGTGGCGTCGGGAAGTGAGATCAATCCTTGGCGCGGGCTTCCAGCATGGCGACCGCGGGGAGCGTCTTGCCCTCGAGGTACTCCAGGAAGGCGCCGCCGGCGGTGGAGATGTAGGACACCTTGTCGTAGATGTCGTACTTCTGGATGGCGGCGATGGTGTCGCCGCCCCCGGCGAGGCTGAAGCCGGCCGCGTTGGCGATCGCCATGGAGACGGCTTTGGTGCCCCCGCCGAACTGGTCGAACTCGAAGACGCCGACCGGGCCGTTCCAGACGATGGTGCCGGCCTTGGCGATGATGTCCGCCAGATCCTGAGCGGAGTTCGGGCCGATGTCGAAGATCATGTCGTCGTCGGCCACGTCGGCGGCGGACTTGGTCACCGCGGGCTCGTTCTCGTCGAACTGCTTGCCGCAGACCACGTCGGTGGCGATCGGGATGGTGGCCCCGCGGGCGGTCATCTTCTCCATCAGGGCCTGAGCCGTCGGGATGAGATCATGCTCGCACAGGGACTTGCCGACGTTGTGGCCCGCGGCCGCGAGGAAGGTGTTGGCGATGCCGCCGCCGACGACCAGCTGGTCGACCTTCTCGGACAGGGCTTCGAGCACGGTCAGCTTGGTCGAGACCTTGGAGCCGCCGACGATGGCGACCATGGGCCGCGCCGGCTTGGCGAGGGCCTTCCGCAGGGCATCCAGTTCCTCGCTCAGCAGCAGGCCGGCGCAGGCGGTCGGCGCGAACTTGCCGGCACCATGGGTGGAGGCCTGGGCGCGGTGGGCGGTGCCGAAGGCGTCCATGACGAAGACGTCGCAGAGCGCGGCGTAGTGTTTGGAGAGCTCCTCGTTGTCCTTGCCTTCGCCCTTGTTGAAGCGGACGTTCTCGAGCAGGACCAGCTCGCCGTCGGCGATCTCGGGAGCTGTGTCCAGGTAATCGCGGATCAAGCGGACCTCGCGACCCATCTTCGCGCCGAGGTCGTCGGCGACCGGCTTGAGCGAGTTCTCCTCGGAGAAGACGCCTTCCTCGGGGCGGCCAAGATGGGACATGACCATGACCTTGGCGCCGGCCTTGATGCAGTGCTCGAAGGTTGGCATGGAGGCGGTGATGCGGGCGTCCGAAGTGACCTTGCCGTTCTTGACCGGGACATTGAGGTCGGAGCGAATCAGCACCCGCTTGCCAGCCAGGTCGAGGTCGGTGAGCTTGATGAAGGACATAGTCGTATCCTCTTGAATCGTTGTTATGTAAAGGGTTCAGGTCCAAGGTGGGCCTTGCCTGAAGCCTCTTTGGGGCCGTCGGCTTGTAGGATGGGTAGAGCGGCTGCCTCTATCCCGGCAATGTCGCGCCGGCGCGAGCGCCGCGAAACCCATCAGTTTCGGGATGCGCAGCGAACGCCATCGCGACGCCGGTCGGTCCGGCGCCTTGATGGGTTTCGCTGCGCTCTACCCATCCTACTTCGCGACGTGCTGCACCATGCGCAGCATGTTGCAGGTGTAGCCGTACTCGTTGTCGTACCAGGCGACGACCTTGACGAAGGTCGGATCCAGGGCGATACCGGCCTCGGCGTCGAAGACGGACGGCGTGGATTTGCCGCGGAAGTCGGTGGAGACGACCTTCTCGTCGGTATAGGCCAGCACGCCGGCGAGGTCGCCGGACTCGGAGGCGGCCTTCATGGCGGCGCAGATCTCCTCGTACTTGGCGTCCTTGTTCAGCTCGACGGTGAGGTCGACCACCGACACGTCGGAGGTGGGCACGCGGAAGGCCATGCCGGTCAGCTTGCCGTTGAGTTCGGGCATCACCTTGCCGGCGGCTTTAGCCGCGCCGGTGGAGGAGGGGATGATGTTCTCCAGGATGCCGCGCCCGCCGCGCCAGTCCTTCATGGAGGGGCCGTCGACCGTCTTCTGGGTGGCGGTGGCCGCGTGGACGGTGGTCATGAGGCCGCGCTTGATGCCCCAGTTGTCGTGCAGCACCTTGGCGACCGGCGCCAGGCAGTTGGTGGTGCAGGAGGCTGCGGAGACGATGGCCTGGCCGGCATAGGTCTTGTGGTTGACGCCGTAGACGAACATGGGGGTGGCATCCTTGGAAGGCGCGCTCTGCACGACCTTCTTGGCGCCCGCGTCGATGTGCTTCTGGCAGGTCTCTTCGGTCAGGAAGAAGCCGGTGCACTCGATGACCAGCTCGGCCCCGACGTCGCCCCACTTGAGGTTGGCGGGATCGCGCTCGGCCGTCAAACGGATGTTCTTGCCGTTGACGATCATGGTGTTGCCGTCGACGGCGATGTCGCCCTGGAAGTTACCGTGGACGGAGTCGTACTTCAGCATGTAGGCGAGGTATTCGGGATCGAGCAGGTCGTTGATGCCGACGACCTCGATGTCCGGGAAGTCCTTGCTGATCGCGCGGAATGCCATGCGGCCAATACGGCCAAACCCATTGATGCCAACCTTGATGGTCATGCTTATTAAGCTCCTGTTAGGGAAGTTGTCAGTGGTCAGATGTCAGTTGTCAGTGAGGCAACCTGCTCGGGTGGCGCCTGCCACCCGATGGTCATCGCGTCCTAAAGGACGCCTTTCACCGTGGCGACCAGGTTGTCGACCGTGAAGCCGAATTCCTTGAAGAGTGCGCCGGCCGGGGCGGATTCGCCGAAGCGGTCGACGCCGAGCACCGCGCCCTGGCTGCCGACGTACTTCCACCAGCCATCCGTGACCGCGGCCTCGACGGCGACGCGGGCGGTGACGGCCTTGGGCAGCACGGACTCCTTATAGGCCGCGTCCTGGGCGTCGAAGGCGTTGGTCGAGGGCATGGAGACGACGCGGATCGCCTTGTCGCTCATGGCCTCTGCCGCCTTCATCGCCAGCTCGACCTCGGAGCCGGTGGCGATGATGATGGCGTCCGGCGTGCCCGCGCAGTCGCGCAGCACATAGCCGCCGCGCGCCACGTTGGCGAGTTGCTCGTCCGTGCGTGCCATGTGGGCCAGATTCTGGCGCGAGAAGATGAGACAGCTCGGGCCGCTGGTCCGCTCGATGGCGAGCTTCCAGGAGATGGCCGATTCGACCGCGTCGCAGGGACGCCAGACGCTCATGTTGGGGATCATGCGCAGCGTCGGGATCTGCTCGACCGGCTGGTGGGTCGGTCCGTCCTCGCCCAGGCCGATGGAGTCATGGGTGTAGACGAAGATCGACTGGATCCGCATCAGGGCCGCCATGCGCAGGGCATTGCGGGCGTACTCGGAGAACATCAGGAAGGTCGCGCCGTAGGGGACGAAGCCGCCGTGCAGGGCGATGCCGTTCATGATGGCGGACATGCCGAACTCGCGGACACCGTAGAAGATGTAGTTGCCGCCGTCGGTCTTGCTGACACCCTTGCAGCCCTTCCAGAGCGTCAGGTTGGAGCCGGCGAGGTCGGCCGAGCCGCCCATCAGTTCGGGCAGCAGCGGGCCAAAGCCGTTGAGCGCGTTCTGCGAGGCTTTGCGCGAGGCGATGGTCTCGCCCTTCTCGACCACGGCGGCGACGAAGGCATCCGCCTTGGCGGACCAGTCGGCGGGCAGGTCGCCGGCCATGCGGCGCTTGAACTCGGCGGCTTCGGCCGGGAAGGCCTTGGCGTAGGCATCGAGCTTGGCGTTCCAGTCGGCTTCCGCCGAAGCGCCACGCTCCTTGGCATCCCAACCTTGGTAGATGCTGTCCGGGATCTCGAAGGGCGGAGAATTCCAGCCGAGGTTCTCGCGGGTCAACGCGATCTCGTCCTCGCCGAGCGCGGCGCCGTGGCACTCTTCCTTGCCCTGCTTGCTGGGCGAGCCGTAGCCGATGATGGTCTGGCAGCAGATCAGGGTCGGCTTGTCGTCGGCGGCACGCGCCTGTTCGATCGCGGTCTTGACGGCCTCGGGATCATGGCCGTCGACCTTGGGAATGACCTGCCAGCCGTAGGCCTCGAAGCGCTTGGGCGTGTCGTCGAGGAACCAGCCGGGCGTGTCGCCATGGCCGCGGACCTCGCCGTCGATGGAGATGTTGTTGTCGTCGTAGAAGGCGATGAGCTTGCCCAGCCCCAGCGCGCCGGCCAGCGAGCAGGCCTCGTGCGAGATGCCTTCCATGAGGCAGCCGTCGCCCAGGAAGACATAGGTGTTGTGGTCGACGATCTCATGGCCGGGCTTGTTGAACTCGGCGGCCAGGGCCTTTTCGGCGATCGCCATGCCGACGGCATTGGTGATGCCTTGGCCGAGCGGACCCGTGGTGGTCTCGACGCCCGGTGCATAGCCGTACTCGGGGTGGCCAGGGGTCTTGGAGTGGAGCTGGCGGAACTGCTTGAGATCCTCGATGCCCAGCTCGTAGCCAGTCAGGTGGAGCAGCGCGTAGATCAGCATGGAGCCGTGACCGTTGGACAGCACGAAGCGGTCGCGGTCGGCCCAGTGCGGGTTGGACGGGTTGTGGGTCATGAAGTCGTTCCACAACACCTCGGCGATGTCCGCCATGCCCATGGGGGCGCCCGGGTGGCCTGAGTTGGCCTTCTGCACCGCATCCATGGCGAGCGCCCGGATGGCGTTGGCGAGTTCTTTACGTGAGGACATGAGCCCCTCCTCTAAGCTATCGGTGACCAAAATCTTGCGTGGGCCGCAACCGTCGGCAGCCTGATTTCACTGAGCAACGAACTCATTGAACAACAAACTGGTTGACCAACAAGCTGATTGAGCAACAAACGATGAGACGGGTCGTGGCGCAGCGCTGGGTGGCGGTTAGCGGGCTTGCGGCCACGCAGGGCGCGGGATTCGTTCCAGAAGGGGGTGCCTCCGCAGAAACGAGGGTGCGGGGTCGTGGTGCCCTCACAGGAGCGCCATTCTGTACCAAAACACCCAAACCCCGGAATCAAAACAAACTTATGGCGCTAGAAACAGATTTATAAGTTGCTAATATTAAGAATTGGCGCCCGAAATGACCAGCTTTTTCCGTCGCCTTTTTTCGCGCGCCCTTCAGCTCGCCAGCCATTTGATGGAGCAGCCGATGCTCGGAATCTGATCTTTCGGTCCGGCACCCGTCTCCGCCACCAGCTTCATGGCCTCGAAGAGATCCCGTCGAACGTCCGCGGGCGCGGCCTCCTTGCGGCTGGCGTCGAGCCGTCCACGGTACTGCAGCCCCAGGTTGGCGTTGTAGCCGAAGAAGTCCGGGGTGCAGACGGCGCCGTAAGCCTTGGCGACTTCCTGGCTCGCGTCGTAGAGATAGGGGAAGGGGAAGGCGTGCTCCTCGGCGACGCGCGCCATGTTGTCGAAGGAGTCCTCGGGATAGTCGTTGACGTCGTTGGAGCTGATGGCGACGCAGCCGATCCCGAGTTCGGCCAGCTCGCGGGCGTCGCGGACGAGGCGGTCGCGCACCGCCTGCACGTAGGGGCAGTGATTGCAGATGAACATCACCAGCAGGCCGCGCTCGCCCTTGCAGTCGTCGCGGGTCCAGGTCTTGCCGTCGACACCGGGCAGCGAGAAGTCTGGCGCCGGGGCGCCGAAGTCGCAAACGGGGGTTTCAGTCGAAGCCATGCGGAACCTCCGAGCTCTGTGCTTGGTTTACAGTGGTCGCGGCATGGTACCGGAAGCGCCGTGGAATCCAAATCCCGTGTTTTGTCCCGCTAGGATTCGGCGGCGATGTTCTCTCTCGCCGGCTGGGTTTTCCGGTCGCGATCGAAACGGTATGATGCGCGGCTTCATTCACGCGCGATCCTGCGCCCCGATCAGGCCTCGTTTTTATGAGCAAGGACTACATCTTCACATCTGAATCCGTTTCCGAGGGCCATCCGGACAAGATGGCGGACCAGATTTCCGACGCCGTACTCGACGAGATCTATCGCCGCGACCCCAACCATGCCAAGGCGCGCGTGGCCTGCGAGACCCTGGTGAAGACCGGCTTCGTCATGCTGGCCGGCGAGATCACGGTCACCGACGCCGATCTGAAGATCGACTATGAGAAGGTCGTGCGCCGCGTTGTGAAGGATATCGGTTACGACAACTCCGACTGCGGCTTCGACGGCAACAACTGCGGCGTGCTCATCGCGCTGGGCGAGCAATCAAAGGACATCAATCAAGGTGTCGACCGCGAGAGCGAAGAGGCGCAGGGCGCCGGCGACCAGGGCTTGATGTTCGGCTACGCGACCAACGAGACGGACATGCTCATGCCTGCGCCGATCGACTACGCGCACCGGCTGGTCAAGCGTCAGGCCGAGGTCCGCAAGAACGGCGCTCTGCCGTGGCTGCGCCCGGACGCCAAGTCCCAGATCACCATGCGCTACGCCGACGGCAAGCCGGTCGCGGTCGATGCGGTCGTGCTCTCCACCCAACACAGCGACGACGTCAGCGAGAGCGTGCTGCACGAGGCCGTGATGGAGGAGATCATCAAACCGGTGCTGGACTCCACCGGCTGGCTCAAGGCCGAGACCAAGATCCACATCAATCCGACCGGCAAGTTCGTCATCGGCGGGCCGGTGGGCGACTGCGGTCTGACCGGGCGCAAGATCATCGTCGACACCTACGGCGGCATGGCCCGTCACGGCGGCGGCGCCTTCTCCGGCAAGGATCCCTCCAAGGTCGACCGCTCCGCCGCCTATGCCGGGCGCTACGTCGCCAAGAACATCGTCGCCGCCGGCCTGGCCGAGAAGTGCGAGATCCAGGTCTCCTACGCCATCGGCGTCGCCGAGCCGACGTCTGTCTCCATCGACACCTTCGGTACTGGCGCGATCAGCGAGCATCGGATCATCGAGTTGATCCGCGCGCATTTCGATCTGCGCCCCTACGGCATCATGCGCATGCTGGACCTGACCAACCGCGATCTCATCAAGTACCAGGACACGGCGGCCTATGGCCACTTCGGTCGTTCCGAGCCGGGCTTCACCTGGGAGCGGACGGACAAGGCCGAGATGCTGAAAGAGGCCGCGGGGATCTAAGCCCCATCAACAACCCTGCGCCGAGGAGCGCTGCGACCCGATCCCAGAACGGATCGGGCCAGGCTCGGCGATTGGGTCGACTTTTTCAACGGCGCTCACTCACGATTCATCAAGAGTTGATTAACCATGAGTGAGTTTACCGACTACAAAGTTGCCGATATTTCCCTGGCCGCCTTCGGCCGCAAGGAGCTGAACATCGCCGAGACCGAGATGCCGGGCCTGATGGCCCTGCGCGAGAAGTACGGCGCCTCCAAGCCGCTGACCGGTGCGCGCATCACCGGCAGCCTGCACATGACCATCCAGACCGCGGTGCTGATGGAGACCCTGGTCGCCCTAGGCGCAGAGGTGCGCTGGTGCTCCTGCAACATCTTCTCGACGCAGGATCACGCCGCCGCCGCCATGGCGGCTGCCGGTATTCCGGTCTATGCCTGGAAGGGCGAGACGCTGGAGGAGTACTGGTGGTGCACCGAGCAGGTGGTCAACTGGCCGGACGGCAAGGGTCCGAACATGATCCTGGACGACGGCGGTGATGCCACCCTGCTGGTCCACAAGGGCGTCGAGTACGAGAAGGCGGGCGCGGTGCCCGCGCCGACCGCCGATGACAACGAGGAATGGACGGCCGTTCTGGGTCTGCTGGGGCGCACCTTCGAGCGCGACAATCGGCATTGGCACAAGATGGCGGACGCCATCCTGGGCGTCACCGAGGAGACGACAACCGGCGTGCACCGTCTCTATGAGATGGCGAAGGCCGGTACCCTGCTGTTCCCCGGCATCAACGTCAACGACTCGGTCACCAAGTCCAAGTTCGACAATCTCTACGGCTGCCGCGAGTCGCTGGTCGATGGCATCAAGCGGGCGACCGACGTCATGATCGCCGGCAAGATCGCCATGGTCTGCGGCTATGGCGACGTGGGCAAGGGCAGCGCCCAGTCGCTGCGCGGGCTCGGCGCCACGGTTTGGATCTCCGAGGTCGATCCCATCTGCGCGCTGCAGGCGGCGATGGAAGGCTTCCGCGTGGTAACCATCGAGGATGCGGCCCCGATCGCCGACATCTTCGTCACCGCCACCGGCAACAAGGACATCATTACCCACGACCACATGGCCGCGATGAAGGACCAGGCCATCGTCTGCAACATCGGGCACTTCGACAACGAGATCGACATTGCCGGTATCAGCAAGTACGAGTGGGAAGAGATCAAGCCGCAGGTCGACCACATCATCTTCCCCGACGGCAAGCGCATCATCCTGCTGGCCCAGGGGCGTCTGGTGAATCTGGGCTGCGGAACCGGTCATCCCAGCTTCGTGATGTCCAACAGCTTCACCAACCAGGTGCTGGCTCAGATCGAGCTCTTCACCAAGACGGCGGAGTATCCGATCGGTGTCTATGTGCTGCCCAAGCACCTGGACGAGGAGGTGGCGCGACTGCACCTGGGTAAGATCGGCGCCAAGCTGACCAAGCTCTCGGAGTCGCAGGCGGCCTACATCGGTGTCAGTGTCGACGGGCCTTACAAGCCGGATCATTACCGCTACTAAAGGCCGCCCGCTTCCAGCGGCCAGCTTCCATCGGGCGCTCCTGTCGCGCCGGGTGGGCGTGGCCGTATCCAAAGCCCCCTCAGGCTCGCGGCCTGAAGGGGCGCTTGAACATCTGGGCCTCCAGTTGCCAGCAATGAGCCAACCCGCCGGTTGTGTTGGTGGCGGCTGGAGGCTGGAGGCTCACTATGTCGACTGAGACCCAAGAAGCACCTCTCCAAGAAGCACCAATGTATAGCGTCGAGCTCTTCCCACCCAAGACCTCGGAGGGGATGGCAAAGCTCAAGCACGAGATCGAGCGGATCAACGCCGTCGGTCCTCAGTATTTCTCCGTCACCTATGGCGCTGGCGGCTCGACCCGCGAGCGTACCTTCGAGACCGTCGACTGGCTTCGCGGCCAAGGTATCGACACCGCGCCACACCTCGCCTGTATCGGGTCCACCCGTGATGAGGTCCGTGAGATCCTCGAACGCTATCGCGACCAGGGGATTCGGCGCCTGGTGGCCCTGCGCGGCGACATGCCCTCTGGCATGGGCGGAGGGCATGGCGGCGACTTCCGCTATGCCAACGAGTTGGTCAGCTTCGTGCGCTCGGAATTCGGCGATGCCTTCTTCATCGAGGTCGCCGCCTATCCCGAGTACCACCCGCAGTCCGGTAGCCCGGCCCGCGACCTGGAGAATTTCAAACGCAAGGTGGAGGCGGGCGCGGACGGGGCCATTACCCAGTATTTCTATAACGCGGACGCCTATTTCGGCTTCGTCGAGAGCTGCCGCGAGGCGGGGATCGATCTGCCGATCATCCCAGGCATCATGCCCATTACCAACTACACCCAGCTGGCCCGCTTCTCGGATGCCTGCGGGGCGGAGATCCCGCGTTGGGTACGCCGTCGACTCGAAAGCTACGGCGATGACGTCGACAGCATCCGGGCCTTCGGGCATGAGGTGGTGCTGAAGCTCTGCCGTCACCTGATCGAGGGCGGGGCGCCTGGGATCCACTTCTACACCATGAATCAGTCCAAGCCGGTCCTGCGGCTCTGGGAGGAGCTGGGGCTGCCGACATCGCATTGACCTGAGGGTGCCCGCTCGGGAGCCGATGCGAGTGCTTCGCGGGCTCCCGTGGCGCTGTTCCTCGGTGCCACGCCGCCACCGGCGCTCTACGCCAAGCTGCGTGCTGGTCGCTGAGAGCCCCTATCCGGACCGCTGTTCCAGGCGCGAGCCAGTCAAGCGGCAGGCGTCCGATTTGTGCGGCAGGTCTCAGATTCCGCACACGATGGTCGGTTCATTTCGTTCGATTGCGAAATCTCAAATCTTCGCGGTCGATCAGGTTGCTAACCTTATCCCCGCGAAATCATCCACTCCTCCTTTAGAAGCCGCTCACCTCTTTCGAGCGGCTTTTTTTCTTTCGGCCCTTCGGTTTTCCCTTCTTCCGGTCGCTCCCCCGCGCGTTCGCCGACCCAGTTGGAGGCGCGCATGCGTCCGTATCGCCATGCCTCGCCCGGCTGCCCCAGCAGGCGTTCTCGCTTTGAGTCGAGATGGCGTGTGTTCGGATGCGCGTGGCTTGGTCCGGGCACCCTGGTCGAGGCACCCCATGCCGTTGCGGTGAGCGGAATTAGGCGAGACAGGCAAGTGATGGAATAATCGCGACCCTTATCCTTCCCTCCATACGCAACGGCCAACGGCCCAGAGACACGCCTCTATGTCCGACCTTGACCGAACCTACCGGATCGGCCCCATCCATCTCGCCCCGAGCGTGACGCGATTGCAGGGCGTGACCCTGCTGGTGGGCGCTTTCTTCTCCATCGGCTTGATGACCTTCATCTCCATCGGTCAAACCTACATCCTGAACGAGCACCTCGGCATCCCGATCGGAGAGCAGGGCACCATCAGCGGCGACCTGGTGTTCTGGACCGAGATCGTCACCCTGACCTTCTTCATGCCCGTGGGGATTCTCGTGGACCGGATTGGGCGACGCTCCATCTTCGCGATGGGCTTCCTGCTGCTGGCCGCGACCTATGTGCTCTATCCGCGGGCCACCGGGGTGGACGATCTCTATGTCTACCGCTTCGTCTATGCCTTGGGCGTGGTGACCATCGCGGGCGGACTCTCCACGGTGCTGGTCGACTATCCCGCCGAGCGGTCGAGGGGCAAGCTGGTCGCCATCGTCGGTCTCTTGAGTGGCTTGGGCATCGTCTTCACCAACCAGTTCTTCGGCGGCTTGCCTAAGACGCTCACCGCCGGCGGCATGGACGGCGTCGAGGCGGGCTACTACACCCATTATGCGGTGGCCGCGCTGGCGGTTGCCGTCGCCTTCGTGGTGCTCTTCGGCCTTCAGAAGGGGACGCCGGTGCGGCGTGAGGAGCGCCCCGGCGTGCGGGATCTCTTCATGAGCGGTTTCAGGCAGGCACGCAACCCGCGCGTGCTGCTCTCCTACGCGGCGGCCTTCATCGCGCGCGGCGACCAGTCGATCAATGCGACCTTCCTCATCCTCTGGGGCACCACGGCCGGCCTGGCGGCGGGGATGGATACGGCCGAGGCGGTCAAGAACGGCACCCTCATCTTCATCCTCGCACAGGTCGCCGCCCTCGTTTGGGCGCCGATCATGGGGCCTTTGATGGATCGGATGGATCGGGTCAGCGCCTTGGGCTTGTCCATGGTGCTCGCGGCCATCGGCAACCTCTCGGTGATCTGGCTCGTCGATCCGACGCCGGGGGGCGGGCTGGTGTTCTACATCCTGCTGGGCATTGGTCAGATCAGCGTCTATCTGGGCGCGCAGTCCCTGATCGGCCAGGAGGCGCCCAAGGCGACGCGCGGCTCCGTCCTCAGCGCATTCAATATTGCCGGTGCCATCGGCATTCTGCTGATCACGGCCGTGGGCGGACGGATCTTCGACGGCATCGATCCCAGGGCGCCCTTCGTGTTGGTCGGGATCATCAACATCCTGCTTTTCTTCGCCTGCGTTCTGGTGCGCGCCCGCTTTCCGGTCCCGGCGGTTGCGCAGGCCGTGGACTGACCGGGCGGCCGAACCACCGCGATTGCCGCGAAGGGCGGTTGACCCCTTGGCGGAAGCCCCCTAAGGTCAGGGGATGCCGGTCCAATCCACCCGCATCTCCTGGCTCATTCCCGCCCTGACGCTCCTGCTCCACGGTTGCGAGCGGGCGGCGCCCGAGGGTCCGCCGACACTGCGCTGGTATGTCTTCAAGGAGCAGTCCGGCGCCTTCGAGGAGGCGGCCCGCCGCTGCGCTGAGACATCGCGGGGCCGCTATCGCCTGGATCTCGCCGATCTGCCCACGGATGCCGACCTGCAGCGCGAGCTCTTAGTCCGGCGCTTGGCCGCGGGTGATACCGACATCGACCTCATCGGCATGGATGTCATCTGGACGGCGGAGTTTGCCGAGGCGGGCTGGCTCCTTCCCTGGCCGGAGGAGGCCGCGCCATCCGTGCTGCGGGGCAGAATCGCCGGACCCGTCGCCAGCGGATCCTATGCGGGTGGTCTCTGGGCGGCGCCCTTCACCACCAATACCCAGCTCCTCTGGTATCGCACCGACCGTGTGCCGACACCGCCGCAGACCTGGGGCGCGATGATCGAGCTGGCCGAGTCCATCGGCCCGGACGGACGGATCCAGGCGCAGGGCGAGCGTTACGAGGGGCTGACGGTCTTCTTCGTCTCGCTGCTGGCGTCGGCGGGCGGTTCGGTGCTCGACGCGAGCGGCAAGCAGGTCTCTCTGGAGACGGCGCCCACGCGCAAGGCGTTGGAGATCATGAAGCGGCTGGCCAGCTCGCCGGCCTCCGATCCCGCGCTGGCGAGCAGCCGCGAGGACCAGTGCCGGCTCGCCTTCGAGGGCGGCGGCTCCGCTTTCATGCTGAATTACACCTATGTCTGGCCAAGTGCCCAGGCCAATGCCCCTGAGGTCGCCGAGCAGATGGGCTGGGCGCGTTGGCCGGCGGTCGAGCCGGGCATGCAGAGTCATGTCACCATCGGCGGCATCAACATCGGCATCGGCGCCAAGGGACGGCATCCCGCGCTGGCCTTCGAGGCGGCGACCTGTCTGGTGTCCGAGGGCAATCAGCGCCTGGCCGCGCGCATGGGCGGTCTGCCGCCGACCATCGCTGCCCTCTATGACGACCCCCAGATCCGCGCCATCTTTCCCTTTGCCGAGGTCTTGCGGCAGACCCTTGCGGACGCGGTTCAGCGTCCGCCGACGCCTGTGTATAGCGACATCTCGCTCGCCATCAGCCGGACCCTGCACCCGCTGCGCGAGATCGACCCGGAGCGAGACGTCGATCGACTGCGCGCGGCGGTCGAGCGCGCGCTGCATTCGGAGGGGTTGCTGTGAGCCGTCCGGCGCTGGATGAGCGCCGCCTGGGGTGGCTGTTGTGCGCGCCGGCGGTTCTTGCGATGTTGTTGGTGACGGCCTATCCGATCCTCTATGCGATCTGGCTGTCGCTGCACCGCTACGATCTGCGTTTTCCCGACCAGCAGGCGTTCGTCGGGCTCGCCAACTATGCGACCGTGCTGACCGCCGAGGTCTGGTGGCGCGCGCTCTTCAACACGCTGCTCATCACGGCCGGGTCGGTTGCGGTCGAGCTGCTGTTGGGCTTTGCCCTGGCAATGGTGATGCATCGGGCCATCTTCGGCCGCGTGGCCCTGCGCACGGCATCGCTGGTGCCTTATGCCATCATCACCGTGGTCGCCGCCTTGGGCTGGCGCTTTGCCTTCGATCCCACGACCGGATTCGTCAACGCCCTGCTCGGACTGGATCAGGCCTGGCTCGCGGAGCGCTGGTCAGCCTTCTTCGTCATCATCGCGACCGAGATCTGGAAGACCACGCCCTTCGTTGCGTTGCTGCTCTTGGCCGGGCTCACGCTGGTGCCGGGCGACCTGATCCGCGCGGCGCGCGTTGACGGAGCGACCGCCTGGCAGCGGCTCCTGCACATCACGTTGCCCCTGATGAAGCCGGCGATCCTGGTCGCGCTGCTGTTCCGCACCCTGGACGCCTTTCGGATTTTCGACACCGTCTATGTCCAGACGCGCGGGGCGCAGGATACGGAGTCGGTCTCCATCCTGGCCTATCAGGCGTTGATCGCCCGACTCAACCTTGGGCTCGGGTCTGCGGTCTCAGTGCTCATCTTCGTCGGGACGATTGTCATCGCCCTGATCTATGTCCGTCTGCTCGGCGTCGGGGTCCTGCGACGGGCAGGGAGGCAGGAATGAGTGCGAGGCCAGCCGGCGAGGGCAGTTCCTTGGTCGAACGGCTGTTCTGGCGTTTCACCGTCGTCGTTCTGATCGTCTACGCCCTGCTGCCGGTCGCCTGGCTGACATCGCTCTCGCTCAAGCCGGCCGGCACGCTGACGGACGGGCACTTCTTCCCGCGCGCGATCAGTCTGGAGCACTATGCGGCCGTCTTTCGGGATCCGCAGTTTCCCGCCGCCCTGGGCAACTCGCTCGGCATTGGACTCATTGCAACCGCCATCTCGGTGACGCTCGCGACCCTGGCGGCCTATGCTATCGTCCGGCTGCGGTTTCCTGGGCGTCAGGCGGTGCTGGTCGGGGCGCTCGCCGTCGCCATGTTTCCGCCCATCGCCATCATCGGACCGCTATTCGACCTTTGGCGCCTGCTCGGGCTCTTCGACACCTGGCTGGGACTCATCATCCCCTACATCACGCTGACCCTGCCGCTCGCCATCTGGACCATCTCCGCCTTCTTCCGCGAGATCCCCTGGGAACTGGAGCAGGCGGCACGGGTCGACGGCGCGACCCGGCTGGGCGCCTTCCGGTGGGTGATCCTGCCGCTGGTGGCGCCTGGCGTCTTCGCCTCCGCCATTCTGGTGTTCATCTTCGCCTGGAACGATTTTCTCTTCGCCGCGGCACTGACCTCGACGACGGACTCGCGCACCGTGCCGGCCGCGATTGCCTTCTTCACCGGCGCCTCGCGCTTCGAGCAGCCGACCGGCTCCATCGCCGCGGCCTCGGTGGTGGTGACGATTCCGGTGGTCGTGCTGATCCTGCTGTTCCAGCGGCGCGTTGTGGCCGGGCTGACGGCGGGGGCGGTGAAGGGGTGAGGCGGTTGTCAGTGGGAAAGGGGAAGATCACGTAGGATGGGCAAAGCCCCTGTGATGAGGTCCGGCTGCGGAGGCGGGCGTTCGACGGGCGTGCCCATCATCTCCGCTCGGCGTCTTGCAAGATGGGCACGTCCGCCAAGTCTTGTGGCCAAGCTCGATCTCGGGGCGCGGACTTTGCCCATCCTACCCATCTCTTCCAGCGGCGCATTGTAGCCGGGCTGACGGCGGGGGCGGTGAAGGGGTA
>NZ_NRRF01000034.1 GCF_016583565.1 Thiocystis violacea | reverse complement strand
CGACTGAGCCCTCCCAGGTTCCTGGGCGACCCGTGCGTGCATGCCCTGCTCTCAGACCCCGGCGGAGTCTCGGCATCAGGCCAGTACAATGCCGAGACTGTTGCCTTCCGGTGATTGGAATGCGTCGGCTCCGCTGGCATCAGTTTCGGGGCTCTATCACACAGCCTACACGCCCCCTGTGTTCGCTTCGCAGCCGGGATCACTCCCGAACCACGCCACACTCGGTTCCGGTGGATGGCCAATCCTTACCGGCTCGGGACTTTCACCCGGTGGGCCGCAACAAGGAGTTTCCGATTCGCTTATCCGTCCGCTATCTTCCTCTCCTTCCAGGCTTTGCCTGGCGCAACCAACCGATGACCAAGGCCCCTTTTCGGTCCAGGTTCCCCGAGGATGAATTGAGTAGCGGCGACGAATTTAGCAGCGACGATGAGGGGAATCGCGCATGAGCGTCACTGTTACCACCGTCGGGCTCGTGATCCTGCTCGCGACCGCCGTCATTCCAGCGGGCGTGCACCTTGGTTTTCGCGCGCCGCGTCGCCGGGAAACCGGCTCGCCGGGGGATGCCGGTCTCGCTTTCGAGGTGGTCCGCATCCCCACGGTCCGCGAGCGACACCTGTTCGGCTGGCTGCTGCCGGCGCCGGGCGCCACCTGCACCCTCGTCGTGCTGCACGGCTGGGGCGGCAATGCCGAGTTGATGTTGCCCCTTGCCGTTCCACTGCAGGCGGCGGGCTTCAATCTGCTGCTCTTCGATGCGCGCAATCACGGTCGGAGCGATGCGGATGGCTTCTCATCCCTGCCGCGCTTCGCCGAGGATCTTGGCATGGCCATCGTCTGGCTCAAGCGCCATCATCCAGGCAGGGCGGCTCGGGTCGCCGTGCTCGGGCATTCGGTGGGGGCGGGCGCGGCCCTGTTCGAGGCCGCGCGGAACCCGGACATCATGGCGGTCATCAGTCTGGCCGCCTTCGCGGATCCGGCCCAGGTGACCGCGGAGGCACTGCGCCAGCTGCACCTGCCGCGCCCCATCGCGCGGGTGGCGAGCCGCTATGTGGAATGGGTGATCGGACACCGCTTCCAGACCATCGCGCCGCTGAACAGTGTGCGCCGGATCGCCTGCCCCATCCTGTTGGTGCATGGTCAAGAGGATCAGACCGTGCCGGTCGCCGATGCCCGTCGCATCCTGGCCAACTGCCGTACCCCGGATGCCCGCCTGCTGGAGATCGAGGGCGCGGGACATGACTCGGTGGATGAGATCGAGCGGCATGTCGGCGCCTTGGTGGAATTCCTCGGTGAGCATTGCGGGGCGCGCTCGGGCGGGGTTTCGAACCAACACGCCAAGTGCGCTTGAACCCGCTCTGAACGCGGGTCAGTGGGGCGGGATGAGACGCGCCGGCCGCGCTCCTTGCGCGTCCGGCGAACCCATCAGGGGCACTGTACGCCCGGCTGCAAGCCAAGCTCGAGGATTTCCATGCGGTAGTTGCCGCAGGGATTGTCCGCCGTCGGCCCCTGCGTCAGGAGCACCAGACCGGTCTCGACCCCGCGCTCGCGCAGCCATTGACGGGCGAAGCTCGACCAGTCGGGACGATCCGAATCGACCTGAACCGCGTGAATCCCATAGGAGAACTGCAGCGACTGGCAGGTCGCGTCGTTCGGACTGAAGGCGATGATCCACACCGGTGGGCGGAAGCGGGCGACGTTGCGTGGGGTGCTGCCGGACTGGGTCGGCACCACGACGACCTTGGGTTCGCTGTCGTTGATGGTGTGATAGACGCTGGCCGCGATGAGATCGACGGCGCGCGTGCTCGCGCTGCCATTGAAGCCACCCATGGTGCGGACGAAGGGCTGCTTGCTGCGCTCCGGCTCGACCTGGGCGGCGATGCCGGCGAGCATGGCGACCGCCTCCACCGGATGGCGTCCCATGGCGGACTCCGCCGAGAGCATCACGCAGTCGGTCCCGCCGAGGATGGCGTTGGCGACGTCCGTGGCCTCCGCGCGTGTCGGGCGGCGATAGATCACCATGGATTCGAGCATCTGGGTCGCGGTGATCACCGGCTTGCCATGGTGATTGGCCAGCTCCGTGATCTGCTTCTGCACGACGGCAATGCGCTCGATGGGGATTTCCACGCCCAAGTCGCCGCGCGCGACCATGATGCCGTCGGCGGCCATCAGGATGCGCTCGAGGTTGTCGAGCGCGTCCGCCCGCTCGATCTTGGCGATGATGAAGGGCGCGTAGCCCATGTCGGCGGCGGCCTGACGCACCGCGAGGATGTCCTCCTCGGCGGCGACGAAGGACTGGCTGACGGCGTCGAGCCGATGCTTCGCGGCGAAGCCGAGCCACTCGCGGTCGTTGTCCGTAAAGGCACTGATGCCCAGATCGATGCCCGGCAGATTGAGCCCCTTGCGCGAGGACAGCTCGCCGCCGACACGGACGCTGCAGCGGATATCGGTGCCCTCGACCTCCACGACCTTGAGCAGGATGAAGCCGTCGTTGAGATAGAGCCGGTCACCGGGTCGCACGGCTTCTGGCAGGTTCGGGAAACTGATACCGACCCTGTCTTTGTCCCCAAGGATATCCTCGGTGGTCAGGGTCAGCGTATCGTCGCGTTGCAGCTCGATGGGCTCGCTCTTGAGATCGCCGATGCGCATCTTAGGGCCAGGAAGGTCGCCCATGATGGCGACGCGCCGCCCCGTCTCCTTGGCGGCCTTGCGGATCCGCCCGATGATCTCGGCGTGGTACTCCGGATCGCCGTGCGAGAAGTTCAAACGCGCCACGTTCAGGCCGGCCAGGATCAGCCGGACCAGCATTTCCGGTGAATCCGATGCCGGACCGATGGTGGCCACGATCTTCGTCTTGTGGTCAGGTAACTGCATGATGACTTCTTCCAAAGGGTACATTTATCGAAAAAACTGCAATCGGTGAATGCGGGAGCCAGGTCCTGACGCGTGAGTGTCGTGCGTGACGACGCAGTCAGCTCAACCCCGTCGGGTCTCGCGTCGCCACGCCTGGATGGCGGCGGCGTCGATCGCCTGGTCTTTGGCATAGAGTCGATCGAGCTCGGCCCGACGCTCGGGTGGCGCCCCGCGCAGCAGGCCAGCGAGGGTGAGCACCGGACCCTGGGTCAGCGTGCGGCCGCCGAGGATCTCCGCGAGATAGGCCGTGCGGTCGCCGGTGTCCAAGCGGGCTTCGACGCGACAGTCCAACCAGGCGGCGGCCTCTGGGTAGAGGGGGTTGCCGTCCGGCGTCTCGCCCAGATCCAGCCCGGCGAGCTTGTCCGTGACATGTCCGGTCGCGACACCGAAGCGCCAGACCGCGTCGAGGTGGGCGGAGGGTAGCAGATGCAGCGCGAAACGGCCGGACGATTCGATCAGCTCCCAGGTGTGATGGTGCTTGGCAATGGCGACCAGCATGCGCGGCAGTTCGGCAACGATGGAGACGCGGGTCGCGGAGTTCGCGATCAGCCCACCGCGCCGCTCGCCGGCGCGGGAGGTTACCAACCAGAGTGGCGGGTCGTACAGGTGAAAGACGGATTCGATGGCCGCCGCGGTTTGCGGCGTCAGGTTGGGATGATCCCGCATCGGAAAGGCGCTCTTCGTAAGTCCGCGGATCAGCTCGGCGTCAGACCCCATCAGTGGCGCCAGTCTACCAGTTCGCCGTGCAAAGGCGCGCGCTTTCCATCAGTGCGCTGAACGGTTCGGCGAGCCGAACCTCCCGCCCCTGCTCAGACCTTGCGCATCCGCTGGCCAAGGATGTTGATCGCCAGCACCACCAGGAAGGCGAAGAGCACCATGCCGCCCGCGAGCCAGTGGGCTTGGGTCCACTCCAAGGACTCGACGTGGTCGTAGATGGCGATCGACAGCACCTTGGTCTCGCCGGGGATGTTGCCGCCGATCATGAGGATGACGCCGAACTCGCCGACCGTGTGGGCGAAGGCGAGGATGGCGCCCGAGAGCAGGCCGGGCAGTGCGAGCGGCAGGGCGACGTTGAAGAAGCGTTCCCGAGGCGAGGCGCGCAGTGTCGCGGCGACCTCCAGGGGGCGGCTGCCGATGGCCTCGAAGGCGTTATAGGCTGGCTGGACCAGAAAGGGCATGGAATAGATGACCGATCCGACCACGAGCCCGCCGAAGGTGAAGGGCAGGGTGCCCAGTCCGATCGCCGTGGTCATCTGGCCGATTGGACCCGCCGGGCCGAGCAGCAGCAGCAGGTAGAAGCCCAGCACCGTCGGCGGCAGCACCAGGGGCAGGGCGACCAGGGTCGCCACGACCTGCTTCATGCGCGAGCGCGTCTGCGACAGCCACCAGGCGATCGGCGTGCCGACGACCAGCAGCACGGCGGTGGTGAGGGTGGCGAGCTTGAGGGTGAGCCAGACGGGCTCGAGGTCGAGCGTCACGTGAGCAGGTTTCCGGTCGAGTGATCTGAATCGGATGGGGCGGGCGACGCGCAACCCGGCGATGCGTCTCAAGGAATGCGTCGCGCGGATGGGGCATGGTCGGAGCGGCCAGAGACGGCTGGGTCAACCCGAGACGCCTTGCCCGGCCGCTCGCCCCATCCGTCACGCATCATTCAGGGCATGAGCGCGTCATTCTACCCCATACCCGTAGGTCTCGATGACGGCCTTGGCGGCATCGCCCTTCAGATAGTCCATCAATGCCTTGGCGGCTGGGTTGTCGTTACCCTTCGCGAGCAGCACGGCGTCCTGGCGGATCGGGCGATAGAATTCCTGGGGGACTTCCCAGCTGGAGCCCGTGGTGTTCAGCGCGATCTGGGCCTTGGCGACGAAACCGAGTTCGGCGTTCTTGGTTGCGACGAACTGGTAGGTCTGCGCGATGTTGTCGCCTGTCACCAGCTTGGGCGTGAGCATTTCGCCGATCGCCAAGGACTGGATGACCTCCATGGCCGCCTCCCCGTAGGGTGCCGTCTTGGGGTTGGCGATCGCCAGCTTGTTGAAGGTGTTGCGCGTGAGAACCTTGGCGCCGTCCTTGATCATTTCCGGATCCGCGCTCCAGAGCACCAGCCTGCCAACCGCATAGGTGAAGGGGTCGCTGGCCTTGCCGGCATCGACCAGGCGCTTGGGGTGTTTCTGATCGGCGGCGAGTAAGACCTCGAAGGGGGCGCCGTTCTCGATCTGGGTATAGAGCTTGCCGGTCGAGCCATAGCTGACCTGCAGGGTGTGGCCGGTCGCCTTCTCGAAGTCCCGCGCGATGTCTTTCATGGCCGCCGTGAAGTTGGCGGCGACGGCGACCTTGACCTCGTCGGCCAGGGCGCTTGCGCTCGCGCCCGCGAGGATGAGCGCGGCGAGGGTGGTCTTTAGGGCTTTCATCATGGTTCTCCTGTTGATCGGTTCGGGGACGCTGAGTGTCCCGGCGTCATATTGAAAACGATATAACGCTGGGTACGTACGTCCGGCTTGGCCGGCACGCTGGCCGGCCTGCCGGTTGGCTCAATCGCTGACGGCGAGGATGATGTGCGGGGCTTTGATCAGGGCGCAGGCGCGTTCGCCGACCTTGAGATCGAGTTCCCTGGCGCTCTCGTTGGTGATGATGGCGGCGATGCGCGCACCGCCATCGAGCGCGAGGATCACCTCGGAGTTGATGGCCCCTTCGGTGATGTGATCGATGGTGCCGCAGAGCCGGTTGCGGGCGGAGGTCTTGAGTCCTCCGTCCTCCGTGCAGAGGATCACGAACGATGCCTTGATGAGTGCGAATGCCTCCGCGCCTTGCTTGAGGCCGAGCGTGTTGACGCTTTCCTCCGTGATGATGGCGACCAATGGGGTTCCGCTGATGTCCAGTGTGACCTCGGCGTTGACGGCGCCGGGTTTGATGCTGGTGACAATACCGCGCAGATGATTTCTCGCGCTGACCTTCATGTTCAAGATTCCCAAGAGTGTGTGAAAGTGATCGAAGTCCTTGATGCTTTTGCCGAGCCGCTCGAGAAAGCGAAGATGCTCCTGCTCCGCGGCTTCATACACGGCGATCAGCCGCGTCCCCTCGTCAGTCAGTTCCGTCCCCCCACCATGCCGCCCCCCAGTCCGCCGCCGGACCAACGGTTGTGCCGACAGATTGTTCATGGCATCGACCGCATCCCACGCCTGCTTGTAGGACATGCGAATCGACTTCGCCGCCTGTGAGATCGAGCCTGTCTCGCCGATCCGGCGGAGCAGGTCGATGCGCCCGTGCCCGGCGAAGCGGCTCTGGTTCATCTCCAGCTGCAGTTTGGCGCTGGTATCCAGGTCTTGATCGATGCGATGCGGCATGTCTGGCTCGTCGACTGGTTGGCGGACGTGCGTTATATCACAAGTGAAATAGCGAATTTTGGGCCAAGTGTGGATGTGTGAGTCTGGCGGAAGCTGTTGGATGTGGCGCGCCTTGGGGCTGGAGCTGGTGGGACGCTGGATCAGGGGCGTGCCAGGATCGGTGCGACGGGCGTCGGCGATGGGCCTTGCGATTCGCTGGCCTTGTCATCTTTCCGACAGGATGTCGGGTTGCGAGGCAGATCGTACAACCAGAAACCGATACAACCGGAAACCCGCGCAACCGGAAACCTGTCTCGTCAGCCCAGAATCTTCTCGTAGGCCAGTCGCAGCAAGCCGAGCTCCACCGGGGGTAGGCCGCGCGCCTGGGTCAGGTCGATGAAGGCGCCGCCCTGGGCCGCGGCCTCCTCGAATGGCGGGTCGATGGTGGTGAAGCGGGCGAGGAAGACCTCGGTTGCCCCCGCGGGTGAACTGACCCTGCAGCGATAGCCTTTTTCTGCCTCCAGACTGCCGCTGGGCAGACCAAGGCGCGTTTCGGCGTCGCGCAGCAGGCATGCCGGGTGCGCGACCAGCTTGCTGTCGTCGATGCTGCGTTCCGCCAGCTCGGCCTCGCTCGGCAGCGCCGCGAAGCCGCAGACGCCGCCATAGCCCAACTTCAGGAAGCGGGTGCGGGCGCTGGTGGATTGCTTGTGATACATGATGAGGCGTGGATCGGTCATCGCGGAACCTCGCGGTTGTTGGATTGCTCGATGCATCCCAAACGCCAAGCAATAGGCACGCCATGGTTGTTTCTGACATCCAAGGCGCGGCCGTGGACCGGGGCGGCCCGCATCCGTTAACATGCGGCGGGTACTGAGCGCGGCTCTGGGGATACGCGAAGCCGCGATCTTTTTCGGGCTGCTTGCGCTCTCGGCTGAACGCCCAACTCCGCGCGGCGCAGCGTGCTCCCAGAGCCCCAGCGGCCAATCTCCTTAGCGTCGAACCCCTACGAGACTGGAATCATGCGGCTCGTCATCATCGTGATTGCCGTTGCCTGGGGCGCCAGCGCCGTCTGGGCCTTTGCTTGGAGTGCGAGCAAGTCTCGGGACGCCAAGACGACGGCGGCCTACATCCTTCTCTGGCCCGTGGCGGCGGTGGTGCTGTTGCTCAATGAGCCCATTCCTTTATGGCTGTCGGTTCCCGTGATCTTCGGCTTCTTGCCGTGGCTCCTGGCTGGGCCGCATCTGAGTGCGATCCTCAAGGATCCGACTGCCTCCAAGCCTGACGAGATCATCGGAATTCCGCGGGGCTACTGGAAATGGGGCGGAATCGGTGCGGTGCTGCTTGGTGTGCTTTTCGATGGCTACGCATGATGCTTGGCGAAACCGAGGTCCCGTCCGCTGATCGTTCAACGACTGAATTCAATGACTGACACGCCTTCGATCGACGACCTGCTCGGCATCATGGCGCGCCTGCGCGACCCGGACGGCGGCTGCCCCTGGGATCTCAAGCAGACCTTCCGCAGCATCCTGCCCTACACGCTCGAAGAGGCCTACGAGGTCGCCGAGGCCATCGAGCAGGACGACATGCCTGGGTTGCGCGACGAGTTGGGTGATCTGCTGTTGCAGGTTGTCTTTCACGCGCGCATGGCCGAGGAGCAGGGGATCTTCGATTTCTCCGCGGTCGTGAGGTCCATCTGCGACAAGATGATGCGCCGCCATCCGCATGTCTTCGGGGACACGGAGCTCGGGGATGCGGATGCCGTCCACGCCCGTTGGGAGCGGATCAAGGCCGCCGAGCGTGCCGAGAAGGGCGATCAGGCCCCCAAGGGCGTGCTCTCTGGTGTCGCCCAGGCGCTCCCGGCCCTGGTGCGGGCCGAGAAGCTGCAGCGTCGCGCGGCGCGCGTCGCCTTCGATTGGGATGAGATCGCGGGCGTGTTCGAGAAGGTCCGTGAAGAGCTGGAGGAGTGCCGCGAGACGCTGGCAGACCATGCCGATCCGACCGAGCGGGTCCATGAGGTCGGCGACCTGCTGTTCTCCTGTGTCAATCTGGCGCGCCATATGGGTGTGGACGCGGAGCAGGCGCTGCGGGCGGCGAATCATCGGTTCGAGCGGCGCTTCGGTCAGGTGGAAACCGCCCTCAGAGCGCAGGGTCGGGAGCCAGGGCCTGATCAGCGCGAGGAGATGGAGATCCAGTGGGGTCTGGCCAAGGACAGGGAGAAGTAGATGCGGCTGTCTTCTCGCACGCTGTCCTCTCGTAAAATGTTCTCTCGTAAAATGTCCTCTCGTACCATGCGCGTCCACGCTGACGATCGATCCGCACGCAATCCATGAGCTTTCTGGATAAGATTCGCGCCTGCAACGCCTGGCACCCGGACGCCTTCGTGCCCTTTCTGCTCGCTGGCGAGCGCATCGGCAGCCTGCGCCGAGCGGCGGCGGATCACCTGCGTCGCTGGCCCGAGCATTTTGCGGTCGAGCCAGGGCGCGTCGAATGGGTGAATGCACCCGCCGACTTCGACGCGCGCAGCGCGGTCCTGGCCGAGCTGATCGATCGTCTGGAGCAAGAGGGGCTTCTGAGCCACCTGCATGGCGAACTCTATCCCGTCACCGCGGGCAATCGGGAGCAGGCGCGCTGTCTGATCGACCGCGCTTGTGCGCCCTTCTTCGGGATGCGCGCCTTCGGCCAGCATCTGAATGGCTTCGTGCGGACCGCGCATGGCATCGAGATGTGGATCGGCCGGCGCTCGGCGGATCGGCGTCTCTATCCGAGACGCTTGGATCACCTGGTCGCCGGCGGACTGCCCCACGGCTTGAGCTTGGTCGAGAATCTGCGCAAGGAGTGCCATGAAGAGGCCGGCATGCCGCGCGCGCTGGCCGACCGCGCCCTGCCTGTCGGCGCGGTGACCTACTGTCGGGATTCCGATCGCGGACTCAAGCCGGACGTCATGTACTGCTACGACCTGGAGCTGCCCGAGGATTTCCAGCCCCAGTGCACGGACGGCGAGGTCGAGGCCTTCTATCGCATGCCGGTGGAAGAGGTCCGCGATCTCGTGCGCGACAGCGACGAATTCAAGCTGAACTGCAACCTCGTCATCATCGATTTCCTCATCAGGCATGGCCTGATCCCGCAGACGGATCCCGACTACCTGGAGCTGATCCAGGGACTGCGTTCACCGCTGCCCTGAAACCAGGCAAAGACCGTCTATTTACCAGTCATCATCCACTGCCAGAATAGAGCTTCAGCAGATCGCATCGGCGGAAAAGGCACCATGAGCCCAACTCGACACTCCATAGAACGGCGTAGGACAGTTCCCGTGGCCATCGGCCAGGTCACTGTTGGCGGACAAGCACCCATCGTCGTCCAATCCATGACCAACACCGACACCGCTGACGTGGCAGCCACGGTCCAGCAGATCGCCGAGCTGGCGCTGGCTGGTTCCGAGCTGGTGCGCATCACGGTCAATCACGAGTCTGCCGCCCAGGCGGTCCCGGCCATCCGCGAGGCGCTCGACGCCCAGGGTTGCAAGGTGCCCCTGGTGGGCGACTTCCATTTCAACGGCCACCGCTTGTTGACCGACTACCCGGAGTGCGCGGAGGCGCTTGCCAAGTACCGCATCAACCCCGGCAACGTGGGTAAGGGCGAGAAGAAGGACAGCCAGTTCGCGACCATGATCGAGCTGGCGTGCCGTTACGATCGGCCGGTGCGCATCGGCGTCAACTGGGGCAGCCTGGACCAAGAGGTCGTGGCCCGGATGATGGACGAGAACGCGCGTTCCTCTCAGCCCAAGGATGCCGATCAGATCATGCGCGAGGCCATGGTGGAGTCCGCCATCTCGAGCGCGGATCGCGCCGTCCAGCTGGGTCTGCCGAAGGACCACATCATCCTGTCCTGCAAGACGAGCGGGGTGCAGGACCTCATCGGCGTCTACCGCCTGCTTGCCGAGCGTGGCGACTACGCGCTGCACCTTGGCCTGACCGAGGCGGGCATGGGTTCCAAGGGCATTGTCGCCTCCACGGCGGCCCTGGCCGTTTTGTTGCAAGAGGGGATCGGCGACACCATTCGCGTCTCCCTCACTCCAGCCCCTGGCGAGGCGCGCACGCGCGAGGTCGTCGTGGCGCAGGAGATCCTGCAGTCGATGGGTTTTCGTTCCTTCGCGCCCATGGTCACTGCTTGCCCGGGTTGCGGGCGCACGACCAGCGACACCTTCCAGCACCTGGCACAGAACATCCAGAGCTATCTGCGCGAGCAGATGCCTGCCTGGCGCACCCAGTATCCGGGCGTCGAGACCATGCAGGTCGCCGTCATGGGCTGCGTGGTCAATGGGCCGGGGGAAAGCAAGCACGCGAACATCGGCATCAGTCTGCCTGGCAGCGGCGAGCGGCCGTCGGCGCCGGTCTATGTGGATGGCGAAAAGGTCGCGACGCTCAAGGGCGAGGGGATTGCCGAGCAGTTCAAGCGCATGGTCGACGAGTACATCGACACCCGTTATGGCGATCGCGGCAATGCTGGGCGCTGAGGCGATTTCCGTCGGTTTTCTGGTCACGAAGCTCCAGCTTCGTGACCTCAGCGATGAAGTTCTGCTTCACGACGTCGGCGGCTTCAGACCCTTGACCGGGTCCATCCGGGCGCTGATCCTCGAGTTCGCGAAGCGGAGCTTCGTCTCGCGGGTGACGAAGCTGGAGCTTCGTCACCAGGGTCGAATCAGGACGCAGAAGATGGACGGTTCCTGAGATCACCTGATCCAAGGCGATGTCTGTCGGTTGGACCAACCCGAGCAGGCCCCAGGGCTTGGCTGAGCCTTGGACGCTGCCTCCCGGCCCGGTCCATGAGGATCTTGTTTCCCGGAACACACCTGATTCCTTCATGCCTTGAAAGGGCATCAATCATAAACGAGGAGATGACGATGGGAATGCGATGGTTGATTGGCTTGGCGGCACTCTCCCTCACCGCGCCAGTGCTGGCGGAGGATCCCATGGTGATCCCGCTCAAGCGATTGTCGCTGGATTCGGCGGTCAAGGTTGCACAGGGCGCGATCGAGGCCTGTCGGGAGAAAGGGATTCAGATTGCGGTGACGGTGGTTGACCGCGAGGGCACGGTGCAAGTCGCCTTGCGCGATACCATTGCGGCGCCCATCACCCTGGAGATCAGCCGCATGAAGGCCTACACGGCCGTGAACTTCAACGCCGCGACCTCGGCGATGGGTGCCCGAGCCGATACCCCGGTCGGTCGCGTCGATGGCTTGGTGATGTCGGCTGGCGGCGTGCCTGTCTTGGTTGGTGGCTCCGCGCTCGTGGCGGGTGTTGGCGTGAGCGGTGCGCCGTCGGGCGAGACCGACGAGGCGTGCGCCCTGGCCGGAATCGCCGTGATCCAGGACGACTTGGACATGGCGCTGTAGACACCTTGAGTGCTCTGCGCCATCACTGAATCGCACCGAGGTTATTTGGCTGGAGATTCCCATGCGCATGCTCGACGCCGAACCCGCCATCATCCAGGACTTGAAGGACGAGAGCGATCTCATCGGTGAAAAGACCCTTTCCGATGTGAGGGTCTTCACCGCTCGACATCCGACCTTGGGCAAGCTCGTGCTCGTGATGACCTCGGATGGCAGCGGGGTCGTCGTCGAAATCGACGAATAGGCTCCGCTCGCCGCAGGTGCAATCGCCGGCGGCTGGGGTGCTTCCCTCCTTGCAGCCGTCGTGGTTCCTGGCGGCCTCTAACCGGCCCGCGCCGGCTCATTCCAGTCCTTGATCCGCGTCGTGCGAGAGCTCGGATGGGGGGTGGGAATGGTCGGCGGGCGTGCCCGCGGGATGCAGGTGGAGGTGGGTGTGGTAGTGCGTATGGCCATGGCTGTGCAGCTCGACCTCGCTCAGCCTGCCGTCCGCGAGACGCAGGGCGCGTGTCGAGAGCCGTTCGAGAAAGCGGCGATCGTGCGAGACCATGATCATGGCCTGGTCGAGCCCGGACAGGTGCGCGATGAGCCGCTGCTCCGTCGCCTCGTCGAGGCCATTGGTGGGTTCGTCGAGCAGGAGCACGTCCGGCTGCATGGCCAGAACCGTGGCGAGGGCGACCAGGCGCTTCTCGCCGGCGGACAGCCGATGCGTGACGCGTTCGGCGAAGGCGCCGAGGCCAAGCAGATCGAGGGTGCGTAGCGCCTCTGCCCGCGCCTCGCCGGGCGGGCGGCCCAGATTCAAGGGGCCGAAGGCGACGTCCTCGAGCACGGTCGGACAAAAGAGCTGGTCGTCCGAGTCCTGGAAGAGTAGGCCGACCCGTGCGCGCACGGCATGGAAGTCGCGCTCCTGGCGGCACTCGCGGCCGAAGGCGAGGACAGACCCCGAGGTCGGGCGCTTGAGGCCAACCACCAGGTGCAGGAGAGTGGTCTTGCCGGCTCCGTTCGGGCCGACCAGGGCGACGCGGTCGCCGCGATGAATCCCGAAGCTCACGTCCTGGAGCACGGCGCGGTCCGGATAGTCGAAGGCGATCTGCCGCAGCTCGATGAGGGTCTCGTTCATCGCGTCATTCGGTCCAGGACGGGGAGACTGACGAGCACGGCGGCGAAGCCCGCGCCCGCGAGCGTATCCCGCGGCGTCCACACCCGCGAATCCAACAGATAGAGCTGACCCTGAAAACAGCGGCAGCGCATGGCGTCGAGGATGCGCTGGGCCCTGGCAAGACTGCGCACCAGCAGCATGCCGATCAGAAAGCCATAGCTGCGCCAGGTGTGCCGATTGCTGCGCGGGACGAAGGCCCTGGCTCGCATCGCCTGACGCAACCGCAGGAATTCCTCATGCAGCAGATGGATCTGGCGCACCGTCATGAGCAGCAGATGCACCAGCTTCTCCGGCACGCCAAGCCGCGCCAGCGCATGTCCGAAGACAACCGGCTCAAGGGTGCCGACGAGCGCGAGCAGCGCAAGCACGACGGCGTTGGCCTTGAGCAGGATGAGTCCAGCCAGGTGCAGCCCCGCGTCGGTGATTCTTAGGGTACCAGTGCCGATGATGGGGTTGCCCGGGACGGTGAAGGGCAACGTCATCAAGAGCACCAGCATGAAGCCCTCCAGGGCAAGCAGGCGTCTCGCGATGTCCTTCAGCCGCATTCGGGTGGCTGACGCCAAGGCGGCCGCCATGAGGAAGGCGGCGAGGGTGGCGGGTATCTGGTCGAGACTCACCGTCACCAGCGCGAAGAGCAGGGCGGCGCTGATGCGCAGGCGCGGATCTCGGGCGGCGATCCAGCCTTGGGTCTGGGGCGACGGCAGACGCGCTCCGCTCACGCGCGGGCGTCCGTCTTGCGGCAGCGCCACCAGAGGGTCAGCCCCGCGAGCCCCAGGATGTAGCCGATGCCGCCGAGGATGTCATGAAGCCGCGCCCTGTCCTCGGCTGCCGCGAGCTGCTCGCGCAGCGGTCGAATTTGGTGGGCGACGGCCAGCTCGATCGCGGAGAGCGTTTCGGGGCCGACGGGCTCGGGGGATGGGGGCGAGGCGACCTCGGGCGGTGATCCGGCCGTGATCGCTGGCGCGGCCGCCGACATCGAAGGGGACGGGTTGGGCGCGAGGGTGCCCCCGAACGCAGGCCTGAGCTCGGCGGCCGTGATTCGCCACTCGGCTTGATGTCCATCATCGGTCCTGGCGATGACGCGATGTTCGACGGGGGCCAGCGCCTGGTAACTGAAGCTGCCGTCCGTGGCCGGTCTCAGGTGCGCGAGGTCGTGGCCGTCCGCGTCCAGAATCACCACGATGGCGCCGCTGGCCTTGTTGCCCCCGGCGAAATAGGCGGTGCCTTCGATGCGATCGCCGACGGCCGAGGCAAAGACCTTGAGCTTGTGCGCGAGCGCCGGTCCGCTCAGCGCCCAGGCGCAGAGCGCAATCGAGACGCGGCACAGGCGGCGGACGCGGTCGCGGCGGAGATTACGCATGGGCAGACTCCACTGGCGCCAGCAGCTCAGGCGCGACGCGCTGGATGAAGCCGACGATGGTCGCGGTGATGAGTCCTTCCACCAGCGCCAACGGCAGATAGATGACGGCCAGCACCTTGGCGGCGGGGGTGAAGGCGTCTGCGCTGAGGCCAAGGGCCAGGGCGACCATCAGCCCCGTCATCAGCACGCCCAGGCTACCCGCGGCGAAGCCCCCCCAGAAACGCCTGCCCGCGGGCAGACGCCGCATCCAGGGCGCGACCAGAAGTGCGCAGACCAGCGCTGGCACAGCCATGTTCATGGTGTTGACGCCCAGCACCAAAATGCCTCCGAAACCGAAGAAGGCCGCTTGGAGGATGAGCGCGACCAAGAGGGCTGGAACCGCGGTCCAGCCGAGCAGCAGGCCCATGAGGCCGTTGAGCAGCAGATGAACGCTGCTTGGGCCGACCGGGACGTTGATCAGAGAGGAGACGAAGAAGGCCGCCGACAGCACGGCGGCCTGCGGAACACGGTCGTAATCCAACCGGCGCAGGGCCGCCGCGAGCAGGCTTGCCGACACCAGGCCGCCGGTGACGAGGACCGGGGTCGAGAGGATTGCGTCTGGGATGTGGGCCAAGGTCGTTGTGTCCTCGGATCACCGCATGTCGCGGACCTGAACCCAGATGAGCGCGCCCGCCTCCATGGGAACCTCCTTCCCCTCCGGGTTCTTCATGGGCGCGTCGCCCTCCAGCAGGGCGGCGAAGCCCCACCAGCCGGCTCTGGGCATGACGTAGCTGAAGACGCCATTGCCATCGGCCTTGACCACCTGGGTGATGAATGGGTCGGACGGTGGTGTCAGGCTGCCGTCGTTGCGCCACTCGACTTCGACCTCGGCGAAGGGGACAGGTCGGCCATTCTGCTTGACGATGCCGCGGAACTGGTTGCCGGTCCAAAGACCGTAGGGCCTCACCAGAGGTGCGATTTCGACGGGTAGGCCGATCTCGGCATCCCAGCCGTCCTCGGCGCCGAAGGCATCCACCACCACCTTGGTGTAGTGCTTGATCATGACCCCTTCGGCGGGCTCCCAGTAGGGGGCGGGCTCGACGAAGAAGACGTAGTCGCCCGGTCGCTTGACCTGATAGTTGGCCGTGAACGCCTGTTTTCCCTCGATGGTTTGCGGCCTGAGTTCGCTGAGTAAGTCCTCCTCGCCGCCCGGTCCGCGCACGGCGAAACGAAGTGGTTGCCCCATGTCCATCAGCGGGCCGCGCTCCATCGGATGCGTGAATCTGAGATCCAGCGCGATCTCCTTGCCCGTCTCGGCCGTGACGATGTCGGTTGAAGGAATCAGCTCCTGAAAATGGGCCTCGGCGCCCAGGGGAGTGAGGAGCGAGAAGGTCATGAACGAGAGTGCCAGGAGCAATGGCGTCATGGCTTCAATGGCTGCATCGCGTCTCATGTTGGGCTGGTCCTTGCTGTCCCTGAGTGTGACTGAATTCTTCTTTGTCACACCGCAGTCTGTCAAGTGCACCCAGCCCCGGCGGACGACGCCCCATGGAGCGAGGCGCTCCGGCCCGATGGCCTTCCCATCGCTTGAGCAGCGAAGCCGTTTCAGCCGGGCAGGCACAGCCGCGCGCGCAAGCCGCCCAGCGGGCTGAGGTCGAGTGCGAGTCGGCCCCCATAGGCGTCGCTGATCTCGCGGACGACCGCCAGGCCGATGCCGTGGCCGGGGGCGGACTCGTCTGCCCGCGCGCCGCGCTCGAGCAGCCGCGACACGGCTTCCGCGGCAATTCCGGGGCCGTCGTCCTCGACCGAGAGCCTCAGCTCAGAGCCTCCAGTCGCCGTCAGGTGGAGCCTGCGATCGCACCATTTGAAGGCGTTTTCGAGCAGGTTGCCCAGCATCTCCATGAGATCGCCCTCGACGCCCCGAAACTGCAGCGAGGGGGCGATCTCGATCACGACCTCGACCGCCTTGTCGCGATGGACCTTGCGCAGCGAGGCGATGAGGCGCTCGGCCGTGGCTCGGACCGGCACCGGCGGTGCCAGGGTGGCGGCCTGCTGGTTACTGGCTCGGGCACGTTGCAGCTGGTATTCGACGATCGTCCCCATCCGGATGAGCTGCTCGCCCAGGAGTGCGATTGCGGATGCTGGCAGTGGTGCCTCCTCGAGGGCGCCCCGCATCACGGCCAAGGGTGTCTTCAGACTGTGCGCAAGGTCGCCGAGCGTGTTGTCGAGACGGCGTTGGCGGGCGCGCTCGTGGGCGAGCAGGGCGTTGAGGTTGTCCGTCAGTGCCTGGATCTCCTCGGGATAACGGCCTAGGAGCTGAGCGCGTTCGCCGCTTTCGATGAGGGCGACCTCGGTTGCCACATGGCGCAGGGGGTTCAAGCCCCAGCGCAGAACCAACACCAGGGCGACCAGCATCAGCAGCGTCATGGCGCCCAGCCAGCCGGCGAGGCTGGCGCGAAATTCGCCGACCTCCGCCTCGACGGCCGCGGCGTCTTCCGCGACGAGGAAGGTATAGTCCTGCGGAACCGGGCCAGTTGCCCAGGTGACGCCGAAGGCGAGCACCAGATACGCCTTGCCCGCATCGCCCGGAAGACGCTCGAAGCGGCGCTCGCCGGGCGGCAGTGGCAGCGGTGTGGGTTCGTCGAGACCCATGGCGGAGGGCGACTTCCAGACGGGATCGCCGAGCGCGTCCAGCACCTCGGCATAGAGTCCGGAGCCGGGCAGGCTGAGGCGGGATTCGGCGAGCGCGTTCGGGAAGACAAGGCCGTTCTTGTCTTCCTCGCCCGCCGCCATGAGGAGGAAGACCTGCGCCTGCAGACGCTCCTCGCGTGCCTTGAGCACGGCGTCGCGCACGGCTTGCTCCAGGGCCAGACTCGTCAAGAGGACGACGATGGTGAGCACCGCCGCGGCCGAGACCAGCACGCGGGTGCGCAGTGACCTCACCCGCCGCCGTCCTCGTGCGCGTCTTCCGCCAGTGCGAGGCGATACCCTCGGCTCCTGAGCGTTTCGATCGGACTGAGTTGACCCTCGGGGTCCAGCTTGCGTCTGAGCCGTCCGACAAGGACTTCGATGACGTTGCTCTCCCGGTCCTCGTCGTGCGGATAGAGCCGATCGGCGAGCGCCTGCTTCGACAGGATCTTCCCGCGGCTGGTAGCGAGCAGTTCGAGCAGGCGATATTCATAGGCCGTGAGCTCGACCGGGCGCTCCTCGATCCAGACCTGCTCGGCGTTGAGGTCCAGCCTGAGCGGCCCAATCCGCAGCTCGCGGGAAGCCGTGCCAGCCGCGCGCCGAACCAGCGCGCGCAGCCGCGCAAGGAGTTCCTCGCTATGGAAGGGTTTGACCAGGTAGTCATCCGCGCCCGCCTCAAGCCCCTCGACCTTGTCCTGCCAGCGATCGCGCGCGGTCAGGATGAGGATGGGGAGCAGGCTCTCCTTGGCGCGAAGCTGGCGGATGATCTCCAGGCCGGAGAGTCCGGGAAGCCCGAGGTCGACGATGGCCGCATCGAAGCTGTACTCCGATGCCAGATAGAGACCTTCCTGCCCGTCACCGCTCCCTTCGGCGACCCAGGATTCGCGTTTCAGTCGTTCGGTGATCTGACGGCGCAGCTCCGGCTCGTCTTCGATGATAAGGATATGCATGGCAGGTGGTCGGTCGATCGGGGGCGCGGGCAGGCGTCAGCTGCTCGGCACGAAGACGTAGCGGACTTTGCCATCCGGTGTCAGCACCTTGACTTGAAAGCCGCCATCGGTCGGCTTGACGGCAAGGACGCGACCGCCGGTCTGCCGCTGAGCGATCTCGCCCGCCGCGGCCGCCGTCGTGGCAGCGCCTTGGCTGGGCGTGACCCAGGCCGCGGAGAGGGTGGCGAGCAACATCAGAAGGATTGGCGGTACCCTGGACAGTCTCATGATGAACGTGGCTCCCTTGGCTCGGCGCGTCGTCAGGAATCTAGCACAACTCGGGCGTTCGGCGCCGATCGTCGGAGGATGGCGCATCCGCGGTGTCGACCCGCCGGTTCCGAAATCCGGAACCGGCCGGGTCGCGCTGGCGACGCTTAGCGATAGATGATGGTCAGACCGTTCCCGAGGTGCAGCTTGGATGGCGCGGGGCGACGGGGATGCGGCGGGTGCCTTGGATCGGCCACGTAGACCCGCACACGCGCATCACGTCTGTCTCGCCGGTGATCCCACTTGCTGTGCTTGTGGTGATGGCGTTTCTCATGTCGGTCTTCGCGCCATGGGGCATGCTTGGGTGGCGGGGACGCCCAGCGCGCCTCCTTGCCCTGATCCCCATGGTCTTGGCGCCCGTGGGCCGAGGCCAATGTAGGCAGGAGCAGGGCGCTTGCCATGGTGGCGACGGACAGCAGTGTGACTAGGCGTTGCGTTTTCATCGGATGATCTCCTCTCGTCGTAGAGACGGAAGCCGTGTCTCCCGTCTTGAAGGTCATCCTAGCCAGGTCATCCTGAATCCCTGCTGAATCAGTGGCGCGCGAGCAGAACGAGATCGTCGCCGCGCTGGATTCTCACGCTGAAAAGCCCCTTGGAGGTTCGGAGCACGACGGCGATGTCTCTCAGGCCGCCGATCCGCTGTCCATTGACTTGGATGATGCGGTCGCCCTCGCGCAGTCCCGCATGCCAGGCTGGACTATCCGGCTCGACGGTGCCTACGGGGACTGCGGGAACGGTGTCTCGCGGATTCAGCTCCCCGAGCAAGGCGCCCTCGAGACTCGCGGCGACCGTGTCGCCGGTCACGAAGTCACGGTAGGGATCGGCGATGCGTCCACTCAGCCGACGTTGGCGGCCATTGCGCACGACGTCCAGCTCGACTGTTTCACCGACTCTCAAGAGTCCGAACGCATTGCGTAGATCCGTCGCGCTGCCCACGGGTTTGCCGTTGATCGCGACGATGACGTCACCCTCACGCAGATCGGCTTCGTCCGCTGCTGATCCTCGCTCGACCGTGGTCACGAGCGCCCCGTTGCGGTCCTGAATATCCAGGGCGCTGGACAGCTCGTCGGTGAGATCCTGAACGCTCACCCCGAAGAGGCCACGCCTGACGGCACCGAACTCGGCGATTTGCTCCATGATGGCGCGCGCCATGTTGGCGGGGATCGCGAAACCGATGCCGATATTGCCCCCGCCAGGGGCGAGGATTGCCGTGTTCATGCCTACCAGCTCACCACGCAGGTTGACCAGGGGGCCGCCCGAGTTACCTGGATTGATGGAGGCATCGGTCTGGATGAAGTTCTCGTATCCCTCAATGCCAAGACCGGTGCGCCCCAGGCCACTGACGATACCCGAGGTGACCGTCTGCTTCAGGCCGAAGGGGTTGCCAATGGCCACCACGAAATCGCCGACCCGAAGACCATCGGAATCGGCGAAGGGGAGGGCGATGAGGTTCTCTGGCGGGATCTTCAGCACAGCGACATCGGTCTCTGGGTCCGTGCCGATCAGGCTTGCCTCCAGCGTCCGTCCATCGTGCAGCGTCACCCGGATCTCATCCGCCTTGGCGATGACGTGATGATTGGAGAGCACGAGCCCGCGTTTGGCGTCCACGATGATGCCAGAGCCCAGGCTGCTGTTCTCGCGGCGCGGCTGTCCTTGCGGCACATCGAAAAAGTGGCGGAAGAACGGATCTCTGAGGAGCGGATGCTCGGCGGCTTCGATTCGCGTGACGGTCGAGACGTTCACCACGGCTGGCACGACCCGCTCCAGCATCGGCGCCAGCGTGGGGAGCGGTTGACCATCGACGACGGGTGGCAGACCGGCGTAAGACAGGGTCAAGGGTGTGACCAGGATGCACAGAAGACCGATGCCTCGGAAGCTGTCCTTGAGGTGCATGATTCTCTTGAAATGCATGATTCTGAGACGCGTGGCTGAGGAAAGGCCATAGAAATTAATCCTCGAGCCGAGATCGCGCAACGCTGACCGGAGGCAGCGGACGGCCTCATGCGCCGGCTGAAGGGCGCGGCTTCGAAGATCATGGATCCGAGGTCATGGATCGCGCCTGCCCGCGTGCGACAGGGTCAGTGGGGGCTTGGGGTCAATGCGGGCGGATGGGGGTGCGCAATCGGTGTCGGCGCGTCCGAGCTAGGTCGCCAGCGAGAACCCAGCTCGGGCGGTGGGAGATCAGCCTGACTCAATCCCCCTTGGTTTCCCCGCGCAACCGCTTGCGGCCCAACATCACCAAGCCGACCAGTCCTGAGCCGAACAACCAAACCGCGCCCGGAATCGGAACGGCGGGCGCCTGTCTTTCCCGTGGCAGGACGCCAATGATGGTCCACTGAATGTCCGGTAATGCCTTCGGCCATTGGTTTTCGCGAAAGGCAAGGCTGGGCAGCGCGTCGTGACCGGCTACATCGAGGTAGAGACTACTTTTGACCTTTCCATGATCGTTCTCGAACCAGATCCGCAGGACGGGATAACCACCGTTGAAGTCGTTCCTGCGGATGTTCCAATCCTCGATGTCGATCACGCTCTCCAAGAAGTTGGCCAGGGTTGGCGTTTGCAGGAAATTACCTGTGAATGCCGCCTGCACGCCTGCCGTTGTGGTGAGCATCAACAGTAAGCCGAAGAGAATTCGAGACGTTTTCATTGTGTGCTCCCGGTGAGCGAGCTGGTGGTCATCCCTTGCGCGCTTGAACCGATTGTGTACATTCTGGTCATTGCGCTGGTTTCGGTTTGCGCCAGTCTTTGACGGAAGCGTGCCTCCGCCACCCCAGGGTGTCGCCTCTCCGAGATCCGCCCAGCAGTCTCGGGCCGTGCATTCCGAACGAGGTGAAATCCCTTGAGGCAAAGCATAGCACTGGATGTGGTAAAAGCACACTATGCGTGAAAAAAGATACACAGACCCTTGAACCTGTGCCGCTAGAAGGGCCAGCCGGACACGAGGCAAGCCGGTGCGCAGCTTAGATTCTGCCACCGGCTCCAAGCGTCCAGCGGCTGCGTGAGCATGTCGGAAAACCAATCCGAGAACAGCACGCCGCCTCCAGATCGCTCCTCGTAGAAGCTCGCCTCGCCCAGGATGGTGTGCTCCGTGCCTGCACCTAGGTATAGCCGATAGTTCCCGGTCGTGGCCGCGATGTCCCACATCGTGTTCTGGGCCTTCTGAGTCCAGTCCAGTCCGGCGAGGATGACCTCTGACAGATCGAACCAGGTCCAGGGGTCATCCATATGTCTGGCAAGGTTGTAGAAGAGGATCTGTGTGCCGTCCGTGACGCGTGTATATTGGCCGAAGCGTGTTTGAGGATGCTCCCAGGCAAGATCCTGGAATGTTTGGGTCAGCAGCGTCTCTGGCCCGGACGCATAGGCGTTCTGGAGTGACTCATCCAGATTCGACCAGACTCCCCACGCGCCGTCAGGTTCCAGTGCCGTGGCATAGAGCTGCTCGGTCATGACGCCATTCGCAGAGTCGACCAGGACGCTGATCTTCTCCGTGGTCGGGAAGGTGCGCGTTACGGCCGGGTAGTTGTGGAGCACGCCGTAGCCGCCGGCGCTGACACCCACCAGAACGATCTCTGCGGGCTCTGTCCCAAGCGCGTCATAGCGGGAGCGCAAGGCGTCCAGGACGGCCATGACATTGAGCTGTCCGCGATGGCGGATCGTCCATTGGCCGCCGAAGGGGAGGTCATAGGTCGTATCGCGCGAGCCGTAATGCAGGTCGCCGGTGCAGTAAGGAATGAAGACCTGGGTGTAGTCGCGCACCGGGTTGCGCGGGTCGTCGCGGTCGGCGATCCCGCCGAAGGCGGCCAGCGACTCGGGCGTTTCGTCGACACGCATATCGTAGATCGGGGTCAGGCGCATGCCTGCGCCGATGCAGCTGTTGAAATCCCAGCAGGCGCCACCCCCATCCCAGATGATGAGTAGACGGTTGGGATCTCCGTCGCGTAGGAAGAAGGAAAAGCGAGTGTCGGCCTCGGCCCATATCGCCCCCGAGTCTGTCCAGGCGAGGACGGGGCCGCCGGAGCAGCTCGGCGAACGCTGGGGATGATCGGCGTCCGCCTGCGGTGCGATTTGGCGCCATCCCGCGCTGTCCTCAGCGCCGAGCGCCTGGCCGGCGATGGCTGTGAAGATCAGGACCCAAACGGTCATTGCTGTCAGCGCGCGCATTGTGCTCAGCCTCCGAGGTGGCATGGACTCGAAAGCCTGAGGCTGACGAATTCCGCAGTGGAAATCAATGAGCGCAACCTGTTGAACGCCCGATGATCGGACCGGAGGATGTCGACTCCGACGAAAGTCCGGCGTCTCAGTATCTTGCGTGGGCCATCCTTGTGACAACGGAAACGCCGAGCTTTCGCCCGGCGATCATTTAAACTAACCGTGTTCAGGGGGCGATGTCAGGCAGCGGCGTCACTCGCGCTGGCGTCGATGAAGCCACTGGCCTTGGCTCCGCCGCGGATCTGGATCTTGCGGGGTTTCATGGCATCCGGAATCTCCCGCCGGAGATCGACGTGGAGCAGGCCATGCTCAAGCTGCGCCTCCACCACGCGCACATAGTCGGCAAGTTGGAACTTGCGTTCGAAGCTCCGGTTTGCAATGCCGCGGTAGAGATACTTGCGCGGATGATCGTCGGACTCGGGGCGCCCGCCGGAGATGGTCAGAATGTTCTCCTTGACCTCGAGACTCAGATCCTTCTCGGCGAACCCGGCGACGGCCATGGTGATGCGATAGTCGTTCTCGCCGTTCGCCTCGATGTTGTAAGGCGGGTATCCGCCCGACTCAGCGCGCGAGGCGTTCTCGAGCGCCGCCGTCATGCGATCGAAACCGATCATGGAGCGGAGAAGTGGTGAAAAATCGATGTTGGTCATGGGCATATCCTCTCATGAGCAATATGGGAAAGGGCGTTCCAACGGGAACCGCTTGAGCAGCAAGCCTCGGATGAGCGCTTGCATTATGTAAATTAAGGTGCGCTGAAAATGCTGTCAAGAGGGGCTATGGGGCCGGATTCTCGGCGCTCATTTCGGCTCGCCGGTTCCAGCGTCAGACTTGGGCGTTCGGGTGATATGACGCTCGAACGCCGCGACGTCGTGGATCGAGTTGAGGTTCGCGAAGCCGTCGGATCTGTCACTGAAATCCGCGCAGGCGACGCGATGCTGAGCCTGCCAGCTCTCGACCTTGCGCCCTCCGCTGTGGAGATAGGCGGCGAGGTGATCGGCGAGCGCCACGGGGAGTAGCGCGTGCACCGAGTGGCGTCGCTGGCCGTCGAGGGCGACGCTCAGGTCGGCCTCGGCGTCGATCAGGGCTCGCGCAAGGCGGCTGCGCAGATCCACGGGTGGGTGCGGCGTGTCGCAGGGCAAGGTGAGGATCCAGGGCGTGGTAGCGGCTCGCATCGCGCTGAGCATGCCGGCCAAGGGGCCATTCAAACCCGGTCCGGTGTCCTGAACGACGGCGAATCCATAGGCGGCATAGGCCGGGAGATTGCGGTTGGCACTGATCAGGAGGGTGCCGACCTGAGGTGACAGGGCATCGATGACCCACTCGACGAGGGGGCGGCCCGCAACCTCCACCAGCCCCTTGTCCAGCCCACCCATGCGACGACCGGCGCCGCCAGCCAGGATCACGCCGGTGACGGCCTCACGGAGCGGTTCGACGGATGTGTGTTGCATCCGCCACGAAGTGGTGGCGGCGCCCGCCGGAGCCAAGCGGGGCGGATTCCGATGCCGCCGCGGCTTCAGGGTTGCAGACGAGCGCCTGCCTCTCAGTCGATGACCAGGCGGGCGTTGAGACGTTGGATCGGGCGGTTGTTGGGATGTCCCATCACCTTGGAGAAGGTGCTGATCTGCTCGGCCGAGGCGGTGACCGGCTGCTTCAGGACGAGCCAGACGACGCCCTCGCTGCACGGCGGTGTGGTCAGCGAGCCGTTGAACCTGTAGTAGTCGCGGTCCGCGGGGAGCAGTCCCTCGGCCGACGCCTTGGTTGCGAGATGCGCGTGTTCACCCGCATGACCTGGGATGACGCTCCAGGGCTGCGCGAGCGCGGCGTTTGCGGGGCCTTCCTCGAACATGACCGCGATGACCGCCAGGTTGCCGTCGGCGTCCGCATGCACCAGATGGGCCTCCATCGGGTACTCCTTGCCGTTGATGTGGTTTTCGCTCGGCGTGTGGAAGTGGAACTGCTTGAGCTCGTAGTCGTGGCCGTCCAGCGAAATGGTGCTGCCCGCGTCGTAGTCGATCTGAACGCTGTGGCCGTTGTTGATCTCGTCAACGCCGCCGCTGCTGTAATGGAAACCAATCGGTGGTAGTTGCGAGTCGACGATGTGGGCCAGGTCGACCGGCGACTGGTTCTTGCCGTTCTTGCAGAGTTCGAAATGGGAATCCAGGTCGCCCCAGTGCTCGGGTCCAGTCTCGCCCGTATAGCCCCAGTGGGCGGAGTGATCGGCTGCGATAGCGGTGCCCGCGGCCGCGAGTGAGAGTGTCAGGATCACGGATTTGTACATAGGTCTTCCTCGTCTTATTGGAGTCAGGGAGTGGTCGTCGGACCGAAGTCCGGGAAATCCGAACGCGAACCGGAAGATCATGATGATCACGATCAATGACCTGTATCGCGCTTCTTCGTGGTCAGGTGTGCGTGATCCGCAGCCAAGCGCATCGGCGCTACTGGCTGGACACCGGAGGCAATCGCTCGCAGCTGCGCACAATCGTGACGCTCCCGTAATGCGCCGGACAGCGAGCGGTAATTCGCCTTGTCCCATCATTGCACCCAACGAAAGGAGTCGATCCGGGGAACGGGGCAGGAGCCCTAGAGCCATCAAGCGTCAGCAGCATGAGACGGACTCGTACAGACCCGCACACGCAGAATCGAAAACCAACACAGAATCGAACACCTATCGACAGGAGCCAAGACCATGAAGCCTACGAAAGCCATCGCTGTAATGACCGTCGTCGCCCTGGGTGTCGCTGGGGCCGGACAGCTGTATGCCGAAACCCAGAAGGCCGAGTCATCGGCCGGTACCGAGGTCTCTCAGCAGGTCTCCGGCGGACCCCAAGCCAAGGATCAGATCGAACTCTCCGAGCATGGGCTGGCGGCCATCAACGACATCCATCTGGCGCGGGTCGCCGTCAATGACGGCTATGTGGACAACGCCAGGAACCTGCTCAAGGAGGCGCGCACGCTGCTCGATCAAGTCAAATCCGAGGACAAACCAATCAAGGTCCAGACTGATGTCCGTCGGGACGGCAAGGAGGTCGAACACCAGACGCAATCCGTCACGGCCGACATGATCCCGATCATGTCAGAGATGCAAGTCGTCGAGAGCTATTCCCTGGCCAACGCGAAGAGCGCCAAGGGCTCTGCCGAGACCGCATCGAGCCAGGGCAAGACCGCGCAGAACAGTCCAGCCGCGTCTGCGAGCGCCAAGACCGATCAAGCCGAGGCCCGCACGGCGGCTGTTGCCAAGGCCAATGCGCATCTGAGTCAGGGCGACCGCGGTGCGGCGGCTGAGGCGCTGCGTCTGGTCGATCTCGCCTTGGTGGACCAGACGGTGAGCATGCCGCTCGCCGAGACGACCCAGTCCGTGGATCGCGCCATTCAGTTCATCGATCAGGACAAGCTGCATGAGGCCAACCTGGAGCTGAAGCAGGTCCGTGACGGCCTCGTTTTGACCACCCATGTGGTCGCAGCGCCGGTTGGAACCACCAAGACCTCGCCGAGTCCGAAGGCCGGATAAGCCTCGGCCAGCGTGGTGCCCAAGGCTGACCCGAGACGGCCTCGCCGCTCGGGTCTTTTCAGATCAGCGCCCTCGCGCGCACTGCTGCCGATGCTCCAAACTCCCGCCGTCGAGGACCATGGGCCTGTTGCCAAGCGGGGGCTGGGTCGCGGAGGCGCAGCGGGTGCCGCCGTCACCCTTGGCGCCTCGGGACGAGACGTTGCCCGAGGCGCGCCCCCCGTCGGCCCTGTCCATCCGCGTCTGGAACGCCAGCAACAGGCCCGCGACCAGCGCGGCAAGCACCAGGTGTCCGGCTCCCAGCTCATAGGCCGCGACCAGACCCGCCAGTATCAACGGCAGGTGCCATAGGACCCGGATCGGCGGATGCGATTCGGGCGGCGTGATCGCATGGAGGTGGAGTGGGTGCATGAGCGACTCCCAGCGTTAGGCTGTCATCAAGGTCATCGCGCCAGCCTAGCGAAAGCGTCGTCAAGGGAATGAAAAGGACAGGTTAAGGGAAGGTTAAGGCGCCTCGAGGCTGCGTGTTCTTGTGCCTTTGATGCTGCCTCGGGCGCCTTTCAGTCGAGGTGCCCGTCGTCATCGCCCGTGAACATCAGCCGCGCCTTCGCGCCGCCGCCCACGCGATTGCCGAGCTGAACCCTCCAGCCCTCCTTCGCGCACAGCCGCTGAACCAGCGAGAGACCCAGCCCAACGCCCGCGCTCTCGCCGCCGCGGACAAAGGCTTGGAAGAGGTCGCGCCCCGCGTCGGGTCCCAGACCTGGTCCGGTGTCCTCGATCTCGACGCAGCCCGCCTCGACGCGCAGCACCACACGCCCTTCTTGCGTAAAGGCAAGGGCATTGCGCAGCAGATTGCCCAGCACCATGGAGAGCATTGCTGGGTCGGCCGGCAGGCGCGGGCGCTCCTTCACCTCCAGCGCGAGCGCGACCGGCTTGCCAGGAAAGAGGTCCCGATAGCGCTCGACCAACTCCTCGGCCACGTGCGCGACATCGCACCCCATCGACCCCGCCGCGCCGCTCTTCTGCTCCCGGGCGAGGGCCAGCAACGCCTCCGTCATCTCATGCATCTCGGCGACCGCGCGCGCGATTCTGGCGACGCGCGACTGGTTGCGCCCGCTCAGCGCGGGATCGGTCTGCAGAAGCTCGGCGGCACCGGCCACCACCGTCAAGGGCGTGCGCAGCTCATGACTCACATCCGCCGTGAAGAAACGCTCACGCTCGATGAAGTCGTGGAGTCGGGCGAGATAGCCATCGAAGTCCGTGGCGAGCTGCTGAACCTCGTGCCAGGGGAACTCGGCGGCGAGGGGTCGCGGCGGATCTTCCGGGCGCAATGCCGACACGCGCCGCGCCAGCTCGGTCACGGGCGCGACCACGAAGGATGCCAGCCAGCGCCCGGCAATCGCCGAGCCGAGGGTCACCAGCAGCACACTCGCCGCGAGCAGCAGCAAAAAGACATGCTCGCGCCGCTGCAGCGCGCTCACATCGAAGAGGACGACGAACCGCCGGTCCGCGACGACGCGCACGCCGGCGCGGTAGGGTGTTGCGTCCAGCGTCAACTCATGACGCCCTGGCGCGAGCGCCGCGACCTCGGCCGGCACCGGCGTGGTTCCCCCGCTGGGCGCGACCACGAAGGCGCGAATGGTGGCCGTGCGCTCCGGCAGCGATTGGGGGTTGCGCTGGCGCCGCGCCACGGCGTCGTCCAGTTCGGCTGTGAGCGTGTCGTCGATGAGGCGACGCTCCAGATCGTGCGAGGCCAGATACATGAAGGTCGCGAGCGTGAGGCTGACCGTCGCGCTGAAGACGGCCAAGGTGACGGCCACGCGATGGCGCAGACTGCGTCTAGCGTTCATCGGGCTCGGCGAGCTGGTAGCCGATGCCGCGCACCGTGTGGAGGAGCTGGACCGCCGCGCCCCGATCCAGGGCGCTGCGCAGGGCGTGGACGTGCGCGCGCAGCGAGTCGCTGTCCGGCGGATCGTTGCCCCAGATCGCCAGTGCGATCTCCTCCCGGCGCACCACGCCAGGCGCTCGGCGCATCAGCAGCTGGAGGATCTTGAGCGGAATGGGTGCGAGTTCGATCCGCTGCCCCGCGCGCTCCACGCGCAACCGGTCCTGATCGAAGGTCAGATCACCGACGCGCAGCAGGGCGCGGGCGGTCTCCCGGCGCGCGCGTCTGGCGAGCGCGCTCAGCCGCGCCTCCAGCTCCGGCAATGCAAAGGGTTTGACGAGGTAGTCGTCGGCGCCGCTGTCGAACCCCTTCAGCTTGTCGGGCAAGGTGTCCCTGGCGGTCAGCATGAGCACAGGCACGTCGCGTCCCGCGGCGCGCAGTCGGGCGCAGATCTCCAGGCCGTTCATGCCGGGCAGCATCACATCCAGCACGATGACGTCGTAGTCATGCTCGAGCGCGAAGTTGAGCCCAGCGAGGCCGTTCTGCGCCAGGTCGACGCTGTGTCCGCGCACGTCGAAGAAATCATTCAGGTTGCCCGCGAGATCCGGGTTGTCTTCGACGATCAGCAGATGCATGCGGATGCCTTGCTCCTCACTCCGGCCACCTGAGTGCTGACCTTGATCTTGCGCCTTCACATGAGCTTGCGCCTTCACAAGGCTTCTTCGATTCGATCTGTGAACATCCTGAGCGCCATCCAGCCCGGGCGCCATCCCCGTACAACAGGCTATCACCTCCAGGCCGCTGACCGTGATCATCCGTGCTCGAATCGCGCCTTCGCACGCTGGCGTCTTCGCTACAGAACCTTCTATAATGCACGGTTTTATCCGTGCGGAGCTGTCCCATGCTCGACATCAATCCCCTCGTCTTCCACATCAACGATATGAAGGGACGCGTCGAGTCCCTTAGGGGGTATCTTTGACTACGCCGAGCGCAAGGATCGGCTGACTGAGGTCCTCCGGGAGCTTGAGGATCCGGCGATCTGGAATGATCCGAGCCGCGCTCAGGCGCTCGGGCGTGAGCGGGCGATGCTCGAAGGGATCGTGATCACGGTCGATGAGCTGACAACGGCGCTTGCGGATGCCGATGATCTGCTGACGCTCGTCGCGGAAGAGGGCGATGAGGAGACCCTGGAATCCCTGGCGGCCGACCTCGCCAAGCACGAGCGGCGGGTAGCGGATCTCGAATTCCGGCGCATGTTCTCGGGTGAGACGGATGCCAACAACGCCTTCGTCGATGTCCAGGCCGGCTCGGGCGGGACCGAGGCACAGGATTGGGCCGAGATGCTGCTGCGTATGTTCCTGCGCTGGGGCGAGCGCCGCGGCTTCAAGACGGAGTTGATGGAGGTGTCGCCCGGCGAGGTGGCGGGGATCAAGTCCGCGACCATCAAGTTCAGCGGCGATTATGCCTTCGGCTGGTTGCGCACCGAGACGGGCGTGCATCGGCTGGTGCGCAAGTCGCCATTCGACTCGGGCAATCGCCGCCATACCTCATTCGCGGCCGTCTTCGTGTCGCCGGAGATCGATGACAGCGTCGAGGTGGAGATCAATCCGGGGGATCTGCGGATCGATGTCTATCGGGCCAGCGGGGCGGGCGGGCAGCACGTCAACCGAACCGAGTCCGCGGTGCGCATCACGCACCTGCCGACCGGGCTGGTGACCCAGTGTCAGAACGACCGCTCCCAGCACAAGAACAAAGATCAGGCGATGAAGCAGCTCAAGGCAAAGCTCTACGAGCTGGAGATGCAGAAACGCCAGGCCAGCCAGCAGGTGATCGAGGACAGCAAGTCCGACATCGGCTGGGGCAGTCAGATCCGCTCCTATGTCTTGGACCAGTCCCGGATCAAGGATCTACGCACGGGCGTCGAGATCGCCAACACCCAGTCGGTGCTGGACGGCAATCTCGATCCCTTCATCGAGGCCAGCCTCAAGAGCGGCCTCTGAGGTCTCGGAGGATTTCCTAACCCATGAGCGACCAAGACGTGAGGGCCGCGAGCGCGGGCCAGGAGCATCCCGAGCCGGCCGACGAGAACAAGCTCGTCGCGCAGCGCCGCGACAAGCTCACCCAGCTGCGCGAGCAGGGCAACGCCTTTCCCAACGATTTCAGGCGCGATGTCGTGGTCGGCGAGTTGCATGCGGAGTATGAGGCGCTGGACGCCGAGGCGCTGGAGGCGCGCGCGCTGCGCGTGAAGGTCGCCGGACGGCTCATGACGCGGCGCGTGATGGGCAAGGCGAGCTTCGCCCATCTCCAGGACATGTCCGGGCGCATGCAGCTCTTCGTCCAGCGCGACCTGGTCGGCGAGGATGCCTACGCGCGCTTCAAGCGCGATCTGGACCTCGGCGACATCCTCGGCGCCGAAGGGATCCTGTTCCGCACCAAGACCGGCGAACTCTCGATTCGGTGCGACAGCATCCGTCTGCTCACCAAGGCGCTGCGTCCGCTGCCGGAGAAGTTCCATGGCCTCACGGACATGGAGAGCCGTTATCGCCAGCGCTACCTCGACCTCATCATGAACGAGGGGACGCGCGACACCTTCCGCGTGCGCACCCGCATCGTCCAGTTCATGCGCGACTATCTCAACGGTCGGGGCTACCTGGAAGTCGAGACCCCCATGATGCAGGTGATTCCGGGGGGCGCGGTCGCGCGGCCCTTCGTGACCCACCACAACGCGCTCGACATGCAGCTCTTCCTGCGCATTGCGCCCGAACTCTTTCTTAAGCGTCTGGTCGTCGGCGGCTTTGAAAAGGTCTACGAGATCAACCGCAATTTTCGCAACGAGGGATTGTCGACCCGCCACAATCCCGAGTTCACCATGCTGGAGTTCTACGAGGCCTATGCCGACTATCGCGACCTCATGGACCTCACGGAGGACATGCTCAGGCGCATGGCCACCGAGGTGCTGGGCCGCAGCCAGATCCAGTACCAGGGCGCGACCTACGACTTCGGGCGGCCCTTCGCGCGGCTGAGCGTGCGCGAGGCCATCCTCGCGCACAACCCGGGGCTGGAGCCGGCGGACGTCGACGATGTCGCACGGGCCAAGGCGCTGGCCGAGCGTCTTGGCATTCAGGTCAAACCGACCTGGGGCCTGGGTAAGATCCAGATCGAGGTGTTCGAGCAGACGGTCGAGACGCGGCTCATGGATCCGACCTTCATCACCCAGTATCCGACCGAGGTCTCGCCGCTGGCGCGACGCAGTGACGCCGATCCCTTCGTGACGGATCGGTTCGAGCTGTTCGTCGGCGGGCGTGAGATCGCCAACGGTTTCTCCGAGCTGAACGACGCGGAGGACCAGGCCGAGCGGTTCCGCCAGCAGGTGGCGGAGAAGGAGGCGGGCGACCAGGAGGCGATGTACTTCGACGCGGACTACATCCGTGCCCTGGAGCACGGCATGCCGCCGACGGCGGGCGAGGGCATCGGCATCGATCGCCTGGTGATGCTCTTCACCGATTCGGCCTCGATTCGCGATGTGCTGCTCTTCCCGCACATGCGGCCGGAGTCAACGGCTTGAGGGTGCCGCGCAACGCATGGGTCGCGCGGGCTTTGTCGCTCCCGCGCGCATGGGGCCGCTGCTCTATCCCTTCTCGGGGTACGCCTCTCCGGGCGCATCCATTGTAGAACAGCTGCTTGAAGAAGGGTCTTCAGGTCGCTTCCATGAAACCATAGGGTGGTTCCGACAGGCTGAGCAGAGGCCCGCTCTCGCCCAGACGGACTTCGCCGCCGTCGGCCGAGGCGATCTCGGCAACCACCAGGAGTGCGTAGCGGCCGGGAGCGATGGGCGCGACGTCGACCACGCGGCCGCTGGCCTGCTGTGAAGTGCTCGCTGGCGAGAAGAGTTCATCGCCGGGCTTGGGCGGTGTCTCGGCGGTCACCTCCGCCAGATACATGCGGCGCTTGAGCTTGCCGAGGAATTGCATCCGGGCCACGACTTCCTGCCCTGTATAGCAGCCCTTGTGAAAGCTGACGCCATGGATGAGATGCAGGTTGGTCATCTGGGGCACGAAGGCTTCGGCTGTCAGATCGTAGACGTTCGGAAGCCCGGCCTGGATGTCGAGCAGCGTCCAGTCCTGGGCGTCGGCCGGAGCGGCCTGCTCGGCAAGATGCTCCCAGAGACCGGTCATGGCAGAGTAGGGGGCCAGCACCTCGAAGCGCGCCGGGGTGCCCGGGATGCGGATGACGGCGAACTCGCCGCTGAGGGCGAGCCGGTTTTCCTGCTCGGGGGCCGGGAGTCCCCGCGCTGTCAGCAGGTCCGGCGCGCCGTCGCCCGCCAGACCGATGCGCACCAGCGCGTCGCTGGCGTCCTCGAGGTTCACCTTGCTGCGTAGGATATAGATCCGCAGCCGCTTGATGATCTCGGGCAGGCGCTCCGCCGGGGTCTGCAGATAGAGGGTGTCGCCGACCTGGAAGACGCGCAGGAGGGCGAGCATGCGGCCTTTCTGGCTGCAGTGGGCGCTGAGCTGACTGTTGCTCTCGGAGAGTTCGCGGATATCGTTCGTCAGCTGTCCCTGCAGATAGGTCTTGGCGTCGGCGCCGCGGACGGCAATGAGGCCAAGATGCGACAGGTCGAAGAGCCGACAGTCGGATGTGGTCTGCGACGCTGGAAAGGAGAGGCTGCTTTGCTCGTCGATACGCGCACCGCGCGCGATGAGGAAATTTCGCCATTGATTCATCATGTAGGGGACCTCGAGGCGGCTAGCGCCAGACGCGGGCGTCTGGGCAACAGGAAACTCCGGCGATTCTCAATGAAATCGCGCGGAATCGAAAGTCGGATCGGGCTGACGGAGTCCACCTGCGCCAGATGCCACACTCCCGCCCCGGCTGCTCGGTCGCGCGTCGGTTCCACCAGCGCCGCCTCGGGGCAGCGCGAGGGATCGCCAGGCGCTCACCCGAGGCGATCTCCGGGCGCCTTCAGGACATTCAATTCAAGAGAGCACAGCATCTTGCCGACACATCAACCAATGCCGCCCCTCGATAGCCTCGTGCTTTACAAGGTTCGGCCAGCCCGTGTAGTCAGTCTCGGAGAAAAGGTCGAGATTGAGCTGGATGGCGGCCAGAACAAGCGTGTTCGGCCCAAGGATATCGAGCTGCTGCATCCGGGGCCTCTGCGCAACCTCTCCGAGCTGGTCCCCCAGGAGGGGGAGCTGAGCGAGGCGTGGGAGCTGCTGGAGGGTGCCGAGACCACGCTCAAGGATCTCACCGAACTTGCCTTCGATGCCTTCACGCCGGCGACGGCCTGGGCGGCCTGGCAGTTGGTCGCCGAGGGTGTGACCTTCAGCGGCACGCCCGCGTCCATTCAGGCGCGCACGCGCGATGTCGTCGAACGTGAGCGCGCGGAGCGTGCCGCCAAGGAGGCCGCCGAGCGTGATTGGAAGGCCTTTCTGGAACGCATGCAGGCAGCGCGTCCCGCGCCCGAGGACGTGGATCGGCTCGGCGAGGTGGAGCGATTGGCGCTGGCGAGATCCGAGCACAGTCGCATTCTGGAGGCGCTGGGTTATCAGCAGACGCCGGGGAATGCGCATCGCGCCCTGGTGAAGGTCGGCCATTGGGACCGCAGCTACAACCCGCATCCGCTGCGCTGTGGCATCACGCTGGGGGATCCAGACCTCCAGGTGCCGGAGCTGCCCGAGGAAGCGCGTCTCGATCTCACCCATTTGACGGCCTACGCCATCGACGACGAGGGGAGCGAGGATCCGGACGATGCCCTGGCCCTGGATGGCGATCTCATCTGGGTGCATGTCGCGGATGTGGCCGCGCTGGTCTCGCATCAATCGGACCTGGAGCGGGAGGCGCGCGCACGCGGGGCGAACCTCTATCTGCCGGAAGGCATCATCAACATGCTGCCCAGCCGGGTGACGGAGAGGCTGGGTCTCGGGCTTCAAGCGATTTCGCCCGCCTTGTCGTTCGGATTGCGTTGCACCCCCGACGGCGACTTGGCCGATATTCAGCTCAGGCGCACATGGATTCGCGTCGAGCGCCTGACCTATGCCACCGCCGACGAGCGGCTGACGGCAGCCGATCCGGCGCTCCGCGGCCTTGCCGCCCTGATGGAAGGCTTTCAGCGGCGGCGCAAGGCGAATGGTGCGACGCGGCTGGACCTGCCCGAAGTCAGTGTGAGGGTGCGTGCGGGTGAGGTGCAGATCCGGCCGCTGCCGCGCCTGCGCAGCCGGGATCTGGTCACGGATGCCATGCTCATGGCGGGTGAGGCGGCGGCGCGGCTCTGTTTGGAGCACGCGATACCCATTCCCTTCGCGACCCAGGTTCCGCCGGACGGCGGGGAAGAGGCGTCGGATCTGGCCGCGATGTATGCCAGACGTCGCTGCTTCAAGCCGACCAAGCTCTCGCTCACGCCGGATGTGCACGCCAGTCTTGGGCTCCCGCTCTACACGCGCGCGACCAGTCCCTTGCGCCGCTATTCGGATCTGCTCGTGCATCAGCAGCTGCGCGCCTGGCTCGATGGTCGCGAGCCGCTCGATCAGCAGCAGGTGCTGGAGCGTGTTGGTGAGGCGGACGTTGCCTCCGTCGCGGTGCGCCGCGGCGAGCGGATGTCGAACCAGCACTGGAAGCTGGTCTTTCTGCGTGACAATCCTGGCTGGAAGGGCGAGGGCGTGGTGGTCGGCTTCGATGACCGCAAAGCGGTCATTCTGATTCCCGAGCTGGCGATGGAGGCACGCATCCGCTCGCGTGAGGAGCTTGCGCTCAACCAGCGGCTGCGAGTGGCTGTCAACGAGGTCGATGTCCCTGATCTCACGGCGAGCTTTCGAATCTTGGGGTGAGCTCAGGGGCTCATGTGCCGTTTCGTTGGGCCTCGGTCCTCGGCCCAACCTTTAGACATCAGGTGTGGCTGCAGCCGGTTCAGTCGCCAAGGGTGCCATTCGGCAGAATTCAAAGGGCTAATCGGCCTGGAGTTGATTTCCGTCAGTGAGCTGGCCCGCCGAGACCGATAACCTGCCCATCCTTGTGGATAACGCCTGATCCCTCATGCAAAAAAGGAGCTTGGGTCACGGACCCAAGCTCCTTTTACTGGCAGATTACCCCCAAGCGATCCGCCAGCGGTCGACGGGAGGCTCACAAGGGAGGTCGACCCGTGCAACCCCCTTCGCTAACTCAGGCACCCCATTTTCGGATCTCGCCAGTATCTACGTGCACGAAGTCGGAACGACGGTAGTAGCCGACACCACCGCGGTTGAGCGATATGGCGGCATCACGCAAGCGGCGTGTGGGCAAGTCGGGGAAGCGAATATCCATTGCCTGACCCGTCAGGTGCAGGCTGTTCTTTGCGACGCCGCTGGAGGCGCGTCGGAGCTTGGCGTTCGTGGCTGGCGAGCGATAGGCGCTGATGACGTGGTAGCAGGCGTCGGAATCGCCCAGCGAGTGCTTGAGGTCGTAGAGCAGATCGTACAATTGCGGATCCATGCTGGTCGTATCGCCAGTCCGGAAATCGCGGAAGAAGTAATTTAGCCGTTGGAGTGCCGATCGCTGGTAGCGGTCTCCAATGCGATAGGTGACATCGATCCGCTCTTCGGTATGCAAGTGATAGAAGGATAATGAACGCGGTCGATCGAATGAACGCTGGAATAGTCGGCTAGCAGCGGCAGGCGTTGTCGTGGCGGCTAGGGCAACCCCTAGGAAGTAACGTCGATTCATGTTCCCCCCGGTACACTTTAGGACGTTAGTCAGCTTCAGGAGTGTGAAATTATATACAGAAAAGTTTGGAAATCAATCATATTTTTCTTCGCGTTGATTCTTTTCTTACTTCAAGTGTATTCTCAAACTAACTTAATGAATATTTTAGGTAAAAATTGTAAATGTTTGATAAGGAAGGCTTTTAATGAGCGTTGTTATAAACTACATGACGGCACTTTAACGTGCTTGAAGTTCGCACTTGCGATGGTTGGTTCGCAAGCATGAAGTGTGATCGGCACGGCAAAAACGGCTGATTTTAGCTTCATCTTCGAGTGAACTGCGCTATGATTGAGATGTCTGCCGAACGGACGTTCGCTGGGCCGAATGTTCGCTGAACCGAAGGCTGAACCGATAGGTTTGATCAATGTATGGAATACTGAAGACTGCCTTGGCGGCGAGTGTCCTTGCCGCCATGTCCGCACCGGTTGCGCATGCTGATGTTTTCAAATACGTCGATGGCTCCGGTAATGTCTATTTCACAGATACGCCGCTGAAGGGCAATCGGTACAAGCTGGAGTGGCATCGCGAATCGCGCAAGCTGGTGCGTGAGAGCAAGCAGAAGTTCACCGTCGATTTCGATCGCAAGAACAGAACCATCACGGCGCGCGGCCGCGTCATCGCCAGCCAACCCGCACCCATGAGCAAGTCGGTGACTGAGCGGCGCGCTAACTACGAGCACCTCGTGTCAGCCAATGCACGCCGCTACAGGCTGTCTCCGGGACTCTTGCACGCGGTCATCCGTGCCGAGTCCGCGTATAACCATCGCGCGGTGTCGCACGCTGGCGCGCAGGGGCTGATGCAACTGATGCCGGCGACGGCCAGGCGTTACGGCGTCAACGACAGCTTCGATCCGGCCCAGAACATCCGCGGCGGCGCGGCCTATCTGCGCGACCTTCTGGATATGTTCGACCAGGACGTGAAGTTGGCGGTGGCGGGCTATAACGCGGGCGAGGGCGCCGTGCTCAAGTACGGCCGCTCGGTTCCGCCCTACGCGGAGACCCAGTCCTACGTTCGCAAGGTTCTCCAGTACTACGGCGCGGAACGGCCTTCCAGTTTCATCATGACGGCTCGCTGAGCAGTCGCGAGCCCAACGCAGTCGCGGCATCCCTGTGTCGCGCCTGCCTCGATTGCCCAACCGGGCACCGCCAGCCATCAGGTTTCGGTCAGTCCTCTCCAATCACGCGCTCGTCGCGCGGGATGGAGAGGAGTTTTTCGGCCTCTCCCTGTTGCCGCGCAAAGATCATCCGATATTCGACACCGCTGTCGCGCGGCTCTTCGGCACGCTGACTGCGCACGATCTCGCGCGCTTCTTGGTAGCGATCCAGGGTGGCGATGTATTCGAGCACCCGAGGCGGTGAAATCTTGTAAACGAAGTACGGCATTGCAGTGAATCCTCAAGCACGTGGGTGATGTCCGGGAAACCTGTCCCGGCCGCCACGATTCCAATATCGGGATCAGGGTCGCAGACTTGCCGGCCACATCTCAAGCCGCTTGGTGGCCCTGGCAGCTCTTGTCCGTTCGCTGCCCTGGCGCGACTGCCAGACACTCACCGTGAGGCGGGCGCGGCAGATGCGCGGCGCGCAAAGCGCGGGAGTGTAGCGCAATCGGCCGTGCGATTCCCCTGCCGAACCTCAGAGAAATTTGTTAGCTCTATAAGCAGATCCTTGTAAAGCGATGCGTCGACCCGTGGTATGGTGCCCTGGTCGGCGCTGGACTCGACTTGGCCCCCTCTAGCGGGCTTGAACGGCATGGCGCCGGGGGCGTCCGGGGCGATTCTCATGCCTGCCGACCTCGTCGGCTCGCGGCCCCTGCGGCATTTCGCAGACCCCCGCATGCCTTTGCCGGCACGCCCGATGACCCGACGGTGGGCGTTATCCGCGGCCAATCCGGCAGCCGTCACACCTCAATTCGAAAACACTTCAAGAATCCGTCTCATCCGCCTGGTCCGCGCGATACCGGTGGACACCGGATGAAGCCGAGAGGAGAGACAGGCGATGATCAATCCTGTGGGTTCCGACGTCCTGAAACCCTTGTTCGTTTACGATTCGGACGCGCATCATGCCTTGCTGAGAGAGGCGGAGGGCCTGCCGCAGGTCCTTATCAGCTCGCAAGCGGCCGGCAACGCGGTCATGATGGGCGGCGGTTACTTCAGCCCTTTGCCGGGCTTCATGAACCTCGCGGACGCCGTCAGTGTGGCGGAGACCATGCGGATGACGGACGGGCGATTCTTTCCCGTCCCCGTGCTCTGTCTGCTGGAGAACGTCGACGCGATCCAAGGTGCCAAGCGCATTGCGCTGCGCGATCCGAACGTGGAAGGCACCCCGGTCATGGCCGTGATGGACGTGGAGGCGATCGAGGAGGTCTCCGACGCGCAGATGGCCCTGATGACTGAGAAGGTCTACCGTACGCTGGACGGCGAGCATCCTGGCGTGGAGACCTTCAACAGCCAGGGTCGTTTTGCGGTCTCCGGGCCGATCCAGGTCCTGAGCTTTTCCTACTTCCAGGCCGACTTCCCGGATACCTTCCGCACGGCCGTCGAGATCCGCAATGAGATCGCCGAGCGCGGCTGGAAGCGTGTCGTTGCCTTCCAGACCCGCAACCCCATGCACCTGGCGCACGAAGAGCTGTGCCACATGGCCATGGAGCGGTTGAATTGCGACGGTCTGGTCATCCACATGCTGCTCGGCAAGCTCAAGCCCGGTGATATCCCGGCCCCGGTCCGCGATGCGTCCATCCGCAAGATGGTCGATCTCTACTTCCCGCCCAACAGCGCCATGGTGACCGGCTATGGCTTCGACATGCTCTATGCGGGTCCGCGCGAGGCCGTGCTGCACGCCTACTTCCGTCAGAACATGGGCGCCACCCACTTCATCATCGGGCGCGACCATGCCGGCGTGGGGGACTATTACGGCGCCTTCGATGCCCAGACCATCTTCGATGAAGAGGTGCCCGAGGATGCGCTGCAGATCGAGATCTTCAAGGCAGACCATACCGCTTACTCGAAGAAGCTCAACCGGGTTGTGATGATGTGCGAGGCGCCGGATCACACCAAGGAGGACTTCGTTCTGCTCTCCGGGACCAAGGTGCGTGAGCTGCTGGGGAGCGGTATCGCACCGCCGCCCGAGTTCTCCCGTCCGGAGGTGGCTCAAATCCTCATGGATTACTACCAATCAATTAGCTAAGCAGCTGATTAAGAAGCATTGAAGAGCCCGTCGCGACCTGGGTTGCGACGGGCTTTTTCATTGGCTTATCGCAGGTTCTTCTTGTAGGACGGCACGACCGCATTGCGCGCCTTGGAGACGTTCGCGAACTCCATGGTCACGCTGGCCAGCTCGACGCCCGAGAAATCGGTATTGGTGACGTCCGCGCGATGCAGGATGGCGCCGCCGAGGATGGCGTCGGTCAGGTCGACGTCGGTCAGATTGGCATGGCGGAAATTGGTGTCCTGCGCCGAGACGCTGCGCATCTTGGCACCGCTGAGGTCAGCGCCTTCGAAGTTGGCGAGGTTGATGATGGTGAAACCGTCCGGATCCAGGCTGGTGAAGTCGGCTTCGTGCAGACTGGCCCGGACCAGACTGGCGTCATTGAGGTGAGCGTCGCGCAAATCCGCGTGGCAGAGGTTGGCCTCGCGCAGATTGGCTTGGATGAAGAGTGCCTTGACGGCGACGACATGGCAGAGATCGCTGCCGTGGAAGTCCGTGCCGCGCAGATCCGCGCACTTCAGATTGGCGCCTCGCAGGCTCGCGTAGCGCACCTCGGCGCTGCGCAGATCGGCCCCCAGCAGCTTGGCTCCATCCAGATTCGCCCCGTTGAGCATGACCGCGCGGGAGGCGTGCTCCGCGCCCAGCCGTGCGCGCGAGAGGTCCGCGCCGCTCAAGTCCGCGTCCTTCAGGTGGGCGCCGACCAGGATGGCGTCGACGAGAATCGCTCCGCTCAGGCAAGCACCGTTGAGGTCGCTGGACGTCAGGTTGGCGCCGGTCAGATCGGCCCCGCGCAGGTCCGCGCCGTTCAAGGTCATGTCCCTGAGATCGGCGCCGACGAGCGAGTCGGCATCGATGGTTTCCAGGATCTCACCGGTCTCGCGATCTTTGATCTCTACCATTGCGCGTGTCCTCTGGGATAACGGCCGTCGTTTTCTTCTTCGAGCCTGGCTTCCGACTGTATCATCTGAGCGGGATGGGCCTCACTCGGTCGGGCTTGGCTCCCATGTCCGAAGATCCCAGTATCCCGCAAAGACCAACGACAATCAGCCACCCCGAGGAGTGCTTCCATGAAGCTTGAGACCCTGGCCATCCATGCTGGATTCGCGCCGGACCCGACCACCAAATCGGTGGCCACGCCCATCTATCAGACCACCAGCTACGCCTTCGACGACACCCAGCACGGCGCGGATCTCTTCGATCTCAAGGTGCCGGGGAACATCTATACCCGCATCATGAACCCGACGAGTGACGTCCTCGAGCAGCGCGTGGCGGCCATGGAGGGGGGCGTGGGCGGTCTGGCACTGGCCTCCGGGATGGCAGCGGTGACCTATTCCATCTTCACCATCGCCAAGGCGGGCGACAACCTCGTCGCCGTCGCGACCCTCTATGGCGGAAGCTACAACCTCTTCGCGCACACGCTGCCCCGGCTGGGTATCGAGGTGCGCTTCGCCGCGCCCAACGACATCGACGGCATGGCCGCCCAGATCGATGCCAACACCAAGGCGATCTTCTGCGAGTCCATCGGCAATCCGGCGGGCAATGTCGCGGATATCCAGGCCATCGCCGATATGGCGCACGCGCATGGGGTGCCTGTCATCGTGGACAACACGGTGCCGAGTCCCTATCTCTGCCGCCCCTTCGAGCATGGCGGCGACATCGTCGTGCATGCCTTGACCAAGTACATGGGCGGCCACGGCACCACGATCGGCGGCGCGTTGGTGGACTCGGGGAACTTCCCCTGGGCCGAGCACGCGGACCGTTTTCCCATGCTGAATGAGCCCGACATCTCCTATCACGGCGTGGTCTACACGGAGGCCCTGGGGCCGGCGGCCTACATCGCACGTGCCCGTGTCGTGCCGCTGCGCAACATGGGCGCGGCGATTTCTCCCTTCAACAGCTTCCTCATCCTGCAGGGGATCGAGACCCTGCATGTGCGCATGGACCGGCACTGCGAGAACGCCATCGCCGTCGCCAGCTTCCTCAAGGATCATCCCAAGGTCGAGTGGGTCCGCTATGCCGGACTCCCGGACAGCCCGGACTATCACCTGGTACAGAAGTACATGGATGGCGCCAAGGCCAGTTCGATCCTCTCCTTCGGGATCAAGGGCGGGCGCGAGGCGGGTGCCCGCTTCATCGACGCGCTCAAGCTCGCGGTGCGGCTGGTCAACATCGGTGACGCCAAGACGCTCGCCTGCCATCCGGCCACGACCACCCACCGTCAGCTCTCGCCCGAGGAGTTGGCTCGCGCGGGGGTCTCCGAAGACCTGATCCGGCTGTCGATCGGGATCGAGCATATCGACGACATCATCGCCGACCTTGAGCAGGCTTTAGCGGCAGCAGGTTAGCCTTGGATTCTCACCTGATTTCTCGTGACACTGCTCGGCGGTGTCACGCGCTTTCCAGCCCATGGTGCCCCGCTGGAATCGGCTGCTGGTCGGCAGGCGGCGCACCGCGTTGCGCCGAGTCCCCGCGTCAGAAGGTCGCGGCTGAAGGCCGGCCGCGCGGCTTGCCATGAACCGCTCCGTGACCCTCTTCCCGCTGCTCGCCCTCATCGGCGTCGCCATTGCCGTCGCGATGCCGCAGTGGCTCGTCGGACTCAAGCCGGGCATCCTTCCACTCTTGGGCCTGGTGATGTTCGGCATGGGCGTCACCTTGACGCTGGACGACTTCGTCGGCGTCGTCCGTCAGCCTGGCGTCATTCTCCTCGGCATGGCGCTGCAATATGGGGTGATGCCGCTTGCGGGATGGCTGATCGGGTTGAGCCTGGGGTTGCCGCCGGCCTTGCTCGTGGGCTTCGTGCTGCTCGGCGCGAGCCCTGGGGGCACCGCTTCGAACGTCATCTGCTATCTCGCGCGCGGGGACGTCGCCCTGTCCATCACCCTGACGACGGTCTCGACCCTGGCGGCCGTGCTGCTGACCCCGGCGCTGACATGGCTCTATGTGGGTGAGCGCGTCCCGGTGCCCGCGCTGGACATGCTGATGTCCATCGCCAAGATCATCCTGGCGCCGGTTGCCCTTGGCCTTCTGGCCAATCGCCTACTCGGGGCTCGCCTTGCGCGGGTGAAGGCGCTCTTCCCAATCGTCTCCATGGGCGCCATCGTCCTCATCATTGCGATCATCGTCGCATTGAATCACGCGAATCTGGCGGGCGTCGGGCTGCTTGTCATGGTTGCGGTGGTGCTGCACAACGCCATTGGCCTGGTTGCCGGCTATTGGGCTGCGCGGGCGATGCGGATGGAGGAACGCCAGGCGCGCACCCTGGCCATCGAGGTCGGGATGCAGAATTCGGGTCTGGCGGTCGCCCTTGCGGTCAAGTATTTCTCGGCGGCCTCGGCCTTGCCCGGCGCGCTCTTCTCGATCTGGCACAACCTCTCGGGTGCCGCGCTGGCGAGTTGGTGGTCGCGCCGGGTCGATACGAGCGTCATCCGAAGCGCCTGAGAAGCCGTGGTTTCCGTCCCCAATGGCTCTTGAGGAAGCCCTGGGCGCGCACCTGATTGGTGAAGAGGACCAAGACCTCGACCCCCTCTGCTGCGGGAAGCGTCGGAGAGCGATGCGTCCAGCGCCTCAGAGTCGATCGCTGAGGTCGCGGACGGCGAAGCCGCTCAAGGGCGTGGAGAGTCCCTTGCCCAACCCCATGACCTTGAAGCGCTCACCCATGGCGGTTGGCAAGAGGAGCTGTTTGGCACCTGCGCCGAGGTCGGGGGCATCCTCGGACTTGGCCATGAGCCGATCGATGCCGCAGCCGATGAGGAAGTGCGCTTGCGTGGTGAAGCCTTCGAGGTCGAAGCCGGCGCCGACCCCAGCCTCGGCGACGGCGGTGAAATCGACATGGGCGGTGATGTCCTGCAGGCCAGGCAGGCGATAGGGATCGTCGTGCGCCTGGTGACGGTGATGGCACATCAGCGTGCCCATGTGACGGTCGGGCTGATAGTAGGCGGAGCGCGGATAGCCGTAGTCGATCAAGAGCGCCAGACCCGCGGCCATGGAGCCGGCCAACGCGCGCAGCCAAGGCGGCAGGCGCAGGTTGATCTCCGAGCTGTAGCCGTGCGTCAGGGCCAGGCCCTCGGCCCCTAAAGCCGCCACGGCTTCGGCGAGATCAGCCGAGCGCGGCACCGCGGCGGTCTCTGTCAGCACGCCCGCGCCGTCTCTGACGAAGACCTCGAGGAGTTCGCCCGCCTCGCCGATGCGGAAACGATGCACCGGCATGGCATCCAGCACCTCGTTGGCGACCACGACACCGCGGAATGCCGTCGGAAAGTCCGTCAGCCACTCGCAGCGGTCCGCGAGCGGCGGGAGTTCGTCGCGCAGGCGCTCGCGCTGGCGTTGCTGGAGGTCCGGGCTGGGCTCGAGAATGCGGTAGCGATCGGGTAGGGTGCCGATCTCCAGGAGCTGCCCGAGGATCTGGGTCGCGAGCGTGCCGCTACCCGCGCCGATCTCCAAGATATCCCCACCGCCGAGCGCCGCGAGCACCTCGGCGCACTGGTTGCCCAGGCAGCGGCCGAAGAGCGGAGAGACCTCGGGCGCGGTGACGAAATCGCCCGATGGTCCAAACTTCTGCGCGCCTGCGACGTAATAGCCAAGGCCAGGTGCATAGAGCGCCAGCTCCATGAAGCGATCGAAAGGCAGCAGGCCATCCGCGTCCGCGATGGCGATGCGGATCTGCTCCAGCAGGCGAGCGCTGATGTTTGCCTCGAGCTCGGAGAGTTGGATGTCGGGGGCGGGAGGCACGTCAAACAGACCCCGTCGCCGTCTGAGGCCAGGTGCCAATATGTCGCCGCAACTGGATGAAAACGCAGGGTTCGCGCACGAGCGAGATGCCCGAAGGCGTGCTTAGACATGACATGAACAATACTCCTTGCAATCCTGTTAATCGGGCTGATTTTGACCTAAATGGTACTGATGCTCGAGTAGAGGCAAGATGACTGAAGACCAGAAATCCATCATCCATCCTGGCGATGCGCGCAGCTCGCCCTATCCGGTCAGCCGGCTGGCCCCGTCCTTCGATACCGGAGAGCTGGCCGCTGAGGTTGCGAAGGCCGAAACCATGCTCAGCGCCCGCACTGGCGCCAAGCTGCGCGTTATCGCGGACCAGATTCGGTTGCTTCAAGAGGAGGCGCGCAGGGTTCTGTCCGACGCCCGCGAGGAGCAGGTGCTGAACCGCGCCGAGTGTGCCTTCAAGCGCATCCCAGGCAAGACCTATCATCTCTACCAGCGCGGCAACGGCCGTTCCTTTTTCTCCATGCTGTCGCCGGCCGACTGGGGGGGCCGCAGCCCGCATGCGTTTCTCGGCTCCTATCGGCTCGAAATCGACTATTCCTGGACACCCGCCGAGCGCGCGGACGAGGCCGATGATACCGGTGCCTTGGTCGAGCAGTTGCTGCGCATCGGTGGTCTGTCGTCCGACGATTGAGGCAGCGGCGCTCGGCCATCTGGCGTTCGAGCGTCCCTCAGGCGGGTTTTTCGCCGCGCTCGATCAGAACCCCGACATCGACGCCGTCCCCGACCGCGCCGGGCTTGTTGAGACTCAGGCGCAGCCAGGGGACGCCGAAGTCCTCCCGCAGGATGGTCGCGCAGTGCTCGGCCAAGGTCTCGACCAGCTCGAACCGGTTGGCAGACACCTCCCGCACCAAACGCTTGGTCACGGCGTCATAGTCGAGCGCGTCCTCGATGCGGTCGGTCGCGGCGGCCTGGGCGACGTCGCTGGCCATTTCGAGATCGAGGATCAGGGGGCGGCGGACGCGCTTCTCCCAGTCGTGGATGCCGATGGTGGTCTCGATTCTGAGCCCCCGGATGTAGACGATGTCCATGCAGGCCTCTGGGAGAAATTTTGGTCGTCTGCCTATCTTGACCTGAAGGCGCTTCGCGGGTCCAATGCGGGGCCATGATGACCGCCATCCTTCTTCTCATCGCCGCCTATCTGCTGGGCTCCCTGTCCAGTGCCATCATCGTCTGTCGCCTCATGGGCCTACCGGACCCGCGCACCCAGGGCTCCAACAACCCGGGCGCGACCAATGTCCTGCGCATTGGTGGCAAGAAGCCGGCGGCCATCACGCTGGTGGGGGACTCGCTCAAGGGCTTGATCCCGATGCTGATCGGGCATCTGCTCGAGGTCGGGCCCGGCGTGCTGGCCGGGATCGGTCTGGCGGCCTTCATCGGGCACCTCTATCCGGTTTTCTTCGGCTTCCGTGGCGGCAAGGGCGTGGCAACGGCGCTCGGGGTCCAGTTCGGGCTCTATTGGCCGATCGGGCTCTGCGTGGCGGCCGTGTGGCTGTTCGTCGCCAAGGTGCTCAAGATCTCGTCGCTCTCGGGGCTCATTTCCATGGCCTTGGCGCCTGGCTTCGTGTGGCTCTTTTGGCCGGAGAAGGTGCTGATTGGCATGCAACTGATCATTACCGGCTTGCTGGTGTGGCGGCATCGCACGAACATCCGCAACCTGATCGAGGGCAAGGAAGGTCGGCTCACGACCAAGGCCGACTGATCGACTGACCGGCTCACCGGTCTCTTCGAGCGGGTCGCGCGGCGTCCGCGCGCCAGCCTCCGAAACCTCGGGATCCTTGCAACCTCGGTACCCCGGTCATGCCAATCCCTCGCTCAGCGCGAGAGCGGCCGCATCGTTCGAGGTCGTGCGTCCAATGCCAAGTGCCTCATCGCAGGGGAGCCAAGCGTGAGCGATCATCAGGACGAGCCCCGGCCAGCGCTTGCGGGGATCCCAACTCCGCCCGCGCGATTGCAGACGATCGACAAAACAGTGCTCGAGGCGCAATTCCAGAGTCTCGTCGCATCGCTCGATGCGGCGCGCGCCGCCAACGATTCACAGCGCTGCCTCACGCTGGCCCTGCAGACCCATGAGATCGAGCTGGAGATCCAGGGGCGCATGCTGCGCGACGCGCAGGAAGCGCTCAGGATCTCCCGTGATCACTACGTCAAGTTGTTCGACGATGCCCCGGTCGGCTACGTGGTCTTCAATCGCCGCGGATTGATCCGCAGCACCAATCTCACCGCCGCGGGACTGCTCGGTCACCCGCGCGCTCAGCTGGAAGGCTGCCCCTTCAAGCGCTTCGTCATCGGCGCGCAGATTCGGGGTTTTCTCGAGCATCTACGCCAGGTCTTCGACGAGGGCGTGACACCGCCCCGGGTGTGCGACCTGGTGCTGCACTTGCGCGACCCGGCGCCAGCGCGCGTCGTGCGCTTGTGCTCGATCCGACGCGACGGGCTGCTCGGCCCCGAGTGCCTCACGGCCCTATCGGATGTCACCGCGGAGCAGGAGGCGGAAAGCCAGCGTCTTGCCAGCGATCGGTTGCGCCAATCCGTGCTGGACGCCTTGACCTCACAGATTGCGGTGCTCGACGCCAATGGCCGCATCCTCACGGCGAACCGCGCCTGGCGCCAGGCATCCAGTGAACACGGCGCCTATGATGACCTGCGCGAGGCGCTGGGTCTGAATGCTGGCGCCCCCGCGCGGCGGGTCGACGATCAGCCCGGTGAGGCGGTCCTGAGCGCGGCGCGGGGCATCCGGGAGGTGATCCAGCGCAAGCGCGACGATTTCAGCATCGAGTATCCCTGTGATACGGCCCAGGGGCAGCGTTGGCTGCTCATGCGGGTGCTGCCGCTCGAAGGGGAGCAAGAAGGGGCTGTCGTCGCCTATCTGGATATCACCGAGCGGCATCGCGCTGAAGAGGAGGCGCGGCGCGCGCGCGATGCGCTTGCCCAAGTGGCACGGCTGAATGCCGTCGGCATCCTGGCCTCCTCGCTGATCCACGAACTCCTGCAGCCGCTGAGTTCGGCGGGTTTCTATTGCAGCGCGGCGACTCAACTGGCGCAGGGGCCGGCGGCGAATCCGGGTCGTTTGGTGGAGGTGATTCGTCGGATCGACGACCAGGTCCATCGCGCCGGAGACATCATGGAGCGTCTGCGCGCCTTCCTGCGCGGGCGTAAGATGTACAAGGTTTCGGTGGCGCTCGAGCAGATGCTCAAGCGCGCCTTCGAGATGGTGCTCTGGTTTGCCTCGGACCGCAGGGTGCAGCTCAAGCTCAACGCGCCGGATGGTCTGCCGGCCATCCAGACTGACCCGGTCCAGATCGAGCAGGTCTTGGTCAACCTGATCTGCAATGCCGTCCAAGCCATCGATGCCGCCAACTGCCCACGGCGCGAAGTCGTCCTGGATGTCATTCCCTCCGAGCGCGAGATCGAACTCATCGTCAGGGATACGGGGCCCGGCCTGCCCGCGGGTCGGCATGAGGCGGTGTTCGATATCTTCGAGTCCACGAGCGACTCCAGTTTCGGGCTGGGCCTCGCCATCAGTCGGGCGATCGCGGAGGCGCACGGCGGGCGGCTATGGGCCGAGTCATCGCCGCCAGAGGGTGCTGTCTTCCATCTGATCTTGCCGGTGACGGACCGCGACGACGACGGTCTCGACGACAGCTTTCCGTGATCGCTCCACGTCTCAGGCCGGACTCAGCTCCCCCATGGGCCAGCGCGCCCGCGGTCGGAAGACCAGCGGCTCATGCTGTCCGGCGCGCAAGCGCTGAAGACCCGCGAACGCGATCATGGCGCCATTGTCCGTGCAGAGTTCGGGGCGCGGATAGAAGGTCTCGCCGCCCTCGGCCGCAATGGCCCTGTTCATGCGCTCGCGCAGGCGCCGATTGGCACTCACGCCGCCTGCCAGGATGAGGCGCGTGCGCCCCGTTTCACGCAGGGCTCGCCGACACTTGATGACCAGGGTATCGACCACCGCCTCCTCGAAGGCGCGGGCGATGTCGGCTCGGGTTTGCGCCGGGTCGTTGCTCGCCACCAGCTCCGTCTTGAGGGTGTTGAGGGTGAAGGTCTTGAGTCCGCTGAAGCTGAAGTCCAGGCCGGGCCGATCGGTCATGGGTCGCGGGAAACGAAAGCGCTCGGGGTCGCCTTGCTCGGCGAGCTTCGCCAGCGCTGGGCCGCCAGGGTAGGGTAGCTCCAGAATCTTGGCGGTTTTGTCGAAGGCCTCGCCGGCGGCATCGTCGAGCGACTCCCCAAGGATGGCGTAGCGGCCGATACCGATGACGTCGACCAGCAAGGTGTGACCGCCCGAGACCAGCAAGGCGACGAAGGGGAAGTCCGGCGCTGGCGTCTCCAGCAGCGGCGCCAGCAGATGCCCCTCCATGTGGTGGACGCCGATCGCCGGCACCGACCAGCCCCACGCCAGGCTGCGCCCGATGGCGGAGCCGACCAGCAGGGCGCCGATCAGCCCTGGTCCCGCGGTGAAGGCGACACCATCGATCGAGTCCGGGGGCAGATCCGCCTCGTCCAACACCTGGTGAATCAAGGGCAAGGTCTTGCGGATATGGTCACGCGAGGCAAGCTCCGGGACCACGCCGCCATACTCCGCATGGATCTCGATCTGGCTATAGACTGCGTGAGCCAGCAGGCCCTGCCGCTCCTCGAAGATGGCGACGCCTGTCTCGTCGCACGATGTTTCGATACCCAAGACGCGCATAACGTTAGAACCTCAGCGATTGTCGATCGACATCATATTGCCTTTTGCAAGAAAAGTTCGTTTCGCGTTATACTTCGGGATCTTTTACCTTCCATCCATTCAACCGGAGATACCAAGGGACTTTCTATGCCCAGCGTTCGCGTCAAAGAAAACGAGCCATTCGAAGTCGCCATGCGGCGTTTCAAGCGTTCCTGCGAAAAGGCAGGGGTGCTCGCCGAGGTCCGTCGTCGTGAGTTCTACGAGAAGCCCACGTCCGAGCGGAAGCGTAAGAAGGCCGCTGCCGTCAAGCGTCATCAGAAAAAGTTGCAGCGCGAAGCGCGTCGTTGGGAACGTCCTTACTGAGTCTCTCCCCGATCTCGCGATGGGGATCTCGTCATCGGGATCTCAAGCACAGGGGCGGCCAACGCGGCCCGGCGTGCAGGGTCTTGTCGCGCATGACTCGGCCCCGCATTCCAGCCGAGGTCCAGGTCGCCTCACTCTGAAACGAATCCGGACCGAGGTGAAGCCCGCGACATGCTCAAGCAGCGCATCCAGGACGATATGAAGACCGCCATGAAGGCGGGTGAAAAGAATAAGCTGGGTGTCATTCGGCTCATGCTCGCCGCCATCAAGCAGCGCGAGATCGATGAGCGTATCGAGCTGGACGACACTCAGGTGCTGGCCGTGCTCGACAAGATGGTCAAGCAGCGGCGCGACTCCATCTCGCAATACGATGGCGCTGGTCGCACGGACCTCGCCGATGTGGAGCGCTTCGAGGTGGGTGTCATTCAGGGCTATCTGCCCGCGGGCCTGTCCGATACCGAGATTGCGGCACTGATCGATGCGGCCGTGGTCGAAAGCGGTGCGACGGCGATGAGCGATATGGGCAAGGTCATGGGCGTGCTGCGCCCGCAGATTCAGGGCCGCGCGGACATGGGCGCCGTCAGTGCGCTCGTCAAGCAGCGCCTCGGGAGCTGATCGCTCCGCTGCTCCAGCCTGACCCCTGGCATGGCCGGCAGAATTCCTCCTGACTTCATCGATGATCTCCTGGCTCGGACCGACATCGTCGATCTGATCGGCTCGCGCATCCAGCTGCGCAAGGCGGGCAAGGATTACCAAGCCCGCTGTCCCTTCCACGACGAAAAGACCCCCTCGTTCACCGTCAGCCCCGACAAGCAGTTCTATCACTGCTTCGGCTGCGGCGCGCACGGCACCGCGATCGGCTTCCTCATGGAATATGACCACCTCGTGTTCCCCGAGGCGGTCGAGGAGTTGGCTCAACGTGTCGGCCTCGAGATCCCCAAGCAGGGGGATGCGCTGCCGAAAGGCCCGGATCACGCGCCCCTCTACGGCTTGATGGAGCAGGCCGCAATGCTCTACCGCCAGCAGCTGCGCGAACATCCGCAGGCCGCGCGTGCCGTACAGTATCTCAAGGAGCGCGGCCTGAGCGAGGAGATGGTCGCGCGCTTCGATCTCGGCTTCGCGCCGGGCCGCAATGATTTCCTGCTCAAGCGCCTGGGTGCGAGTGCCGCCGCGCAAGCTCAGCTCCTGACGTGCGGCTTGATCGGCGAGCAGGACGGCCGCCGCTACGATCGCTTCCGCGAGCGCGTGATCTTCCCCATCCGCGATCGGCGCGGTCGCGTCATCGGTCTCGGGGGCCGGCTGCTTGGCGATGGCAAGCCCAAATACCTCAACTCACCTGAAACCCCCATTTTCCACAAGGGGCGCGAGCTCTACGGCCTCTTCGAGGCCCAACGGGCCAATCGCAAGATCTCCGCTGTCGTCGTCGTCGAGGGGTATATGGACGTCATTGCCCTCGCCCAGTTCGGGATCGACAATGCCGTTGCCACCCTGGGGACGGCCACGACAGGGGAGCATCTTAAACAACTCTTGCGCACGGCGCCCGAGCTGGTGTTCTGCTTCGACGGCGACCGCGCCGGACGCGCGGCGGCCTGGAAGGCGCTCGAAGAGGCGCTCCCGCTGGCCACCGGGCAACAGTCGATCCGCTTCCTCTTTCTCCCCGATGGAGAGGATCCGGACACCCTGGTGCGTCGGGTCGGGGCGGAGGGCTTCAATGCCCTGGCCACGGAGGCGAAGCCGCTCTCCGATCTCCTGTTCGATCACCTGGCCGAGCAGGTGGATATGACCAGCATGGACGGTCGGGCTCGGCTCGCCAGTCTGGCCCAGCCGCTGGTCGAGCAGTTGCCGCAAGGCATCTATCGCGAGCTGGTGCTCAAGCGCATCGCACAACTGACGGGCGTGACGGCGGAGCCCAGTGTTCGCTCTGCCAGGCGTCCTTACCGCAAGGGCGCCCAGGCGCGCATCCCGATGCGTTTGAGCTTGGTCGCCCAGGCGATTGCCCTCCTGCTCGACAATCCCCATCTGGCGGCGGAGGCCAAGGAGCAGGATGCCAGCTGGCGTCGCTCGACGAACCCAGGTGTCGATGTCTTGTCACAGCTACTGGATGCATTGCTCGAGCATCCCGAGCGGAATAAGGCCACCGTCCTGGAGCGCTGGCGCGAGCATCCCCATTTCAACTACCTGCAGCGCATCAGCGTCGATCCCTTCTTGCGCGACATCGCCGAGGAAAACCTTGCCGCCGAGCTCATTGGAGCCCTGCATCGCTTGAGCGAGGAGACGCGCAAGATCGAGCGCAGCCGCCCGTTCAATCAGCGTAGCACGGCGGAGTGGTCTGCCGAAGAGCGTGCTCGGGTGGAGCAGGAGGTGGAATCCGCCCGGATACGCCGCGACAGGCTCCACTGAAGGAATGATCTATCTGGTTTTTCTGGTGATTTCGTCTATCTATTGTGTGAGCGTGATCGATAACAGGTGTCCAATGCGCCCATCACACCGACGGATACACTGTTTCGCGGAAATACAGAGAGACGCCTTCCGTTTTATATGCTAAAATACGAAGTTCGCTTTCAAGTCGCCTTACCGCAGCACTGAGTCAAGGTAACCCATGGATCAAGAACAGCAGCAGTCTCAACTGAAGCAACTGATTGCCAGGGGCAAAGAGCAAGGCTATCTGACCTACACCGAGGTCAACGACCATCTCCCGCCCGGAATCGTCGAAACGGACCAGATCGAAGATATCGTTCGGATGATCAATGACATGGGCATCATGGTTCAAGAGACCGCCCCGGATGTCATCGATCAGACCCTGAGCGATAATGCCGTCTCCGACGACGAGGCGGCGGAGGCGGCGGCGGCGGCTTTAGCCACGGTCGACAGTGAGTTCGGCCGCACCACTGATCCAGTGCGCATGTACATGCGCGAGATGGGCACTGTCGAGCTGCTGACCCGCGAAGGCGAGCTGATGATCGCCAAACGCATCGAGGACGGGCTCAACCAGGTCTTATCCGCGCTCTCCGTCTATCCGCGCTCCATCGAGCGCTTGATCGAGATCTTCGACCGTGTCGACCGCGAGGAAACGCGCCTCACGGACGTCATTTCAGGTTTCAACGACGGCGAAGAGGAGCCCGCGATCGTCGCGCCCGCCGCGCCGCCCGCCGTCGTCGACAGCGGTGCCGACAAGGCCGAGCTGGAAGCTGACTCGGACGACGACTCGGACGACGATGATGACGACACGACCGTCGCGGAAGTCGACACGGGTCCTGATGCAGAAGATGCGGCGCGTCGCGCCAACCTGCTGCGCGAGCGCTATGGGGTGCTGAAAGCCGCGCTCGAAGAGTACGGTCGCAGCGACGAACGCTCCCGCGAAGCCATGGCGGCTGTCTCCGAGATCTTCTTGCAGTTCAAGCTGGTTGCGCCCGTTTTTCAGGAGCTCGCCGAGCTGCTGCGCACGACCATCGCGCGGGTTCGCGCCCAGGAACGCATCATCATGGGCTTGTGCGTCGATCAGGCCGGCATGCCGCGCAAGGATTTCATCGAGACCTTCCCCGACAACGAGACCAATCCCGGCTGGCTCGATCAGCAGCTCGAAAGCGGTAAGCCCTATGGCGTGCGCCTGGCCGACCTTGCCCACGACGTGCGTCGCGCCCAGCGCAAGTTGCAGGACGTCGAGAAAGAAAACAGCCTCACCATCGGCGAGATCAAGGAAGTCAACCGCAAGATGTCCATCGGCGAGGCCAAGGCCCGTCGCGCCAAGAAGGAGATGGTCGAGGCCAACCTCCGTCTGGTGATTTCCATCGCGAAGAAGTACACCAATCGCGGGCTTCAGTTCCTCGACCTCATTCAGGAAGGCAACATCGGCCTCATGAAGGCGGTCGATAAGTTCGAATATCGTCGAGGCTACAAATTCTCGACCTATGCCACCTGGTGGATCCGGCAGGCCATCACGCGCTCGATCGCCGACCAGGCGCGCACCATCCGTATCCCGGTGCATATGATCGAGACGATCAACAAGCTCAACCGCATCTCGCGTCAGATGATCCAGGAAATGGGGCGCGAAGCCACCCCGGAAGAGCTTGCCACGCGCATGGACATGCCGGAGGACAAGGTCCGCAAGGTCCTCAAGATCGCCAAGGAGCCCATCTCCATGGAGACCCCGATCGGCGATGACGAAGACTCGCACCTCGGCGACTTCATCGAGGACTCCGGCGTCATCTCCCCGGTCGATTCCGCGACCGCCGAGGGTCTACGCGAAGCCACGCAGAACATGCTCGCCAGCCTCACCTCCCGGGAGGCTAAGGTTCTGCGCATGCGCTTCGGCATCGACATGAACACCGACCACACCCTCGAAGAGGTCGGCAAGCAGTTCGACGTCACCCGCGAGCGTATTCGTCAGATCGAAGCCAAAGCGCTCCGCAAGCTGCGCCACCCGACCCGATCGGACAAGCTCCGCAGTTTCCTCGACAGCGACTGATCCATCTCGACGCCAGGGATGGCGCAACAAACCACTCCGTATTCCGGGGCCGTTAGCACAGCGGTTAGTGCAGGGGACTCATAATCCCTTGGTCGTAGGTTCGAATCCTACACGGCCCACCAATCAAATCAGTAACTTACTTGGCGAACCAAGATCCTGGAATCATCCGGGTTCTTTCAGGGTCCAATCCGCCCGTGAGTCTGGTCATTTTTTGATCGTCTGGACGCTGCGATTCACGCCAGCGGCTGAACTCGTCACTGGTCCAGCCGCCTCAGGACGTTCCGCACGGTGGCGACGGCGCACGTTGCCCACGGTGCGAGGCGAGCATTTGATGCCTTCAGCCTTGAGGGTCTCGGAAACCTTGACCTCGGAGAGCCCGGACAGCGCCAGGATGCGGCTGTCACGGTCGCCGTTTTCGTCAGTCTGACGATTTGCCGGACACCCGACCTGACTGATGCGGGATTCAAGCCGATCAATCTGCTCGCGGTAGCCAGACTCACGCGCCCGCGCTGCGGCCGCCTTCTCTTGCGCTTGAGCGACTTCGGTCTTGAGCCGCTGGATCTCGACATCCCGAGCCGCGAGATCAGCGCGCAGCCGCTCAA
>NZ_NRRF01000033.1 GCF_016583565.1 Thiocystis violacea | reverse complement strand
GGTGAGGGAAACGGGAATCGGGGTGCAGCGTGGCATCGTGTCATCAACTCATCGGCGAAACTCAAGACAGATGAGTAGGATGCCATCGATCGCCCAGAAACAGTATTAGGACTTTCACTCTAGACCACTAGGAGCCTGCCCAACCTCGGATGAAGCGACCGCGGAATCGGGAGACCGGTTCCCGAAGTCTGGCTCCGTGGGGTCCTTTGCGCATTCTCATTGGCCCAGCGGATGGGATCCGAGCAAGATACTGGGATGAAAATTCGATACACGTTCATTCTCACCCTCGCCGCCCTCTCGGGCCTCTGCGCCTGCGGCCAGTCGAGCAATCAAGCCCCTGCCGGAGGCCCGGGCGAGGCCTTGCTGGAGGTCGCGGAGCAAGGCGACCTTGGCGCCCTCAACGAACTGCTTGCGCGCCATCGCCAGCCGGACGTACGCGACAGCTGCAACTGGACCCCGCTGATGAAGGCCGCGCTCTACGGGCACCAGGCCGTCGTCGAGCGACTCATCCAGGCCGGCGCCAAGGTGGACGCCGTGGACAAGGGCGGCTACACGGCCATGTTGCTGGCAGCCTCCAACAACCACGCCGAGACCGTCGATCTACTCATCCGCCATGGCGCCATGATCGATCACCAAGAGGCCACCAAGGGCTGGACAGCCCTCATCTGGGCGGCCAAACAGGGCCATGCCAAAACGGTCGAGACCCTCCTCAAGCAGGGGGCCGACGCGACCCTCAAAGACTCCGACGGCAAGACAGCGCTCGACTGGGCGCGCGAGGAAGGTCACGATCAGCTGCTCGGTCTGCAGCAAGGCAGCGGCCAGACGGCGGGCTAACGCCAGCACAGTCACGTCCGACCACCGCCCCGAGGATCGAGACCGACGCGGAGCGGGTGGCAGGTGCGCCATCCGCCCGGAAATCGATCGACCCCTTCCGAACGAACCACCGCCCTCCCCCGCATCGATTCGGGAGATCGACACGCGGGGTTCTTGCCATCGGCTTCCAGGTCGCTTCAAAATCGGGATGCCTGCGTCGCGTCCCGCCGAGCATCACTCAGCCAGCGGAACTCGCCGCGCGCTCCGACCGCCATCGACGCGGCCCAAGCGGAGTGACCACGGTGCAAGAACCCTCGTCAGACGCAGAATCGGCGCCCTGAAGAACGCCGACGCCTGCCCTCCCGCCACTGAAGGAGACCGCCATGGTCCTCGACCGATCTCAGCTCTACGCACGCCTTGGCCTCGCCCCCCCCGATTTCGCCGCCGACCCGCTGCGCATCAGCGGGGTCAGCACGCTTGCGCTGGCAAGCGGCGCGGATCTCTGCTTCGCCGAGCGTGCGGACCAGGCGGAGGCCGTCGCGGCCACTGATGCCGGCGCCGTGCTGGTGCCGCCGGATTTCCCCGAGACGCCCGGCCGGCTGCTCATTCGCACCCCGAATCCGAGGCGCGCCTTCTTTGAGCTCGCCACGGCCTTTGCCCCCGCGCCAGAGCCGCCGGGTATCCATGCGAGCGCGGTCGTCGATCGGGAGGCGGTCATCGGCGCCGAGGTCGCCGTGGGCGCCTGCGCCGTCATCGCCGCGGGCGCCCGCATCGGGGATCGCACCCGCATCGGAGCCGGCTGCTTCATCGGCCGCGACGTCAGCATCGGCGCCGACTGCGTGATCGAGGCCAATGTCACCATCCTCAACGCAAGCCAGCTGGGTGAGCGCTGCATCATCCACCCAGGCACCGTGATCGGCGGGGATGGTTTCGGCTTCCACTGGGACGGTCAGAGGCACAGCAAGATTCCCCAACTGGGCCGGGTCGTGATCGAGGCGGACGTCGAGATCGGCTGCAACTGCTGCGTCGACTGCGCGACTCTGGGTATCACCCGCGTCCGGCGTGGGACCAAGATCGACAATCTGGTGCAGGTCGCCCACAACACGGATATCGGCGAGCACGTCATCCTGGTCAGCCAGGCTGGCGTGGCGGGCAGCAGCCGCGTCGGCACGGGCGCGGTCATCGCCGGGCAGGTCGCCATCTCCGACCATGTTTCGGTCGGCGCCGGCGCCCGGGTCGGCGGCCAGTCAGGCGTCACCAAAGACGTGCCAGCGGGCGCGACCGTCTTCGGAACGCCGGCCAGACCCATGAAGGACACGCTCCGAGAGCTCGCCGCCCTGACCCAGCTCCCCGAGCTGCTCAAGCAGATCCGACGCCAGGAGCGCGAGCTCGACGCCTTGCGCGAGCGGCTTGAGGCGTTGGAAGGCACGTCGTCGCCCGCCTCCGGACCTGGCAACGACTAGCGAGACCGCCCGGCCACCGGCGCATCCAGGGACAGAACGCCAGGACCATGCGTCCGACATTTTTTCAGCGAGCCTGGACGGGTTGAGCGGGGCCTTGCGGGGACAGCCGAATCACGGCTTGGGCTTGGACCTCGGGCCGGCTATGCTTCGCGCATGCCAAGTCTGAGAGCAAAGATGGCGGAGAACGGTTTCGAGTCGAACGACGACTACGAATTCCAGCTCCGTTGTCTACTGGAAAGTCCGACCCGCGGAATCCGCACCCTCAACATCACGGGCGATGGCGAGCGACGCAAGACGGCATTCGCCAATGCACTCGCGCACGCGCTGGAGTTTCCCCACGTCCTCTACCACGACTTCACGGACGAGAACCCGCCGCTGCCGGACGTGATCCTGCCGCCGAGCCGCGACGAACTGGGGCGCGAGGAGCCGCCCATCGAGCCGCTCGACCAGATCGTGAGCGAGGCCTGCGCCCAGAGCGAGGGCGATCCAACCGTGCTCATCCTCGACCAGCTCCACGCGACGGATTTCCGCGAGCACATCCGCATTCACCGTCTGGTCTCGAATTGTTATTGGAACGTCCGCGACGGGCGCTACTTCGCCAATCCGCGCCACCTCCTGCTCTTTCTGATCTCGGAGGAGCCGCTCTACCACGCGCTGCAGAAGGAGAGCTTTCGGATCTGGATCAACCGCGTCTCCGAGCAGCACCTGATCTACCGACCGGACGACTTCTGCCTGGGGCAGGAGGCACAGCCGCTCTTCGACGCCCTCGCCGCGCTCTTTCGATCCCTGGGCGCCGCGCCGACACAGAGCGAACTGACGCGCATCCTCTGCGATCTGCAGCTGCACGTGCGCACGCCCGCGCAGCTGCAGCTCAGCCTCTATGGGCGGACCGAAGGCGTGGAGCGCAACACCCTGGAAGACCCGGCCCACCGCACACATCTGCAGCAGGTCGTCGAGGCAGCGCAAGCGCTGCTCGTGTCAGAGCATATCGAACTCTCAGGCCCCCAGCACCGACGTGGGCATCCTGAGTGACAGGAGTGAGCTGAGTGGGCGTCGACCAGGGTGCTGATCGGGGCTCAGAGCAACGGCCAGACTGTGGCCACTACGCAGAGGTCCAACGATGAATCGAAAACAACGTATCGAAAGCAAGATCCAGGACGCCATCCAGCCGGTGCACCTGGACGTGGTCGACGAGAGCTACATGCACGCCGTCCCGCCGGACTCGGAGTCCCACTTCAAGCTGCTCGTAGTGAGTGACAGCTTCCAGGACATGCCGCTGATCGAACGGCATCGGCGCATCAACGAACTGCTTGGCGAGGAGCTGGGCGCGGGTCTGCACGCCGTGACGATGCATACCTGGACAGCGGACGAATGGCAGGAGAAGGGTGGAGTCCCGGAGTCACCTCCCTGTCAGGGCGGCTCGAAGGCGACCGGCTAGAGACGCGCGCGAGGCCACCGCCGCGGGTGCGGCGGCCTCGCCGCGATCAGACGCGCTTCTGCGCGAAGTAATCCCGCGTCAGCTTGAAGACGACCGGGCTCAGGAGCAGCAACGCCACCAGGTTCGGCAAGGCCATCAAGGCATTGAGGGTGTCCGCGACCAACCAGATGAAATCCAGCTGCGCCATGGCACCGAGCGGCAGAACGGCCACCCAGAGGATGCGGAAGGGCAGGATGGCCCGCTCGCCGAAGAGGTACTCGGCGCACCGCTCGCCGTAGACGCTCCAGCCAAGCGTGGTGGTGTAGGCGAACAGCACCAGGCCGATGGCGACGATGTAGGAGCCGACACCCGGCAGCGCCGTCTCGAACGCCAGGGTCGACAGACCCGCCCCCGTCTCGCCCGAATTCCAGACACCGGTGACCAGGATGACCAGGCCGGTGATGGTGCAGATGACCAGGGTGTCGATGAAGGTGCCGATCATGGCGACCGTGCCCTGAGCGACCGGATCATTGGACTGCGCCGCCGCATGGGCAATGGGCGCGCTCCCCAGACCGGCCTCGTTGGAGAAGATGCCGCGGGCAACGCCGAACTGGATCGCCGCCGCCAGCGTCGCGCCCGCGAAGCCACCGGTCGCCGCCGTGGGCGTGAATGCATGGACGAAGATCAAGTCGAGCGCCGGACCGATCTGATCCAGGTGCAGCGCCAGGACGACCAAACCGCCACTGACGTAGACGATCGCCATGAAGGGCACCAAGGCCGCGGAGACCTCGCCGATGCGCTTGATCCCGCCGATGAGCACCAGTCCGGCGAAGATAGCCATGACCACGCCCGTGATCCAGACCGGAACGCCAAAGGTGCTCTGAGTGGCATGCGCGACCGAGTTCGCCTGCACGGTGTTCCCGATGCCGAAGCCGGCCAGCAGGCCGAACAGCGCGAAGGCGCTCGCCATCCACAGCCACTTCTCGCCCAGTCCGAGCTTGATGTAATACATGGGACCGCCCAGGTGGCTGCCCTTGCCATCCACCTCCCGGTAGTGCATCGCAAGGACGGCCTCGGCGTACTTGGTCGCCATCCCGACCAGTGCCGTGCACCACATCCAGAAGAGCGCGCCCGGCCCGCCGAGGAAGATCGCCGTCGCAACTCCGGCGATATTGCCCGTGCCCACGGTCGCCGATAGCACCGTCATCAAGGCTTGATAGGGCGGAATGTCGCCATCCCCCTGCTTGACGCGACCTCGCCACAGCATCCGGAAGCCGTAGCCGAGCTTCATGAGCGGCATGAGGCGCAGCCCGACCATCAGGAAAAAGCCGACCCCCAAGATCAAGACGAGCATCGGCGGCCCCCAGACCAGGCCGTTCAGCGCGTTCACCCACGTTGTCATCTGTTCCACCACGATCCTCCAGAATTCCAAGGACTCAAGCGTTCGCCGGGCACTATACAAGGGGACAGGTCGGCTTCACAGCCTCTCCCGCCGCCGGAGGTCGGGCTTTACCCCAAGCCCTCGCACGCCGTATCCTGCGCCGCTGCGCTCCTGACGCTGATCGTCAGCCGACCCGTGGCGGAGCCACGCAGGGACGGGACACGCGGACCGGAGCCGCCATCCGCGCCACCTTGGGACAGGCTGGCCGAGCCAGCCGAGACGATAACGCCGCCCGCACCCGCTCGATGGGACGAGACGCGGCGAGGATCCACCATGAAGCTACTGATCGATTTCTTTCCGGTGCTCTTGTTCTTCGCCGCCTACAAGCTGGCGGGAATCTATTGGGCGACAGGTGTCGCCATCGCGGCCGCGGCGCTGCAGGTCGGCTGGTCCTTGATACGGCATCGACGCGCCGAGAAGATGCACCTGGTAACGCTCGGGCTGCTCACCGTCTTCGGGGGGCTCACCATCGCCCTGCAGGATCCCATCTTCGTCATGTGGAAGCCGACCCTGGTCAACTGGCTGTTCGCCGCGGCCTTCATCGGCAGTCAACTGATCGGCGAGCGGACCCTGATCGAGCGCATGATGGGCCACAGCATCGAGCTGCCCAAGCCCATCTGGTCGCGGCTCAACCTGCTGTGGACCGCCTTCTTCGTCTTCCTGGGACTGGCGAACCTCTTCGTCGTCTATGTCGGCAGCGGCTTCTACCAGGCACAGCAGGCGCTGCTCGCGGCCTCGGGTCAGACCGGCGTGGACCTGTCCGCCTGTGCAGCGACCTTCTCCGGAACCCTGCTGGCGCTCTGCCAAGACGCGCAAGGACGCGAGGACGTTTGGGTCAACTTCAAACTCTTCGGTATGATGGGACTGACGATCGCGTTCGTGATCGCCCAAGCCTTCTACCTCTCCCGCCACGTAAAAGACGATCCCCACACCCTGGAGGCGGACTGACGTGCTCTACGCCATCATCGCGGTCGACAATCCGGACTCGCTCGCGGCCCGTTTGAAGGCCAGACCGGCCCATCTGGAGCGACTCCAAGCCCTGCAGGATGCGGGACAGCTCCTGCTGGCGGGTCCGCACCCCGCGATCGACAGCCCCGATCCCGGCGAAGCCGGTTTCACGGGCTCACTCATCGTCGCGGAATTTATCGATCTGAAGGCTGCCGAAGACTGGGCCGCGGCCGATCCCTATCGCATGGCCGGGGTCTATCGAACGGTCGAGGTGAAGCCGTTCAAGCAAGTGTTTCCCCGAAGCAGTAATCCTTGACGCCGTCTTTCCTCGATGCCCCGACGCAGGTCGGGGCGCACCACTTCTTTCATCCATGGAATCCTTAGATCATGAAGACAGCTCGTTTGCCCTTGTTGCTCTGCGCCCTCCTCGCCACCGCAACCGGTTTCGCGGAAGAGGCGAAGGACACGGACTCCCCGGACACCCTCATCGCAACCGTCAACGGAACCCCCTACCAGCTGGATGTCTTCCGCCTCTTCTACATGGAGCGCCTCCAGGGCAATCAGGGCCAGCAGAACAACCCGGCGTTCCAGCAGCAGGTGTTCGACGAGTTCATGGGCCTCATCGTGGCCTCGCAGGAAGGCGATCGCCGCAAGATGCAGGGCGATCGCAACGTCGTCGCGGCCCTGGAGCTGGAGCGCATGAAGGTCATGTCCAATGCCGCGCTCTCGGCCATGGCTGAAGAGATGGAACCGACCGAGGACGAGCTGAAGTCCGCTTACGAGAAGGTCAAGGAGCAATCCGCGCGCACCGAGTACAAGGCCCGCCACATCCTCGTCAAGGACGAGGACGAGGCGAAGAAGATCATCAAGCAGCTGGACAAGGGTGGGAACTTCGCCGACCTGGCCAAGAAGCACTCGCAGGGACCAACCGGTAAGGACGGCGGCGACCTGGGCTGGTTCGACGCCAAACAGATGGTCGCCCCGTTCGCCGAGGCCGTCGCCGCCATGAAGCCCGGCAGTTACACGAAAGAGCCGGTTCAAACCCAGTTCGGCTGGCACGTCATCGAGCTGCAAGAGACCCGCAAGGCAGAGCCTCCGTCCTTCGAGGATGCCAAGCCACAGCTCACCGCCCTCGTCAAACGTCAGAAGATCGCGTCCAAGGTCAACGAGATGCGCGAAGGCGCCATGGTTGAGCTCAATGAAGAGGTCGTGAAGATGAAAGAGGATCCGACCTCAGCCAAATAGTCGGGTAGCCCAGGCTGGTGTTTTCAAGGAGCCGACCCCGCTGCGGGGTCGGCTTTTTTGTTGGCGGCGGCGTCAAGATCTGGCGATGGCTACGCACCAAACAGGCGTCGAGGAAACGGCGATGCCCGGCCAGTCGAGGCAGGCCAACCGCGCGACGCTGCCGGAGGTCCGCGGTTAGCCCGCCGATCGACTAGCGCAGGGAGTCATCCACCGCTTTGTCCGCGCGATCGACCTGGCGCCCACTGCACTGCGGCGAGACCGTCGAGCGCCGTCCTTTCTCGTAATAGACCACGCAGTCGTTATCGAACCTGACCCTGCCACTGCCGCGTTTGCTCAGGTCGATGTCCAGCTCCGAGTCTCTCTGATTGCCGCGCCCGGATCCTCCGCGGTCATCGTACCGACGATCGTCATTACGACGATCATCATTGCGACGATCGTCATTGCGGCGATCGCCGCCATGCCGTTGCTCACGGAAGTAGGCGGCGGCGGCATCGTCGGCACGGCGACGATCACCCGGACTGCAACGGCTGCCGCGGTTGATCAGATCACCGCGGCGGTCGTAGAGCGTCATGCAACCGCCCGGCAGCCGGACCTCGACCTCACCGGAGCGGCGCGGCACGACCTCGGGTCCACCGCCCCCCGGCGGACCTCCGGCGCGGGACGGTCGGCGTCCGCGATACTCCAGGTTGACCACCCGTCGACGTTGCACGTCACAGGTCCAAGGATATTTCTCGCCGTCGATCTTGGTCTTGCCCTCGACCCGGTAGGTCTTGTCGCCGGGCAGTTGGACGCCGCGGCTCTCACGCAGGTCGATCAGACCGTATTCGCTGCGCAGACGATCCTCGCAATCGCGGATTGCGTCCTTGGTGTCATAGGCAAGGGCGACGCCAGGCGCCGCAATCGTCAAAGCGAGCAAGAGGCCAAGAGGCCTGCGGATGAGAGAGGTCTGATGCATCGACGATGAACTCCTGAGGGAGGGGGAGAGAGCAGATTCAGTTTGGCCAGGCCATGCGCCATCAAGGCAGGCAGGACGATTCGCGCGCAGCACATCCAGCGACCCAGCCCGTGGGGCGCGCATCCTCCGGACGCACAAGCCATCGCCGCGCGCCGCGCCGTCGCACACAGTGACGCGGCTCGCATAAGAACACCGAGCCGCGGCATCCCGTCGATCCTCCAATCGGCAGCACAAGCATCGCTGCCAGGTAGGCGAGTCGCCGGTGATCGCCCAGCTCGGGGAGTGTGACGGCGCAACAGGGCGATTGAAAGGCCACGGTGAGGCTTTTCTTCGCCGAGAAGGTGCGCGCCGCCCCTACTGGATGAGCGAGATCCTGCCGCGTTCCGCTGACCCAGCAGAGCGGTTGACCTCGACCAGGTCACATTCCAGGAAAGCGCGACTTGTAATTGACTGAATAAATATTAGAATATAGTTATGTAGTAATGATTGGAGTCAGATCATGACCTCTTGCAGCACCATGCGTGTCGCCGTCACGCTTTCCGCAACCTTACTGGCGTCCGGGATCCTCCTCCTGCTGGTCGCCGAAACCAGCGGACTCATGATCCCCATGGCCCATATCGCGCTCCTGATGGTCTTGGCCGGCGCCGCGGTGCTTGGCTTCGCCTTCCTGTTCGCCGTGCTCCCTGGCGGCGGTCATCGACTCAACAACTGCCAGCACTGAAGCCAGGCGCGAGCCCCGAACGCGCGAATCCACCAAGCCAACGCCTGCCCAGGACTCGCCTGAGCGCATCGGCATTCAGGGTTCGCCGCAGCCGGAGCCCGGTCCCTCCAGCAGCCTGGCGGCCTCCCCCGGCTCAAGGCCCATTTCCTCTTCGACCATCGCATTCCAGGCATCCCGCTTGAACGTCTGTTCGTCCGGCACCCTACGGTGGACCAGGTTGTAATGACAGTCGATACAGGTCTTGCCTTCGGCCTCCTCGCGATGGATGGCGGCTGTATTGGCCCGCTCGCCGAGAATCGCCTCCTGGGTGTGGCAGCGCCTGCAGGTGGCGGAATCCCGCTTGCGGAACCACTCCCGCGCGGAGAAGGCGGCCTCGGGCAAGTGCAAGAGATTGACCGCGGGGTCGGCGTAGTCTGGCCCGAAGAATTCCTTGAAGAGGTCGCGGAGACCGACCAGGTGATCCCAGGTCGCGGCCATCAGCCCGGGCGAGACGTGGCAATCGCCGCAACTGGCGCGCACGCCCGATGGCGAGTCGAAGTGCAGCGAGGCTTGATAGGTCTGCTCGGCGAAGCGCATGGAATGGCAGCTCGTGCAAAACTCGCTGCGGCTGGTGGCGTGGTCCAGCTCGATGAGGAAGGCCATCACGAGCAAGCCGCCAAGACCGCCGATCACCAGGGCGATGAGGACATGGCGGGTGATGACGAGAGACACGCCCCAGGTACGCATCAGTCCGCCTCCTCGCCACCGAAGCCAAGGATCGGATTCGCTCGATTCGGATCCTTCAACCACTGGTGCGGGCCCTGTGCATCCAGCACCGTATCGACCAGCTCGACGGACTTGAAGCCCGCCGCCGCGCGTGCCTCCGGCAGGAAGCGCGCGTAAAAATTGCGTCCGACCAGGTACATCCCTTCCCACCAGGCGTGGTTCGGACTCATCATGGCCGCGCCATGGCGCGCCCTGGCGCCTTCGTCGTGCCACAGCTCCCAGTAAGTGAACTCGATCGGCTCATCGAAGGGCGTCGGCGTGAGCAGACCCTCGGTGTAGAGACCCTGCATGATCGTCTTGGCCGGCTCGGCGAACTTGGTGTTGAACAGGCCCACGACACCGTCGAGTTGAGCCATGAAGCCCTGGGTGAACCCCTTGCCATGGCACTCCAGACAGACCATGGACATCGCCTGGCGACGCCGCTCGGGCGTCGCCACGACCTTGACCGTCCCGAGACTGCCATCGGGGCGCGTCAGCTCGCTCCCGCGCTTGGGAATCTCGGCGCTCTCCGGGAGTTCCATCTTGGCGCCGTCCTCGAAGACGACCAGGTACTGCCGCTCGGAAACCGGGGTGTTGAGGCTCCAAACGTTGCGCATGCCCACGTCATGGCTGGCAGGAAGCTTGCCAGCACCCCCCATGTGGCAGGTCACGCAGGTCGGTGCCGCCGTGTAATCACGCCCGGCGATCCAGGCGTCGGCAGCGAGATGCATGTCATCCCGCTGGGCGGCGTAGATCATGCCGTGCTTGGATGCCTCGAAGATCTCCTTGTCCGGGGAGTCGGGGCCGGAGTGACAGCGCACACAGGCATCGGGTTCGCGGGCCTGGGCCTTTGAGAACCGATGCCGCCCATGACAGGCGGAGCAGGATCCCTTGGAGCCGTCCGGATTGATCCGTCCGATGCCCGAATTCGGCCAGGTCGCCGAATCCAGCGTGCCATCCCCGCGCACCTTGACCTGGGAGCCATGACACTGGTCGCACGAGGCCGAGCGCATGGCCGGACCGCCAACGTTGTCGGCCAGGGCGGGAAGCCGCGTCTCGATGATGGCGAAGGCCTCCGCGTGCACCGAGCCCCGCTGCTCCTCGAACTCCTTGTCATGGCAGCGCCCACAGTCCTTTGGGGACACAATGGTCGCAATGATCTGACCCTCATGCTCCATCGCGTCGACGTCCGCGCGATCCGCCTGGTGGCAATCCATGCAGTTCACGCCCGCGGCCTGATGGGCGCTCTCGCGCCACTGATCCGTGAGCCCGGCCGAGGCCTTGGCGTGACAGCTGACGCAAGCCTCCCCCGCCGGGTGCCCCCAGAGGCTGGGGTCCAGCGTGACCTTCTCGGCCATCGCCTGGCCAGAGAACAGGATCGCGCCGAGGGCGACTCCCCCGAAGATCGGCAACAGCAACAGAACTCGCAGCTTCCTAATCACGATCACCTCAGCCTCCTCGATCGAATGAATCCAGGCGAAAACGCCTCCTTGCCCTCAATCTGCCCCTCCTGACGAAGGCTCGGCACGACTCGACGCCAAGCGCGAATGCATGGATCGACACATGCACCCAGCCTATGTTCACCGCACGGCAGCTGTCACGCACAGGAGATGTCTTCACGATATCACCGAACAGTTTCGAGCGATCCGGAAATCATAATGAAAAACAAATATTCCATTTGCTTTTCCCATCCAGAAGTCAGGCAAGCGCTCTCTCCCCGGCCCAACAAGATACCAATGACTGCAACCCTTTAGAAGCAAGCGCAACAGATTGGAACTCGGTAACTTTACTAGTTAATAAAATTCCGTAATTCCTGATCAGGCACAGGAGCCCGCTCATTGAGCACTCCGCCCTTCTGTTTCGAGACAGAATGGAAAATAATGCCAAGGCAGCGATAGAACAGCGATAAAGAGGAGTGACAACGCATGCGACTGAATCAATGGCCGACGGCCATTCCCGGGGCACAGGCAGTGATCATCGCGCTCGCCTTGAGCGCTACGATGGCGCTCGCGGCGGAGCCCGAACCCATCCACAGAGTCTCTTCCGAGGTCTGCGAGACCTGTCATCAGGACATCTACCGCCAATGGAAAGGCTCCATGCACGCGCAGAGCACGGCCCTGTCGGACCCGATTCACGGCGTTTTCTACAAGCAGGAGGTCGGAGACCCGAGCGCGGAAGGTATGCTCCACAAGAAGTCCGGCAAATTCCCGATCTGCCTCCAGTGTCACGCCCCCAATGCGGCGCGTGACAAGACCACCAAGCTGGACGCCTTGCCGGCCTACAGCGAAGGGGTGAACTGCGTCGCCTGCCATACCCTCAAGGACTACAAGGGCATCAAGGGCGAGAACGGCAAGATCCGCTACGGTCTCATGGCCTACGAGGTCGCGGACCGTCTTCAAGGGCCGGTTGGATTTCCTCGCGGCCTGCAGCAGCTCACAGCCTCAGAGGATCTCTTCGGCGGCGCCACCACAACGAATTCGGACGACCAGAAACCCAATCCTCATCTCGGCGAACCCGTCGAGCTGGGCGGAAAGTCCATCCCTGCGCTGGAGTTGGAGCCGAATTCCATCCAGCTGCGGACATCCGATGCCTGCATGGGCTGCCACGACCAACGCGACAACCCCAAGGGCGTTCCGCTTTGCCAGACGGGGGGAGAGTTCGTCGAGAGCGGGAGCCGTGTTGCCTGCCAGACCTGCCACATGCCCGTCGCAGGCGGATTCGCGGACCACACCATGGGTGGCGGTCATCATGACGCCATGCTTGAACGCTCGGTCGTGTTCGACCTCAAGACCAAGGCCGCGGGCGACGCCATCAAGACCCGGGTTCAGATTCGCAATCTGCAGCCCCACGCCATGCCGACCGGGGCGCCCTTCCGGAATCTGCATCTGACACTGACGGCCTATGACGCCACTGGAAACGTCCTGTGGCAGAACGCGGACGGACACCCGTCGGACGACGATCCCCAGGCCTATTTCGCCTACGGACTGGCCGACGACAAAGGACACCCCGCCCCCCCGCCGACGGCAACCAAGCCGGGCAAAGACACACGCCTCAAGCCACACGAGATCCGCGACCTGGAGTATGAGATCCCGGCGAAAGGCGTCGCCCTGGTGCGTGCCGAGCTCTACTACAATCTGCTCTGGCCCTCTCTCGCCAAGAAGTTCGACCAACTCCCGAAAGAGGTGACTTCGCCTGTCCTGATCGCGGTCGCCGAGGATCAGATCGAAGACTGATCTGCTGAGCGCAGGAGCCTGGCCGGTTCAGAGGAATCGAAGCGCACACCGGGAGAGCAAGGCCATTTCCTCGTGCTTTTGAGGTGCATAGCGGACGCTATGTCACGGAAAGCCGGACGAACGCAGCTGTTCTCCCGCTTGCGCAGCCGATTCGTTCGAACTCGGGCAGGCCCCTCGCGCCAGAGCGCATCGGCACCGACCGGTGCGCTCTGCCCCCCGTGAGTCTCGATACGTCCGGCAGGGCATCGCAAAGAGCCCCGCAAGAGACACTGACAACCGACTGCGATGGTGCCGAGTGGGCCCGAGGTCAGCGCCCCATCACATTGACGACCCGGCCGTTGAGCGGCTGGACCGGACGGGCGTTGAAGCCGATGGCTTCAGAGATACGCCGCAGCTGATCGGGACTGATGATGAGCGGGTCGCTCATGACGTACCAGAGCACCGGCTCGGTGCAGGGTGGGGCCGTGAGTGAGCCCGTATAGCGGTAATAGCCGCGCCCCGAGGGAAGCAGGAACAAGGGATTGATCCCAACCTGGCGGTGTCTCACGCGTTCGCCCGCCGTCATCGGAAAGTAGTCGAGGATTCGCGACAGGATGCGGTTTTCCCGGTCCCCAGTCTGCAGGGGTACGGCGACCACGACGTAGCCGCCTCGCTCGTCGCGATGTACCAATTGGATCTCGCCCTCGGCCTGGAAGCCATTGAAGTGGTGCTCGCCTGGAACGTGGAACTCCAATCGCTCCAAGTCATAGGCGGATCCACGCACCAGCAAGGCACTGCCGGGCGGCGTCACGACCTCAACCCCAGTGCCCGTGTTCAGGATCTCCAAGAGGTGCGAGCGGTACTGGAAGACCAATGGCGTGTAACCCAGAGGCCGCGCTTGGGCAATATCGATGGGCGACTGCATCTGGCCCGTCTTACAGGCCGAGTAGGGCTCTGCCAGGTCGCCCCAGCGGTCTGGACCCGTCTCGCCGGAATAACTCCAGCTCGGCCCAGCTTCGGTGCTGGTGCGCACGGCCACACCAGGGGTGCTGAAAACGGCGAGCGCCAGCGCCAGCGTGCTCGCACGCAGCGCTCGCCGCCGCGCCGAGCTCGGCCCAGGCAGGTGTCTGTTCGCCATCCGCGCTACTCCTTTCGCCTCTTCAGACCCTCGATCGACACCAACTGCGCCGTCTGGGGTTCATCGGCATAGTAGGGGCGCTCGCCGCCACGCCCCTGCTCGTCGGCCAGCTCCTTCTCGCGCGCCGCGATGAGCCCCAAGCATTGACGCACGTCTTCGATGGTGTTCGGCGACAGCGGATGGCGCATCCCGGGCGGTGGCGTCACGTCCTTGACGATCGCCGTCAGCGTCTTGCGCATCGCGATCAGGATGGCCTGTTCTTTGGACAGCTCGGTCATCGTGCATCCCCTGGAAAAAAAGGCGGGAGGACCGCCGGGAAGAAGCCCGCCCCAGGCTGATTCAACCTACAGCAAGGCCGCGAGGCCGGCCTCGTCGATCACCTCGACGTCGAGGCTCAGCGCCTTGTCCAGCTTGGAGCCGGCGTCGGCCCCGGCCAGCAGATAATCGGTGTTCTTGGAAACGCTGCCTGTGACCTTGGCGCCCAAGGCCTGCAGTTGCGCCTTGATCTCATCACGCGGCCGACTGAGGGTTCCGGTGATGACGAAGGTCTTGCCAGCGAGCGGCTGCCCTGAGGCGGCCTCGCCCGCCGCATCCGGCGCTGGCCAATGAATGCCGGCGGCCAGCAGATGCTCGATGGCCTCCCGATTGTGGACCTGGCTGAAAAAGCCGGCAATATGGGCTGCAACGATAGGGCCAATGCCCTCGACCAGGCGCGCACTGTTGAAATAGAGCGCTTCGAGCTCCGCGGCGCGCAGCGCCCGCGCATCGGCGAAGTGCTCGGCGAGCAGGCCCGCGCGCCCGCGCGTGAGTCCACGGATCCCGAGCCCAGCCAGCCAGTCCGCCAAGGTGCCTTCGGTCTCCTCGTTCGGATGGTGGTCCAAATAGGCCTTCAGCGCCTTGGCCGTCTCCAGGCCGATCCCCTTGAGACCACGCTCTCGGAGAAAATCCGTCTCACGGGTCGCCATGAGCGCGGCCATGCCGTCGAAACGCTCGGCCAACGCCTTGGCCGTCGCCTCGCCGACCTCGCGAATCCCCAGGCTGAAGATGAAGCGCGCGAAGCTGGTCTCCTTGCTGCGCTCCAGCGCCGCCATGAGGTTCGCGGCGGACTTCTCGCCCATGCGCTCGAGCCCGGCCAGTTGCGCCTGCGTCAAGCGGTAGAGGTCGGCGGGCTCGTGGATCCAGTCCAAGTCCACCAGCTGTTCGATCAGCTTGTCGCCCAGACCCTCGATGTCCATGGCACGGCGTGAGGCGAAGTGCTTGATCGACTCCTTGCGCTGAGCAGGGCAATAGAGCCCGGCGGTGCAACGGGCGACGGCCTCGCCGTCCGGGCGGATCACGTCGGAGCCGCACACCGGGCACTGAAGCGGCAGCTCGACCGGCCGCGCATCCGGCGGTCGGCGCTCAGCAACGACCCGCACGACCTCTGGGATCACGTCACCGGCGCGCCGCACGAAGACGAAGTCGCCGATGCGCACGTCCTTGCGGAGAACCTCGTCCATGTTATGGAGTGTCGCGTTCGACACCGTCACACCGCCAACCTGCACCGGCCGCAGCCGCGCGACCGGCGTCACGGCGCCCGTGCGGCCAACCTGGAATTCCACGGCCTCGACCTGGGTCAGCTCTTCCTGCGCGGGAAACTTGCGGGCAATGGCCCAGCGCGGGTGGTGGATCGTCGCGCCCAGACGCTGCTGGCTGGCGAGTTGATCCAGCTTGAAAACGACCCCATCGATATCGTAGTCCAGGGCATCGCGGCGCCGGCCCAGGTCTTCGAAATAGCGGCGACAGCCGTCCAGTCCCTCAACCTGCCGCAGCTCCTTGGACACCGGGATCCCCCAGCCCTCCAGCCGCTTGAGCTGGGTATATTGGCTTTCACCAGGCGGGTCGGAGCGCTCCCCCCAGCCGTAGCAGCAGAACTTGAGCGGCCGGCCGGCCGTGACGCGCGGATCGAGCTGCCGCAGGCTCCCCGCCGCGGCATTACGCGGATTCGCGAAGGGCCGCTCCTCCCGGCGCTCGATCTGCGCATTCAGACGGGCAAATCCACTGCGGGTCATGTAGACCTCGCCACGTACCTCCAACACCTCGGGCCAATCGTCGCCGAGTAGTCGCAGGGGCACGGTCTGAAGGGTGCGGACATTGTGGGACACATCTTCGCCGCGGCTCCCATCGCCCCGCGTCGCGGCCTGCACCAGGACACCGGCCTCGTAGCGGATGCTCACGGCAAGGCCGTCGAGCTTGGGCTCGGCCGTGTAGAGAACCGCCCTCGCGTCCGGGAGCGCGGTCTGGATTCGCTGGTGGAACTCCGCCAGTTTCTCGTCGCTCATGGCGTTGTCGAGCGAGATCATGGGAACACGATGACGCACTTCCAGGAGATCGGCGCGCGGTTCCGCACCGACACGCTGTGTCGGAGAGTCCGCGGTGATCAGCTCGGGATGGTCGCGCTCCAACTCACGCAGCGCGGCCATGAGACGATCGTACTCGGCGTCCGGAACCTCCGGATCATCCAGCACATGGTATCTGTGATTGTGATGCCGGATCTCGGCGCGCAGGGCCTCCACGCGCTGGCGCACGGACTCTGCACTGGTCACCGCATCATGGCCTTGGCCCAACGCATCTCGTTGTCGAGCACGGCCTGGCGCATCTGCTCCTCCTTCTTGACGGTCAGCGGCCTGCGCGTGTCGTCCAGGACGTCGCCGTTCAGCGCCAAGGCCAGCTTGCGCGCGGTCGCGATCATTTCGTCGAGGATGGTCATGTCCTCGGGGTCGCCCTCGAGCTGCGCGAACAGCATCAGCCCCGGTGTCGAGAAGCTCTCCATGGTCTCGAAGGGGAAGATCCCCGGCTTGATCATGTTGGCCATGCTGAAATAGACCCGGGTGTGGTCGTCGAACTCATCGAGGCAATGGAAGATATCCATGTCGCCGGGGTAGAGCCCACAGCGCTCGGCGACCTCCATGAGGTCCGTTCCTTTGAAGGGATAGCGGCGTGCACTGACACTCACTTGGATCAGCAGGGGTTCTGGCGTAGGCATGTCCGTCACTGAGTTGGAATCCTCTTCTAGCTCTTCCTCACCGTCGATATCAGCGTCTTCGTCGTCCATTTCGTCGTCCATCCGCGCATCCACCGGGTGCGAAGGTTGCGACCAGCTGGACGGGCGAGGCGCTTCATGGGGTGCCTCATAGGGCGCTTCATAGGGCGCTTCATAGGGCGCTTCATAGCGAGCCTCGTCATCGTCATCGTCGATGTCGGGCTCGTGTTTGCGTGTCTGTATGGCATAGGGCACACCCACGTCATCCTCTTCGTCGAGGTAGGCGTCATCTTCGTCGTCCTGATGCTCGCGGCGACGCTCCCACAGATAAAGCAGCAGGATCGCGAGGGCTCCAACGACAATCAGGATCAGGCGGATAGTACTGGCGTCCATTCGAATTCTGGTTGCTTTCGGGGTGTTGATCGTTGAGCGGTGAGTATATCAACGCCGGTGGTGCCTGTATCCACTGCAAGCCACCCGCCCGAGAGCGATGCCCCTCCCGAGCGAGTCAGCTCGGATCGAGGCTCTTGGGCCTCGCTCATCGCGCCGCTGGGCAGGACGGATGCCCGATCGGGCGATCCGCCTCTGCAACGCAGGCGACCGGCCCGAACGCCGCGGGGAGGAACCGCTGCGCGTTCCAACCGACGCCGGAATCGCGACCGCGCGGACGACCGGATGACACCCAAGGCTCAGGAAACGCCCGCCAGCTTCACCGCCTCGTCGACGTCCACCGCAACCAGGCGCGAGACGCCGGGCTCGTGCATGGTGACGCCGAGCAGATGGCTCGCGATCTCCATGGTCACCTTGTTGTGACTGATGAAGATGAACTGGACACGGTCCGACATGGAGCGCACCAGCTCGCAGAAGCGGCTGACGTTGGCATCGTCCAGGGGCGCGTCGACCTCGTCGAGCATACAGAAGGGCGCCGGATTCAACTGGAAGATGGCGAACACCAGGGACACCGCCGTCAGCGCCTTCTCGCCACCCGACAGCAGGTGGATGCTGGAATTGCGCTTGCCGGGCGGGCGCGCCATGACGGTGACGCCGGTCTCCAGCAGATCCTCGTCGGTGAGCTCCAGATAGGCGTGCCCGCCGCCGAACAACCGCGGGAAAAGCTGTTGAAAGCCCTGGTTGACCTGGTCGTAGGTCTCCTTGAAGCGGTTGCGCGTCTCGCGGTCGATCTTGCGGATCGCCTGCTCCAGGGTGTCCAGTGAGCGCGAGATGTCTTCATGCTGCGCATCCAGGTAGGTCTTGCGCTGCGACTGCTCCTTGAACTCCTCGATGGCCGCGAGGTTGATGGCGCCCAAACGCTGGATGCGCGCGCCGATCTTGGTCAGCCGCTCCTGCCAGGTCGCCTCGCTCGCCTGCGGGTCCATGGACTCCAGCACGCCGGCCGCACTGACGCTCGACTCGCCGAGCTGCTCTTCGAGCGTGCGCTGCCGCACCAGGCGCTCTTGGCGCTCGAGCCTGAGCGTATCCAGGCCACGCTGGCTGCCCTGCACCGCTTGCTCCGTGCGCTGGCGCTCCTGCTCCAGGCGCCGCACCTCCGCGTCGAGCGACTCGCGCCGCGCGCGCACCTCCTGCAGGGACTCCTCGACCTCGACACGCAGCACGAGCTGCTCGTCGAGGCGGTCGCGCTGCTCGATCAGCGGCTCGACGCCTTCTTCGAGCTGAATCTGGACCTCATTGCGGCGCTCGCGCAGCTGCGCCTGCTGCTCGCTCGCCCGCGTGAGGCTCTGGCGCGTCGCGGCCAGCGCCGCGCGGTTGGATTCGACGTTGATGCGCAGACCCTGGGTGCGCTCCCGGCACTCGCGCTCCTGCGCACGCCCTTGCGCCACCACGGCCCGCAACCGGGTGCGCTCGCCCTCCATCGCCTCCCTGCGCTCGGCGAGCTGATCGACCTCGCTCAGCCAGGCATGCAGACGCTCCCTCGCCTCCTCCATCGCCTCCAGCGACTCGGCCGCCTGCTCGTTGAGCTCGGCCCGTTCCTCGGCGAGGACACGCAGCCGCTCCGCCTGATGCTCGCGGCGGGTGCGCAGACTGCTCAACTCGGAGCGCAGCACAGACAGCTCGCGCGTCGCACCCGACAGCGCGCGGGCGGCATCGGCACCCCGCGCCTCGGCCTCAGCCCGCGCGGCGCGGATGGCGGACTCTTCCGCCAGCAGCGCGCTCTCGCGCGAGATCAGGGACGCGATCTCGCCGCGCAGCGCCTTGATCGCGTCGGCCCGCGCCAGCACGCCGCCCTCCGCGCTGGCCGCCGGCGTACTCAGCCAGTTGCGCCCGACGCGCGTGCCGTCCGGCGTGATGAGCGACTGCCCCCAGCTCAGGCCATCGCGCGCATCCAGCGCGGCCGCCAGATCCTCCGCGATCCCCGTGCCCCCAAGCAGTCCTTCGATCGGCCAGGGCGCACGGACGTATCGGCTCAAGAGGCTCGCCGGAGACTCGGAGCCGACGGCCGACGCCTGCGTGTCGAGGAGGACCAATCCCGGAATCAATGCCCCTGGGGTGTCACGATAGGCGTCGAGCCCCTCGGCACCCACGGCCCTGAGCGCATCGCCGAGCAGGGTCTCCACGGCGCGCTCCCAGCCGGGATCGACCTCCAGGTGATCGACCAGCCTGGGCGCATCCGCCAGCCCGTGCTCGGCCAACCAGCGCGCACGCTCGGCATCCGTATCCGCCATGGCGGCATCCTGCAGGGCCGTCAAGGACGCCAGGCGCCCCTTGGCCTCCTGCACCTGGGTGCGCAACGCGTCCAGCGTATCCGCGAGCTGGCGCAGCGCCTCGTCGCGACCAGCCAGGGCGGCGACGGCCTCTTGCTGCCGCGCCTCCTGCTCCGCGCGCTGCGCGTCGAGCAGACCCTCCTGCTCGCTCAGCTCTTCGAACCGCGCCGTCACATCGGCGGATTGCAGACGCCCGATCTCCTCCTCGACACGCCGCAGACGCTCCCGATCACGGGCCATCGACTGCTCTAGGCCGTTGATGCGCGCGCGCTCCAACTGGGACTGCTCGGATGGCTTGGCCGCCGCCTGATTGAAGGCATCCCACTCGGACTCCCAACCCTTGAGCTGGTCCTCGGCGGTCATCAAGACGCCACTCGCCTCGCCGAGCGCCGCCTCGGCCACACGCAGCTCGGGTTCGTCGCGCGCCAGGCCCTCTTCGATCTCGGCCAAACGCGCCTGGTCGCGTTGGAGATGATGCTCGGCCTCGTAGAGCTCCTGATCCAGGCGGACCAGCTCGGCCTCGCGGCGCCCCCGCTCCTCGTTGGCGAACTGGATGGCCTGCTCGGCGCGGGCGATCTCTGCGCCCACGGCATAGTAGCGGCCCTGAACCTCGTTGAAGCTGTCGGAGGCGGCATTGTAGGCGGCCCGCCGGTCCTCGATGTCGGCCTCCAGCCGGCGCTGTCTCGCGACCCCCTCCTCCGTGAGGTTCTCGGCCTCCGCCAGGCGGCGGTCCATGGCCTGGACCTCGCTATCCAGGGCGCGCCAGCGCAATGCCTTGAGCTCGAGATCGAGCTGGCGCTCCTCGGCCCTGAGCTGGGTGTATTGCTCGGCGGTCGCCGCCTGTCGCTCCAGGTGCAGCAGTTGCTTGCCGACTTCTTCACGCACGTCATCGAGGCGCTCGAGGTTCTCGCGCGTATGACGCATGCGATTCTCGGTCTCGCGACGGCGCTCCTTGTACTTGGAGATGCCCGCCGCCTCCTCCAGGAAGAGGCGCAGATCCTCGGGGCGGGCCTCGATGATCCGCGAGATCATCCCCTGCTCGATAATGGCATAGGAGCGCGGACCCAGACCCGTCCCCAGAAAGAGGTCCTGGATATCGCGCCGGCGGCAGCGGGAACCATTGAGAAAGTAGCTGGACTGGCCGTCGCGCGAGACCTGACGCTTGACCGAGATCTGATTGAAGGCGGCGAACTCGCCGCCCGCGCCGCCGTCGCTGTTGTCGAAGACCAACTCAATGGTGGCGACACCCACCGGCTTGCGGCCCGTGCTGCCATTGAAGATGACGTCGGCCATGGACTCGCCACGCAGCATCTTCGCCGAGCTCTCGCCCATGACCCAACGCACGGCGTCGATGACATTGGACTTGCCACAGCCATTGGGGCCAACGACCCCGACCAGGTTACTGGGAAAGGAGACGCTCGTCGGGTCGACGAACGACTTGAATCCGGCCAGGCGGATCTTCTCGAGCCTCATCTCCTCTTGAGCCTCATCTCCTCTTGAGCCTCAGCGAAGAATCCGCAGCCCCGCGGTCGAGCCCTTCGGAGAACGCCGGAGATTGCCATCCTCGGAGAGCCGATGATCCGAACGAACCCGGTCGCACGGGCGTCGCTAGCCCCGAGTGACCGGGGCGTCCTTGTTCACGGGACATCGCCTTCGCGCAACGGGCATGCGTCCCAGCGCGGACGGCGACAGGATGCTCGCTGACTTGAGCTCGTTGCGTGGTCATACAGAGATGCAATTGCTGTCGTGTCCGCGGCTCGATCCGAAGTGCTAGCGGCATCTACCGCCGATGGGTGAGAAGCGTTTCCAGCCGCTCGACGTAGGGATCGCCTTCGAACTCGCTCTGTGAACGAGCGGTAGACAGGTTTGGGAAGCACGCCTCGGCGTCTGACCCTATCGTGCCAGGCATTACCGCGTTTTCGCTTGGCTGCTACGGAACCCCACTCGAGCAAACGGCCTTCTGCGCCGCTGAACGAGTGGCGGCGCCACTAACCCGCGCGCACGCAACTGATTTCCAGTGGTCGTCGGAGGCAAATACTAACCGAAGAGGAGGCTTGGATCGGTCGTAAGGAATTGAGAATCGTGGAGGCTGAGCCCGGAATCGAACCGAGGTACACGGCTTTGCAGGCCGCTGCATAACCACTCTGCCACTCAGCCAGAGCCGGATATTCTAGACAACAATGGTGCTTCTGTCACGCCCTATCGCAAACAACGGCTACAGCAGTACCAGATTGTCCCGGTGGATCAGCTCCTCGTCATCCAGATAACCGAGAATGGACTCGAAACTCGCTGAGGGCCTGCCCTTGATCCGTTCGGCCGCATCCGCGTCGTAGTTCACGAGACCGCGCGCAACTTCTCGGCCTTCCTCGTCAAAGCAGGCAACGACTTCGCCGCGATGAAAGCGGCCACGCACCTCTTTGACGCCGACGGCGAGAAGACTGGTGCCTTTCTCCCGCAATGCCTTGACGGCCCCGGGATCCAGGATCAATCGGCCACGCGCTTGTAGGTGGCCAGCCAGCCACTGCTTGCGTGCCGCCTGCGCCCCTTGGAAAGGGATCAAGAGGGTCCCAACGGCGGCGCCCTGCCCGATGCGGGTCAAGACCTGTTCGCCACGCCCAGGCGCGATGATGGTTGGGGCTCCCGAGCGCGCGGCGAGGCGCGCCGCACGGACCTTGGTGACCATGCCACCCGTGCCGAGCCCGGTCACACTCCCGCCGGCAACGACATCGAGCTGCGGGTCGTCGACCCAGGTCTCGGGGATGAGTCGCGCGTCCGGATTTCCCCTGGGATCCTGATCGAAGAGCCCATCCTGATCGGTCAGCAGGACCAGCAGGTCCGCCTCGATCAGGTTGGCGACCAAGGCGGCCAGGGTGTCGTTGTCGCCGAAGCGCAGCTCATCGGTGGCAACGGTGTCGTTCTCGTTGATGACGGGAATGACGCCGAGCTTCAGTAGGGTGCGCAGGGTACTGCGCGCGTTGAGATAGCGCGGGCGATCCGCGAGATCGTCCCGCGTGAGCAGGACCTGTGCGGTGTGGTAGCCACGCCTCTGAAAGCAATCCTCGTAGGCGCGCACCAGACCCATCTGTCCGATGGCCGCGGCGGCCTGCAGCTCATGCAGCGCTTTAGGGCGTCGTCGCCACCCCATGCGCGCCATGCCCTCGGCCACGGCGCCGGAAGAGACGAGCACGACATCGCAGCCAGCCCTGCGCCGCTCGACCATCTGCTCAACCCAGGGCACGAGCATGTCGCGCTCCAGTCCCTGACCGTCACGCGTCAGCAGGGCGCTACCGATCTTGACGACCCAGCGACGGGTGGAGGGAATCGTGTCTCGCGAGATCATCGGATGCGACGCCCAACCTCAGCCGAGTGGGTGCCATTCGCTATCCGCATCCGGAGCGACCTGATCGTCCCCGTGCGTGCTCTCTGGCCCCGAAGCCGCGTCCTGCAACTCACCGGACTCCAGCCGCAAACGCTCGAGCCGCGACATCAAGTCCCCGACGAGCATCTTGGTTCCTTCGCCGTTCAAGGCCGAGATCCCATACACGGGTGCCGTCCATGCGAGCTGCTCGAGAAGACGAGCCCGCCGCTCCTCATAGACCTCCGGATCCAAGAGGTCGATCTTGTTCAGGACGAGCCAGCGCTCCTTGTCCAGAAGATCGTCGTCGAACGCAGCCAACTCGGCTTCGATCTTGCGAATCTGATCGGCGGAATCCTCCGTTTCGTCCAGCGGTGCGAAATCAACCAGATGCAGGAGCAGTCGCGTGCGCGAGAGGTGTTTGAGGAAGAGGATACCCAGTCCGGCACCTTCGGCGGCGCCCTCGATCACACCGGGGATATCGGCGATGACGAAGCTGCGGCTCTGACCGACACGGACGACACCGAGATTGGGGTGGAGGGTCGTGAACGGATAATCCGCAACCTTGGGACGCGCACTCGAAACCTTGCGGATGAGCGAGGATTTGCCCGCATTGGGAAACCCCAGGAGACCGACGTCCGCAAGCAGAATCAGCTCCAGGAAGAGATCTCGACGCTCACCCGGTGAGCCTGGCTTCGACTGGCGCGGGGTGCGGTTGGTGCTCGACTTGTAGCGTGCATTGCCGATGCCATGAAAGCCGCCCTGCGCAACCAGAAGTCGCTGGCCCGGCGTCAGCAACTCCCCGATCAGTTCCTCGGTCTCCCGATCCATGACACGGGTTCCCACGGGCACGCGAACCACCAGATCCTGACCGCTGCGCCCGGTCATCTGCCGCCCCATGCCATTCTGGCCGCGCTCGGCCCGGTGCCGCCGCTGGTAGCGAAAGTCGACCAGGGTGTTGATGTTGTTGTCCGCGAGGAGATAGACGCTTCCGCCATCCCCGCCATCGCCACCGTCCGGCCCGCCTTTGGGGATGTATTTCTCCCGGCGAAAGCTCACGCAGCCGCCGCCGCCGTCTCCGGCCTCGACGCTAATGTATGCTTCGTCGACGAATTTCATGACTGGCTTACGACTCCGTCAGCAACCCATGGCCCAGAACGAATAAAGCCCCGCCCGAGGGACGAGGCCTTGCGCCCAGCGTCGGCACCTGACGGTCCCCGTTGGACGGGGATCAGGCGTTGTCGACGGTGACGAACTTGCGGTTCTTCGGGCCCTTGACCACGAATTTCACCACGCCATCCGACAAGGCGAAGAGGGTGTGATCCTTGCCGCAACCGACATTGACACCGTTGTGGAACCGCGTGCCGCGCTGACGGACAATGATGCTTCCGGCCGTCACTTTCTGGCCGCCGAAGACTTTGACGCCCAAGCGTTTGGATTCTGAATCGCGACCGTTACGAGAACTGCCGCCTGCTTTTTTGTGTGCCATTGGTATCGACTCCTCAACCGGCGCTGATGCCAGTGATCTTGAGCGCGGTGAACCACTGACGGTGGCCCTGGCGCTTCATGTGGTGCTTGCGGCGACGGAACTTGATGATCTTGACCTTCTTGGCCCGACCATGCGATTCGACCGTCGCGGTCACCTTGCCACCGGCGAGATACGGCGCGCCGACTTTGACGTCGTCACCATCGGCCACCATCAAGACTTGCTCGATGTCGATGCTCGCGCCCTGCTCGGCCGCCAGCTTCTCGACCTTGACCGTGTCGCCTTCGGAAACCCGGTATTGCTTTCCACCGGTTTGAATGACCGCGTACATGTCTGAGATCCCCAGGAGTGTTCGGAATGACCGACGCTCCGCGCCGGAACAAAGAAGCGGAATTCTAAACGTTTGGTCAAATCCACGTCAACCGCCGAAGCACAATTATCGCCGGGGGAGTCGACCGCCGCCGCCGAGATGACGTAATCTATGGAATTCGCGCAGTGTCCCGGCGCTCGGCTTGACAGCCACCAGCCCCGAACCTAGCATCCGCCGCCATTATTGATAGACATCACACACGCATGGACCTCTCCACGATTCGACACCCCGTCGCAGAGGACTCGAAGGCCGTGGACGCCTTGATCCTGCGCCGGCTCCAGTCCGACGTCGTACTGATCAATCAGATCGGCCACTACATCGTCAACAGCGGCGGCAAGCGACTGCGTCCCCTCTCAGTCCTCCTCTCCGCGCGTGCCTGCGGCTACACCGGCGAGCGCCACATCGACCTGGCCGCCGTGGTCGAGTTCATCCATACCGCCACCCTGCTCCACGACGACGTCGTCGACGGCTCCGAGCTGCGGCGCAACCGTGAAACCGCCAACACCGTCTGGGGCAATGAAGCCAGCGTGCTGGTCGGCGATTTCCTCTACTCGCGCGCCTTCGAGATGATGGTGGACGTCGGCAGCATGCGGGTCATGGACATCCTCTCGCACGCGACCAATCGCATCGCCGAGGGCGAGGTGCTGCAGCTCCTCAATACGCAGGATCCTGACACCGACGAGTCGCGCTACATGGAGGTCATCACCCGCAAGACCGCAACCCTGTTCGAGGCCGGCATCCGCCTCGGCGCCGTGCTCGCCGACTCACCGCCCGAGATCGAAGAGGCGACGAAGGAATACGGGCTCTGCCTCGGCGTCGCCTTCCAGTTGATCGACGACGCCTTGGACTACAGCGTCGACAATGCAGAACTCGGCAAGAACGTCGGTGATGACCTCGACGAAGGCAAGCCCACGTTACCGGTCATCCGCGCCATGCAGGTCGGCACCGAGGCACAGCGGACGCTGTTGCGCGGCGCGATCGAGCGCGGCGGGCGCGATCAGATCGACGCCGTTGCACAGGCAATTGCGTCCACCGATGCAATCGCCTATACTACGCAGCTCGCGCAGTCATATGCGGCACGCGCGAAGGACGCCATTCGCGTTCTTCCACAGTCCGAGGCGACAGAGGCACTCCTGCTGCTCGCCGATTTTGCTGTCAGCCGCACGCATTGACCTGCCGCACCTTTACGGGGTGTAGCTCAGCTTGGTAGAGCGCTGTCTTCGGGAGGCAGAAGTCGCAGGTTCGAATCCTGTCACCCCGACCAAGTCAAGAATAAAGCCGGCAACATTGCCGGCTTTTTCTTTGTGGCATCTCGATCACATCCCCCCTGTCCAACCGCCGCCTTGTCGGTTCTCCCAAGCCTGGCTGCCAGTCTGAACAGCACGGCCTGTCAGGCGCGTTTCTTACGCCGGCGTTTCGGCGGATAGACAGACTCCTCGCCGGGCGGGCGCGTCTTGAAGCGTCGATGAACCCAGAAATATTGCTCCGGCATGGTCGCGATCCGGGCCTCGATGACGGCGTTCATGTGTGCCGTGTCAGTCTCCGGGGCGCCGCTCGGAAAGTCCTCAAGGGGCGGGTCGAAGATCAGCTCAAGCCCTCGACCACAGGGCAGAAAGCGGGCGAAGGTGGGGATGACGACGGCCTTGGCCATGCTCGCGAAGCGCCCCAGCATGGGCACGGTCGAGGCCGGCACGCCGCAAAAGGGCACGAAGAGTCCACGGCGCCCGCCATCCTGGTCGGGCAGATAGAAAAAGGGCGTCCCCCGCTTCATCTCGCGCACCAGGGCGCGTAGGTCGTCCTGTCGCTCGACCGAAACGCTGCCATATTGCTGACGCGCACGCCGAACCTGAAGATCGACGACCGGGTTGCGGATCTTCTGGTACATGTAGACGCCGGAGTGCACCAGGGCGGTGAAGGCGGCACCGCCCAGCTCGAGGCCGATGAAGTGCGGGACCAGCACGATCACGGGTCGACCTTCGGCGATGTAGGTATCGATCATGTCTCGATTGCGAAAGCGCACGAGCCTAGCCAACCGCTCGCGCGATGCCCCCCAGCCGACCCCCTGCCCCAGCGCGGCGACGCCGAGCCAGCCAAAATGCGCGATCATGATGCGCTCGCGCTGAAACCGGCTCAGCGTCGGCAGGCACAGTGCCAGGTTGCGCCGCGCAACCAACCGGCGCGAGCCGGCCAGGAGATAGCCGACTCGGCCCACCAGACCCCCGAGTGCCCAGATGAGGACAAAGGGAAGACGCCCCAGCGCGAAGACGACGGCGACGGCAAGCCAGCTTGGCCAATACCTCGGATGCAGGAGTGCGGGATCAGTTCTCGAACTTGAAGTAGATGTCGGCACCCTGGCTATCACCGGTTTCCGTTTGTAGCTCGATGTGACGGGAGAGGTCGTAGCGCAGCTTGACCTTATTCGCCTCGTCGCCCAGTCCGCTCTCGTACTCCATATAGATCTTGGGCGCGACATAGGTGCCGACCGCAAGCCCGGCCTCATCGTTCTTATCGCTGCCCGAAGGCGGAATACCCGTCATGAGGTACTTGGTGATCTCGGCCTGAGTCATGCCGGGATCACTCTCGGAGAAGAAGGCCAGCTTGGGATCTCTGAGCGTGCCCAGCACGCGCACACCGGCGGTGGTGTCGCCCCCATCGCGCTCGGCCTGAAGCAGAAGGCCCGGATTATCGATGGGGCTCTTGGCGTAGACCAAACGGCCCTGAGTGATCTTCAGCGGAGGGCCCAGCTCGGCGGCAATACCAAAGCCGCCGGACAGCCGGTATTCGCCATCGGTAATCTGAAGCTGACCGTCACCCAGCATGTCCTTGCCCGGCGCCTGGAGGATCGCTAGGTTCCCGCCAAGCCGGCCACGCACACCAAAGGCGTCGATGGTGACATCCCTACCCATGACCACACGCAGGTCGATGGAGAGGGGATAGGGTGGCGCCGGTTCCTTCGCCTCCATGGTCACGTCAGCCGATGGCGAAACGGTTCCAGAAGGAACCGAGCGCGGACGGATGCGCGCCTCGGGGATGCGGATCTCACCACGGATGGACGCACCCGTGGTGTCGGCCTGAATGTCGATCTTCGGCGAGACGAGCGCGAAATACTCCTTGGTATTGGCCACCTTCAGCTTGTCGCCGGCGATCTTGATCTCAGCCTTGAAGCCCTGCTGACCGAAGCCGGCATCACCCTTGATGTCCAAGCGCCCGCCGCCGATCAGTCCACCGCCCTGGATGGTCATGCGCTCCATGGTCGGCGCCTTGGCGCTGAGATTGACATCCTTGACGTCGAGCGCGATCAGCGGGATCTGAAAACCCACGCCCTTGATCTCCGCAAGCCCCTTGACGCCGGGGCGTGCCAGGGTGCCACCAAGCGTGAGGTCGGCATTCATACCGCCGCTCAGCCCGCTGAGCTGAGGCGCCATGTTGGCGATCAGGGAGAGGTTATCGACCTTGGCCCTGAGATTGCCACGCAGCGATTGGTCCGGACGGGCCGGATCATCGAGCCGCCAGCCAGGCAGACTCAACTCGCCCCGCACCTCGCCAATCGCCTTGAGCGGCAGGCCCAGGCTGGCCGAGAGCCCGCCACCCTTAGCATCCACCCGCAGCCGCGCGCTGGAGAAGTCGAGCTTCTCGCGCTGCCCCTTGCCCAGATCCAGACTCAGCACGCCCTCGGGGATCTCAGCCGTGGCACCGCCGGTCAAGGTCGCACCCTGAGCCGTAAACCGTCCCTTGATTCGCCCGAGCCCCTTGGCAGTCAGATTCGCGGGCAGGAATGGCTCAAGCAGGGCGAAATCGAGCTTGTCCAGATCGACATTGGCGGTCCATTGACCGGCCTTGGACTGGTCGAAGTCGACGCAGCCGCCCGACCCCTTGGCGTGGCGCAGACAGAGTGGACCCGCCGCGATCTTCGGCGGTTCGGCCGCAAAGGGCGCGGCACGCTGCAAACGCCAGGCACCGGCGTCCGGCGCGCTCAAGTCCAGCGTCGTGAGCTGTCCCTTGTAGCCGCCCGCATCGGTCAGCCCTCCGGACAGGGCGACCTTGGTCGACAGCTGTTCACCGGTCAGCGACACCGAGAGCTGATGATTCGGCAGCGAGCCATCGCCGCGCACCGCGAGCTGGTTCCAGCGCAGACCGCCGGCGGCGAGATCCTTGCCATCGAGCCGCACGGCGAAACGTCCGTCCGAGCCAAGCCCGACATCCGCGTCTCCCGTGAGGCTGGCGATGCCATTGCCCGCAAACTCGACATCCCGCGCGCGCAGGTCGAGCTTGACGTCGGGCGCATCCAGCGCGCCCCGCACCTTGCCCTGAACATCCAGACTGCCCTTGGCCTCCGGCAGGACGCTCGCGAGATCCGGCGACGCCAGCGCGAAGCTGAGATCCAGGGCATCCGCAATCTCGCCGTCGACCCGCAGCTTGCTGGGGCCGGACTCCGCGGTGACGCCGTCGAGGCGCACCTGCTTGCCCGCCACGGCGACCTTGCCGGCGGCCGCGATGGGATAGCCGCGCAGCGTGCCCTTCAGTTGCTCGATGACCGCGGTGAGATTCGGACCGGATTCCTCCAGTGTCCCTTGACTGCTGAGCCTGCCGTCGATCCGGCCCGGCCACTCGGGCGCATAGCTTCCGGGATTGATGCCGGCGATGCTGAGCGCGGCATCCCAGCCGATCTTCGGAGCCAGATCCACTTTGGCCTGCCCCTGGATCCGCCCGTCGAGGATGTCCAGCTTCAGGGTCTCGACCTGCGTCTGCTTGAGGTCGCCGGCGCCGATCAGGGTCAGACTTGCCGGCGGCAGACCTGGACCCTGGGTGGTGGTCACCAGGTCGTAGTCGAACTGCGCCAGGGCACCCTTGGTCTGGAGATTGAGCGCGATGCGGTCGTCGAGCCCCTCGACGAAGCTGCCGGGATTGAGATCCTTGCCGTGCAGCTTGAAGTCCCAGCCCAGCTCGGGTGCCCACGCAAGAGTGCCGCCAGCTTCCAGGACGCCGTCCAAGGTCTCGACCCGGAGCACGTCGAGCTGAGTGTTCTGCGCCGAGCCCCTGCCCTTTGCGGCGATCTTGGCGCTCGGGAAGCTCGGCCCCTGAGCCAGGGCATCGAGCGCATAGACGAAGTCTTCGAAACTGCCGGAGGCATCGACCTTGCCCTCGGGCGACTGGGCGAGCAGATCTCCGCTCAGCGGCCAACGCAGCTGCTTCCAATCGCCTTTGATCGAGAAACGCCCAGGCTGAGGATTCAGATCCAGCTCGCCCTTGGCGTCCAAGGATGCCTTGGACACCTGCTCGGTCATGTCGAGCCGGTTGATCGTGAGTCGCTTCTCCTTCCAGAGCAGATCGAGGGCAAGGGCGAGATGACCGAAGTCCGGGAGATTCGGCGCGCGCGCGTCCAGGGTTCCGACCAGGGTCGCCTGGTCCAGATCACCGCGGGTTTCGAGCTTGGCGCCGGTTTCGACGGCGGGAAGGTCCGACTGAAAGGCCGGGAGATCGACCTTGAGGACGGCAAACGAACCGTCCCAGGCGGGCCGGCCGAGGACGTCCCGCACCTGGGCCTTCAGGTCAGCGTCCACCGACCCGCGCAGGCTGTGCTCGACGGCCAGGCGCTGCAGGTCACCGCTGATCTTGCCCTTGCCCGCCAGCTTGGCGTCCGGCGGCAGATCCAGCTGCCAGTCGAGGTCGAGTCCGAGCGGATAGTCGCCGGTCAGGTTGGCACGCCCCTTGGCATTCGCCGCCAGTTGGGGCTGCTCCAGCAGCGCCTCCAGGCTCGCGACCTGTAGCTCGCTGCCCACCAGATTCGCGCTCAGCGCGGCATGCTCCAGCGCGAAGAGCGGCGCGTCCGCGCCCTGCTCCAGGATCCTCAGCCGATCCACCGACGCCTCACCGACATCGAAGCGGAAAGGGATGACGATGTTCGGCAGGCTGAAGGGCTCCTTCTCTTTCTCGGGCGATGGACCGAGCGTCACGTCGATGTCGCGCGCGGCGAGCTGCTCGACTGACAAGACGCCGGAAAAAATGGCACCCGGCGACCAATTCAGGTCGAAGGCGCCGACACCGACATCCGTCGTCGGCAGATGCAGCGCCAGGTCCTCCAGGTGCAGCCGGCCGAGGACGCGGCCCTCGGCCACACCGACGCTCAGCATGCCAGGCACGAAGCGGTCGGCAAGCGCAAAGGCCGTGCGCAGCCCCGACTGGGTTCCCAAGAGGTAGAAGAGCAGGCCGAACACCACCAGCAGCAACACCAAGACCGTGCCGCCCAACCAGCGCAGGATCCGCCAGCCGATGGCCGGCCGGCGCGGCTCCGGCGGTGCTTCGCCCCCCGGTGCGTCCTGGTTCTCCGCGGGGTTCTGGCTCGACTCGTTCATAGGTCTGGTCCAATCACGATATGCAGCCGGGCGGGCGGGATGCCCTCGTAGTCGCCTTGGTCCTTGGTCAGCGCAAAGGCGACATCGATACGCACCTGCCCGATGGGCGAGGCCCAGCGCACGCCGACGCCGACGCTCTGCTCCAGTTCCTGCTCATAGTCGGGATCGAAGGCATTGCCGAAATCGGTGAAGACCGCCGCGCTCCAGGGTCCGGTGATACGACGCTCCAGCTCGAGGCTTCCCACCGCTAGATAGCGCCCGCCGACCGTATCATTGGTGATCGGAGCATTGGGGCCCAGGGCATCGAAGCCCCAACCGCGAATGGAGCTGTCGCCACCGGCGTAGAAGCGGCGGCTGGCGGGCAGGTCGTCGACGCTGTCGGCCCAGGTGGCGCCAAGATCGGTGTGCGTGATGAAGCGGTAGTTCTCCGACAGGCGCTTCACCCATTTGAACTGGAGCAGGCCGCTCAGGTAGGAGGTCTCGGAGACCAGACCCTGGAAGGCCCCCAGCAGGGTGTACTTGAGGCGATAGCCCTTGTTGGTGTTGATGGGGTCGTCCGAGACGGTCTTGGACCAGGAGATGTTGGGGGCCAGCTCGTTGGTGGCGCCCAGAGAGTCCGCGGCCGTTTCGATATCTTCATAGCTGTAGTCGATACCGATGTTGCGGCGCCAGCCGCGCGGGGTGAGCGTCGAATGGGCCGCCTGGACCGAATAGATCCAGCCCTGACGGGTCGAGGTATCGTAGAGGCTGGAGCTGGGCTTGATAACGATGTAGTCGCGGGTCGGATCCTGGATGGGGATGCGGTAGTCCAGTTCGAGCTGCGACAGGGCGGGCGCCAGGCTCAGCTCGGCCCTGAGCTTGTGACCGTAGCGATTGAGGTAACGCCGTCTGTAGTCGAGCGTGACGCGGGGGCCAACGTCGGTGGCATAGCCGAAGCCGATCCGGTACTTGTTGGCCTTGTTACGTTCGGCAATGACCTCGATGGGCACTTCGTTGTCCGCACCAGCCTCGTCCGTATGCGGCACGATCTCCACGTCGCCGTAATACTCGGTCCCCAGCAGCCTGGCCTGCAGCCCCATGAGCCGATCCGGATCATAGACGTCGCCCGACTTGATCCGCACATAGCGATTCAAGAGGCTTTCGTCGAGGAGGTCTTGGGTGAAGCTGACCTTGCCGATGCGATACTGCGGCCCGGTCTCCATGTCGAAGAAGATGTGGGCCTGATAGGCGACCGGATCGATGAGCACCTGGTGGCGAGTGAGCTGGTAGTCGAGAAAACCATTGGACGAGGCGGCATAGCGGATGTCCGATTTGGCCTTCTCGTAGCTGGCGTGGAGCAACACATCCCCCACCTTCATCGGGAAGGTCTTGGGGAAGGCCGGATCCTCCGCGCCCGCGCCCGTCACTTGGTAGTCCACTGTCGCGATCTTCACCGGGGCACCCGGATCGACGCGATAGGTGGCGGTCCAAGTGCCATCCCCACCCGGCGGCGCCTCCAGACTGTCCTTGACCTGCACCCTGTAAAGGCCGAAGGGCGCCAGGGCGTCTTGGATCTGCTCGGGCGCGATCCGATGCAGCGCCTGGACCCGTGCCGCGTTCAGCTCCTTCTCGCTGCGCTCCTGATAGATGTCGAGCAGCGCCAGGACGTTGGCCTCCTGCTCGCCTTGGAGCCCTTCGACACGCACGTTCAACTTGAGCGCCAAGGCCGGCGTCGAGACCAACACAGCGAGCAAGAAGAGCAGGACACTGGCGGGCGGCGCGAGGATTCGGCGCGGTGTCGTCGGATGCCGCGGCTGGATCTGGGGTTTATCGGCCTGCTGAACGGCGAAGGATCTAGAGGTCACACTCACTTCCTTATCGGGGTCATGCCGTAGCCGCAGTGTAGCCGCCTGCCGCAAATGCCGCGACCAGACCGTGCGCGCCGCCTGCGCGCGCTCGAGCGGGCGATGCCCGGTCCGACCCCACGCCCTCCCCGATCGCGGACAACAGCGGCCGGCTTCATCGCGCCGCCATGAAACGGGCTGAACCGAGCAACGGGGTGTGCGGCTGCAGAATCACGCGCACGGGCATCCGCCGCATCAGCGAGCCCATGCGCCCCTTATCGAAAAAGCCCTCGAGAAAGCCGCCCTTGCGCAGATACGCGAGGTTCTTGAGCGCAATGCCTCCGCCCAGATAGACGCCGCCGAGCGCCATGTGCTTGAGGGCCACGTTGCCGGACTCGCGCCCGTAGAGCCGCATGAAGAGATCCATCGCCTCGGCGCACAGCGCGCAGCGCGCATCCGCCGCGGCCTGGGCGACTGCCGCCGCCGTGTCGCCGCCCTCGTCGATGGCCTTCTGCATCCAGTCGGGCGGGCGGACATCGTGGCGAGCCAGCAGAAACTCGTAGATGTTGGCGATGCCTGGACCAGAGACCAAGCGCTCCCAGCTGACACGACCGTAGCGAAGCTTGAGGTAGGAGAGGAGCGCGAACTCCAGGTCATCGACGGGCGCGAAGTCGGTATGTCCGCCCTCGGTCGCGAACGCATGATGGCAGACGCCATCCCAGAAGAGGCCGGCCTGCCCGAGCCCGGTGCCGGCGGCGACGACGCAGGCATTACCGCGGCTCATGGCATCGCCCGAGTGGATCTCGGCGAGGTCCTGCGGCTGCAGGGCGGGAACGCCCCAAGCCACGGCCTCCAGATCGTTGAGGAGCTCCACGCCCGCGAAACCGAAGGTCTGCTCCAGGGCATCCGCATCCAGCACCCAGGGAAGGTTGGTGGTCTCGGAGCGCCTGTCCTGGATGGGACCGGCAACCGCGAAGGCGGCGAAGCGGCAATCGATCCCCGTTTCAGAGAGATAGCGCTGGACGATCTGATCGAAGGTGCCGAATGCGGCGCTCGGATAGCGTTTGGGCTCGGAGAGCTCGACGCGCTCACCGTCCGTCTGCGCGACGGCAAGTGCTGTCTTGGTTCCACCGATATCACCCACCAAAAAGCGCATATCCAGTCTCCAAATCTCGAGGCGGCGAGCATGCCGTCATCGTCAGCTGGTTAAGACAGGCCGTCGATCAATGGGCGGCGATGATAGCAAGTTGCAGCAGCGGCGGCGAAATTCCGGCACTGCTGCATCCGATCGGCGTTTCTGTGGCTTGCGAGCGGGTTCTGCGACGGGGTCGTCACCGCGGGATCGCTATCCTCGGCTGCCGGTTACGACCGCGAGTCAGCCGCAACGCAAATGGCCTCGGCGGAGGACGTGCGGGGCCAGGGGATCAGGCTCGACCACTGAAGACGTGATCGGGCTTGATCCAAGCGCCGCAAGACCACAGATGCCGTCATGGTATTGGGGCAGGCGCCCATTTATCGGCATTAACGATCGGAACGATTTTAACAATCCATTTTCCAGATTACGCATCATTGCGTAGGATGATACTCCAGCAGGCCGCAGACAGCGGCACGCGCAGGCTCAACCCCCGATATCAGTCCGTGTTACATCAACCAATCTTTTGATGACAGCCAGGAGCTTTACCATGTTCGAAGATCGTACAGGCAGCCGCGTCCCCAGTGTGACCTTCCACACCCGCAAGGGCCACGAGTGGGTCGATGTGACCACGGATGAGATCTTCGGCGGCAAGACCGTCGTCGTCTTCTCGCTGCCGGGTGCCTTCACCCCAACCTGCTCCTCCTCGCATGTGCCGCGCTATAACCAGATGGTCCCGGCCTTCAAGGCGCATGGCGTGGACGAGGTGGTCTGCATGTCCGTGAACGACACCTTCGTGATGAACGAGTGGAAGGAGTCGCAAAGCGCGGAGAACGTGACCTTCATCCCCGATGGCAACGGCGACTTCACCGCCGGCATGGGCATGCTGGTCGATAAGGACGCGCTCGGCTTCGGCAAGCGCTCCTGGCGCTATTCCATGCTGGTGCGCGATGGCGTCGTCGAGAAGATGTTCATCGAGCCGGACGTCGAAGGCGACCCCTACGAAGTCTCGGATGCCGACACCATGCTCGGCTACATCGCACCGGAAGCACCCAAGCCGATGGATGTCGCGGTCTTCAGTCGCGACGGCTGCCCCTTCTGCGTCAAGGCCAAAGAGGCGCTGCGCAATGCCGGTATCCATTTCGAGGAACTGGTGCTGAACAAGGACTACACCGAGCAGGGGCTGCGCGCGGTCTCCAACGCGGCGAGCGTTCCCCAGGTCTTCGTGAACGGCAAGCACATCGGCGGCTCCGACGCCGTCCTGGCCTGGCTGGCCGAGCGTTAGTACGCCCCATCCTTCGCATGTCCGGCCGGCGCCCTCCTCCCCGACCCTGGGGCGGAGGGCGTTCTGCGCTCTGGGGCAGGCGACAGCCGAGCGGCGCGCTCCGGGCCTCGCGCAGCGACCATCGGGTCGCGACGCCCGAACACAGCCGCAGGCTCACGGATACGGCACTGAATTCACCCTAGGCAGAGCAATCTGCTAGGTAAAGCAATCGGCTAGGTACAGCAACATGAGTCAGCATTTCGACTTGATTGCCATCGGCGGCGGCAGCGGCGGTCTCGCGGTGGCGGAAAAGGCCGCCCAGTTCGGTCAGCGCGTCGCCATCGTCGAAGGCGGCAAACTCGGCGGCACCTGCGTCAACGCCGGCTGTGTTCCCAAGAAGGTCATGTGGTACGCCGCCCACCTCGCCGAGGCCGTGGCGGATGCCCCGGATTTCGGCGTCCGGGCCAGCGCCCAGGGCCTGGACTGGAAGACGCTGATCGACGGACGCAATGGCTATGTCGCCAAGATCAACAGCTATTGGGATGGCTATGTCGAGCGGTTGGGCATCACCCGCATCGACGGCTACGCGCGCTTCGTCGACGCGCACACCATCGCCGTCGGCGACCAACACTACAGCGCCGACCACATCGTCATCGCGACCGGCGGTCGGCCGATCGTGCCCGGCATGCCAGGCAATGAGCTGGGCATCACCTCGGACGGTTTCTTCGCACTGGAGGAGCAGCCCAAGCGCGTCGCCATCATCGGCGGCGGCTACATCGGCGTCGAGCTGGCCGGGGTCTTGAGGGCCTTCGGCACCGAGGTGACGATCGTCGCCCTGGAAGACCGCCTGCTCTGGCTGTTCGATCCACTCATCAGCGCGACGCTGGAAGCGAACATGAAGGCCGCCGGAACCGACATCCATCTGGAGTTCGAGGTCGCTGGGCTCGAGCGCGAGCCGTCCGGGCTCGTCCTGGCCGCCAGTGACGGCCAAAGGCTCACAGGTTTCGACCAGGTCATCTGGGCCGTGGGGCGCGCGCCCAACACCCGCATGCTCGACCTGGAGGCGGCTGGCGTCGAGGTCAAACCCAATGGGATCGTCCCAACCGATGCGTATCAGAACACCAACGTGCCGGGCATCCACGCGCTTGGCGACATCACGGGCCGCGACCCGCTCACCCCGGTCGCGATCGCCGCGGGCCGACGCCTGGCCGAGCGACTGTTCAACGGTAAGTCGGACCTGAAGCTGGACTACGACAACATCCCGACGGTCGTCTTCGCCCACCCGGCCCTCGGCAAGGTCGGCCTGACCGAGCCGGAGGCACGCGAGCGCTACGGCGACGTGCTCACCGTCTATGAGACCAGCTTCACGCCCATGCGCTATGCGCTGAACGCGCACGGCCCCCAGACCGCGATGAAGCTGGTCTGCGCCGGTCCGCAAGAGCGTGTGGTCGGCATCCATCTCATCGGCGACGGTGTTGATGAAATGCTGCAGGGCTTCGCGGTCGCGGTGAAGATGGGCGCCACCAAGGCCGACCTGGACAACACGGTCGCCATCCATCCTGGGAGCGCGGAAGAGCTGGTAACCATGAAGGAGCCCGTTCGACGTCCCGGCGAGCAACCCTGACGGCAAGAGCGGCTTTCAAAGCCGCCCATGCCCGGACACCAGGCGCCGGCGCTGACTGCGCTCAGGCGCTTGGCCGTTGGCGCGCGCGAAACGCCCACCTCGACGCGGGCCGTTTCCCCGCTGTTTCGCACGGAGTCACATCCCAAGGGCGCCTTTTTGATAGCATCCCCGCACGCAATGCGCCCCCTGCTGCGTTGCCGCCACGCCCGGCGCTCCCAGCCCGCTTCCCCGATCACAAGACCACAGATGCATCCTCGACCCGCCGAACGCCTTCAGCCCGCCGAGCGGCCCGCGCTCGACCGCCGCCTCTCCGTCGCACCGATGCTCGACTGGACGTACTGCGCCTAAATACTACTTTCAGCACATAGGCTTATAGCCGCTCACCTGGTACATGGTGCGCATCTGGTACAGTGCGAAAAGCCGTAGTATTTCCGTAGGAATCAGGCGTCGGACATGAAAAACCCGCCACTCGGCGGGTCGGTTGGTCATGGTGGATCGCCTAGCCGAGCTTGACGACTCGCCACTTGAGGACAGCCGACACGTCGGCTTCGGTGATACCCATCTCCAGGGCGATCCCTGCGGGCGTCTGGCCGTCGTCGCGCAGCTCCCGGGCGGTTGAGCGCAGTCGATTAAGCGCCTCGACCACGGCCGGCTCTGGCGCTCCTGTACGGGTGGCGATCGTGCGGACGGATAGGCCGGCGCGCTTCGCTTCGAGGATGCGGCGGTCGCGGTCGGTGAGGGTGTTCTGCATGGTCTGCTCCTTCAGGTACTCCTCGAACTCCGCTTCCAGCGCAGGATCACGGAAGCCGGACGGGCCGGGCTCGCGCGGTAGATCGGCGATCCGCTCGCTCAGAACAGAAAGGTTCCGTTTCAGCCGCTCGATTTCAGCACGCGCTTCATCCAGGGCGTTACCTGATAACAGTTGGCTATCGGCTCCAGCCACCAAGGCGGTGAGGTCTTGCGGCTTCATCCGGCCCAAGGCGCTGGCTGTAACCGGGTCACACCAGACGGTGGCCCTGGTCAATCCGCTCGATTTCAGCCGTTCACGGTAGGCGCGTTGTCGTTCTGCATTGCTGGCCATGAGATTCCCTCGCTTGCTGTTATCGGTAACGGCAAGGATAGTCCGTTATCGGTAACGGCGCACGCATAAAAAACCCGCCAGGGGGAAAGCATGCCGATGCTCGCGGTGGCGCACGACGGTTTGAAAGGCGGATCTCGGGTTTTCTCAGCTCAGTCGGGCAGATCAACTTGCACGGGTGGCAAGTCCAGACCGCGCATGATGGCTTTGCGAATCACATCGGCCAGTGATCCGCCAGTGCGCCGTTGCTCCGCCAGGAGGCGCCATTGCAGCTCGCCAGAGGCAAGGAAACTCAGCTCTCGCTGCCCGGTGGTGAACGACGTCGCGCGGCATGCGCGCTCGCGCTGCGCCTTGACTATTTCTAACAGCTCGCGCCTTTGCATTGGCTGTTGCCCTCCCCTGAAACCTGATAAATCCCGAGATTCACCTTTCAAACGCAAAACGCAAAGGCTGTGCGTTGAGATCACGCGGCATCGTGCCGCCAGGTCTGGATCTCGTCTGCGTCGGCCTGCTTCGCCCGAACGTGCTTCAGACGTTCCTGCCGGATGACCTTGTAAATCTGGTTCTCGCTTAGCCCGTGCTTACGACAAAGCTGCTTGATGGCGGCCGGCCGGTCGAAGCGTTCCTCAAGCCAGGCGCTATAAATCGCGGCGTTGCGCCTCGGCAGTTCAAAGCGAGCCGCGAGCGGCACGTAAATGACAGATCCGCCATACACGCTAACGAAGGAATGCGCCGCTCGGTCGGCGACCTCCTCCGCTCGGTCGGCGGGCAGTTGGTTCTGCAAAGCGTCCTCGATCGCGATCCTGAGCAGTTGGACGCATTCGGTGATCCCATTCGCAGGTAGCGGCATGACAAGCCCTCGGTGATGTTTGCGCGAATCGGGGCGACTCATGGGAGCCGGGGACCATCGCGCGCGTCCCTGGGGTGCGGCCGCGACCTACCACCCGCGACCGCGCCTTGCTCAGAACAAGGCGGGGCGGGCCTTGCTCAGTCGTTCGCGCTCCAGTCGGGCGGCTTCGGTGAGACTGAGCGGATCGAAGCTCTGACGCGCCGGCGGATTGCCGCCGAGCGAGCGGAAAAGTTGATCCAGACCGGTGAGGCGGTTACGCGCCTCGATTTCCCGAGCGGCCAGTTCCTGCCAAGCCTGACTCGCGGCCTCCAGCTCGGTCGCGGCGATCGACTGAGCACACAGCGCAGTCAACGGGGCCAAGTCCGCCAGGGCCTGATGGGCGAGCACCAGACGATGGGCGAGCACGTCGGCGACGGCTTGGGCCTCCTCCAGACGGGCGGATAGGGCGTCCGCGTTCCGCAGTGCCGGTTCGGCTTCCTGATCCAGACGTTCCAGATCGGCCGTAGCGGCTTCGCCGAGAAGCACCTTGGCGGACAGTTCGGCACGTCGGGCCGCGTGCTCAGATCGCACGTCCGGGCCGCTGGCAAGGGCACCCACAAGCTCAGCCTGCTTCGTCGCGGCGGCTTCCAGCTTCGTGACCGCCTGACGGGCTGCGTCCAATGACGTCAGGTGCCCCTTGATGTCCTTGTCAGTCAGTACAATCGGCTGGTGGGCCTCATGCTCGAGCACGGCGAGGCGGGCGCGGATCTCTTCACCCCGTGCCCGCAGGTTGCGCAAAGCCACGTCGCTGGCGTCGGCTTCGATCTGGCGGGCCTGCTGCTCAGGGTCATCCAGCGCGCCACGGGTGCGTGCCGTACAGTTCTGGAGCTGGGTCGCGGCCTCGCGCTGGCGGGTTCCGGCTTCGATCATGCGTGGTCCGAGCTCGGTCTGCTCGGCGCGCAGCTCGCGGCCTTCACCGATCAGGGCGAGACGGGCTTGGTAGAGCTGCGCAGCGCTCATGCGGCACCCCCAAGGATGCGCACATCACCACGCGCGGCGGCCTTCTGGTACGCCTGATAACCGGCTTCGTCGCTGCCGAATTGCGCCCGCTCGGGATTGATGACGGTGCCTCCGAGGCTGTTGATGTAGCGCCTGGCGGCTAGCGGCTGAAGCGATTTCAGCCAAGCGACGGTTTGGGGGCCTGCAATGCGGCCGGACTGCCAGGCTTGATCGATCAGGGTGGCGGTTGAGTCCATGCGGATCTCGAAATCGATTGAGAGTGAAGCGAGCATCGCGCTAATGCCGGTTAGGAATCCTCAAACGCGTGTTAGTGATGGTCCGGTTCAGTATTACGAATCTGCGCCCAGATGACCCGACGATAACGGGGCCGATTGCGCTGTATCGCCATTATGTCAAGTCGCGCACCGCCCCTTTTGATCGTGACGGCGACTATTGAAAACTCAGTGCATGCGGATTTTTGGGGTGGGGACGCGCGAGGCTGGCGTGGGGATCTCGACCCACTGACGCCCATCCCACGCGCGGCTCGGCGCGGGATCGTCAGAGACAACATTGGCATGCGCGGGCACGAGCGACGCCTTCACCCAGAACTCGGGGCATCTGCGCCAGTAGTTCCCGCCCGACACCAGTCGCTCGCCCGACGGACACCAGCCGGTCAGGCCATCCCACAGCAGGCAATCGACGCAACGAACCCGCTTCATATCGCGCCCTCCCTGGGGACCAGCCGCAGCCGCGATCGGCGTTCCAGCACGGCCGTGGCTCGATCGCGCTCGGCGTGCTGCGCCCGCAGCCAGCCATCGAACAGCGCCCAGGCCTCCTCAACGGGCAGGTCCACGATGTCCGCGCCCCACGATGGGCCGTCAACCCAGATGGTGTCATCTACGAACGTGAGTTGTGTCATAGCAACCCCTCCTGAAGGCGCCGGGCGAGGTTGGGCCATCGCTCGCGGCCGGGCCGCCTGTCTGGATCGGCGGATGTCGGCTGATAGCCCACGCACCGCTCCAAGCGATCCGTGATGGGTTCGTACCGGGTAGATGTCATCGGCAGCTCACCGCGCCGGGCCGCGCCACATCGGCCATCCGGCTCCAGCCTGGTGCAGTCGATACACATTCGGCGATCGGTCTCGATGAATCGCAAGTCGCTTGCGACGGTGGACCCCTGCGATTGTTGCGATTCCTGCGACTCGCCAGTAATGGCGCGGGATTCAGCCTTGCGACGGTCTTGCGATTCCTTGCGACTTTCGGGCAGCGGGGCCTCAGTCTCGGGTGAGAAATCGCAAAAGTCGCAACCGGGTCGCAAGCCTTCGAGCCCAGTAACTGCGCTGGTTGTCGCAGGAATCGCAGATGTCGCAGGGGTGTCTGTCGCAACGTGCGCCGCGACGGGCTCGGACAGGATGTCGGCGATCAGTGCTTGTACACTCATTGCGGCATCTCCGCGCGCCAGCGGTTTCCATCAAGACTGGTGACGAGCTCCATCTGTGCCAGCGTCGCCAATGCCGTATCGCGCACAGACTTCGAGCGGATGGCGCCAGGGCCAATATGCAGGATGTCGGACGCGCGAGCGGTCGCGCCAGGTTGCTCCAGAAGCCACCTGTAGAGCGTCAGGGCGTGCGCGCGGGCCGTGCGGGCCTCCCGGTCACCGAAGACACCGCGCCACGTCTCCAGCGCATAGGCGGCCAGATGGATAGCGTTTCGCATCGCCTCGGCGCTGATGTGATCCTCTTCGCCATAGACGGCGAGCACGCCAGCGATTCTGAAGGCTTGCTCGGTGGAGCGGACGGCATAGGGCTTGATGTCGCGCAGTTCTGCCCGCCGGCCCTTGGCGGCCTCCTCCATCCGCTCGAAGTAGGCGCACGCGAGCCGCATCGCATCATCGGTCGGTTCAAGGATCGGCAGTTCTGAGCAATCATCGCCGAGTCGGCGATCAAGGAGAACGGTGCACGCGCGCCAGAATGCGGCGATCTCTGGCGACTCGTTCGCCTTCCAGGGCCGGGCCTTGCGTGGGTCTGACGGCTCCGGCCATGCGATCAGGAACCGTGGCCAGAAGCCGATTCCCGACAGCATAGGGTCGCTCATCACATCGGCAGCGGCGCCAGGTTGGATGAGCCAATGAATCGACAGCCGGCGGTCGTAGAGCTGGAGCCGTCCAGTTGTCCCGCGCGAGACGGACAGTTCGCCATCGTCCCAAAGCGCGTTAAAGGTCGCGGCCGACTTCGCCCGGTTGTCTGCATTCATCCCGTAGCCTGCGAGGATCGCGGCGGCCTCACTCGAGAAGATGCCTTGGGACGGCACGCCCTGGGCGAACGATCGGCGGATGCCTTCCACGGTGCCATCCCGGGCGATGCGGTAAGGCTCCGGTGGAACCTCTGCGCGATCCTCGCCCTTGCCCTTGGGCGCCTCCTGGATCGCGCGGACGAGCTCCAGATATTCACGGGCCTCGTTGCGCTGGCGGGCCTGCACGGCAGATTGCGCCACGGCGTCGCCTGTACTCTTCCCGTCTCCCGATTCGCCGATGGTCAGGCAGTAGAGCGACAGCGGTTTGACGCTCTCGATGGTGCGGACGTTGGCGACCGACTGCGCCAGCATGGCAGCGACGGCGAGAAGGCTTTGCCCTGCCATCGCCGGGCGGATCTGGGCGCCAGCGGCCAGGGCATTGCAGGCGGGCGCCAGCGGGCCTAGGGCGGCTATCGGATACTCAAGCGACGGTGGCGCCTGAGATGTCAGCATGCGCGTTGCGATGGCGACGGCGGCGCTCTTCATCTCAGGAGACAGCGGCGGCTCGCCGGCAGGGCCGCGCAGTCGGTACCCTTCGGTATCCCAGCACGCGCCGTCAGGGCCGACGTAGTGTCCGGCTCCGTCCTTGGTCACGCGGGTCCGGGATCCGTCGGGCTCGATCAGGTGCCAGACGCCAGGGGTCTTCGTCTCCCTGATCTCGGGGAGCGGCGCCTCCTCGGCCGGTGGGGCCTGGAATTCCACCTGCGCCCGGACCTCGGGCGTGAGGCGGTCAGTGTTGACGGTGGTCATGGACGTGCCCCCAGACCGCTGATGATGCGATCCTCAGGCATGGGGCATCGATACGGGCCGCGCGGGTGGCGGGTGGCCTGGTATCTGCGGGTGTGATCGCCGATGGTGAGCAGGCCGCGGGCCTTGCGCCAGGCATAGCCTGTGCGGGGGCCATTGGTGCTGGTCTTCTGGAACATGTGTCGAACTCCAAAAAAGGCTGGGTTCGACCTAGAAGGCAGCAGGGGCGAGAGCGCGGGGCGTGATGGAACACGGACCCATGGGGTATAATCTCTCCCGCCGGTGCAAGCCGATCTTCGGTCGGATTGCTTTACGCGGGACGCCTTGCCGGGCTCCCGCGACGGCTCAAAGAATACTCTGCATCTGCCCTCGTCTCAATTGCGCCTGCCAGGCTGCCCCCTGAGCAGGCGGCTTCATTTCTGGGGAGTCTCATCTTCACGCTGCAGCCCTCCGCGTCATGCGCTCCAACTCCCGGAGCGCGTCACTCAGGCGCGTGCGCGGCTGCCTCCCGACTTTGACGACGGGTGAACGCAACCGGCCAATGGATCTCATGTTGGCCACGCTGCCGGGCGCGTAAGCCTCCTTATCACCCCCTGCGAGGATGACTCCATACTCGGCGTCATTGAGAAGGACGTTCTCATTTCCAACTTCACGCCCCTGGCGGAAGATCTCGGCGAATGAGCGTTTCGGTAAAATTCGGCGCTTTGCCATGTGACTCGTCTCCGTGTTGATGACGAGTCCATGCTGCCGGTGAGAGCAGGGGTGCTTGCGCAAGAACCGGTTCTTGCGCAAAAAAGGCTATCAGCCCTTGAGCTTCTTCACTGCTGTGAACGCGCGCCGGGTCGCGCTCGGCTTGCTGTCGGGATCGATCTTCAGGAACTCGGTGTCGAATGCCTTCCAGGTCGGGCGCCTGCCTGGGTGCTTGCGCAGCTCATCCCAAGCGGTGCAGCCGATGGCGAAATCACGCGCAGACGAGACATTCTTGCCCTGGCGGTTGCCAGCTTGACGCTTGCGAAAATACTGGCCACTCGAAACGATCCCCAGCCACAGTCCAGCATTGGCGATTGCGGCCTTGTCATCCGTGAATAGTGATCGCCATACCTCGGAAACGGCACCAATGACACGCTGCGCCTCTTGCGCGTCGGGCTCTGCAATGTCCTGGGTGACTGGCGGCGCGCCCATCTTGGTCACCACGTAGCCGTGACGGCGCAAGATCTCGGCGTTGTAGTTCCACGCTCGGCTGAGGACCTCGAGTAGCTGCTGCTGCGACTCATAGGCGCCGATCATGGCGCATCCCGGTGCAGGTCTCGCGCTTCGAGCTGGGTGTATCGCCGGAGCTGCTTCCAGTCCCGGTGACCGGAGACGAGCGCCACCTCCTGTACCTGGTAGCCAGCCTCGAAGAGCAGACTGATCCCGTGGTGACGCAAATCGTGAAAGCGCAGGTCGTCGATCTTCGAGCGCAGCACAGCGCGCGTGAAATTGGCGCTCACTGACTGCGGCTTGAAGGGGAAGATGCGCGGCTCGCCCTCCGTGCGCGGCTGACGCTGAACGATGCTCCAGGCGTCCCGAAGGAGCGGGACAGTTTGATCATTGCCGGCCTTCTTGGTCGGGTGCTTGCGATCCCGAATGACGATGGTCCGGTCCTGCTTGATGATGTCATCCCATCGAATCGCGCAGATCTCGGATAGGCGCATCGCCGATGCGATCGCGAAGCACACGACGTCATGCATGGGCGTTGTCATGTTGCGCAGGGCGGGACGCTGCCAGTAGGCGTACAGCCGCTCCAACTCCTCGGGCGTCGGTCGGCGGTCCCGCTCCTGAGACGCTGCAACAAGCCCCTCTCGCCTCAGCACGGCGCGCGCGTCGGTAGCGGCTTCCACGGACACAGGGATATCCCAATGCGCCCTAGCCGTCTCCAGAAGGCCCCTGAGATAGATCAAGTCCTGAGCGACGGTTGCGGGCCCCGCGCCATGCTCCGATGCACGCATGCGGCCATACTCGATGATGCGCGGCTTGTCGAGCGCAGCCAGGACCAAGGGGCCGAGGTTGTGCTCGAGCATGCGCAGACATGCGGCCTTCGTCTTGCCCTGGTCTGGCATCTCGCGCCGATACCTGACGATCAGGTCGGAGACAGTCAGGTTTTCCAGTTGGCGCGGATCGCGAAACGCGCGCCCCTCCATGTCTCGCTCGGTCTCCTTCGCCCATCGCTCCGCCATGCCTTTCGTCTGGAAGGTCTTCGAGATCGGCGGGTGCCCCTTCTTGCGCACGATGGCGCGCCATCGCTTCCCGCGCTGCTGATAAGCTGCCATGCGGTACGGTCTCCACGTCAGACTGTGCCAACGGCTGGCGCGTGTTCGCTGCACGCGCCGGCCAATCCCCTGATGTACCACTTCCCGGTGTACCACCTGCCTGACTTGGTGCAGTTGGTACAAATCAGGCACAGTGCATCAGGTAGCAGTATATCGCTAACGGTGTGGAAGAGTGACGAATAATGTACCAACAAGGCAACGAAAACAGCGGTATAGCAGTTAAGCCAGTGATTGAATTGGACCGTCGCCTGTCCGTCGCCCCCATGCTCGACTGGACCGACAGGCACTGCCGCTACTTCTTGCGCCTGATCAGCAGGCATACCCTGCTCTATAGCGAAATGGTGACCACGGGCGCGCTCATTCACGGCGACCGGGACCGCTTCCTGCGCTACGACCCCGCCGAGCACCCGGTCGCGCTGCAGCTCGGCGGCTCGGATCCCGCGGACATGGCGCGCTGTGCGCGGCTGGGTGCGGACTGGGGCTACGACGAAATCAACATGAACGTCGGCTGTCCTTCGGATCGGGTGCAGAACGGGCGCTTCGGCGCCTGTCTGATGGCCGAACCGGCTGTGGTGGCGGACTGCGTCGCCGCGATGAAGGATGTCGTGGAGGTGCCGGTGACGGTGAAGTGCCGGATCGGGATCGACGATCGGGACAGCGAAGAAGCGCTGATCGACTTCATCGGCCAGGTGACGCAGGCCGGTTGCGACGCCGTCATCGTGCACGCCCGCAAGGCATGGCTGAAGGGCTTGAGCCCCAAGGAAAATCGCGACATTCCACCCTTGAGGTACGACCTTGTGCTGCGGCTCAGAGAGACGTTTCCGAGTCTTTGCCTGGCGATCAATGGCGGCATCAAGACACTCGATGAGGCGGCCGGCTTCCTTGCCGATCTCGACGGCGTCATGATCGGCCGCGAGGCCTATCACAACCCGTGGATTCTGGCCGAGGCGGATCGGCGCATCTTTGGCGACACCCATCCCGTGCCAACGCGACAGGAGGTTCTGACGGCTTTCCTGCCGTATGCGGAGCGTCAGCTCGCCGCCGGTGTGCCCTTGAGCGCCATGAGCCGGCACCTGCTTGGGCTCTTCCAAGGGCAGCCCGGTGCCAGGGCGTGGCGGCGGCGGATCAGCGAGAACGCACACCGCCCGGGCGCTGGGGTCGAGATCATCGCCCCCACGCGAACGATCTGAACTCGCGGAAGGATCTGGCCTCAAGCACAGGGGCACAGGCGCCGAATCCCGACCCTGGCCGCTGATCGCGCAGCCATCCGGAACGAGCCGCTCACGTCAGACGCCATCGCCATTCGGGCCAGGATGCTGGATCGCCAACCCGCCGCGGGACAGACATGACCTGGATCACCCTCTCCCTACTCTGCGCCCTGAGCCTCGCCAGCGCGGACGCCACCACCAAGGCCTGGCTGCAAGGATTCTCGGCCGTCGAGCTTCTGATCGTGCGCTTCTGCGTCCCCGGACTGCTGATGACACCGCTGCTGTCGGGCCTTCCCCCGCTCGCCGAACTCCCCCTCGCCTTCTGGCTCTGGATCGCCGCCCTGGTGCCTCTGGAATTGGCCGCCATGCTGCTCTACATGGCCGCCATTCGTGATCATCCCCTGTCGCTCACGGTGCCCTATCTGGCCTTCTCGCCGGTCTTCGTGATCGCGATCGCCTGGGCGCTGCTCGGCGAGCATGTCTCGGCGCGTGGCGCGAGCGGCATCCTGCTCGTGGTCCTCGGGGCTTGGCTGCTGAACGCCACCCAGGCACGGATGACTGACTGGCGGACCTGGATGAGACCGCTGACCGCCATTTTCTACGCGCGTGGATCCCGACTGATGCTGGGCGTCGCCGTCATCTACGCGGTGACCGCGACCCTGGGCAAGGGCGCCATGCAGTACGTCCCGCCGGAGTCCTTCGGCGCCTTCTACTTCGGCGTGCTGGGGCTGACGGTCTTCGTCCTGGTGGTGCTGCCACGGCCGCGGCGACTGCTGAAGCTCGGGAAACGGCCCTGGGCCGTCTTGACCGTGGGCGGCTTGCTCGCCGTCATGGTCTTCACCCATTTCCTGGCGATCCAGCAGGTGGAGGTGGCCTACATGATCGCCGTCAAGCGCACCAGTCTGCTCTTCGGCATCCTCTATGGCGCCCTGCTGTTCGGCGAAGAGAATATGGTCGCGCGCATCCCGGCCGGGCTCATCATGGTGTCCGGGGTGGCGCTGATCCTGGTGTAGCGGGACGTCACACAGACCGCGGCGGCCACGTTCGAGGCGCGAGATCTAACCCTGAAGCCGCTGTCGCTCCCCCGCCTCCGGGTGGGCCTCCGACCTCTGAATCTTCGGCGTCTCCTGATCGAGAATCGCGTCGATGCGCGAGAGGACATCCACCAGCTGCGGCTCGCGACTGGTATCGACCAGCACGGCATAACCGCGCTCCCAATCGTTGAGGCACTGCCGGCCGGCATGCTGACGCTCCAGGACGGCCAGATCCGCCTCCGAGGCGTCGTCGCCCCGAGACAAGCGGCGCATCACACGCTCGCGCAATACATCCAGCGGCGCATCCAAGGCCAGGATCCCAAACCCGGCACGATGTTTGGCTGCCAAGTCATGAAAGCGCTCGCGCCGCTCTCGGGCGATGAAGGTGGCATCCACCAGAACGTCGTAGCCACTCGCGAGGATGGCGTCCGCCAGCCGATGCAGACGGTCGTAGGTCCAGTTGGTGGCATTGGGGAAGTAGATGCCCTTGCCGACCTGCGTCGCGGTGCGCTCGAGCTCGTGGAGACCGAACAAGCGCTTGCGCTCCAGATCGGAGCGCAGATGGATCATCGGCCGAACCTCGCGCAGTCGATAGGACAGCCGGCTCTTGCCCGAGCCCGGCAGCCCGCAGGCGATGAGCAGATGCGGCCGGCGGGGCTGCGTATAGGACTCCGCCAGGCTCAGATAATGCGTGCACTGGCGGCGAATGTCCGCCTCCTCCGAGGGCTGGAGATCGCGCTGGCCAAGCCGAATGGCCAACACCTTCGCGCGAACCATGGCGCGATACACCTTGTAGAAATCGAGCACCCTCAGCGCACCATAGTCGCCGCTGCGCTCGAGGTAGCGATTGAGGAAGAGCTGGGCGTGCGCCCTCTCGCCGGATTGCTCCAGGTCCATGACGAAGAAGGCGATCTCACTGGCGGTATCGATCCAACGCAGATTGGGGTTGAACTCGATGGCGTCGAAGATGCAGATCTCGCCATCGACCAGTGCGATGTTGCCGCGATGCATATCGCCATGGCACTCACGCACGAAGCCCTCGCGCCGACGCTTCTCCATCACGGGCGTCAGCTCGGCGAAACGCCTCCGTGTCCAAACCTCCAGGTGATCCAAGCGCGCGATGTTCGCGGGAATCACCGAGCGCGACCTGATCTGACGGAGGTTTTCGAGCATGGGCTCGAGGATGACGACCGGGGCGCCATAGGCCGACGCCTCGTCAGCGACCGGGATCCTGGCATGGAACTCAGCGACCAGCTCGGCCAAGCGTCGCATCAGCTCGGAGGACAGGGGCAGCCGGTCGAGCAGCGACGCCTGAGGGAAACGCCGCATGTGGACGGCGAACTCCAGCGCGACACCCTCCCCGCCGACCCGCGGCGCGTCGGGTTCGCCAGTCAGGGCGACCACGCCCAGATAGAGCTCCGGCGCCAGCCTGCAATTGAGCCTCAACTCCTCGTCACAGCAGAGGTGGCGGCGCTCCAAGGTGGAGAAATCCAGGAAGCCAAGATCGAGCGGCTTCTTGAGCTTGTAGGCATAGGCGCCGGCCAGGAAGACATGGGAGATATGCGTCTCGAGGTGCTCGACGGTCTCGACCGCATGCGGGTAGGCGTCAGGCCGCATCATGCCAGCCAGCAGCCGAGGAAAGTCTTCGGGTTCCATGGATCCACCACCCCTTGCAGCCAGGTTGACCAGCGCTCGAGTCGTCCCTAACGCCCCAGAGACCGGATTCCGGTGATCCAGCAGGGACTGGCTCGGTTGAACAAAGCCATCTGAGCTGAGTAAGATCGGGGTATGCGCCCGTCCCTTTCATCCCTCGTCCCTTTCATCCCTTAAGTGTAGAGAATCCCATGACCATCGAACGCATCGTTTTTGCCGTCGCAGGCGCCTTCATCGTCATTTCGATCGGCCTGGCCCACTTCGTGAGCCCCTACTGGCTCTGGTTCACCGCCTTTGTCGGCGCCAATCTCTTCCAGTCCGCCTTCACCGGATTCTGTCCGCTGGCGCTCATTCTGAAAAAGCTCGGCAAGGAGGCTGGATCGGCGTTCTGAGAGTGTCGAGCACAGCTGAGCGCCGGCCAGCCGCGATCAGTCCTCGACCGGTACGGCCCAGAGATCGTGCTCGCCTGAATCCGTCACCTCCACCTCGATGAAGTCGCCGACTTCGATCTCCCAGGCGCCCGGGATGATGACTTCGCCGTCGATCTCGGGCGCATCGGCATAGCTGCGCGCGATGATGGCGTCCTCCTCGACGGCATCGACGAGAACGGTGAGCCGCTGGCCGATGCGCGCGGCCAGTTTCTCCCGACTGATCTCCGCCTGCACGGCCATGAAGCGCTCACGGCGCTCTTCCTTGACCGCCTCCGCAACGGGATCGGGCAGTGCGTTGGCCGCGGCGCCTGCCACCGGCGAATAGGCGAAACAGCCGACACGGTCCAGACGCGCCTCGCGCAGGAAATCCAGCAGCCGCTCGAATTCGGCCTCGGTCTCCCCCGGGAAGCCGACGATGAAGGTACTGCGCAGCACCAGCTCGGGACACTGCTCGCGCCAGCGGGCCAAACGCTCCAAGACCCGCTCCGTCGCCGCCGGCCGCCGCATCGCCTTGAGCACGGACTCGCTGCCGTGCTGAAGCGGCATGTCCAGATAGGGCAGGATCAGGCCATCGGCCATCAAGGGGATCAGCGCATCCACATGCGGATAGGGATAGACGTAGTGCAGGCGCACCCAGGCGGGCAGATCGCCCAAGGCACGCGCCAGATCGGTGATATGGGTCTTCAAGGGTCGACCGCCCCAGAAATCCGGGCGATGGCGCAGATCCAGCCCATAGGCGCTGGTGTCTTGGGAGATGACCAATAGCTCCCGCACGCCGGCCTCGACCAACTGTTGCGCCTCCTCGAGCACCGCGCCGATACCTCGGCTGACCAGATCGCCGCGCAGGCTTGGGATGATGCAGAAGCTGCATCTATGATTGCAGCCCTCCGAGATCTTCAGATAGGCCAAGTGACTCGGCGTCAGCCGCACCCCCTGCGGCGGCACCAGGCTGGTGAAGGGGTCATGCGGGGCCGGTAAATGCTGCCGCACCGCCGCCATGACCTCCTCCAACGCCTGAGGTCCGGTCACCGCGAGCACCTCGGGGTGAGCGCGGCGAATCACCTCGGCGCGCGCACCGAGACACCCCGTCACCACCACGCGGCCGTTTTCGGCCAGTGCCTCACCGATGGCCTCGAGCGACTCCTCGACGGCGGCATCGATGAAACCGCAGGTGTTGACAATCACCAGATCCGCGCCCTCATAGCTCGGCTGTATGGCATACCCCGAGGCGCGCAATTGGGTCAGGATCCGCTCGGAGTCGACCGTCGCCTTGGGACAACCGAGGCTGATGAAGCCGATCCGTGCCCCGATGCCGTCAGCGGTCGAGTCCGAAGAGGACGAGATGCCAGAAAGAGAGGCTGCGTTCAAAGAGGATGCGTTCAAAGGGTGAAATGCCTCGGCTTGTATCCATATTAACGGGGTTGATGAGTCGAATCGCCGGGTACTCCACCACGCCCGCCTCGAGCCAGATAGAGACCGCGAGTCCGCCTGACGAGACCCGCGGAGACCTGCGCACAGGACGCGGCGGCGTTCGGCCCAATCGGACCAGGGATGCGTTGATTAAGCGGTGGATTTGCGCAAGGATAGCGGCGCTCGTGATCTGTGAGCCAGTCGACCTCATCGCCCGGCGAACCCGATCCCAACCTCACCACAGACGAACGGACAGGGTATGAAAAGCTGTAAACTCTGTAAGTACAGTCGGATCTGTAACGATCTACCGGGCATTTGTATTCTACTCCCATATGTCGCGATTGCCGTGGTCGTCGTGTCTCTGGGCTATCTCTTTGTCACCCAAGAGCTGATCTAAACGGACCCAGCGGAGACCGAGCGAGCGTCGTCGCGCATGCAGCAGCAGACCGAGACGGATCAGACAGCAACACCCGTCGATCGAGGCATCTCCCCCGGCTGCGGCGTCTGCCTGCACCTGGAGGTACGCTTCCACGATGGCCTGATCGCGCTGTCCACCTTCGAAGAAGATCCCATCCGCTGCCGGATCGGCGACGGCACCTTCACGCCGGCCTTCGAGGCCCACCTCCAGCGTCTCCGCGCCGGGGCGGACACCGAACTGGTCGCGAACGGCTCCGATCTCTTCGGAACCTACGACGAGGCCAACCACCACTGGGTGGACCAGGACGATTTCCCCGAGCAACTGCATCCAACGCCTGGGCAGGTAGTCAGCTTCGCGAGCCCTGGTGGAGACGAGGTGAGCGGCATCATCCTGGCCGTCGAGGATGGACGTGTGCAGGTCGATTTCAATCATCCCCTCTCCGGACGACCCCTCTGGATCCGCATCCAGGTGCTCGCGGTCGAGCCGCAGGACGCCGCGACACCCGCCGACGCAGGGAGCGGTCTGAGTCCGGTCGCAGCGCCGCCTTAGAGCGCGGGCGCCCGCCCCGGAAAACCTTACTTGGCCCCAGCTGTTTCAACATCCCCTCTTCCCCTATGCTCATCACCCATGAATATTCAGCTTGCTAACCCCCGCGGATTCTGTGCCGGCGTCGACCGAGCCATCGCCATCGTCGAGCGCGTGATCGAGCGCTACGGCGCGCCCATCTATGTGCGCCATGAAGTGGTCCACAATCGCTTCGTCGTCGAAGGGCTGAGGGCGCGCGGCGCCATCTTCGTCGAGGAGCTGAGCGAAGTTCCCGAGGGTGCGACGCTGGTGTTCAGCGCCCACGGCGTCTCGCAGGCCGTTCGTCAAGCGGCCGAGGCGCGCGACCTGCGTGTGTTCGACGCGACCTGCCCGCTGGTCACCAAGGTCCACCTCGAGGTCGCCCGGCATTGCAAGAACGGCATGGCCGTGATCCTCATCGGTCACCGCGGCCACCCCGAAGTGGAAGGGACCCTGGGACAATGCCAAGACGATGGCGGGAGCATGCATCTCGTCGAGCGCCCGAGCGACATCGATTCGCTGCAGATCCCGGATCCCGAACGCGTCGCCTACGTGACGCAGACGACGCTCTCCATGGACGACAGCCGCGAGATCATCGCCGCCCTGCAGGCACGCTTTCCGGCCATTCAGGGTCCCAAGAAGAGCGACATCTGCTATGCGACCCAGAATCGCCAGGATGCCGTGCGCGAGCTTGCGACGCGCATCGACCTGCTCTTGGTGGTCGGATCGCCCAACAGCTCGAACTCCAACCGGCTGCGCGAACTCGCCGAGAAGCAGGGTTGCATGGCCCACCTGATCGACGGACCCGAGGACATCCAGCGCGCATGGCTGGACGGCTCGCCGCGGATCGGCCTGACCGCGGGCGCCTCGGCCCCGGAAGTCTTGGTCGAGCGCGTCATCGCGCAGCTGCGCGACTGGGGAGCCGCCAGCGTCGAGGAGCAGGACGGCATCCGCGAGCAGGTCGTCTTCCCCCTCCCGCGCGAGCTCACCGGCGAGTCGGCCGACGCCAGAACCTGAACCGGTCTCGGCGCCGGCATCCAGAATCGAGATCACAACGGACCAGGGGGCCATGCGATGAAAGACGTGCTCGTCATCGGCGGCGGAATCATCGGACTGCTGACCGCGCGCGAGCTGCTACTCGCGGGCGCTGAGGTCACCCTGATCGAGATGGGAGAGACCGGCCGCGAGGCGTCATGGGCCGGCGGCGGCATCATCTCGCCCCTCTATCCCTGGCGCGCGCCCGAGCCCGTGACCCAGCTGGCGACCTGGAGCCAGGAAGTCTACCCCGCGCTGACGACTACCCTGCACGACGAAACCGAAATCGATCCAGAGCTGACCCAGAGCGGCCTGCTCATCCTCGACACGCTCGATCTGGAAGCCGCGCTCGACTGGAGCGCGCGGCACAACCAGCGGCTAGAGGTCGTCGAGGCAGCGCGTCTGCACCAGATCGAGCCGGAACTCGGCCCTCGCCCGGATCGCGCCCTGCTCTTCCCGGACATCGGCCAGTTGCGCACACCGCGACTCGCCAAGGCGGTCAGACGCGCCCTCGAGAAACGCATTCGACTGCGCGAGCGCGAGGAAGTCCTGGAGCTTCTTGTCGAAGACGGCCGGGCCATCGGGGTACGCACGCCGAAAGGGCGGATCGAAGCCGAGCAGACCTTGATCTGCGCGGGTGCCTGGACCGCCAAGCTGCTTGAGCAGCTCGGCAGCAAGCCTGACATCGAACCGGTACGCGGGCAGATGATCCTCTTCTACGGCAAACCCGGTCAGATCAACCACGTCACGCTGCGCGACGGACACTATGTCATCCCACGCCGCGACGGCCGGGTGCTGTTCGGCAGCACCATCGAGCACGTCGGCTTCTCCAAGACGACGACGGCCGAAGACAAGGAAGCGCTCTACCGCGCCGCGGTCGAGCTATTCCCCGTGCTCAGACACACGCCGATCGAAGACCACTGGGCCGGACTGAGACCCAGCTCCCCCAGCGGCATCCCCTACATTGGCCGCTATCCTGGCATCTCCGGCCTCTTCTTCAACGCCGGCCACTTCCGCAACGGACTGGTCACCGCCCCCGCGTCCGCCAGGCTGGCCGCGGATCTCCTCCTTGATCGCGCACCCATCCTAGACCCGAAACCCTATGCGCTGGATGCCATCCGCTGACAGAAGATCCTGGGCATAGGGATCGGACACCCTCCTCGCCGCCAAGAGCGCGGCGATCGTTTTCCGCCTCAGGGCGAGCGCGTATAATATTTTTCAAAAAGAACCGGTTGCGGCAGTCTATCGGGAAACAGCCTCAGGAGGTTCCCATGTCTGCCAGTATTGTCGATCATTTCGCCCCCCTTAACGACCCGCGCG
>NZ_NRRF01000032.1 GCF_016583565.1 Thiocystis violacea | reverse complement strand
ACGCAAGCGCGTCTGCCATGGTCGCGGTGAATACGCTCGCGACGAGGACGGCGACGGCTTTCACCAGGTCCATGTCAACACCATGGAGGGGTTTTGGTCGCTGCTGCGCTCCTGGCTGCGTCCGCACAGCGGCATCTCACAAGAAAAACTGTCGCTTTATCTGGGGTTCTTCGAATTCGTGCATAACGCCAGGCGGCGGGGACGGGCCTTGCTGGGATCACTCCTTGAGACATGATTGCAGCCTGAAGCATGTTCTCAAAACCCACGATGAGCCTCCGTCACCCGCTAGAACACGCGGCCTTGCCAGGCCGCAGTGCCCTTTTAAGCGGTTGCCTTCTGAGCACCGCCGCGCATTGCTGCGGCGCTCCAAAGGACCTACACGAGACGCTCAGGGAACGACGCGCTCTCCTGTCAGGATGAGCACGGTACCGGTTTCGTCGAAGTACAGCCGATCGTTGTCCTCGACATCGCTAGGACAATCCGCGGTCATGAGCTCGCCGCTGTCACGTGCGATGACACGGATGGCGCAATCCAGCGTGCCGGGCTTACCGCATAGATAGGCCAGCCGGCGCGCATCGGCGCTCAGGGCCGGATGCTGGGCGGCGCAGTCGCCGGCGTCCTGGCGCTGGGCGAGGAGGCTGTCCTGGTCGTTGGCATAGATGCTGCTCTGCCCGGTCTCGTCCATGCGCTCGTAGACGACTAGCAGATGCTCACCACCCAGGTCGGGGTGGGCGGAGGCGGTTGGTGTTTCTTCGCCCGTCTCGGTCCAGCTGATGCGCTGAGTGTTGCCGGCACGCAGGTCGGCCAGATAAATGTCAGCGACGCCGTTGGTGTCAGCTGTCGCGGTCAGGTTGTCGGCCGCGCTGCGGTAGACCACGTACTCGCCCCAGCCGTCGATGCGCGGCTGATCGCTGGCGCCGTTGCCGACGTCGCCGTCCACGTTACGACTAAGCAGCTCCAGCTGGTCCTCGCGGGCGTGATAGAGGTAGACATCGCGCTGGTCGTTATAGTCGTCCGGGACGAGGGCAGAGGTGGTGGCAAAGACGATTGTCTCCCCGTCGGCACTGGACTGGAGATCCTCGAGATCGCTGGGATCTAGGCCCAGGGCCGCGAACTGCTGGTGCAGCGCCAGGGGCAGCTCATCAGCGCGCATCAGCCGAGGCGCCGGAATGACGGTCACCGGCGCCGCAGCTGGATTGTCGGATCCTCCTGCGTCCTGCTCACGCTCGGCGTAGCGCTGTGAAAGTGCTGACTGCGCGGTGCCCAAACAGGCGACCGCGGCGAGGCGGGCGGTGAAGCGCGCGCCGGTGGCGACGCGAAAACCGCTCGTGAGGCGGATGCTGTTCTTGGCCACGAAGGTGATATCGGCCTTGGTGCTCACACTGACCGCACCGGTGGTGCTCAAGACTGTCTCGGATTGATAGATCTGGGTCCCGTTCAGGGTCACCGGGCCGAGCATCAACGGGCCGGGCTGACAGCCAACATCCCCATCGTAGCGGGCCGCCGAACATTGCGCCACGCCATTCAAGCCCGTGCATGACCAGGACCAGGGGCCGCTGCCGCTGACGACGCTAGGCGTGCCAACACTGCACAGATTGGTCGGTTTGATCGCCAACGTTTGGCCGTTGTCGCTGCCGCAGACAGCCGAGCCAGCCGCAACCACAGCTTCGTACGCCATGATGATGCCGTGACCTGAATTACGGTCCCATCCGGGAGCCATGATGTCGATGGCGGACGCCTTGAGCGCGGCAATGACGCCTGCGTTGCTGATTCCCGGGTTGGCGGACTTGACCAGGGCGGCCAAGGCAGCCGAATGGGGGGCTGCCGCCGACGTTCCGAAGAACGGAGTTTCAAAACCGCCGGAACCGGTCACAGCATTGCCATCCGCCGCGGTAAAGTCCGGTTTTTGCAGAACTTGGCCGCCGGTGGAACTGAAATTGCCTGGGGTAATCGGGGTTCCGTCCGCTTCGAAAAAGATATGACGGGGACCGTCCGAGGTGAAGAGTTCGACGGAATTCCCGGCATTGAAGGCATTCGGGAAGGGTCCAGTCGGTGAGCCGGGGCGATAGATATCCGCCTCCGCCGCGGGAGTGGCGGCGATGGAGATGGACTTGCGCGAACCGTTGTGGCCCAGTATCTGGCCGGACGTCGCGTATTGAAGCACGCCGTCGTAGTTTCCCACGTAAAGAAACCGTGCGTTACCGCTCTGCTTCACAATGACGATGAGATTGCCCGGCTCGACTGAAGACTCGCCGACTGATTCGAAGGGGTCTTGGCTGCCGTTCTGGACGTTGGTCGACGACCCCACCACCGAGGTGCCTGTCTTGTCGAGGACGTAGAGGTCGTAGTCGTTGCTTGATCCGCCCAGAGGATCGGCCCAGTACAGATTCACGGCCGAACCTGCGTCGACAACTCGGTTCGTGATGACGCCGGGCGCGAACAAATGGACACGACCGGTGCCGCCGACGAGGTTAGCGGCGGGTCCGCCATCGGAAAAATCGCCCTGCCAGGTACCGGAAGTGCCGCTGTCCAGGTTGCCTTCATTGCCGGCCGAAGAAAAATAGAGCGCGCCATCCGCCACGACATCGTTCACGGCTTGGGTAATGGCACCGCCGTTCGTGTTTGAAATGACGCTGGGGGCCTGCCCATCCTGGAAAGGAGATTCGGCATAGGCGGTCAGGTCGTCGACGATGATGTCGCAGCCCTCCTGGCGCAGATCCCGGATGTTCTGCGCGAAGTTCTCATCGAAGCCGCTGGCGAAAAATAACTGGGCGTTGGGTGCGAGGTCGTGGATGAGCTCCAGCATCGCCGTGCCCTCTGAGCCTGAGCCCTCTTGCCCCGGCAGCACCGTGACCGCTGCCAAGTCACCCGAGGCCTGGCTGTCCGCCAAGCCGTCGACTCCATCCGACAGAACACCGATCTTGACGCCGTCGCCGCAGATGCCGAACGTGCTCCGGGCCAGATCGGCCTTGTGCGCCTTGTCGCCCTGGGAGACCACGCTCCCCTGGGACGCGCACGACGCCAGCACCTGATTCAAAGCGCCGCCCACCTTTGGAAACGGCAGGGCGGCAGGACCGACTCCATTGCCTGCGCCATGCGTGACGACCTTGCGCCGCGGACTGATGAAGTAAATATCGTCCCAAGCCGCGATGTCATCCATTTTTTCGAACGGGACGAGCGCCCTGATGTTGTGACCGGGCGTATTGGAATGCACGATCGATGCGCCTGCCGCTACGAGGCGGTCTTGAAGGTCAGCGCTGACCTTCGCCGAGATGTCGACGTAGAGCCTGTTGCTGTCATCGAGCTCGACATCCGTCTCCAGCGTCGGGACGCCTTCTGCGACCGGTCTTCCCTGCAGCATGCGTATGGTTTGAAGCAGCCGAGAATCGATCTTGTCTTGCGCGGCGGCGCGCGATTCCTTTTCCAAGTCCAGAGCATTAATCTGCTCTATCGCGGTGGGGCCCAGGTTGCGCGCGCCCACAGGCCCTGCTTCCGTCGATGACTCAACACGGGCGCCCTGCTGCGCAACGCCGGTTGGCGCAGCCTTGGGGTGAAAGGTGTGAACCTCGATGTTGAGCCCTGGCACGCTGGCCGCGTATAGCAGCGTCCACGGCGCCGCAAGCAGTGCCATCCACGGAATCAAGTTCAGAGTGACACGTCCGCTCATCATATTACCGATCTCAGTTGAGTGAGGTTCACGCGGCTTATTGTCAGCCGAGGGCGCACAGGCCGCGAGCATAGTCTTCATTCTCCGCCCACTGCAATGCTGAATGCTGAATGGGTTTTTTCTCTAAACGTCCGGTGTCGCCCCCGGTGTCAGGATAGAGGCGCCACCCGCGTCCTTGTCGGACCTCGAGACTTGCGCGCGGCTTTCCTGCGGGTGGAGCTTGGTCGCTCGGATACACACCGACATCCTTCAACGATGTCGTGATCGATCTCCCTGCCGGTCCGGTCATGGAATCGCCTGACGCAGCAGCCGCCACGCTCTACGTTGGCCGGGTCGGGCTCCTTGAGCATTCTCGCGGGCGGCTCGCCGACCGACGCACGCGCCATCATCGGCGAGACTGGCGACGCGGTCGGCGCCGTGAGCGTCATTGGCAATGGCTCATTCTGGACGAATGCCACGGAGCTATTCGTCGGTCAGTCGGGGAGCGGATCCCTGGTGATCCAAGACAGCGCTGGCGTCAGCAGTCGGCAAGGCACCATCGGCGACGCGCCCGGCGCATCCGGCGCATCCGGCGTCGTCAGGGTATCGAGCGGCTCGATTTGGGTGGTCAACGGTGACGGCGGGGAACTGAGGATCGGCAACTTTGGCGCGGGCGTACTCCTCGTCGAGAATGGCGGCTCGGTGGTATCGCAGGGCGGTTTGATCGGCACGATGCAGGGCGGATCAGGGAGCGTCCGGATAGATGCCTCGTCCTGGAGCACCCCGTGGATTCAAATCGGGATCCTCGGCGGCAAAGGCGCACTGACGATCGATTTCGGCGGATTGGTCACCACCGACCAGGTCACCATGGGCCTCAGTTCCGATGCATCCGCGTCCATCCGCGTCTCCGGTGCGTACTCCGTCCCAGCTACCCCTTCGTGAGCAGCGCAACCGTGTTCCTCGCGGCCATGCCCGGATCATCCGGCACACTCAACATCGGCGCCCCTGCTGGTCAGCCGCCGGTGGCGCCTGGGACGCTGATTGCCGACCGCGTCAGCTTCGCCAACGGCACCGGCGAACTCGTCTTCAATCATACCTCGCGCGGTTATCGCTTTTCGCCGGCCATCACGGGTGCGGGCAGCATCACCCTGCGTTCCGGCTCGACCATCCTGGCCGGCGACATGAGCGCATTCAGCGGTTCCATTCAGGTGGAACCGACTCCCCGGCAGGTTGCTGGCTATACGACGCCCGCCGCTCAGCAGGCCACGGTCCAGGCGCTGGGCGATCAGCAGATGGTGATGGCCGTGCAGAGCCGCGCGACCCCTCATCAGCTTCTCGGTCTCACGCGCCCGATCCAGCAGGGCAGCTACGTCTTCGTGGGAGGAATATTGGGGAGCAGCGCGGTCATGGTCGGCGGTCAGGTTTCGCTAGGCCAAGCCACGCTCATCGGCGGGATCAGCCAAGGCGCTCAGGACGATGGAGACCTGACCCAAAGCACCGACCCTACCTTGGCCGCGGCCGCTCGCTTCGAGTTCGACGACCCCGTTGCCCTTGCCGGATACGCCTTGCATCCGTTCGCCGAGATCGGCGGATGGGTGACCCCCGATGAGACCCTGACACGCACCCGCGTCTATGACGCCGGTCTTGGCCTGGTCTCGGGCCATGGCAGCAGCGATGCCACCGCCTGGGGCGAATACGCTCGCGCTGGCCTGATCTGGAAGATCGACGACAAGAACCAGCTGGCTGGCTTTGCCGAGTTCGGCGGCCAAGGCGTGCGTTTCGGCCGTTACACCGAGGCCTACGGTCAGAACAACCCGTTTCCAGCGACCGTTGACTCGGGCACCCTCTCTTTCGGCGTCTTGCGCTTCGGTGCCTCGTGGACTGCCGACCTTCAGAGCGCGCTGGGGCAGCCCTGGACACTGACGCTGGCAGGCGCCCTCGCCCGCCCCTTCAGCATCGATTCGGGCCTCAGCGTCACGGAGGCCGGGCTCGACCCCATGACGGACAGCCCCTTGGGTCCGACCTGGGGCGAGTTGGGCGCCCAAGTCGATGCGCAGCTCACGAAGCAGCTGTCGGTCAGCCTGTCCATGATCGGCTGCACCGGCTCGCATGACCTCGGCTCGACCTTTCACGGAGGACTCGCGCTGAACTTGACTCGCCCCGCTCGATGCCTGGCTGCGCTACAACGGTATAATTCGCGAGACGTCCCGTCGTGGAGCCAGTGCGACGCCTCGTTGCGCCTTGCCAAACACCATGCTCGACGCGCCCTGGATGCCGCTCAACCGCCGGATCGAGAACCATGACAGAGAGGACGCGGATCGTTCTGATCCCAAGCTACGACCCGGGCCCCATCCTCTATGAAACGGTGGCGGCCGCGCGGGAGCAATGGCCGGATGTTTGGGTTGTGGTGGATGGAAGCTCGGACGGAACGGCTGCGGGGCTTGACCGGCTTGCCCAAGCGGATCCGGGGCTGAGAGTCATCAAGCTCGCCGAGAACCGGGGGAAAGGAGCCGCTGTGCTCCGAGGGCTGGAAGCCGCGGCGGCGGAAGGCATCACCCATGTGCTGACCATGGACGCGGATGGGCAGCATCCGGCCGGGCTGATCCCGCGCTTCATGGCGACCTCGGCGGAGCACCCGGACTGCATGATCCTCGGCAAGCCGGTTTTCGATGCGCAGGCTCCACTGCTCCGGGTGCGCGGTCGGCGCGTCTCCAACTGGTGGGCAAACCTGGAAACGCTCTGGATCGGCATCGGCGATTCACTCTTCGGTTTTCGCGTCTACCCGGTCGCCCCCCTGCTCGCCGTGATGCGAGGGCAGCGTTGGATGCGCCGCTTCGACTTCGATCCCGAGGCCGCCGTGCGGCTTGCCTGGCGCGGGGTCCGCCCCGTCAACATCGACGCACCCGTGCGCTACCTGAGCGCAGACGAAGGCGGAACCTCACATTTCAACTATTGGCGCGACAATGTGCTCCTGACCTGGATGCACATGCGGCTCTTGGCGGGCTTCCTGGTCAGGCTGCCCGCACTGCCAGGGCTTCGATCTCGGGCACGCCGAGCGGTTTAGGCGATGTCCGGAAATGACCTTACCCAAGTGGATCCGGATCGGTAGGATGGGCAAAGTCCGCGCTCTGGGCTCACGCCCAACCTCGACGCCAGACGGACGTGCCCATCTTGCAAGACGCCGAGCGGGGATGATGGGCACGCCCCGCCACCCTCGGCACTCCGAAAGAAGCGCATCGCCAGGGCTTTGCCCATCCTACGGGATCTTCGATCTCGGGCACGCCGAGCGGTTTAGGCGATGTCCGGAAATGACCTTACCCAAGTAGATTCGGATCGGTAGGATGGGCAAAGTCCGCGCTCTGGGCTCACGCCCAACCTCGACGCCAGACGGACGTGCCCATCTTGCAAGACGCCGAGCGGGGATGATGGGCACGCCCCGCCACCCTCGGCACTCCGAAAGAAGCGCATCGCCAGGGCTTTTCCCATCCTACTGGATCTTCGATCTCGGGCACGCCGAGCGGTTTAGGATGCCGTCACACCATGCCCCCGTTGACCGAAATCACCTGTCCGCTGACGTAGGAGGCGGCCTTCGAGGCAAGAAAGGCGACGACATCGGCCACCTCTTCCGGCCGGCCGGCGCGCTTCATGGGAACCAGCTGGGCGATGGCCTCGGTGGAAAAGTGATCCTCGCTCATCGCGGTCTCGATGATCCCGGGCGCGACCGCGTTGACGGTGATGCCGCGCCCGGCCAGCTCCAGGGACAATGAACGGGTGGCGGAGTGCAGGGCGCCCTTGGCGGCCGAGTAGTTCACCTGGCCGCGGTTGCCGAGAATGGCGGCGACGGAGGTGATCGAGATGATCCGCCCCCAGCGGGTGCGGATCATGGGCAGGGTGAGCGGCTGGGTCACGTTGAAGAAGCCGTTCAGGTTCACGTCCAGCACTTCCCGCCACTGCCCGGCGCGCATCCCAGGAAAGACCGCGTCATCGTGAATGCCGGCGTTGTTGACGAGGATCTGCACCGGCCGCTCATCGGTCAGCGCCTCCAGCACTTCCCGGCAGCGCTCCGCGTCCGTGACATCGAGGATGAGCGGCCGGGCGGCTCCACCCGCGGCCTTGATCTCATGCACCACCGCCTCGACGCGCTCTCCATTGCGGTGGCCGTGAACCAAGACCTCATGTCCATCGGCGGCGAGGCGTCGGCAGATGGCGGCGCCGATACCGCCGCTGCCGCCGGTGACGAGCGCGCGTGTTGTCACTGAATCCTCCTGGGGCGCCACTCGATCATCGCCCTGTCGCCTGGCACGGAATCGCGAGGACGATGGTCAGCCGACCGCTCATGAGTCGGCGGCCGTCCCCGTGAAGCTCGAAGTCATAAAGCAGCGCCGATGCATCCCCGCCCAGTCGATGGACGCGCACCTGCAAGGGTCCAGCGACACTGTCCAGCCGGTCGCAGTCACAAGTGAGGCCGCGAACGCTCCCCAGCATGCCCGGCGCGGCGCCTGAACCCTGCAAGGCCCCATGAATGGCGACCGCCTGCGCGGCATACTCGATGCCCATCAGGGCGCTCAGTCGGTCTTCCAAGCGCAGCGGGTTCTCCACCGAGCGATGACTCCAGGCGGTACAGGTCAGGCTGTCCCGATCCCAGGACTCGACAGCATCGTTCAGACACATGACACCCTGATGCGGGATCCGCGCCAGGATCCAGTCGCGGTCGAGCGTCTGAGTCATGGCTGAACCTCGACGATCAGTGTCTGACCATTCAGAGACTCCAACGCGACAGATGCGGCAACTCCACCCGCGAGCGCCCTCAGCAGGGGCAGGCAGCGCGCGGCGGGAACGCTGCGACGCAGCGCCTCAAGCACGGGGTCCGCGAGTCGATCCGCCGGCGCGCAGCCCAGTCCGCGCAGGTTCAAAACCGGTCCGGAACCGCCCTCCACCGCGAGCAGGAGACCCACGCCGAAGGCAGGCCCAAGCGGGCGACACTCGTTCAGGGGCGAGGGATAGGGATGGTCATAGGTCACCAGAAGCACCGGTTCCCCGTCCGTCGCGACCAGCGCGAAGGCCTCCATGAGCCCCACGACGAAGCTGCCATCAAAGGCCGAGAGGACGCTGGAGCCCGTCTGGGCACCCGTCGCAATGCCCCAGTAGCCAGAGGCCGCGTTGTTCACGGAATTGTGGAAGCGGATCGGCGAGATGCGCCGGTCCTCGCCCGCCAGCAGCTCGCAGATGGCGTGACAGTTCTCGCCGTCGCCCCCCGAAGAGGCGAAGACGGTTGCCGGCCCGGCAGGATCGATCCCCGAGTCCCGGCATGCACCCAGTCCCGCCGCGAGGGCGAGCTTGACGACCTTGCCAACCCGACGCCGCTCCGTCGGCGGAAGCCCCTCGGGGTTGGGAATCTGTGTCGGCGTCAGGGGCTGGCCGCTGTCGGCCAGGAGCCGCTCGCGCATCCCCGACCAGTCGCTCATGCCCGGTCCCACGACACCGATGCCGGCGACACGCGCGCGCATCGAGAACCCGTGCTCAGTCATGGCCGCCCTCCTGCCCCGCGCGCGCGAAGATCAGACTGCAGTTGGTCCCGCCGAATCCGAACGAGTTCGTCAGGACATTGCGCGGGCGAGCCCGGCGCGTGACTGGCTCCAACCCGATTCGGATCGCGGGATCCGCCTCGATCAGGCCGACGCTGCCGGGGATCAGCCCGTTCTCGAGTGCGAGCAGACAGAGCACCGCCTCGACCCCACCGGCGGCGCCGAGGGTATGCCCAGTGGCGCCCTTGGTGGAACTGGCGGGCACGGTCGTGCCGAAGCGCTGGGCAACCGCCTTGCCCTCGGCCAGATCGCTGGACGGCGTCGCGGTCCCATGCAGATTGATGTAGTCGATCTCGGAGGGCGCCAGCGCCGCACGCGCAAGCGCCGCGTCCATCGCCTGAAGCGCGCCCCGCGCCTCGGGATGCGGTGATGACATGTGGTAGGCATCGCTGGATTCGCCGTAGCCGCTGAGCCAGAGGCTGGCAGGCACATCAGGCTCCAGGAGGGCAAAGGCCGCGGCCTCGCCGATCGACAGACCTTCGCGATGGCGGTCGAAGGGGCGGCAAGGCCCCTTGGCGAGCAATTCCAGCGAGTTGAAGCCGTAGAGCGTCGTCAGACAGAGCGTATCCACGCCGCCGACAATGGCCGCATCGACCAGCCCGCAAGCCATCTGGCGAGCCGCGGTGGCGAAGGCCTTGGCGCTCGATGAGCAGGCCGTGGAAATGACCGCGAGAGGTCCGGTCGTGCCGACGATCCGACTGACGCACTCGGCCAGCGATGAGATGCTGTGACTGGCGCGGTAGTCCAGCCATGACGGCAGCTGGCCGTTCAGGGGATCGCGCGTCCGGTAGGCTAGCTCGGTCTCCAGAATTCCGGACGTGCTGGTGCCCAGATAGACCGCGACCCGAGCGGCCCCATAGCGGCTCACGGCGTCGCGCGCGGCGTCGAGAAAGCCGTCCTGCTCCAGCGCCAGCGCCGCGAGCCGATTGTTGCGGCAGGCGCGCGGACTGGCGCCATCCGCTGGCGGGGGCGCATCCAGTCCCTCGACCATGCCGATCCAGGTGTCGAGATCGACATCCTCGAACGCGCGGGCGGCGAGACCGCTGCGGCCGCTCACGAGGGCCTCTCGATGCGCCTCGTTGCCCCGACCGAGACAAGTCGTCAGTGTGTGTTTAGTAACGGCGATCCGCTTCAATCCGGCTTCCTTCTCACTGCGTCAGGCGGCGTTGCGCCCAGGGTCTCCAGGGTGAGCGATCAGCAGATGGTTGGCAAATGGGGTGCCGGCGCTCATGGGGACGGCCCGCACCGCGAAGCCCAGCGCGCTCAGTTCCGCCAGCCAGGCGCTGAGGGGCCGACACTGCAGTCGCCCCAGGGACTGTCCGCGCAGGCGCGTCACCAGGGCGTCCACCGCCAGGCTGATCCGAAACGGTAGCCCACCGGCGGCGTCGCCGACGCGCAAGAGCAGCGTCCCGCCCGGCTGGAGACAGGCGCGGACCCGTTCGAGCACGCGCCGCTGGTCCGCAAGCGCGATGTAGTGGAGCACGTCCAGGATGACAACGAGGCCGGCCTTGCCGAGCGCCGCATCCCGGATGTCGCCGCGCTCGACGCGGAAGACCGCTGGGAGCGCGCAGCGCGCACGGGCCACGTCACGCGGCTGCAGCTCGATTCCGCGATAGGCCTCGATCCGCGGCGGGGCCGGCCAATCCGCGGGCCAATCACCGCGCGCGTGCAGCTCGGCGGCGGCGAGCAGCCAGCTCGCCAACAAGGCCTCGCCGCAGCCGAGGTCCAAAATGGTCGTCGGGCTCGGCAGGAGCCCATCTCGAAGCATGGCGACGAAGACCGGATCGCCCCCCAGCTTGCCGCGCGCGAAGTGCCAGGCATAAGGGCCGGCGACCTTGTAGCGGGCAGCCGCGTGCGCGATCAAACGCCGTTCGAAGTCCGTACTCACGCGCCGCCCTCCTCCGCAAACGCCTCGCCCAAGGTCACGGGTTTCAGTCCAGCCGCACGGATGCGCTCGATCAGGGCCGGCAGGACCTCCAGGATCACAGCCTGCCCCCGGCTGCCGCGTGCCGCATTGCCGTCATGCAGGAGCAGGATCCCGCCCGCTCTTACCCCAGGCTCCAGGCGCGCCAGGACGCGCAGCGGATCGCGCTCGCGGGTGTCGAAGCCGCGCCGCGTCCAGCTCACCAGCTGGAGCCCAACCCGCGCGAGCACGGGTTCGAGAAAGGGATTGCGCAGCCCGGCGGGGGCGCGAAAGAAGCGCGACGGGGCGCCCGCAAGCCCAGTGAGCAGGGTCTGTGCGCGGTCGAGATCGGCCCTGATCCGACGAGGACCGAAGAGCGAAAAGTCATGACGATGCCCGTAGGAGTGGTTTTCGACCGCGTGTCCCGCGGACAGGATTTCAGCGACCAGCTCCGGATGCGCGGCTGCGCGCACGCCGATGCAAAAGAAGGTCGCCTTGACGCCATGGCGCGCCAGGATGGTCAGGACGGCCGGGGTCACGGACGGATCGGGGCCGTCATCGATGGTGATCGCGATCTCCCCGCGCCGGGCGGCGCACGGCGGCAACCCGCGCCAGTTCGGCCCGAGCCAGGTGGAGCGCGGCCAGAGTCCGGCGAGCGTGAGCACCAGATGATTGGCGACCAGCACGGCGAGCCACCACGGCCAAAGGCCTGGCCGCCACAGCCAAACGAGGGCGATCACGAGGTGCAGGATCAGACTCAGCCAAATCAGCGCCGAGGGTCGCCAGGGTCGCGCGCACCCCGCGCGATTCGCCGGCTGGCTGCTTGCGCCACATTGAGCCATGGCTAGGTCGCCCTCCCCCACCGCGGACGACTGAGCATGGCCGCGAAGAGGAGCGCCAGGAAGGCACCTGGTCCCACGGTGAGGCCGATCGCCTGGAGCACGGGGACGGAGGACGTCGCCAGCAGACCGAAACCGGCCAGGGTCGTCAGGTTGGCGAAGAGGAGCGACGCCAGCGTGCGCGGGGCCGGAATGCCGTCCGCCCCGGAGCCGCGGGCGAAGAAGAGCGCGTAGTTCGAGCCGACCGCCACCACCAGAAGGAGCCCCACCAGATGCATCAGGATGAGCGACTGACCAACCATGATCAGCGCCGCGGTCACGGTCAGCACCGCCGCCAGGAGCGGCAGCACGACCCGCCAGACGGCCACAACGGACCGTAGCGTGATCGCGAGCAGCACGAGCACGGCCAGGAATCCGGCCAGTGATAGCCAGATCGCTTCTTTCAGATAGTCCGCGTAGAGCGCGTCGGATTCGCGCTTGAGCTGGAGCAGGCGCAGCGTCACGCCGTCCGGGTGCGCGGTCTCCGCCAACGCCTCGGTCAGCCGCTCGGCATCCATGTCAAGGTTGCCGGCAGCGTCTTCCGCCGCTCTGAGCGGCAGTGTGACGCGCCAGCCGTCGGCCCCCTCGTTCAGCATGGAGACCACCGCGAGCGCGAATGAGGTCTCGGCCAGCGCATCCGCCCCGATCGGCCCGCCCTGCCGTGCCGCGTCGACATCGTCGAGAAATGGCTGAAGTCGCTCGGTCTTGAGGGGCAGATCGGCCGTCGCGGCCGTCAGCCTGGCGGCCAGGGCATCGCGATCCGGCAGGCTTGCGAGCCTGGCCTGCTGAGTCCGCAGACTGGGCAGGTAGGTTGCTGGGCTGTCGAAGCCCGCGATGGCGCCCTCCTCGACCAGTCCGCTCAATGTCTCGGCGACCCGCTCGGCCTGACCCAGCGCGGTCTCGCGGTCCGGGGCGTCGATCACGACCAGCGCGCTTGCCTCGGGTGCGCCCATGTCCGCGCGCAGCCGTGCATCCAGGGCCTGAGCCTCGGGTGAGACCGGGCTCAAGGCGAGCAGCGAGTCGTTCCAGAGCCCGTCGCGATGGGTCCAGATCACCAGCAGGCCAACCAAACAGATGACCGGGACCAGCCAACGCAGTCGCGCCAGTGCAGCGGTCATCCGAACGAGCGCCTCGCCAAAGGCCGTCAGGTCGCGGAGCTTGGGCTTGGCTGGCAGAAAGGCCGGCAGCACCAGGCGCGTGACCAGCGCCGCCGCGATCAGACCGGTCGTGGAGTAGAGCCCCAGCTGGGCGAGCCCAGGGAACCCGGAGCCCAGCATGACGCCGAAGCCGCAGATCGAGGTCAGCAGACCGATCCGGATGGTCGGCCAGAGCCCGACCATCGCCGCTTCGTCAGAATCGGCGCCGCCGCGCTGGACGAAGAGATAGATGCCGTAGTCGACCGCCTCACCGATGAGGGTCGCCCCGAAACCGATGGTCAGGCCGTGGACGACACCGAAGCCCAGGCTCACGGCGGCGATGCCGGCCAGGGCGCCGGTCACCACGGGCAAGAGCCCGAGGAGCAGGACCGGCACCGAGCGGTAGACGAACAGCAGCAGGGTCACGATGATCGCGGTGGCGAGCAGCGCGATGCGCGTGACCTCCGCCTTGATGGTCGCGCGCGAGCTGACCGCGAAGACGCCAGGTCCCGTCTTGACCAGCGCCAGCGCCTCGGCGTCGGGTAGCGCCGCGCGGGCGCTTGCAAACGCCGCGTCGATCTCCGCGAGTGCGGCCTCCTGCCCATCGAGATCGGATCCGGCCGCGCGCGTCAGGGCGAGCAGCAGGGCCTGCTGCCCGTCGCGGCTTACCCAGACCCCTGCGTCACGCCTTGGCTGCGTTCCGGATTCGATCCGCTCGAGGATCTGGATCAGCTCGGACGTCGGGTCGCGCGGCACCAGGTCCTCGATCAGCATCCCGGCGGGCGAGACGAGCCAGTCCAGCGTCTCGGTCAGCGCGGCACGCAAACCCTCGACGGTGAAGCGCTGCGCGTCGACCGCCGGACTCAGGAGATAGCGATGCGCGAAGAGCCAGGCGCGGTCCTTCGCCAGCGCCGCCTCGTCTCCATTCGTCACCAGGTCGAAGGTTCCGCTCGAACGCAGTGCCGCAGCCATGGCCTTGGCGACCTGCGCGCGCTGCGCCATTTCGCCGCCCGCGATGGCGACCAGAACCAGTCGCGAGACCGTCCCCTCCTGGAGCTGATCGACCAGAAGCGCCTGCTCGGGCGTGGGCGACCGGGGCAGGAAGACCGACATGTCGGCCGAATAATCGGCCTTGACGACCAGCACCACCAGCAGCACGACGGCCATCAGCCAGCCGAAGAAGCGCGCGAGCCTGCCGCCTGTCGTCATGATCGGGCGTCACCGATCTCGATGACGCTGCGATCGCCGTCCGTCTCGATCATCTCGACCCGCTCGACCTGCCCGCCGCGCCCGACGAGGTGGATACGGCGCAGCGCGGGCGTCAGCTCGGGCTCTCTGGGCAGGAGGTCGAGGATCCAGGCGTCCGGCGTGCCGGCATGATTGATCGTGAAGTCGCGTTCGAGCCGCGCGCGGTCGCCGCCCAGGACCGCCCTGAGACTACCGATGAGGAGCGCAACGCTGGGATTCTCGCGCAGGGACATCGCCCGACGGCGGCCGTCGCGGACCAGCGTCAGGGTATCGCCGTCCAGGATCGCCGACTCCTCACGCGGCTCCCGAGTGTGGCGCTCCAGCCGGTCGGGCGGGATATAGACCAACTCACCGCGGGCCTCGATCGGCCGATCGAGCAGCGCCAGGTGGCGTGTCTCGACGAAGCTCACACGACCGTGTGGATGATCGGCCAACAGCCTCATGAGCGCGTCCAGGTCGAATCCTGCGCAGAATGCGGGCGAAGGATTCCAGAAGCAGCAGGCCAGGATCCAGACCAGGAGGAAAGACGGCTGGCAATGTCGGGGGCGTCGGGATGGCATTCGGTTGGATGGGCTCCAAGGTGACTTCCGGACATGACTTTACCAAAACCACAAACGCCGATTGAACTGCACGCCTCGGCGCGAGCGGCCCATCATTGACCCAAGCTCGGACTCGAACTCATGGGTCCCCACGCGGGCCGGATGACCCGCTCCTGCACAATCCTTCCTTACTGGACAAGATCCGCTGAAATCGGGACAATTCGCCGCGATTTGCCGCCGATTCCGTCCGGACGGCAGTACCGCTGGTTTTCACCCTCGTCTGGAAGGCAGTTGGCACGATGGCCACGATTCTGGTCCTGAACGGACCCAACCTCAATCTGCTCGGCACGCGCGAGCCCGGCCACTACGGCCAGGTGACGCTCGCGCAAATCCAGCGCTCGCTCGAAGCGACGGCGCAGGCAGAAGGCCATCGGCTCCAGTTTATCCAGAGCAACGCGGAGCACCTGCTTATCGAGGCGATTCACAAGGCTCCGCAGGATGATGTCCATTACATCATCATCAACCCCGCTGCGTTCACCCATACCAGCGTCGCGCTGCGCGACGCCCTGCTGGCCGTGGCCATTCCCTTCATCGAGGTGCACCTGTCGAACGTGCACGCCCGCGAGCCCTTCCGCGCCCACTCCTATTTTTCGGACGTGGCGGTCGGCGTGATCTGCGGGCTCGGGGCCGAGGGATACGCACTGGCGCTGCGCGCCGTGCTGAGCCGCCTGGCGCAGAACAACAAGTAACGAGAACAACTGAACAATGGACATCCGCAAGGTTAAGAAGCTGATCGAGCTGTTGGAGCAATCCGACGTCGCCGAGATCGAAATCCACGAGGGCGAGGAATCCGTGCGCATCAGCCGCCACGGCAGCAACGCCATGCCGATGTACATGCCTCAAGGCATGCCGATGCCCTACGGCGCGCCGGCCGCCCCCGCACAGGCCCCCAGCGCCGCGGCCAAGGAAGACGACGACGCCGAGGAAGACTTTGCCGGCACGATCGTCCGCTCTCCCATGGTCGGCACCTTCTATCGGGCGCCCTCTCCGGGCTCCAAGCCCTTTGTCGATGAGGGCCACTCGGTCAAGGCCGGCGACACCCTCTGCATCATCGAAGCCATGAAGATCCTGAACCAGATCGAGTGCGAGCAAGCAGGGCGCGTCACGCGCATCCTGGTCGAGAACGGACAGCCGGTCGAGTACAACCAGCCCCTGTTCGTGATCGAATGACGCCCGAGGCCCGCGCCCTGCCCCGCGGCTGCGCCCGGGGCGGGGCGCGGGCCTTGACTCCATCTGCCGTCACCAACTGAAGACATTCCCATCATGGCTGCAACCATCGAGAAGGTTCTGATCGCGAATCGGGGCGAGATCGCGCTCCGCATTCTGCGCGCCTGCCGCGAACTCGGCATCAAGACGGTCGCCGTGCACTCCGAGGCGGACCGCGATCTCAAACATGTGCTGCTAGCGGACGAGTCGGTCTGCATCGGCCCCGCCCCGGCGCTGCAGAGCTATTTGAACGTCCCCGCCATCATCAGCGCGGCGGAGGTGACGGATACGGTCGCCATCCATCCGGGCTATGGATTCCTCTCCGAGAACGCCGACTTCGCCGAGCGGGTCGAGCATTCGGGCTTCATCTTCATCGGCCCACGTCCCGAAACCATCCGGATGATGGGCGACAAGGTCTCGGCCATCGCCGCCATGAAGGCGGCCGGCGTGCCCTGCGTGCCCGGCTCGGACGGTCCGATCGACGACAACAAGAAGCGCACCCTGGAGATCGCGCGCGAGATCGGCTACCCGATCATGATCAAGTCCTCCGGTGGCGGCGGCGGGCGCGGCATGCGGGTCGTGCACTCGGAAGCCACGCTGCTCAGCGCCATCGCGCTGACCAAGGCGGAGGCGGCGGCGGCCTTCAACAACGACATGGTCTACATGGAGAAGTACCTGGAGAACCCGCGCCACGTGGAGTTCCAGGTGCTGGCCGATCAGATGGGCAACGCCATCCACCTGGGCGAGCGCGACTGCTCCATGCAGCGTCGCCATCAGAAGGTGGTGGAGGAGGCACCCGCCCCCGGCATTACCGAGGAGCAGCGCAACGAAATCGGCGAGCGCTGCGCGGCGGCCTGCCGCAGCATCGGCTACCGCGGCGCCGGCACCTTCGAGTTCCTGTACGAGAACGGCCACTTCTACTTCATAGAGATGAACACCCGCGTGCAGGTGGAGCACCCCGTGACCGAGATGATCACGGGCGTGGATATCGTCAAGGAACAATTGCTCATCGCCGCCGGCGAGCCGCTGAGGTACACCCAAGAGGACATCGCGATTCGCGGTCATGCCATCGAGTGCCGCATCAATGCCGAGGACTCCGAGACCTTCATGCCGAGTCCAGGCAAAATCACCGAGTTCCACGCCCCCGGCGGACCTGGCGTACGGGTCGAGACCCACATCTATTCCGGCTACACCGTGCCCTGCCACTACGATTCCATGATCGGCAAGCTGATCACCCACGGCGAGGACCGCGAGGCGGCCATCGCACGCATGTGCAACGCCCTGCGCGAGACGGTGATCGACGGCATCAACACCAATATCAAGCTGCAGCGCTCCATCCTGCGCGACGGCGCCTTTCTCGCCGGTGGAGCCAATATCCACTACCTCGAAAAGAAGCTCGGGATGTAGTCCAGACACATGCCTTGGCTTCAACTCAAGTTCCAGGTTCCTCAGTCCGAGGCGGAGGTCACGGAGTCCGCCCTGGAGGCGGCCGGCGCCCTCTCGGTCACACTCGGCGATGCCGGCGACGAGCCGCAGCTCGAACCCGGGCCGGGCGAGACCCCGCTGTGGTCGGAGGTCGTCGTCTCGGCCTTGTTCGAGGCGGATGCCGCCAGTCAGGCGTTGGTCGATCGGCTGGCCGCCGGGATCGCCGCACGAACGGGCACGGCTCCGACGGTCGAGCGGATCGAAGACCAGGTCTGGGAGCGCGTCTGGCTGGATGATTTCAAGCCAACCCGCTTCGGCACGCGGCTGTGGGTCTGCCCGCACGGACAGCCAACCGACGCCAAGGATGCCGTCGTCGTCTGGCTCGACCCCGGCCTCGCCTTCGGCACCGGGCATCACGCCACCACGGCCATGTGCCTGGAATGGCTCGACGGCGCCGACGTCGCGGGCAAGACGGTCCTCGACTTCGGCTGCGGCTCCGGCATCCTCGCCATCGCCGCCCTCAAGCTCGGCGCGGCGCGGGCCGTCGCGGTCGATCATGACCCCCAGGCCATCGACGCGACCCGCGACAACGCGGCCGCCAATGGGGTCGCCGAGCATCTGGATGTCTATCTGCCGGATGAGGCGCCCGACATGACCTACGATGTCGTGCTCGCCAACATCCTCGCCGGCCCACTGGTCGCACTCGCCCCCAGGCTCATCGAACGCATGCGCCCAGGCGCGGCGCTTGTGCTCTCGGGCGTGCTGGCGGATCAGGCAGACGCGGTCTGCGCGGCCTACACTGAGGTGGTCGATCTGGATCCGCCCCGGATTCGGGAGGATTGGGTCTCCATCGCCGGCAGCAGGAAGACGAAGCAGTCACCATGAACCAGCGCCACCGCCACGACGGGCGCCGATCCGATGAGGCGCCCGCGTTGAGCGCTGGCCTCATCCGCCCCTTCAGCATCGGCCCCTACCGACTCGCCAACAATCTCGTCCTGGCGCCCATGGCCGGCGTCACCGACCGCCCCTATCGCGCCATCTGCCGCGAACTGGGCGCGGGTCTCGCCGTGGCCGAGATGGTCTCCGCGAACACCACACTCTGGAACACCCGCAAGTCGATCCGGCGGCTGGACTACGCCGGCGAGACGGGACCGGTCGCGGCGCAGATCCTGGGAACGGACCCGGCGGCCATGGCCGCGGCCGCCCGCATCAACGTCGACCTGGGCGCGCACATCATCGACATCAACATGGGCTGCCCGGCCAAGAAGGTCTGCAAGGTCGCGGCGGGCTCCGCACTGCTGCGTGACGAACGGTTGGTCGGGCGTATCCTGGAAGCCGTGGTCTCGGCCGTCGACGCCCCCGTCACCCTCAAGATCCGCACCGGCTGGGCGCCGGAGAGCCGCAACGCCGTCCAGATCGCCCGGATCGCGCGCGAGTCCGGCATCGCCGCACTCACGGTGCACGGGCGCACACGGGCCTGCACCTATGGCACGCCGGCCGAGCACGAGACCCTTCGCAGGATCAAGGACGAGGTCGAGATACCGCTGATCGCCAACGGCGACATCGACTCCCCGGAGCAGGCTAGACGTGTTCTGGACTACACGGGCGCTGATGCTATTATGATCGGACGCGCTGCCCAAGGACGTCCCTGGATCTTCCATGAGATCGCCAGGGCACTGGATCCAGCCGACCCCGCGCGCCCCCTGGCACACGCCGGCGGTCGAGTCCCACCCAGGGACTGGATCAAGAACATCCTCAGAACCCACCTCGAGGCGCTCTACGCCTTCTACGGTGACCGTGACGGGGTACGTATCGCCCGCAAGCACATCGGCTGGTATTGCCGAGAGTTGCGTGACGCGGCATCGTTCAGGCAAGCGATCAACCGAACCGAGCACCCGGCAGATCAGTTGTCGCAGGTTCTCGCGTTCCTCGACCAAAGCCCCGAGATGGAGACAGAAGCAGCATGAGAGTCGAAGCTGCACGACCGGCACCCGACATGGACTCGACGGGGCTGAGTATCGTCGATGCCGACCGCACCGACCCACTGAGCAAATGCGTTCGGGACGCCTTGCGGTTCTATCTCGAGAACATGGCCGATCACGAGGTGAAAGGGCTTTACGCCCTCGTCATGGAAGAGGTCGAGCGGCCCTTGTTCGAGACCGTGCTAGACCACACTAGCGGCAACCTCAGCCACGCCGCCAAGATGCTTGGCATGACCCGCAACACCCTGCGCAAGCGACTCGGCGACTACGGGATTGCGCGCGAGCGCTGAAAGCCCCCCGTCGTTCCCTCAGAACCCAGGTCCTCAGGACCCAAGAACACCCGAGACACCCCCAGATGCAAGCCATTGAACGCGCCCTCATCAGCGTCTCCGACAAGACCGGCCTGGTCGACTTCGCCCGCCAGCTCGCCGAGCGTGGCATCGAGATCCTCTCCACCGGCGGCACCGCCCGACTGCTCGCCGACAACGGCATCGCCGTCACCGAGGTCTCCGACCACACGGGCTTCCCGGAGATGATGGACGGGCGCGTCAAGACGCTGCACCCGCGCATCCACGGCGGCATCCTCGGCCGTCGCGGGATCGACGACCAGGTGATGCAGGCCAACGAGATCGCGCCGATCGACCTCGTGGTGGTCAATCTCTACCCCTTCGAGGCAACGGTCGCGAATCCGGACTGCGACCTGCCGACCGCGATCGAGAACATCGACATCGGCGGCCCCACCCTGCTGCGAGCGGCCGCGAAAAACCACGCCAGCGTCACCGTCGTGGTCGACGCGGCCGACTACGCCCGGGTCGCCGAAGAACTCAAGACCAACGGCGGTGTTGGCGATACGACCCGCTTCGATCTCGCCGCCAAGGCCTTCGAGCACACCGCACGCTATGACGGCGCCATCGCCAACTATCTCGGCGCGCGCGCGGAATCCGGCTCGGAGGTGGATTTCCCCCGCACGCTGAGCCTCCAGTTCAAGCGCAGCCAGTCCATGCGCTACGGCGAGAACCCTCATCAGAAGGCGGCCTTCTACGTCGAGCACAGGATCGAGGAGTCAGGCATCGCGACCGCGCGTCAACTCCAGGGCAAGGAACTCTCCTACAACAATATCGGCGATACGGATGCCGCCCTGGAGTGCATCAAGCAGTTCGACGAGTCACCTGCCTGCGTCATCGTCAAGCACGCCAACCCCTGCGGTGTCGCCCTCGGCACCAGTCTGCTGGAGGCCTACGACCGCGCCTACCGCACGGATCCCGAATCGGCCTTCGGCGGCATCATCGCCTTCAACGGTGAGCTGGACGGCGAGACCGCGCGCGCCATCGTCGAGCGCCAGTTCGTCGAGGTCATCATTGCGCCCAGCGTCTCGCAAGACGCCGTCGCGGTCGTCGCCGCCAAGAAGAACGTCCGTCTGCTAGCGTGCGGTGACTGGACGAGCGAGTCCATCCATCGGCTCGACTTCAAGCGCGTCAACGGCGGCCTGCTAGTGCAGGACGCGGATTTGCAGCTGAGTCATGAGACACGCGTCGTCACCGACCGCGCGCCATCGGACAAAGAGATGGAAGACCTGCTCTTTACCTGGCGGGTCGCCAAGTTCGTCAAGTCCAACGCCATCGTCTACGGCCGCGACCGCATGACCATCGGGGTGGGTGCCGGCCAGATGAGCCGGGTCAACTCCGCGCGCATCGCCCGCATCAAGGCCGAGCAGGCGGACCTCGCCGTGGTCGGCTCGGTCATGGCCTCGGACGCCTTCTTCCCCTTTCGCGACGGCATCGATCAGGCCGCGGACGCCGGGATTACGGCCGTCATCCAACCGGGCGGCTCCATGCGCGACGAAGAAGTCATCGCCGCGGCCAACGAGCACGGCATCGCCATGGTCTTCACCGGCATGCGGCACTTCAGGCATTGAGATGACGATCGGCAGGATGGGCTAAAGAATGAAGATCCACCCAACCGCCATCATTGAGGACGGTTCGTCCGTCCACGCGTCAGTCAGCGTCGGCCCCTACTCCATCGTCGAGTCAGGCGCCGAGATCGGCGAGGGCTGCCGCATCGACAGCTGCGTGCGCATCTACGGCAACACCCGCATGGGCGCCCACAACCGCGTCTGCCACGGCGCGACCCTGGGCTCCGAACCGCAGGACCTGAGCTTCACGCCAGAGAAGGCCAAGCCGCTTGTCATCGGCGACCACAACCACTTCAAGGAAGGCGTCAACATCAGCTGCGGCGTCAAGTCCGAGGAAGGCACGCGGATCGGCAGCCACAATTACTGGATGGCCTTCTCACACGCCGGTCACGACTGCATCGTCGGCGACCACAACATCTTCGCCAACACCGCGACGCTCGCCGGCCATGTCGAAGTCGCCCACCACTGCTTTCTCTCGGGCCAGGTCGCGGTCCACCAATTCTGCCGAATCGGCGCCTACGCCATGGTCGCCGGCGTCACCGGCGTCCCCCAGGACGTCCCCCCCTTCGCGCTAGTCGACGGGCACCGCGCCCGCCTGCTCGGGCTCAACGTGGTCGGACTGCGACGCAATGGCTTTTCGCAGGAGCAACGCAGCCGGATCAAGGGCGTCTATCGCCTGCTCTTCAAGTCGGGTCTGCCGCTGAAGCAGGCGGTCTCGGCCGCGGAGCGGGACTATCCGGGACCGGAAACCGAAGAGATCCTCGCCTTCGTCCGAACGAGTCAGCGAGGCATCGTCTCCTTCGCCTAATACAGCGGCCCCGGAGTCTCGATCACGCCGCTGCTTCATCGCAGCTCCAGCTTTACGCGTTCGGCCGCCGGACCTTGCCGGACGTTGAGATCGACCGTTGTCACCTCGCGAAGCAGCGGGTTTGCTCTGGACGACGCAGCTCACGCTGCGCCGCCAGGGCGGCTATCGAGACTTCGACGCGGCGGTACTAGGGGCGCAGCGGATTAGAGGTGCTCAGGCGCCCTGTCTGCTCATCCGCATCCGAGCGAAGCGACCAGATAACCGCGTCGTTCACGTCATCGTAGTCTGCGCCAATGAGTTGGCTGAACTCCAACCCGCCGGGACAGGCCTGATAGAGCGTCTCCCCAGTGTCTCGGTCCTGCGTAACCACGCGGCAAGGCTCGGATGCCATCGGCTGTTCCAGGTAGACGACGTAGCGACCGTCCGCACTGATCGAGGGCGAGTAATTGTCCAGCCACCGCCCTTGCTCGTCTCGCTCGCGGCTCCAGAGATGAACCTGCTGATCCGTGTAGCCGCCGTCACTGGTGGCGTAGATTTGACTGTAGCCGAGGCGGTCCTGGCGCTGATAGAGGACGAGCGGACCCTCACCGCCGATGGCCGCATGCGTCGCCGGCGTCACGCCCTCGGTGTCGTTGGAGGCCCAGCTCAGTCGGTCCGTCCATTGGGTGCGAATGTTGTAGAGGTAGATATCACTGACCGTATTGGGATCCGTATCGGTCAGGTTATCGGCCGTTGACTGGTAGACGATGTAGTCGCCACTCCCGTCAATGCGCGGGTGCGTGCTCGCACCATTGCCAGCCTCACCGGTCGGACAGGCGCTGACCAGCACCAGGTGATCCCTGTCGACCTCATAGAGATAGATGTCAGCACGCGCGTTGCTGTCCCAGGGATCGAGCGGCTGCGCGGTGCTGAAGACGATCGACTCGCCATTGGCATCACTCTGGAGATCATCGGGCTGGACATCCGCCGCCTGCAGGACCGTTTGCAGGGCTTCTGGCAGCATATCCCAGGCAAGCGTCACCGGCGCGGGCGCAGCCGTGTCGGCAACCACCGACGTCGCTAGCGAAGATACCGTATCGAGTTCCATCGCAGGGCTGGCGGCGCAGTTGACGGCTGCCTTGCGGATCTGCACCCGGCTGCCCGCCTTGGCTTGAAAGCCCCGATTCAGCGTGATGCCTCTGCCAGCCTCCAGCAACGCCGATGCACCGCGCGCGACAACGACAGCGCCACGGGTCGTGATCGTCGCCGACGAGCGCAGACGCAGGGTCTGGCCACTGCCGTAACTGGCGGGTCCAAGATAGAGGGATGCGGCGAAGCATTGATCGCCCGCGCCGTTGAATGGCTCAGCCGAGCAACTGGCATCGCCACCACCGTTGGTCCCTTCGCAGCTCCAACTCCAGGGCCCGCTGCCAGTCACCGCGCTCGCGATGCCCGCGGTACAGAGCGCCTCCGTTGGTGCGCTGGTAAAGCGTGCTCTATGACTTTCACCGCAAACGCCATCGGTCACGGGCGGATCGTCCGGATCCCGTGGATCCGTGCCCATCTGATACTCCTCCAGGTTGGTGAGGCCATCGCCATCCGAGTCTTGTTCGGGTCGCGCCGAGGTACTGCCGAAATACTCACGTTCCCAGGCGTCTGGCAGACCGTCCAGGTCTTCGTCGTCCGTCAGCACGGTGCGGCCGTCCATGGTGAAGGTGACCGCTTGCGGTGAGGTGGCGGTGTTGGCCATGAGCAGGTAGTAATCATGCCCCGGTTGCCAGGGGTAGTTGTCCAGCGTGGCGCTCTCGTAAAGATACTTGCTGTAGTTGGCGTTGGCGGCACGACTATACCAATGGGCAGAGCTGCTCTCGGTCGGCACGGTGTCCTGCATCAGATACAGCTTCACATCGGCGCTGTGCTGGGCCAGGTGACGCCAGCGCATGGCATCGGCGGGCACCGAGACCCTGTAGAGCTGCTTCTGCCCCGCCGCCAACGTGGTGGTGACCGTCCCGGCATCGAAATCGAGCAAGCCATCCAGGTTTAACCGCTCGGATCCCACCCGCGAGTCCAAGCTGAAGTTGGCATCGTTGCAGGCATAGACACCTAGATAATAGGTCTTGCCAGGTTTCACCGGCGGCATCTTCAGCGTGTATTCGCCCGGATCCTTGAGGAAGAGATAGGGGTTGTCCGGCAGGGTGCTGTTCTCGTCCCGCCAGTCGGTCGCGTCGCTCTCAGTGGCGCAGAGGCTGTTGCGTCCATCCTTTGCCGAGTTCCCCGGCGGCACCTGGTCCCGGATGAAGACCCTGACGTCGCCGCTCTGTTTGGACAGCCGCAGCTTCCAATCGAGCGGCGTGCTGCTCGCTTGGTTGATCGACGAGGCCGGCACGACAACCCGATAGAAGCGCATGTCATTGCCCGCCAGGGTCTGGCCCGAGACCTGGCCACCCGATTGGGCCAGATCCTGGACGAGACCGATGGTATCCAGCAGATGCCCCTGGGTGTCCGCCACCCCGCCGGCACTGACCGTTAGGCGGTAGCGGACGTTCGTGCCATTGGCACGGACCGCGAGCCACCAGTCGCCTGGCGGCAACTGCGCGCCCAACCGCGCGTCCAGCGGGACCCAACTGCCGTAGAGGCTGACGTCGCCGGTATGGGAGCGGTCGTAGAGGGAACCGCTCCAGCCGCCACTCCCGTTATCGTGATTCAAGGTCGGCGGGGCGACCGCACGCAGGTAGAGGTCCACATCACCGCTCAGGGCGATCAGGCGCGTGTGCATGAGGCCCGCGTTGTCCTCCGGCACTTGCACGCGGTAGTAATGGAAGTGCTCGTCCGCAAGATCAGTGCCCTGATCGCCCGTCTCTGGATTGATGATCGCCTGACCGCGCTCGTCGATGCCGGAATCACCGATCTGCGGGGCCGTGAGCCCAGGATGGGTCGCCGCCGCCCAAGTGCCCGTGAGCACAGCCGGCGGCATCTTCCAGGTGCGCAGCGGCTCGAGACTCTCGCTGCGTAACCGGAAATCGGTCAGACCCTTTGCGATGACCTCCACGAACCAGGTTCCCGGCGTCAGATAGGGCGCCGTCAACATGGTTTCCACGGTGCTGCTGGCGAGGGTATTGCTGTCCCCATTGGGAACCCCATCCTTCCGGAAGCGCAGTGTGGCATCACCGATGTCCGCGTAGAGCCAGAGTCTCCAGCCGATGGTCCCTTCCGGGACTTCCACACGAAAGAAAGCGGATTGATTGTCGACGAGGGTTCCTTCGACATAGTCGTAGGGATCCTCGCCAGCGCCGGGGTCAGGAAGCATTGGGGTCACGAAGTCGATGCCCCTAGGCTCGCGAACGCTGATGGCGAGATCAAAGCTGGCATCGGCTTCGGCAATCCCGGCCTTATCGGCCGCCACGACCAGGGTGTAATCTCCCGCCGCCGGCTGTGGAAGAGTCATCAGCGCCGCATCATAGGCCGTGCGCGATTGACCGCCTTCATGTGCCACATAGCCGCTGACATAGGCCGTCGGCAGCAATCCCGCATCCACGTCGGCGCGATAGAGCGCCACCTGGGGATTCCCGACGCGGTTCTTGAGACGGATCTCCAGTGCCGGCAGGCCCGCCGGCACGCGGAACCGATAGGCCTTCTGTTGACCGTACAAGGCCGTCTGGCCGAGCCAGGTCACCGGCGCACTGGCCGACAGGGGTGTCGCCGTCTTATTTGCCACTGGCATTCGACCCTGACTGGTCAGAGAGAAACTGACCGTCTCCGAGCCGACCTTGGTGCTCGTCTCGGGATCTAGCCCCTCGCTGACCACCGCGATGTAATAGTCGCCCGGCTTGATCGTGGCTTCTCTGTCATAGGCGTATTTGTAGAAGAACTCGCGACCGGTCTTCTGGCGCTTGATACCGGCGTATGCCGTGCTGTCGCTCTTACTGCTCGCACTGCTGCTCGCCTTGACGTTTGGCAGCACCGCTTCACGAATTGCGAGTAGGGATTCACCCAAGGTCGGCTCCAGGGTCAGCGACCAGGAATCCTGGTGCTCCGGCACCGTCACGCGATAGTAGGCGGCTTCGCGCGGCGCCAGATCCGCACCTGAAAGCGTCCCGCCGGTGAAGGGCAGATCCTGGATCTGAATCGCCCACGGGAGGCCATCACTGTCGTCGCCGGCCCCGATGCCCCGGCTCTGCAGGGTATAGCTCAGCGGCGCGGCTGGCGCGCGCGCCTTGGTGCTCACACCGATATAGTATGTGCCGGCCTCCAGCGGCGAGCCCATGCCCATCGCCAGGATGCGGTATTGCTCGTCCTCGCCCGAGGCCGACGAGCTGCGGCCCGTCCAGTCAGAATCGGCCGCCCAGCAGGCACCGCTCGGCCAAACACTCCCGTTATAGAGGTTGCTGCTGGCGAAGCTGCTTGGCGAGACGTCGCGGCAGACCACCAGGCCCGGTTGCCCCGAGGTGACATCCTTGAGGCGCAGATCCCAGCCCTTGGTATCCGCGGGCACCTCCACTTGGAAATAGCGCCAGGTCGCCGGCTCCTGCTCAGCGACCGTCGCCGTGCCTCCATTGAAGCGAAAGACCGACTCGGTCTGCGCGATCACTTCGACCGTATAGCCGGCATCGGCCTCGACGTTCGACGCCTTGTCGGCGGCGACCACCAGGGTGTAGTCGCCCGCCGCCGGTTGGGCAAGTGTGATCAACTCAGCGCCGGAGGCAATTCTGGTTTGACCACCCTCGTCAGCGACATAGCCACTGACGTAGGCGTCGGGGAACAAACCCGCGCCCGCCTCGGCGCGGTAGACCGCCATCAGCGGATTGCCCACACGATCCTTCAAACGGATCTCCAATGCAGGCAGGCCCGCCGGCACGCGGAACCGATAGGCCTTCTGCTGACCATACAAGGACGTCTGACCCAGCCAGATCACGGGCTGACTGGTCGACAAGGGCGTCGCCGTCTTGTCCGCCACCGGCATCCGTCCCTCACTGGTCAGGGTGTAACTCACTGTATCGGTGCCGACCTTGGTACTGCTTTCCGGGTTCCGCCCTTCGCTCACGACCGCGATGTAGTAATCGCCGGGCAGGATGATGGGGTCCCCGTTCGAGGCATATTTGTAGAAGAACTCTCGGCCGCTCTTTTGCCGCTTGACGCCATTGAAGGCGGTGCTGTCGGTCTGCGCAGTGGCGCTGTTGCTTGCGGTGATGTTCGGAAGCACGGCATGGCGCGCCGCCATCAGCGCCTCGCCCAGGGTCGGGACCATTGCCAGCGACCAACTGTCTTGGTCCGCCGGCACGGTCACTCGGTAGTAGGCTGCCTCACGCGGCGCTAGGCCGGTTGTCGAGAGGCTGCCGCCGCTGAAAGCGCCCAGATCGCGGATCTGAATCGCCCAGGGCTGGCGGTCGCCGTCATTGCCCACGCCGATGCCACGGCTGTGCAGGGTATAGCTCAGCGGGTTGGTGCCCGCCCGCGCACTGACCCCGACGTAATAGGTGCCCGCCTCCAGGGGTGAGCCCATGCCCATCGCCAGGATCCGGTATTGCTCATTCGCGCCGGTGGCCGAGAAGGAGCGACCCGTCCAATCCGCATCGGCGGCCCAGCAACTCCCGCGCGCCCATTGGTCTTTGCTGGAGAGACCGCCGGTGGTGGCGAAGCTGCCCGGCAAGACGTCCCGACAGACCACCAGACCAGGCTGCCCCGAGGTCACATCCTTCAGACGCAGGTCCCATCCCTTGGCATCAGCGGGCACCATCACCTGATAGTACCGCCAGCTTGCCGCCTCCTGATCGGCGACGGTGGCCAATCCCCCATTGAAGCGGAAGACCGATTCGGCCGTTGCAGTGACCTCCACGTCAAAGCTGGCGTTAGCCTCAAGGTTCGACGCCTTATCGGCCGCCACGACCAAGGTGTAGTCGCCCGCCGCCGGCTGGACAAAGGTGAGCAATTCCGCATGGGCGCCAATACGCGTTTGACCGCCCTCCTCGGCTGCGTAGCTGCCGCTATTAGCGTCAGGGATCAGCCCGGTATTCAGATCTGACCGATACACTGCCATCAGCGGATTGCCGCTGCGATTACGCAACCGGACTTCCAGGGCTGACAGCCCTGTCGGGACCCGAAAACGATAGACCTTCTGCTGACCGTAGGCGGCACTCTGGAGCAGCCAGGTCACGGGCGAGGCAGCAGAGACAGGCGTCGCCGTCTTGTCCGAAACGGGCATCCGACCCTGACTGGCCAGGGTGTAAGCGACCGGACTCACGCCCACCTTGCTGCTACTCTCGGGCTGCTGACCCTCGCTCACCACCGCGATGAAATAGTCTCCGGGCGTGATCGTGGTTTCACGGTTGTCGGCGTATTTGTAGAAGAATTCCTGGCCCGTTTTCTGGCGCTTGATACCGGTGTAGGAGGTGCTGTCGGTCCTGGCGCTTGCGCTGGCGGTGATGTTTGGCAGGACATCCTTACGCACCGCCATCAGTGCCTCACCCATAGCGCTAGGCACCATCTCCAGCGACCAACTGTCCAGATCCGCGGGCACGCTCACCCGATAGTAGGCCGCCTCGCGAGGAGCCAGATCCGTACCGGAGAGCGAACCTCCGACAAAGGCCAGATCCCGGATCTGGATCGCCCAAGGCTGGCCTTGGCTGTCGTTCCCCGCGCCGATGCCGCGACTGAGCAGTCGGTAGCTCAGCGCCACTGTGCCCGATTTCGAACCCACGCCGACATAGTAGGTGCCCGCCTGCAAGGGAGCGCCCATGCCCATCGCCAGGATCCGGTATTGCTCATTCTCGCCGGTTGGCGACGAGGAACGACCCGTCCAATCCGCCGCGGCCGCCCAACAGGCACCACTTGCCCAGACGGAGTTGCTGTTGATGCCGCTCGTGGTCGTAAAGCCATCCGGCAACAGCTCCCGGCACACCACCAGCCCGGGCTGCCCGCCGCTCACATCGGTCAAGCGTAGATCCCAGCCCTTGGGATCCGAGGGCACGTTAACCTTAAAGAAACGCCAGTCCGTGCCCCTCTGAGCCGTGACCGTTTTGCTGCCACCATTGAACGCCAGGTTCTGGCTTGGGACCGATCGGGTCTCCAACTCGAAGGCACCCAGCGCCCGCTCCGGTTGATAGATACCGATATACCAGACATCCGCCTGGTGGCGGGGCCGTTGCAGCAGACCGGAGGTACTGCTGGCATCGAGGTGCGCACTGCCCCTAAGCGTCGTACCGCCGTCGGTACGATAATTCCAGCGGGACGGCAGGGCATTGCGTCTCACAGCAATTTCGGTCCCCGCTTGCTGGGCGGACAACTCGAGCTCCCAGCCGAGGTACTGGAGCTGCGTGTTGATATCGTCAACCCGGTAATAGCGCCAACCCACATGATCCCGATGAGCAACGTCATTGATGATCGGTGTCGGGCTGTTGATGAAGGGTTTGACGTCGACATCCGGGTTCTTGTTGCCGAGGTCGTAGGTAAAGCTCCCGTTACCAAAAACGGTGATATACCAGGCGCCGTCGGTCAATGAGGGCCGACTCTTGCTATCCGGCACCAGGGTCAGGCTGTCCTTGATCCCCGTCACGTTCTCTGAAAGGCCGTCGTTATTCCACTGGTTGGGAATGTCCCCGTGACGTACATAGAGTTCGGGATTGCCGCTGCCGGGGGTTAGGGTAATCTCCCAGCCAATCTGCTCGATGGGCACATCGACCCGGTAGGTCACGAAACCGTAACCACCATCGTCGCGGCCGGAGACGGTACCGCCACTGAAAGCCAGCGGAAGGATCGCATGCTTGCGCGAATCCAGCGCCAACGTGGTCCCTGGATCGCCCGGCACGCCAACGAAATAGAGATTGCTTTGGAGGTAAGTCGGAACCAGCAGCATCTGGCCTTGGGCGGTCTTTTCCTTGGCGGTGCTGGTCGGTGCGTTATTCTTTTCCACCAAGATCGGCAAATCGGCCCCCTTCAACCAGAGGCGCCAGGCCTGGGTGGCATCATCGCCGGTGGGGGCCTCGATGGATGTCTTGAAATAGACGGTGCCTTCCGGCCCGATGGTGACATCGCCGCTGCCACTGCTGGCATCGCTGGCCAGGACGCCGAGGTCATGGACATGGATGTCGCCGCTGACCAACTTCCATCGGGAACCGGGCGCGGCATGCACCCGGTAGTACCAGGTCTGGTTGTCTTGAAACTGCCGATCGTCGAGCACGAAGCCATCGGATCCGGAACGCGAGGAGCGATAGCTCCCCGTATTCGTCCCGGTGGGTGCGGAGCCTTGCTTCAGATACAGATCCGCTTCACCGCCGGTGACCGTCAGCGCATGACGCCACACGCCGTTGGCACTGGTGCGGCTGGTGATGCGCAGCAGATAGTCGCCGCCAAAGGTATCCGGTTGGTTGAATGCGATGGTTCCGCTCTCGGAGGTACCGGGATCCCACGTCAGATCGTAGGCATAGACCCACTCCCAGCTCAGGGTGTACTCCAGATAGGCATCGGCATGAATCTGGATGTAGTAGGCATCGCCCGGCGAGAGGTCGGCCTCGGACACATGGAAGCTATGGAGCTGGGCATTGGAGCTCGTGCCAATTCGAGTATCCGGGCTGGGATCCGGCAGATCTCGGTAGAGGGAAACGTCCGCATTGGCGGTCGCCGACAGGACGATGCGGAGCCCCTTCTGACCAGCCGGCACCGTCAGCGCGTGAGAGCTATCCTTGCCGGTCAGAAGCGTACCCGTGAGGCTGTCAGCGGCGAATGCCGGTGAGAGCGATGCCACCCAGAGCAAAAGAAGGCTCGGCAGAAGGCCGAGGGAGCGTCGACAGCACGCGACAAGTGCGGACGACAACAAAGAGGAGACGAAACGACCAGACGAAGGTGTTGCTTGCAGCATCCGCTGAACTCCCGCACAGGTTCCTTAGACTCGAATCAAGCACCCTGCCATCACCAACAGCATCCACGCTGGGCGCACGAAGCCAGGACCATACTGTACGCACGGCGTTGACTACAGTGAGCTCGATCACGTTTTCGACATTTGAATCCGACATCGTCGAGGTGTCCCAGAGTTCGCCCGGGTTCACGCCTTCATCCGACTGCGCGCTGGCGAAGCCCCGCCCGGCCGGGCGCACGCCCGCTCCCAAAGGGCAAGACTCCAGTTCGGCTACAATGGGCAACAACTCTCGTCCGTCCTATCAATCTTGCAAATCCTGTCGATGCATGGGGTGTGCAGGACGCACCTTGCGGAGAATTGCATGAAAGTTCTGATCATCGGCGGTGGCGGGCGCGAGCATGCACTCGCCTGGAAAGCCGCCCAATCCCCCCTGGCCGATAAGGTCTTCGTCGCGCCCGGCAACGGCGGTACCGCCCGCGAGCCGGACTTGGAGAACGTCCCCATCCCGGCGGACGACATCCAGGGACTGCTGGACTTCGCGCGCGAGGAGTCGATCGGGCTGACCATCGTCGGCCCGGAGGCGCCCTTGGTCGCCGGCCTCGTCGATGCCTTCCAGGCCGCTGGACTGCCCTGCTTCGGCCCAACTCAGGCGGCGGCCCAACTGGAAGGCTCCAAGGCCTTCACCAAGGACTTCCTGGCCCGCCACGGCATCCCGACCGCCGCCTATGGGGTCTTCACGGAGATCGCGCCCGCGCTCGATTATCTCAGGCAGGTCGGCGCGCCCATCGTGGTCAAGGCCGATGGGCTGGCGGCCGGCAAGGGCGTGATCCTGGCCGACGACCTGACGACGGCCGAAGACGCCGTCCGCGACATGCTCGGCGCCGGGCGTTTCGGCAACGCCGGGGCCCGGGTGGTCATCGAGGAGTATCTGACCGGCGAGGAGGCCAGCTTCATCGCCATGATCGATGGCCGCCACATCCTGCCCATGGCCTCCTCGCAGGACCACAAGGCGCGCGACGACGGCGACCAGGGCCCCAACACCGGCGGCATGGGTGCCTATTCACCCGCCCCCGTGGTCACGCCAGAGGTCCACGCGCGCATCATGCGCGAGGTGATGGAGCCCACGGTGCGCGGTCTCGCCAGCGAGGGCATTGCCTACCTCGGCTTCCTCTACGCCGGCGTCATGATCGCCCCGGACGGGGCGCCCAAGGTGCTGGAGTTCAACTGCCGCATGGGCGACCCCGAAACACAGCCGCTCCTGATGCGACTCCAATCCGATCTGGTCGCGCTCTGCCAGACCGCGCTCGCGGGGCGGCTCGACAAGGTCAGCGCCGACTGGGATCCGCGTCCGGCGCTCGGCGTCGTCATGGCGGCGGGCGGCTATCCTGATCAGTACGAGAGCGGAAAGCCGATCTCCGGACTCGAGGACGTGCCGCCAACCCTGGCCAAGGTCTTCCACGCGGGTACCAAAGAGCAAGATGAGACCGTCGTCACCAGTGGCGGACGCGTGCTTTGTGTCACAGCTCTCGGACAGGACATCGCATCCGCGCACACACTCGCCTATCAGGCCGTCGATCGCATTCATTGGGACGATTGCTACTGCCGACGCGACATCGGGCATCGGGCCATCGCGCGGGAGTCCTGAGCCGGTCCTCGGGGCGTCGCGCCCCGCCAACCCGGCGCGTAACATGAGGACCTAGAGCCGAGGAGCAGTCGTCTGGATGCGGGCGCAGGGTCGCGGCCCAGCGTTCGGTCGACCCTCTCGGCCGATGTCTCGCGTGTGGAGCGCACTCAAATGGCGAACGATTTTTCCGATAAGTCCTTCCTGATCATCGACGACTTCGCCGACATGCGCTCGGCGATCAGGAATTTGCTGCGCTCACTCGGCGTGGTCAAGCTGGAGCAGGCACGCGATGGCCAGGACGCCATGACTCAGCTCGCGCACAAGAGCTTCGATGTCGTCCTCTGCGACTACAACCTAGGCCCCGGCAAGGATGGCCAACAGGTGCTCGAAGAGGCACGCTATCGTCAGCTGCTCGGCGTCGACAGCCTTTTCATCATGATCACCGCCGAGAACACGCGCGAGATGGTCATGAGCGCCATCGAATACTCGCCGGACAGCTATCTCGCCAAGCCGTTCACCAAGGAGCTGCTCAAGACGCGCCTGACCAAGCTCTTCGCCCTCAAGGCCAATTTGTCCCAGGTCAACAAGGCGCTGCTCACCAAGAGCTACGGGGCCGCGCTCAAGGCGCTCGACGGGCTCATCGAGGCCAAGCCCAAGAATCTCTCCGAGCTTATCCGCACCAAGACCGAGATCCTGCTCACCGCGAAGCGCTACGACGAGGCCAAGGCGCTCTTCGAGGAGGTTCTGAACGCGCGCGAGCTGCCCTGGGCGCGGCTGGGACTCGGCAAGGTGCTCTTCTGGCAGAAGAAGTACGCGCAGGCCCAAGAGGTCTTCGAGCATCTGCTGACGCTCGACACGAACATGGTCGCGGCCTACGACTGGCTGGCCAAGACCCAAACGGCGCTCCAGCACTTCGCTGAGGCCGAAGAGATCCTCAAGAACGCCGCCAGGCTCTCCCCACGCGGGCTGTCGCGCCAGCAGCTGCTCGGGACGCTCGCGCTGAGCAACGGCAACAGCGAGGAAGCGGAGCACGCCTTCGGCAGAGCGGTCGCGCTTGCCAAACACTCGGCGTTGAATCATCCATCGCTCTTCGCCGGTCTGGCGAAAGCGAAATCGGCCAACGGCAAGCATGTCGAGGCCCTGAAGGTCATCGGCGAGATGGTCAAGACCTTCGCGGCGGAGCAGGAGGCCAAGCTCTATGCCGCCACGGCGACCGCCTTCGTCAAGAAGGGTCTGGGCGACATGGAGGGCGCCACCGAGGCATTGCGGGCGGCCGAGGAAAGCATGCGGCAGATGGCGGGCACGGGCCGCCCCACCAGCCTGATGCTGGAGATGGCCAAGACCTATGCCCAGCTTGGCGAGCAGGACAAGGCCACCGCGCTCATCCATGAGGCGATCGCCAATAACCACGACGAAGACGAACTCCTGATGGAGGTGGTGCAGGTCTGCCGTGAAGCGGAGCTCGACTACGATGCGGAGACCGCGATCCGCGAGATCCAGAAAGCCGTCGTCAAGACCAACAACGACGGAGTCCGGTTGATCAGGCAAGGTCAGTTCGACGACGCCATTCAGCTGCTCAGCGGCGCGGCCGACGAGATGCCGGCCAACAAGACGATCAACCTCAACGCTGCCAAGGCTATCATCATGAAAATGGAGAAACTCGGCGCGACGCGGGAAGACATCTCCGCGGTTCGCTACTTGGTCGAGCGGGTTCGCGGATTGGATCCCAACGACTGGCGTCTCGGCGACGTCATCGCGCGCCTGCGCCATCTCGCAGCCACGGCTTCCTGACGACGAGGGCAAGATCGCATGGATTTCTCAGACATCCTGGCTTCATCCATCCACGACATCAAGAACTCGCTCGGGTTGATTCTGGGCAATCTGGACGAGCTGATCGACAACCCGGACAACAAGATCGCCGATCTGCGCCAGGCCAGTTTGCTCAAGCACGAGGCACAGCGCGCCAACAGCAATCTCATCCAACTGCTGACGCTCTACAAGCTCGGCAATCAGCAGCTCGTGGTGCGCGTCACCGAGAACAATCTCGATGACTTCCTCGAGGAGATCGTTGCCAACAACTCGGCCGTCTGCGAGGCCCTGGACGTCCAGCTGAGCTATACCTGCGACCATGACCTCGGCGGCTACTTCGACGCCGATCTCGTGCGCAGCGTCCTCGACAGCACCATCGGCAACGCGCACCGCTACGCCAAGACCCAGATCCAGGTCAACGCCGTCCAGGAAGACGGCTATCTGGTCATCCGCGTCGAGGATGACGGGGGCGGTTTTCCAGCCTCGCTCTGCGGACTTCTGGAAACCATGGCGGAGCGGCCGCAAAACGCGCAGAGCGCCGGGCGCACCCAGCTCGGGCTCTTCTTCGCGAGCAGCATCGCGGAACTGCACCAGAACGCCGGCAAGAAGGGCCGCATCCGCTTGAGCAACGGGCACAACCTCAGCGGCGGCTGCTTCGAACTCTGGCTGCCCTGAGATCGGCAGGCCCGTGGCTCAAGAATCGCGGCCCGCCGCCGTCATACACAGCATGATGCACTCACACCCGCACGCCCCGCGACTCAAGCGGCTGCGCACGCTCGCGCTCCTGGCGCTCGTCCTCATCAGCAACAGCCTCTGGGCGAACACCGAGGTGCGCGTACTGATCGACGTCTCCGGCAGCATGCGTCAGAACGACCCCCAGAACCTGCGGGTGCCCGCCCTGCGGCTCGTCAACGAGCTGCTGCCCGCGGGCACCCAGGCCGGGGTCTGGCTGTTCGCCGAGAAGACCGAGCTCCTGGCACCGCCCGGCACGGTCGACGCCGCCTGGAAGCGCAAGACCAGCGCACGCCTCGAGCGCATCCATTCGCGCGGCCTGCTGACCGACATCGAGCAGGCGATCAAGACCGCGGTGAGCGGGTGGGATGGCCCGGCCGGCAAGGACGACGAGCGCCACCTGGTCCTGCTGACCGACGGTCTGGTCGACGTCTCCAAGGACGCGGGCGAGAACGCCACCTCGCGCGAGCGCATCGTCAAAGAGCAGCTCGAACAGCTTAAGGCACTGGGCGTGCAGGTCCACACGGTGGCCCTCTCGGACAAGGTCGACATGGCGCTGATGGGCCTGCTGTCCAAGGAGACCGGCGGTTGGCTGGAAACGGCGCAGAGCGCGGACGCCCTGCAGCGCGTCTTCCTGCACATGCTGGAGCAGACGGCCGCGCCGACCACCGTCCCCCTGAAGGCCAACCGCTTCGAGATCGACGATCAGGTCTCCGAATTCACCTTGCTCGCGTTTCGTGCCGAGGGCGCCGAGACGTTGCTGATCTCACCCAGCGGCCAACGCATCTCCGCCAAGCAGTTGCCGAAGGGTGCGGCCTGGCGGTCGGAGGCGGGTTACGACCTGGTGACGCTCTCCAGCCCCGAGGCCGGCACATGGCAGCTCAAAGGCGTTCAGGACCCGGACAACCGTGTCGTCGTGGTCACGGCACTCGATATCGCCACCAGCGCGCTTCCAGGCGCCTTGAGCGCGAGCGAACGGCCGAAGATCGAAACCTGGCTGACCGATCACCAGCAGCCCCTGGTTCGCAAGGATCTGCTGCGGCTCCTGACGGCCTCGGTCGAAGTCTCACGCGCAGCCGCCAGCGAGCCGGGGCAGCGCGAGGACGGCGCGGCGGCGGACACCGACCAACCGCCGAGCGCCGCGCCAGCCGACGCGCCCTCGGCCATCAAGATGCCGCTGGACACCAAGAGCGGGCGCTTCGTGACCGAACTCGACACCGAGGGACTCGCGCCAGGCGCCTACGAGCTGCGGCTGCTGATCGACGGCGGCACCTTCAAGCGTCAGACCATCAAGCACTTCAAGGTGACGGGCACACCCATCACCATCGCCTACGACCAGCAGCTCCCGAGCGAGGAGGATCCGAGCGCAAGGATCGCGCTCACCCTGAGCTGCGAGCCCGACCTGATCGACCCCGAGGGCGTCCTCGGCTACCTGCTCATCCAGGGTCCGGACGGCAAGGACTCCGTGGTCGAGATCCCCGCCTCCGTGCGGCTGCCGCTCGCGATCAAGGTCCCGGTCCAACGCCCCGGGGACTACCTCATCAAGAGTCAATTCATCGCCCGGACACTCGGCGGGGAGAGCATCAGGGTTCAGCCCGAGCCGCATCGCATGACCTTCGACTTCCCGAGGCCCGACGAGCCGTCGCAAGAGACCGAGGACGGAGCACCCAAGCCGCCCATTCGCTGGCTTGCGCTCGGCGGCTATCTGCTCGGCGGCAACCTCCTGCTCGGCGGCGTGCTCGGTCTCACCTGGTGGCTCCTGCAGCATCCCAAAGCGGCGGGCGGCACGGTGCCCGGGGAGACGTCCGAGAAGACAGCGGCGAAAGGCAAGACGGTCAAGGGGACGCGTTCATGACGACACTGGAGCTCAGCGGCCTGATCCTGACCGGGGAGTTCGCCCTGATCTCCTGGGCCATCCTCTTCCTCATGCTGCGCCGCCAACGCCACCACCACCATCAAGACCAGGCGCACGCAGGGGCGGTCATCAAACACCTGGAGACGAACGAGGTCTCGCGACGCGACGCCCTGGCAACCCTCTTCGAAACCACCTATCGGCTCGATGGAGACGATCTGAACGCCAAGGTGGACGAGTACGTGGCGAGGGAGAAGGCCTTCTACAACGCCATGCTGAGCCTCTATCTGAGCCGCGATGGCAACCGGCTGAGCGAAATCCCCGAGGAGCTGGCCAAGGTCCTGACGCCCTGGGTCGAGATGACGCCGAACGGCATGATCCCCGCGAGCGATGTCAGCGACCTCGAGAATGAAAAGGCCGCCTTGGCGGCTGAGCTTGGAAGCACCAAGGACACCTTGGAGCAGCTGATGGACGAGTACATGGCGGCGTTCAAGAAGACCCAATCCGTGGCCGAGCCGCAAGCGGTCCCGTCGTCACCGGAGCCAGGGCCAGAAGAGCCAGTGGACAGCGCGGCGGTGACGGAACGACCGCTCGGCGCCGAGCTGGACGACGCCGACTTCGACGTCCAGTCAGACGAAGACGAAGACGCAGCACCTCAGCCGCCAGAGACGGCGATCGCAGCACAGCCCGATGCCGACCAATCGCCCCCAGAACCAGAACCAGAACCAGAACCAGAACCAGAACCAGAACCAGAACCCGAGGATCCCATCGATCAAGCCGCGCTGGATACCATGCTGGACGCCTTCGGGTCGGAGCCCGAGGAACGCCCTGAAGCGCCGGCACCGAAGGCGGCGGAGTCGATCGACGAAGAGGCACGCGCCCGCGAGGAGCTGGAGGGACTGGCCGATCTCTTCGGGGATCCCGAGGACGACAAGTAGATCCCGCCCGGCCGTCTCGAGCGCGACCGCGGCTTCAGAGCAGAGGCTGTCGGACGCCCGTCGGCTGATGCTGGTTCAGCCGCGCATGCAGCTTGGCCGGGGCGTCGGGCACGGCGCGTCCCTGCGCCTCGGCCCGCCAGAAGGGCTCAGTCGAGCGCGGGGAAGGGACCGATGTAGCCGACGTGCGACTCCTTGTCGTCCGGGCTCTGGGCCTGATCCTCGTCCGACTCACCGTAAGGATGCTGCGTGACCAGGGTCAGGTAACCGTAGCCGTTGATATCCGCGTGCCAGAAGGGCGAGGTCGTCTCCGCGCCATAGGGCGTGGTGGCGATCCGCGTGAGCTTGCGAGTACCGACATCGAAGCTCCAGACGTAGTCGTTCTGATGGGCGCTGGTGTCTTCGCCGATCACCAACGTCTTGTGCTTGGGCAGGTAGCTGAGGTTGTCCGGGGAGGCGATGCCATTGACGTCGCAGCTGTTCTCGGACAGCGCGGTGCCACTGTAGTCCCTGGGGCTGCCGGCGACCACGCCATACATGTTGAAGGCGACGAAGTTGCTCTCCATGGGCTTGCCATCCGTATCCGTCGCCTCGCCCTTGAGGTTCAAGCCGTAGACGGCACCGCACTTGTCGGCCTCCGCCAGGCGAATGTGGTTCGGCCCACCTACGTCATTGGATGAGCCGTCCAACATGCCCTTGGCGACCTCGCTCATGGCAACGTAGAGGACGTAGTCGTCCGGATTGAAGGTGATGCCCTCCTCTTTGCGGAACTCCGTCGTGGCGCCCTTGTGCGCGGCGTAGAGCCGAGTCTCCAGGCGGGAGGCGATTTTCTCCATCCCGGGCACCAGACGGGTGCAGAGCAGGCCTTCGTCGTAGGTGTTGGTGCTGGTGTAGCCTTCCGGACAGATGCCCGCCGCGGCGTCGAGCGGGTCCGCCTTGTCGAACATGCCGCCGAAGGTGGTCTTGCGCGCGATGGCGGCACGAATCTCGTCGTTCGTGGCGTGTCCCAGATTGATCCACTCGAGATTCGCCGCACCGACGCCCTCACCCGACGTCTGCACCCAGCGCGCCGCGTAGAGCGTGCCGGCACTCAGGACCTTGGGCCGGTCGGCAATGAACATGAAGAGGCCGACGTTGGTGCCGTCGTCGGAGAGATAGACGGTGCGGTTATCGGGCATCACGTAGGCCAACTCATGGGCGAAGCGGCCCATGGCGAAGTGCTTGTTGACGCGCTGGTCGCCATTCGCCGACGTGATCTTGATCTCGGGTATCCAGCCGTACATGTAGCCCAGATAGGCGGCGTTCTCGGCCGTATTCTCGATGTGGTTGTAGTCCGCGATGGCCTGGACGTGCGCATCGTGCCAGCTCGGATCGTCGAACCAGGCGCGGTCCTCGGCGTTGGGATTGAAAATCGCCATGGGCGGCTCGTATTCCTCGGAGCCGAGGTGCGAGTTCCAGGGCGTGGTCATGCCGGCGCAGTTGACGTAGGTCCCGAAGACATCGGAGAAGTCCACCGAGCGGGTCGCGATCGCACTGAGATTGCCCTGGTCGTCCTGCGCGAGCTTGGTGACATAGGCGCCGCCCAGGCCGCACTCCAACTGAGTGACCGCGAAGAGGTTCATGCCATATTTGATGAGCGAGGTGTAGTCCGGGCCGGACCCGTTGGTGCAGACCCAGGGACTGCCATCTTCGAGCATCAGGGGGGCGCCGTTCTTGTCCTTGAGCAGACCGAAGACCTCCGTCTCCAGCGGGCGGCCGGCGAGCTTCGGCAGGACCTGATTGGTCCGCACCAGATCGCGGTAGCCGATGGCATAGGCCCGACCGTCCACCGTGACGCTGTCCGAGGCGCGAATCTCGCGCTTCTCTTCCTGGGTCTGGGGGACGGAGACCTCCGCGAATTCCAGCGCGCCGAGGTCGGCGGATGTCTGGGAGCAGCCCAGCGCCAGCGACAACGCCGGCAGGCTGCAGAGGGTTCTGCCTAGCTGATTCATGGTGTGCGTTCCTGAATGGCTGAGTGAGACACAGGCGCCATGGACGCCGTGCCACCATCGTGTTTTGAACGCGGGAGACTAAGAAAAAAGGAAGAAATCCGGATCAGGGAACGATGAAATTTCGATGACGATCCCATGACCATCCAGCGCACGCCGGCACGGCACCAGGGAACCGACGGGCGAGGAGCAACAGCCAGAAGCCAGACGACGGCCGCGCGATCGCTCAAACGGCCGCTGCGTCGGCAGCGGTCATTCTCGGCAGCACCCGCAGGCGCAGCAGCGCGGAGAGGCCCGCCAGCTCGGGGTAGCGGTCCGCCACCTCCAGCATGTAGCCGAGCGTTCGCGGCAGATCGTCCAGATAGTGCGGCTTGCCGTCGCGGATATTCAGCCGGGCGAAGATACCGCAGACCTTGAGGTGGCGCTGCAGCCCAATGAGATCGAACCAGCGCAGGAAGGTTGCGGGGCTCTCCTCTTGGATGACCCCGGACTGACGGGCGAGGCGCTGGTAGCCAAGCGCCCAATCGGTCACCTGCTCGGCCGGCCAGCTGATGTAACAATCGCGCAGGAGCGAGACCAGGTCATAGGTGACAGGTCCGACGACCGCGTCCTGGAAATCCAGAACACCGGGGTTGCCGACCTCCGTCAGCATGAGATTGCGCGAGTGATAGTCTCGATGCACGCAGACCTGGGGCTGCTCCAGGGCACTCTCGACCAGCAGGGCGTCGACACCATCCAGCATGGTTCGATCAGCCTCGCTCAGATCGAGCCCCAGGTGCCGCTCCAGGAACCATTCACGGAAGAGCCCCAGCTCGCGCAGCAGGAAAGGCGCGTCATAGACGGGCAAGCCGTCCAGCGGACCGCGGGCCTGGATGGTCAGCAGGGCTCCCAGGGCATCGCCATAGAGCCGGTCCGCGGTGTCCTCGCGAAGATGGCTCAAGTAGACGCCATTCCCGAGGTCGGAAATCAGAAGGAACCCCTGCGCGCGATCCTCGGCCAGGATCTCGGGGGTGTTGATGCCGATGGCGCGAAAGCGACGCGAGAGGTCGGCATAACGTCCGCAATCCTCGTGTTGCGGCGGTGCATCCATGGCAATGGTGGTGCGCCCGGCGTGGGTGACACGCCAATAGCGGCGAAAGCTCGCATCCGAAGACGCGGGCGCCATCTCGAACCCGTTGGCGCCGATCACCTCGGCCAGCCAAGCCAGCAATGCCTGATTTCGTTCTGACACTCGCCTCTACCCCAAGCCGCCGAGCGACTCGGCGGAATTGACGATACCCTGATGGAAACACCGAACCGACGGGAAGACCGGGCCGGAGGGGTGCCAGCATCCGCGCGGATGGACGGCTTTGCGATTGCTGGCAGGTCGCGGATGTGCCATGGTTACAGGTTGAACATCAGCCGTCCACTTTTCTATAGCGAGTCCGCCTGACGGATGCCGACTATGGCCAACCTCAAAGGCAATGTGCAGAGCGCGACCCTGCTCATCCTGCTTGTGCTCTCGCCTCCCAGCCTGCCCAAGGATCAGACGGCGGCCGCCGAGCACTCAGACTGCACTGGCGCAACCGACGCCGGCCAAGCCGAATGCCAGGCCACGCCGGCGCCGGCGGGAGGCGCATCCGTGCAGCAGGGCGCCTCCGCAACCCAGGCACAGCCACCTGATCCGGAAGAGGAGGCATCCGCACGGGGCGAGATCTTCCAGCCGACCCCGCCCGAGGCCGATGACTCGGCCCTGCCGACGCTGACGCCCAGCACGCCGACACCAGGCGACCCTGGACTCGGCCCCTTGGAGCCCCGAGGCCCCTCACCCAAGGTCGACGAGCCGGCCACGCCCCCCGCCCCAACGGGGCCGCCAGCGACGAGGCTGGAGAAGGGTCGCCGCTCGGATGACGAACGCCTGCATGCCGGGCTGACCTGGGATTACTGCGGCCCCAAGCCAGGTGTCAACAAGCTCGCATCCATGTCGGCGCTGACAGCCAATGAGCAGCAACCCATCGATATCACTGCCGACCGGGTCGGCTATGATCAGAATGCCGACCTCATCGACCTGCTCGGAAACGTCGAGATCCTTCAGGAGGGACGCCGCTTCGAATCCGACCGCTCCAGCTACGACCGACACAACGGGGATGTGAAGGCCGCGGGTCACGTCTTCTTGGAGTACCCAGGCGTTCGCCTCACCGGCGAGTCCGCGCAGTACAACCTCGAGACCAAGAAGGGGACGATCGAGAAGCCCGGCTATCGCATGTCCGGCAATGCGAACCTGCGCGGCGAGGCCGAGCAGGCGTGGCTGCTGAATGAGCAGCAGAGCCGCTATCGCGACATCATCTACACCACGTGCCCGCCGGGTAACGCCGACTGGTCGATCCTGGCGAGCGACCTGGAACTCGACCAGGCGGCGGGGCTCGGCACGGCCCGTCACGCGCGCATTCGGATCGCCGACATCCCGGTGCTCTATACGCCCTATCTGCGCTTCCCCATCGACGGTCGTCGTCGCAGCGGCCTGCTGATCCCGACCTTCGGCTCATCCGATTCGACCGGGACGGATATCAGCCTGCCCTACTACTGGAACATCGCGCCCAACATGGACGCGACCATCACCCCGCGCTACATGAGCATGCGCGGCCTCATGCTGGGTGCGCAATTCAGGCATCTCTCCTCCTTCCAGCGCATCGAGATCGACGGAGAAATCCTGCCGCACGATCAACAGGCGCCGGATGACGGCGTGCGCAGCGCCTTGCGCATCAAGGAAAACGGTCATCTGGGCTCGCGCTGGACGTCCTCCATCGACTACGCCTCGGTCTCGGACGATGCCTACTTGGAGGATTTCGGCAACCGGCTGGACGTCACCAGCATCCGCAACCTGAGCCAGCGGGGCGACATCCGCTACAACGGCGAGGGATGGCGCCTGCTCGGACGCCTCCAGCAATTCCAGACCGTCGACGCCAGCATCGAACCCGCGGACCGCCCCTATGGTCAGCTGCCGCACATCGAGCTGGCAATGGACCCGGACACCTGGAAGGAATTCCTCGAGTATGACTTCGACAGCCAATACGACTACTTCGATCACAGTGCCGCCGTGCATGGCAACCGCCTGGTCGCCATCCCGTCGCTGCGCATACCGCTGCGCCGCAGCTTCGGCTACCTGATCCCACGCACCCGGCTCTACTACACGGGTTACGACCTGGTCGAGCAGGAGGACGGCGCCCCCGACCAGCTCAACCACTTGATCCCGAGCATGGACATCGACGGCAAGCTCATCTTCGAGCGCGAGGCCAACTGGCTCGGCAACAGCGCCCTGCAAACGCTCGAACCACGCCTCTACTACGTGCTGACCCCCTACGAGGATCAGGCGGACAACCCGCTCTTCGACACCACGGCGCTCGACTTCAGTTTCGCGAGCCTCTTCCGCCCCAATCGTTTCACCGGCTATGACAGGATTGGCGACGCGAACCGCCTCACAGTAGGCGTGACCTCCCGCACCATCAACCACGGCGGCGAGGAGTTGCTGCGCGCCAGCCTTGGCCAGATCTACTACTTCGACAATCCCCGCGTCCAATTGGAAGACGATAGCACCGAGGACGACATCAGCTCATCGCTGGCCAGCGAGCTGTCCGCGCGCCTGCATCCGGACTGGACGGCGACGGCAAGCCTGCAATGGAACCCGCACGAGACGGAACAACCCTGGGAAAAACAGGTCTTGCAACTGAGATACGCCCCCGACCGGGACCACCTGATCAACCTGGCCTACAGATACAATCTCGGCAACACGACCTCCGAGGCATACGAGAATACGGATCTGTCCTTCCAGATGCCGGTGACCTCCGACGTCAGATTGGTCGGACGCTGGCTCTACTCGATGCTCAACGACGAAACGGTCGAGGCCTTCGCGGGCGTCGAATTCGGGCGCTGCTGCTGGCGACTGCGCTTGCTTGGCCAGCACCTCAAAAGCAGTGCCGACGAAACCGCCAGCACCAGCGTCATGCTTCAACTGGAGCTCGCCGGTCTGGGCTCTTTTGGCAACCAGATCGACAAGCTCCTGGAACGAGGAATCTATGGATATCAGTCGGAATAGCCGCGCCCCGAAGCGGCTTGCGTCCCTCCTGCCCGGGCTGGCGACCGCCCTGCTCCTCTACACGAGCGCGAGCGGCCTTCTGGCAGCGTCCCAGGAGCTGGACGCCATCGTCGCCGTGGTCAACGACGACGTGGTCGTCCAGAGCGAGCTGGATCGGGAGGTCGACCTCACCATCCCCCAGCTCAACCGCCAGGGGACCGCCGTGCCGCCGCGCGCCCAGTTGGAGAAACAGGTGCTGGATCGCCTCATCCTCAAGCGCCTGCAACAACAGCGCGCCAAGGCTCTGGGCATCACCGTGGACGATGCGGCGCTGACCGAGGCCATGAACAACATCGCCAAGCGCAACGGCCTCTCGCTCGAAGAGCTGAAGGCGACGCTGGAGGCCGGCGGCATCCGCTTCGAGGATTTCCGCAATGACACCCGCTCGCAGATCCTCACCAGCCGCCTGCAGAGCCAGGAGGTCGTGAAAAAGATCCAGGTCAGTGAGCGCGAGATCGACCTCTTCCTGGCCAAAGAGGCCAGCCGCCTCATCGAGCGCGAGCAGGTCAGGCTTCAGCACATCCTCATCGCGCTGCCTGATAACGCCTCAACGCAGCAGATCCAGGCCGCGGAGGACAAGGCGAAACGCCTGGTCGCGAAGCTGCGCGCCGGGGCGGATTTCGCGGAGGTCGCGGTGCGCGAATCGGACGGGCGCAATGCACTCGAGGGCGGCGACTTGGGCTGGTTCGAGATGGGTGCGGTCCCGGCCCTGGTCTCGGACCTCGCCTATTCCATGGCCGAGGGCGAGATCAGCGACCCGCTGCGCAGCCCCAGCGGCTTCCACATCATCAAGATGCGCGAGATCAAGGCCGCGACCCCCGAGAACGTCACCCAGACGCACGCCCGACACATCCTGATCCGCACCAACGAGATCGTCTCCGACGACGACGCCAAGCAACGCCTCGGTCAGCTCAAGCAGCGCATCCAGGGCGGGGACGACTTCGCAACCCTGGCACGCGCGCACTCCGACGACACCGGCTCGGCACTCAAGGGCGGCGACCTCGGCTGGGCGAGCCCCGGCGACACCGTGCCGGAGTTCGAGGAGACGATGAACGGGCTCGTCGTAAACCAGATCAGCGAGCCCTTCAAGAGCCCCTTCGGCTGGCATATCGTCCAGGTCCTGGAGCGGCGCAGCCAGGACACCAGCGAAAGCATCCTACGCATCAAGGCCCGCGAGGCGCTACAGCGCCGCAAGGCCGAAGAGGCGACCGAAGAATGGCTGCGGCAGCTGCGGGACGAGGCCTATGTCGAGATCCGACTGACCCGCGAGCAATAGCTCAGGCACCACTAAACGCCCTCGCGCGCAGACGAGCTTCAGAACGATCCCGAGCCTCACAACGATCCATGAACGCCATCCTTCCACGCCTCGTCATAACACCGGGAGAACCGGCTGGCATCGGACCAGATCTGCTCGTGCGCCTGGCGGCCACAAAGACCCCAGCCGAGCTGGTCGCCGTCGCCGACCCTGATCTGCTGGCCTCGCGCGCAGAGATGCTCGGCCTGCGCCTCCAGATCCAGGTGTTCGACCCGAGCCAAGCAGCCGCCCCGAGACGTCCGCATCAGTTGCTCGTGATGCCCACCCCGCTCGCGCAACCGGCGAGACCCGGCCAATTGGACCCAGGCAACGCCCGCTATGTGATCGAGACCCTCGAACGCGCCTGTGACGGCTGCCTGGATGGGACCTTCGACGCACTGGTGACCGGCCCGGTGCACAAGGGCGTCATCAACGACGCCGGCGTTCCCTTCACTGGGCACACCGAATTGCTCGCGGAGCGCTGCGGCGCCGAGCCGGTGATGATGCTGGCCATCCCCGAGCTGCGCGTCGCGCTCGCCACGACACATCTCCCCCTGAGCGAGGTCAGCCGCGCCATCACGCGCCCCCACCTCACGCGCGTCGTGGAGATCCTGCATCGCGATCTCCGCGACACCTTCGGCATCGCGGACCCGCGGGTGCTCGTCTGCGGGCTGAACCCCCATGCGGGGGAAGGAGGGCATCTCGGCCGCGAGGAGTTGGAGGTCATCGAGCCCGTGCTTGCGCTGCTGCGGGAACGGGGCTGGAATCTGGTCGGTCCGCTGCCAGCCGACACCGCATTCGTGCCCGACCGGCTCGCCCAAGCCGATGCCGTGCTGGCCATGTACCACGATCAAGGATTGCCCGTGCTCAAGCACCTGGGCTTCGGTCGCGCCGTGAACGTCACCCTGGGACTCCCGATCATCCGGACCTCGGTCGATCACGGCACGGCACTCGATCTGGCGGGGACGGCGAAGGCGGATCTCGGCAGTCTGAGCGCCGCCGTGGAGATGGCGAGCGCCATGGTCCAGCACCGCCGCTAGCGGGCGTCGACACGCAAGAGGTCGCGCGACCCGAAGCAGTCAGCGCCAAGCGGTCGGACGAATCGAAGAGATGGTGCAGCGAGCGGCGGGAGGGCGTCAAAGCCCCCGTAGATGCCGCTTCTGCAGATCGGTTGAGCGCTGAATACAGGCGCGGACCTCAAGCGCGACTTCAAGCGCCGCAAGCCCGGTTCGTCCATCGACAAGAGGCGGCCGAGCCTCGCGGATACACTGCACGAAGGCCGCCAGCTCGGCATCCAACGGCTTCACAGGCTCGACCTGAATCCGCTCGCGGACGATCTCCGGGCGGGGAGCCCCCGCGACCTCGCGCGGCGCGGCGATATCGATGGTCTGCGCGACGAAATCGAGCGAGAGATAGCCGCGCGCCTGAAAGACCCGAATACGTCGCGTCGTCTTGTCCGAGACCCGGCTCGCTACCACATTCGCCACAGCACCATTGGCAAACTCGAGGCGCGCGTTGGCGATATCCACATGCTCGGTCAGGATAGAGGCACCCACGGCGGAGATCGCCGTGATCTCCGCACCCACCAGCGAGAGGATGATATCGATGTCGTGGATCATGAGATCCGAGACGACGTCGACGTCGGTTGCCCGCTCGACGAAGCTGCCCATCCGCTGCGCTTCGAGATAGAGCGGCGCGCGGATGCGCTCGGCAAGCGCCATGACACCGGCGTTGAAGCGTTCGACATGGCCGATCTGAAGCCGTGCCCCATGCTCGCTCGCAAGGCGGACGATCTCGGCGCCGTCGGCCGCGTTGGCGGCGATGGGTTTTTCAAGCAGGACATGGATGCCACGCGCGAGGAAGGGCGCCGCGGCCGCGAGGTGTGCGCTCGTCGGGACCACGACGCTGACGGCATCGACGCGATCGAGGAGCGCGTCGAGGGAGTCAAAGACCGCGCACCCGGCCTCTTCCGCAACGCTTCGGGCGCGCGCGTCATCCGTATCGAAAACGCCGACCAACTCGACGTCAGCCATCCGCGAATAGATGAGGGCGTGAAAACGGCCGAGATAGCCGACGCCCACGACCGCCAATCGAAGCTTGTCGGCAATCTGCATCATCGTTGCGAAAAGGACCGGACCGCCGCTCGCGCGGACAGTCGTTCGAACATCGTGGTGATCGCCACGAGGGATGCCGCCCTTAGCCGCCGACCTGGACGGCCGGCGGCGACTGCCTTGCGAAGATCGTTTGGCCCGCGTCAGAGTAGATGAGCACCTGGTAACTGACCGTGACACACATCCCGATGGCAACGAAGGCCATCAAAAGGAGGAGTGGATCCGGTCTCCGGTGACGACGTTTTGAAGTGATCAAGATCCTGCCCATGGATTCGCGTAAACTTTCAAGATTAGCGTACAACTATTTCAAAATATTACAAGCATTCCACCCAAATTCACGGTTTCGAATCAACGGCCTCCAAGGCGGCCAACCTAGCCGCTCGCCCGACTCGACGCCCTTCAGCGGAGACAGACGTGAACGATTACTCCATCAAGGTCTCGGCCGAGAGCCAGTACCAGGCGGACAGCTCCTCCCCCAACGAGGGCAGGTATGTCTTCGCCTACACCATCACGATCGAGAATCGCGGTGAAAAGGCGGCACAGTTGCTCGACCGCCACTGGATCATTACCGACGCTGACGGCAAGGTGCAGGAGGTCAGGGGACAGGGGGTCGTCGGCGAGCAGCCTCATTTGAGACCCGGGGAATCCTTTCGCTACACCAGCGGCACGATCCTCGCGACGCCCCTCGGCAGCATGCAGGGATTCTACGGCATGGTCGGCGACGACGGAATCCGGTTCCAAGCAGAGATCCCGGTCTTCTCCCTCACCTCGACGCGCATTCATTGAGCCCGGTCAAGAGACCGACGGATCGAGCCAACCGCCACCACCGCAACTGAGCAGGCGCCCATGTCAACCTACGCCATCGGCGACATTCAAGGCTGCTACGCGGAGCTGAGGAGACTCCTGGACAGGCTCGCCTTCGATCCCTCGAGCGATCGGCTGTGGTTCGTTGGAGACCTGGTGAATCGCGGGCCTCAATCCCTCGAGGTACTGCGCTTCGTCCGCGACTTGGGCGACGCCGCCATCGTGGTGCTGGGCAACCACGATCTCCATCTGCTCGCCGTGGCAGCGGGCAACGCCAAGCATGCCAAGAAGAGCACCCTCGACGCGATCCTGGATGCACCGGATCGCGACGCGCTGCTGGACTGGCTGCGCCATCGCCCGCTACTCCATCACGATGCGGACATCGGCCTGACCATGATCCACGCCGGACTGCCACCAGAATGGAACCTTCAGGAGGCACGCCGCTACGCGGCCGAACTGGAGGCCGTGCTGCGAGGCGACGGCTACCGGGATTTTCTGCACGTGATGTACGGGAATCGGCCCAACCGCTGGTCATCCGGGCTGGCCGGCATGGATCGCCTCCGCTTCATCACCAACTGCCTCACTCGCCTGCGCTTTTGCGAGCCGGACGGCACCCTGGCCCTGAAGGAAAAGGGCGAGATCGGGAGTCAGGCGAAAGGACGTCTGCCCTGGTTCCAGATGCCGGGACGACGCACGCGACAAGACCGCATCGTCTTCGGCCATTGGTCGACGCTGGGATTCTGGTCCGGCGACAACGTGTGGGCGATCGACAGTGGCTGCCTCTGGGGTGGGGCGCTGACTGCGCTCGTACTGGATCAGGGTGCCATGCGGACGGCGCAACTCGAGTGCCCGGGTTTCCTCAAGCCAGGTTGCGATTGACGCGGACCGGCGCCCGTGCGTGCACCGGCCTCAGGCCAGACGCCGCAGCTCGACGAAAGTCATATCGAAGGGGTTGCCCTCATCTGCCGGACGCTGGATTCGAGCGACCTCCCGCCATTCGGAGCGATCCCATTCTGGAAAATAGGTGTCGCCCTTGGCCTGAGTATGCACCAGTGTGAGATAGACAAGCGAGGTCAAGGGCATGGCCTCGGCATAGAGAGAGGCCCCACCCACGACCATCAACTCAGGCTCGCCGGCCGCATCGGCGATTGCCGCCTCCAATGAGTCACACACCTTGCAACCCTCGGCCTGAAAGCGCGCATCCCGACTCAAGACCAGGTGGCGACGTCTCGGCAGTAGCCCCGGCAGCGACTCCCAGGTCTTCCGCCCCATGACGATGGTCTTGTCCAACGTGAGGCGACGGAAGTGCGCCAGATCCGCTGGCAGCCGCCAAGGAAGACCCTTGGCGCGCCCAATGACGCCATTGTCGGCAACGGCGGCGACGATGGACAAGCTCGGTCGCCCCGTATCGTCGCCAAGAAACCCCTGGGGATCGGCCATCATCGGGTCAGATCGAGTGCGATGCGACCTTGGGCACAACCGCTGGCGCGGACCAGAGGCGCTCGAGATTGTAGAAATCGCGGACCTTGGGGAGCATGACATGCACGACCACGCCATTCAGATCGACCAGCGCCCACTCGCCCTCCGCCACGCCTTCCGTGCCGAGCGGCGCCTCCCCTGCCTCCTTCGAGCGGAAGGCAATGGTCTCGGCGATGGCCTTCACATGCCGATCCGAGGTTCCCGAGGCCACGACCATGTAGTCCGTGACCGCCGTCTTGCCCCGAACGTCCATGACCTCGATATCGCGTGCCTTCATATCGGCCAAGGCGTCGAGGACCAACTGCCGAAGTTGCTCAAGCTGCATGCGTTCTCCTCTGCAATAAAAAAAGCGGCAGGCGTTCCCGCCGCGTCAAAGCCAATGGCGGACGCGGTGACGGACCGCGCCCACGGGAAGATGTCCAATCGACGGATCCCAGCGCAGCCAGGATCGACACCGCCGCCTCCTGCTCAGCGGTAGAGCCCTTCACGAGCGATCAGCTCCAGCACGGCGTCCGGCAGCAGATAGCGTGGACTGCATCCCTGCTCGACAAGTCGCCTGACCTGCGTCGAGGAGATCTCCATCTGGGTGACGTCGTGAAAAAGGATGCGTCCGCCCGGCGATCGCGCCAGCTTAGTCACACAGTCACAGCCGCGCTCCAGGTAGAGATTGCGCAGCGCCGGACCCGCGACAGGATCATGTCCTGGGCGCCGCATCACCACGAGATGAACGAGCTCCAGGATCGCGAGCGGACGATGCCAATCCAGAAAGCCGCCGTAGGCATCCGCCCCCACCAGAAGGCACAGCGGGCGTTGCGCACCGAAGTCGCCACGCAGTGACACCAGGGTATCGTAGGTGTAGGAGCCGCCCGTCCGCGCCAACTCACGCGCGTCGACAACGAATCCCGGCTGCGCCTCGATCGCGGCTTGGAGCATCGCCAAACGCAGGTCCGCGGGCGCCAAAGGCTGGGGGCGATGCACGGCGACGTTGAGCGGGATGAATCTGACCTGCTCCAGCCCCAGCCCCTGGAGCGCATCCAAGGCTGGACGCAGATGCCCGAAATGGACGGGGTCGAAGGTGCCACCGAAAACGCCGATCATTCGCTGCGGCACCTATCCGGCCGCAGACCCGCGGCTCGCCCAACCAACACTGAGCGGCTCGAACGGCAGAGCGCGCGAATCAACCGACAATGGCCGCGCCGGCTGCCGGCCGGCTCAGGTTGCTCGCACCCTAGAATGGCGGGGCCTGTCTGAAGCAAGATCTCCTTGTCCGATCACAGTAAAACCAAGAACACCGATACGGTGGACGGTAGCAGAATTCCGCCCCGTTGTCCCCCGCGGCCGCCGAACGAAGGCGACCTGGAAACGCAGGAGCCGTGTCGGCCTACACCGACACGGCTCGTCAGGATCCTGCTCGCTCCGGGGCCGCCTCAGCGCCCCGAAGCCCTCGTTGCATCAGTTATGCGACTTCAGCAAGAGCTTGAGAATCTTGAAATTGATGATCCAAAAACGCAGGAACTGCCAGATGAGCGAGCGGCGCATGTATCTGGTGAACCCGGTTGGAACGGGTGGATAGTAGGCCTGCTGATAGGGCTCTTTGTTCTTGACTGCCATTTGCCTCTGCCTCTCTTGTTCTAAGTCGTCTTGTTCTGATGTCGACGATCGATACGGTAGACGATCAATGAAGTCGATGGTCGATCAGTCGGGAAGGATCGACCAACCCGGCCTGAGCTTGGCCTGATAGATGAAGACATGGTGCAGGATGTATTTCATCCAATGCCCGGCCAGCCCGATTTCGCCGAAGGTGAGGTCCATGTCGCGGCCGTATTCCGGGTAGGTTTCATAGTCCGGCACCACGGGGAAGACCGTCATGGTCGCGGCCGTCCCCTTGAAGATATCGGACCCGGTCGAGGCCACGCAGGCCGCGCCCATCTCGGCCATGGAGGCGGTATGGGTCGGCGCCGAGGCCCCTTTGAGCATGTCGCGAATACTGCCTGCGACCGCCTTACCAATGGTCGCCGATGGCATCCCGGTCCTTGGCGGCGTTGGGCTGATCTGGGTACCGCTGGGACTCTTCATAACCTTGCTGATTGGGTGCGGCGGCGCGAAGGCAATGCCGACGGCGAAGATGTTCTTATATTTCGGCGTCTGATAGGTCTTGGGCCAGTCGTGCTTGTCCCAGTCCTCGAAGGCCTTGGGGTTGTAATCCGCGTCGACCTTCATGAAGCCATTGGGGGCGAAGACCTCGGCGGTGATGTCCTCGCCGCCCTTGCCGTAGGCCTTCAAGCCAACGCCGGCGAACGGCGGAATCAGCATGCTGAAATCGTACTCCAGCTCATGCTGCGTCCCGTCCAGGAGCTCGTAGTGGATCTTAGTCGGCTCAACCTTGCTGACATGCGCCCGAGTGATCCACTCGATACCGCGCTCGACCATCAGCGATTCCGCGAAGACCTTGCCATTGGTGAGATAGCCGCCGCGCTGGATGTGCACCCCGCCCATTCCGAAATCGCCCAGCTCGTATTCGTTGCTGATCCAGACGATGCGGGCCAGATCGCGCATACCGGCCTCGCGCACGGCGTGATCCACGTTATAGATGTACTCGAAGGCCGCGCCCTGACAGGTGCACATCCCGTGCCCCGTTCCGACGACGAAGGTCTTGCGGGCACCCTGCTTCATCTCCTCGATACACTTCTGCAATGCGGCATTGGCATGCAGCGCATGCCCTGGGGTGCAGACGGATTGACTGTAGCCCTCATCAGGCCCCAGGCCAGGCGTCGCGCCAAAATTCAGCTTGGGTCCGGTCGCGTTGACCAGGAAGTCATACTCGAGCGCCGCGCTCTGCCCGGCGCGCGCCTCATTCGTGTATTCGATCGTCACGAAGGGCTTCTGGTGCTCGGCACTACCCTCCGGGTTGATGGAGACAGCCTTGGCCTGATGGAAGGCCACATTGATCTTCTTGTAGATGGGCGCCAGCTCGAAGGTGACCTGAGACTCGGTCATCTCACCAACGCCGACCCAGATGTTGGACGGCACCCAATTCCACTTTGCATTGGGGGAGACAACCACGATCTCGTGTTTCTTTCCGATCCACTTGCCCAGGTATCTGGCGACCGTGTGACCAGAGATGCCGGCGCCAAGAATCACTACTCGTGCCATACGAAAACTCCAGGTTTGGTTAACGCGGGGATTCGAACAACCAATACTCGACCTAACAACAGGCCGAATCGATCTAGTCCGCCATTCTTAACAGCCCGATTGACAATTGTCGAGGACGAGATACAAGTCGATCTGCTAGGCATTAGAGCGCCCGGCAGGTCCTAGGTTCGGATCTCGCCGTCGCCCAGAACGACGAACTTGACCGACGTCAAGCCCTCCAGCCCGACCGGGCCACGGGCGTGGAACTTGTCCGTGCTGATTCCGATCTCCGCCCCCAGGCCGTATTCGAAACCATCCGCGAAACGGGTGGATGCATTGACCATGACGGAGCTGGAATCCACCTCACGCAGAAAGCGTCTAGCGCGCGTGTAATTCTCCGTCACGATGGATTCGGTGTGACCCGAGCCATGGGCGGCAATATGATCCATCGCCTCGTCCAGACCCTCGACGATCCGAATGGAGAGGATGGGCGCCAGATACTCGGTGTCCCAATCCTGCGCGGATGCCGGCACGGCGTCGCCCAGCAGCGCGCAGGTGCGCGGACAGCCGCGCAGCTCCACGCCCTTCTCCCCGTAGGCGTCGCCAAGTCTTGGCAGAATCGCCTTGGCCACGGCCGCGTCCACCAGAAGGGTCTCCATGGTGTTGCAGGTCCCATAACGCTGCGTCTTGGCATTGAGCGCAACCTGGAAGGCCTTCTCAGGATCCGCATCGGCGTCGATATAGACGTGGCAGATGCCATCCAGGTGCTTGATGACAGGAACACGCGCGTCGCGGCTGATCCGCTCGATCAGCCCCTTGCCGCCGCGCGGGATGATGACGTCGATCGACTCCGGCATGGTGATCATCGCGCCAACGGCCGCGCGGTCCGTCGTCGCCACGACCTGGACACCCTCCGCAGGCAGCCCCGCCTCGGCCAGGCCGCGCTGAATACAGGCCGCGATGGCCTGATTGGAGGCATAGGCCTCGGAGCCACCCCTCAACACCGTCGCATTGCCGGATTTCAGACAGAGCGCGGCGGCATCCACGGTCACGTTGGGCCTCGACTCATAGATGATGCCGACCACGCCCAGCGGCACGCGCATGCGCCCCACCTGGATCCCCGACGGGCGGTAGTTGAGATCGAAGATGGCACCGACCGGATCCGCCAGCGCGGCGATTTGACGAACGCCCTCGATCATGGCGTCGATCCGCCCGGGCGTCAGTTCGAGCCGATCCAGCAGCGCGGCATCCAGACCCTTGGCGGCGCCAGCCTCCAAGTCCCGCCCATTGGCCTCGGCGAGCGACGCGCGCGCCTGATCCAGGAGTTCGGCGATCCTCAGCAAGGCCGCATTCTTCTCCCCCGTGCTCGCTCGCGCGAGGCGGCGCGACGCTACACGCGCCTTCTGACCAAGCGCCGCCACGTAGGCGGCAACATCGGTGATCTTCTCGTCACTCATCTGCGGAACCTGTCGAATCTAAGGGACACCGTGAGAACGCCCGGCAAACCTCGCCGTCCGTGCGCCGCCTCGATGCCAACGCATGAGCGAGCGCCTCGGGAGCCGGGCATCCGAGCGGGCAAAAACCTCGGAGGCGTCGATCTCCCCGCGCGCTGGCCCGAGTGGAGCCAAGCCCGGCGACGACACCTCGACTGCCTGGCTGCAATTCTGACAGGATTTCGCGGGATCGACAGGATCTGAACAGCGATCCTCGTCCCCGCGGCGACGCCAGACACGAGAAGCCTCTCCGACGGCGACCGAACCGACTGCGCAAACGGGCTCATCGACACCCCAAGAACCCGTTAGCCGACATTCCGCACCCGTTCACCCTACCGAAAGATTCCCCTCCAACTCCCCTATCACCGCGTTTTCCGCGAACACTGAGGGGAAGTACGCATGGCCGTCCACAGCGAAACCGGCTCAATGGCCAGCCCGCGCCACTACAGCGGCAAAGCGCTCAACCACCTGGGGCTGGTTGCCGGGACGTACGACGAGCTGGGCCTCGGCGAATACTTGCGGGGCAGCTAAATGGTGACCCCTGCCATACGGCCATCCGCTCGATCATGGCGCCAGAACATCCTCATAGATCACATCCAGCGGCAACTCGACATCTAGACAATCGAGCCGAACGCTGCCTTCGGCGACGGTCTCCAGCGCCCAGCCCCGCGCGCGACGGTGGATCTCGACCTCGCGCGCACTCTGCGAAATCAGCAGGCATTCCTGCAGGCTCGGAATGGTCTGGTAGGCCCAGAGCTTCTCTCGGCGGTCGATCCGCGCGGTGGAGTCGGACAGCACCTCGACGAGCAGACAGGGCTGGGCGCGATAGTAGGTCGCGCGATCATTCGGATCGCAGCTCAGGAGCAGATCGGGATAGTAGAAGATGTCCTGATTCTGGACGTGCAGTCGCACCTTCATGTCGTTGGCGAAGAGTTGGCAGGAGGTGCCTCGCAGCAACGGGCGTAACAGCGCGTAGATGTTACCGACGATCAGGCCATGACGGTCGCTGGCACCAGTCATGGCATACAACTCCCCGTCGATATACTCGTGACGGACGTCGGCGCCATCCTCACTGGCCAAATAGTCTTCAACGGAGCAGGGTTGGGCACGGGCAAGATTCGTCATAGCCGTTTGACTCCGTGGTGTTGCGGCATCCCTTAAGGTGAGCCTGGCAGAGTGATAGCGCAAGCGTTTGAGATTGCCGCCTCACCGCGCTGCTCAATGCTCATCAAAAACCGGGCCTTGGTCATCGGTTGGACCGGTAGGGTGGACGAGCGAGAGCGAAGTCCACCGAACCCCGCGCCGTTGTTGGTGGACTGCGCTGCGCTTGTCCACCCTACCGAAGAAGACTGGTACCGGGTGGCCACGGGTGCTTACGCACCCGCGGCTCCCACAGATCCGGACGTGCGGGACTACCGCATCCGGCTCCTCGGTTGAGCACACGCTACGCGACATAATTGCCGTCACGCACCCGCTGGTCG
>NZ_NRRF01000031.1 GCF_016583565.1 Thiocystis violacea | reverse complement strand
CCACCGGAGCCACTCCAGGTAGTCGAGGCAGTCCGCATCGGTGCGAAACCAGGACTGGAACTCGCCCGCAGTCCGCGGATAATCAACGCCAGCATGAGGGTAAGTCACCCTTGGAGTTTACTCCGGTTAAGTGGAGACCCCAGAAATCGCTTTATTACTGAATTCTGATACCGTCAGACACCGAAGCTGGCGGCGCTGGTGGCTGTCAGCGCCCCTACGACAACCATCGACCCATTGACCCATTGACCCATTGACCATCGACTCGGATCACACACGCATGAAACGCGCTTCCAACTGGCTGACTGTCGGAGCCCTCTGCGGCCTGCTCTCCGTCGCCCTCGGGGCCTTCGGTGCCCATGGCCTGAAAGGCAAGATCGAACCCCAGCTGCTCGCTAACTGGGATACGGCGGCGAGCTACCTTGGGCTGCACGCAGGGGCCATTCTGGCGTGTGGCCTCATCCTGCTCGGCGTCCGCGAGGCCACATCGATCGGCGCCGCGGCCTGGGCCTTTCTGATCGGCGCCGCGCTCTTCTGCGGGAGTCTCTTCCTCATGGCCCTCACCGGGGAACGGCAGCTCGGGATGATCACCCCGATCGGTGGGGTCGCCCTGCTGATCGGCTGGTCACTGCTGGCGCTCGGCGCTTGGCGCCTGCGTGGCGCCGCGCACTGAAGGCGGCCGCCCAATGCGCACGAACAGGATCTACGTCGACGCGGAATTCATCGTCGGCAGCCCGCTGGAGCTTCCGCCCGCGCAGACGCGCCACCTCAGCCAGGTCCTGCGCCTCGGCACCGGCGACCCCCTGGTCCTCTTCAATGGCGACGGACGAGACTATGCCGCGCGGCTGCTCGAATCCGGGCGGCACGCCGCCAAGGTGGTCATCGAGGCGGGCGGTGAACCCGAACCGATCGCGCCGCTGCGCATCCACCTCGCGATCGGCATCTCCAGGGGGGAGCGGATGGATTTCGCCCTGCAGAAGGCGGTCGAGCTGGGCGTTCAGCGCCTGACCCCCCTCTTCACCAAGCGCAGCCAGGTCAAGCTCGACGGAACACGCCTGGACAAGCGGACGGAGCACTGGCGGGGTGTCGTCGTCTCGGCGTGCGAGCAGTCCGGGCGACGCCGGATTCCGATACTGGACAAGGCTGAGCCTCTGGAGGCTTGGCTGGAAACGCAGTCGAGCGGCGGTCTGCTGCTCGATCCTGCCGCACCGATCGCCCTGCCCGATCTGGACGCGCCAAATGGCGACCTGGCCTTGCTGATCGGCCCGGAGGGCGGCCTCAGCCCCGGCGAGCGCGGGTTGGCTTGCGCGCGGGGCTTCCGGGGGGTGCGACTCGGCCCGAGGATTCTGCGGACCGAGACGGCGCCACTCGCGGCCATTGCGGTCATTCAGGCACTCTGGGGTGACTTCAGAGGCGCCTGAGCGACCGCTATCCCAAGGGTTTTCCGTGCTCCTCCAGCAGTGAGCCGATCTCGTTGAGCAGCTCCGATTCCTGATAGGGCTTGCCGAGGTAGCGGTTGACGCCCAGCTGCATGGCGTACTCGCGGTGCTTGGCGCCGGTGCGCGAGGTGATCATGATGATCGGCAGATGCTGCAGACGCTCGGAGCGGCGGATATGGCGCGTCAGCTCATAGCCGTCCATGCGCGGCATCTCGATGTCGAGCAGCAGCAGATCCGGGATGCGCTCGTCGAGCAGGGTCAGGGCCTCGACACCGTCCTTCGCCGTCAGCACCTCCATATTCTGACGCCGCAGCAGCCGGCTGGTCACACGGCGCACGGTGAGCGAGTCGTCGACCACCATGACGCAGGCGGGCTCGATCGGCGCCTCCTCATACGCCACCGCGGCAGCGGGCTTGTAGTCCTGCACGGCGCCGGAGCGCAGCAGCGCCAGGGCGTCCAGGATGAGCGCGACTCGACCGTCCGGCAGAATGGTGCCACCGCTGAGCCAGCGCACGCCGGCGAGCTGCGGTCCCAGTGGCTTGACCAGGATGCGCTGGCTCTCCAGCAGGTTGTCTACCTGTAGAGCGACCCGCTGGTCTCCAAGACGCGCGAGCAGCAACGGCAGCCAGCGCCGCTCACCCAGCTCGGGCTCTTGCCCCGGCTCGAGCGCGTTGCCGAAATAGATGACCTTGTATTGATGCCCCCGAGCCGTGAAGGTCTTGGTGTCATCCGCATAGATGGCGACGAGTTCATCGTGATTGATGCGCGCCGCGCCCTCGACCGTGCTATGCGGCACGGCGTACATGTTCTCACCCGCCGAAATCAGGAAGGCATCGATGATGGCCAGGGTGAGCGGGAGGCGAATGGTGAAACGCGCCCCCTTGCCCGGGAAGGACTCGAGGGTGATGGAGCCGTTCGCGGCCTTGATCTCGGAGGCGACCACGTCCAGGCCCACACCCCGGCCAGAGATCTGCGTGACCTTGCCGGAGGTCGTGAAGCCCGGCTCCAGGATGAACTGGAGGAGCGCCTCGTCGGGCAGCTTCGCCTCCGCGGGCATGAGCCCGCGTGCGATGGCCTGCTGGCGGATGGCCTCCAGGTCCATGCCCTTGCCGTCGTCTCCCAGGCTGATCACGGCGTCGTTGCCTTCGCGACGCAGCGCCAGGGTCACCATGCCGGTTGCCGGCTTGCCCTTGGCGACGCGCGTCTTGGTGTCTTCCAGACCATGGTCGACCGCATTGCGCAGCAGGTGCTCGAGCGGCGCGGTCAATCGATCGAGGATGGTCCGATCCAGCTCGACCTCGGGGCCGATCACTTCCAACCTGGCCGACTTGCCCAGGCTGTCGGCGGTCTGGCGCACCAGACGATGCAGGCGTGGCACCACCTGGACGAAGGGGACGAGGCGGGTGCGCAGCAGTCCGTCCTGGAGATCGTCGGCCAGGCGGGCCTGCTGATTCAGGAGATCGGTGAACTCGCGTTGGTAACCGCCGAGGATCTCCTTGACGCTGATGAGGTCGTTGACCGTCTCGGCCAGACTGCCGGAGAGCTGCTGAAGCCGGGAGAAACGATCCAGCTCGAGCGGATCGAACTCGTTGTCGTAATCGGACGTCGCACCACTGCGCTCGAAGCGATGGAGGATCTGGGCCTGGGTCTCGATCTCAAGCAGCCTCAGCTGCTCACGCAGACGGATGACCGTCTGGTCCAGCTCGCCAAGCCCGAAGCCGAGCTGGCCGTTGCGCTGCGTGAGGCGGCCGCGGTAGATGCTGATCTCGCCGGCATGATTGACCAGGCGGTTGAGCAGGTCGGACCGCACCCGGATCTGCGGCGCGACCGAGACGCTCGCCGCTTCACGGGCACCGGGCGGCTCGGCCTCGTGCTCCTTGGCGAAGAGTCCAGCAAGGGTCACGGCCGGGGCCGGGGCCGCGGGACGCATGACGGCGGCCTCTTGCTCGGCAGCGGCAGGCGCTTCTTCCGAGGTGCGCGAGAGTTCGTCCACCAAGGCGGTCATGCGCGGGATCGGGACGCCCTGCTCCAGCGCGTCGACCTGCACGGACAGGGTGTCCACGGCGCGTTGCGCCAGCTCCAGCGTGGTATCGGTCACCCCAGCCTGCGCATCGCCAAGCGCCTTGAGCCGGGTTTCGAGGGCGTGACTGAGATCGCCGATCGCCGAGAGTCCGGTCAAACGGGCGCTGCCCTTGAGGGTGTGCAGCAATCGGTTGATGCCGTCCAGCAGGGCGACGTCTTGCGGCGCCAGCTGCCAGCTTCTGAACTGCGTGTCGAGATTGTCGAGCAGGTCGCGCGCATCCTCCAGGAAGAGCGCGGCCAGGTCGGGGTCTGGTGCCGGCTGGACATCGATCGGGGCAGCCGCCGGCTCCGGGGGTCGCGTCGGGGGTGGAGCCATCGCTTGCACGGGCGGCGCTTCCGCTTCGGCCTCTTCGACCTCTTCGGAAAACCGGTCGCCGATCTCCAGCTCCTCTTCGATCTGCAACCCTCGCTCGTCCTCGTCCTCGTCCTCGTCCTCGGGCTCCTCCTCGGGGACCTGCTCGCTCAGCGGTGGCTCGACGACGGGCGCCTCACGCTTGGGCGGCTCTTCGACCGGGGCCTCGACGGGTGCCGGGATCCGACTCTCCAGCTCGTCGAGCAGCTCGGTCAGGACCGCGGCGCCGGCGCCAACCTCTGGAAGTTCGTCGACACGCGCCTGGACGCCATCGACCGTCCGCCTGAAGAGGGCCAGCAAGGCGTCGTCCAGGCGTTCGCCCGAGACGATCGCCGGCTTGACGCACAGCTCGAGCGCCTTGGTGGCACGCGCGATGGAGTCGATGCCGGACATCCGCGCGCTTCCCGTCAGCGTGTGCAGGGCGCGCTGCACGGGCTCGTCGACCTTGGGCTCGCCGGCCTCGACGCGCTGGAGGAAGGCGCGCAGCTCGGCGAGATGCTCGTGGGTTTCGGTCTGGAAGATGCTCAGCAGCTCTTCATCCGCCACGAAGAGGCTGTCGTGATCGGTCAGCGTGCCGGCGAGCGCGGTGATCGCCGAGTCTTGGGTCGGTGTTTCCGTGACGGTCTCGGACGTGGCCTGCGTGTCCGGCGCGCCCTGCAGCTCGCCGCGCAGTTCGCTGGCGCGCATGAGGTGCGACTCGATCGCATAGAGGCGCCCCTCGGACTCGGCGCTGACCAGCTCAGGCAGTGCCGCAACGACCGCCGATACGCAAGCCAGCACGGACTCGGACGGAAAGGTCTCGGTTTCGAGCAGGCGGTTGAGCAGCAGCTCCATGGCCTGCGCGAGTTCCGCCACCTGCTGGGCGCCCACCAGGCGACCGCTGCCCTTGAGCGTGTGGAAGCTGCGCCTGAGCGTCTTGAGCGCATCCGTGTCGTGCGGGTTGGACTCCCAGCGTGCGAACTCCACCTGCGCGGACGCGGTCTCCTCCCTCGCCTCCTCGAGGAAGATGTCCATGAATTCGGTCTCGGTTTCCCCAGCGGCCCCCAGCTCGACGCTGGTCTCGGCCTCGTCCTCCGCGACGGGCTCGACAGCGACCTCATCAGGGATGTCCGCGAGGTCGCCGAGCTCGGCATAGAGCGCGGACACCGACTTCCCGGCGCGATCCACCAGCTCATCACCCAGCGGCATGGCCTCCTGGAGGTGACCGATATAGAGTTCGAGACCGGCAATGGCATCCGCAAGGTGCTCGAACTGCGACTCCGTCGGCGTCCGACCGCCGCGCACATAGGCCTTGTGGATGAGGCTGCCCAGGGTCTCGGCCAGATCGGCGGCGGGGTTCTCGCCAAGGATACGCAAGGCACCGGAGACGCTCTGGAGGTAGCCATTGACGGACCCCAGCTGGTCGGGGGCGCGCTGCTCGGTTTGCCAGGCCGCGATGGCCTCCTTGACACGCAGCAGCTCGTAGCCGGCCTCGCGCAGCGTGGCCGAGAACAGCTCGGTCAGGTCCATGTCCGGCGCGATGATCTGCTCGCTCTGCAAGGAGCGATGACCGGCGTGGGCGAGGAGCACGGCCTCGATGCCGAGTAGCTCCATGGCGTAGGACTCGAAACGGGAGAGATCCCCGCCGAAATCTGCCCCGTCGAGAGCGTCGAACTTCTCCGCAAGCGCGCGCATGCGCGACGGCAGGTTGCCAACGTCCGAGTCGTCCAGTGTCGCGGCAAGGCGTCGGAGTGTCCCGCAGAAGGCCTTGATGGCCGACTGATCGGCCTGATCGGCCTGATCGGCGTGCGTGATGATATCGAACTGCTCTTTCAGCGCGGCGAACTCCGCGAGCGCCGCGATGGCAAGCTCGGCGACCGCCTCGTCGCCTTCCATACCGGTCGATTGTCCCATGCTGGCCGACAGCCCAGAGCGGCTGGCGCCATAGCGGATCTTCAGCTCGCCAATCACGCGCGACTCGATCTGCGCCTCGGCCAAGATGGCAAGGAGCTGCTCGATCAGGGTCTTGGCATCGACTTCCGGCCATTGCGGCGGCTTCTGCGTCAGCGGCTTCTGGACCCAGTCGAGGTGGCCCATCAGGGTTCGCTCAGCGGGACCGGTTTCGAGTCGCCCCGTCTCGAGTGCTTCGACGAACACCTCGGCGAGACGGAAGACATCGGCGAGCAGCCCCTCTTTGAGATAGTCGTGGAGCTGGTGAAAGAGCCCGCCGAGCGCGAGGAGCCCCTGACGCTGGGTGTCCTCGCGGTACCACTCGACCAGATGGCGATGGAACTGCGGGCGCACCTGCCGCATCACCTCGGCCAGGATGTCGAGTTCCTCGGGCATCCACTGCGAGTCGCCATCGCGCGTCACCGCCGCGAAGGTGAGCAGCTCGGAGTGACTGAGCGGCAGCTGATCGCAGGCCGCGCGCACCTCGTTGAGGATCGACCAGAGGCTCAGCGGCGGCTCGTCAAAGCCGGCGTCGAGACGGTCGAGATGGTTGGTCAGCTGGCCGAGCGCCTGGCCCAGCACTTGAATGGCTTCGTGTGGAATGGCCGCGTCCGTGTCCGCGATCCGCTCCGCGAGGCGCGTCATGTCTTCGACCAGTCGCGCAGGCGTCGTCAGCTGCAGCGCCAGGAGGACACCATGCACCTGCTCAAGGGCCTGTACGGCGGGTGTCAGGTCCTTCAGAGATTCGGACACACCGCCAGTCGCGACCAAGTCACGGACTGGACGCAGGGTCGTGCCGATCTCGCCTTTGACCCATTTAAGGCCGCCAACCACCTTCTTATCTGCCATTGGCCCGCTACTCGTGGTGAGCCCGATCGACGTTATGGAAGCCGGAAACCGGCAACCGACTTCTGCAGCTCGCTCGCGAGGTTGGCGAGCTCTTCGACCGATTCAGCAGCCCTTCTGGTGCCATCGTTGTTCTCCTCTGTGATGGCGCGGATGGCCTGCACCGTGTCGTTGATCTCGGCGGACTGACGCGACTGGCGCTGCGAGGAATCCGCAATGCGTTTGGTCAGCTCGGCGATATAGGCCGAGACGTTCTCGATCTCGCGCAGGGCGTCGCCCGCGTTCTCGGCCAGATTGGCGCCTTCCACCACGCCCGCGGTGCTGGCTTCCATGGAGCTGACCGCCTCGTTGGTGTCCGCCTGGATGGTGCGCACCAGCACCTCGATCTGCTTGGTCGCGTTACGCGAGCGTTCGGCGAGGCGCTGCACCTCGTCGGCGACCACCGCGAAGCCACGACCGGCCTCGCCCGCCATGGCGGCCTGCATGGCCGCGTTCAGCGCCAGGATGTTGGTCTGGTCCGCGATGTCGTCGATCAGCTCGACGATCTCGCCGATCTCTTGCGAGCTTTCACCCAGACGCTTGATGCGCTTTGAGGTCTCCTGGATCTGCTCGCGGATGGCATCCATGCCCTGGATGGTGTCGCGCACGGTCTGGGCACCGCGGCCGGCCACCTCGACCGAGCGCGAGGCGACTTCGGCGGACTCGCCGGCGTTGCGGGCAACCTCGTCGATCTGCACCGTCAGCGACTGGACGGCCGCGGACGCCTGCGTGATCTGAAGGGACTGAACGCTACTGGCCTCGGCGAGCCGTAGCGCAATGGCACGGCTGTCCTGGGCCGAGCCGGAGACCTTGGAGGAGGTCGCGTTGATGGTCGTGACCAGGCCCCGCAGCGCCTCGATGGCGTAGTTGAAGGCGTCGGCGATGGCGCCTGTCTTATCCTCCGTCACCGTGGCCTCGACCGTCAGGTCGCCGTCGGCCAGGTCACCGAGTTCGTCGAGGAGGCGAAGGATGGCGCGCTCGTCGCGCTCGGTCTGAGACTTGGACACCGCCTCGCGACGCCTGGATTGGCGCAGCGAGAACATCACCAAGAGCGCTAGGCTGAGCAGGGCCAGCGCGGCGAAGACGAGGACGGCGCCCGCGCCGAGCGGAATGCCGGCCAGTATGATCTGACGCCCGCCACCCTGATAGTCGTTGAGCAGCGTCTCGGAAGCCGCTTCGATCCGCGATCCGGCGGCCCGAATCTGGGGCAGCAGCCCTGCGGTTGGCTGCACCTCAGCGGAAATGGGCGCCAGATTCTGCCGCGTCTTCGCCAATGGCGCGAAGAGGCGCGAGACCTGCTCCAGCGCCTGACGCGAGCCCCCGTTGGCCTCTGATCGGGACTTGGCTTGGGTGATCAGGGTCGCCAACGCCTGCGCAAAATCTTCACTATGGGAGGCGAAGTTGGAGAGCGACTCGGCAGACGCGCCGGGGTCAGCCAGGTATTGGCTGAGTGCCGCGTCCATGCGGTCCAGGCGGGAGACCTGCAGACCGGCCTGGAGTGCCTGCGAGGCCGGCGCGCCCTCGGTGGCGATGCGCGCCGCAGCGTTGACCATGGCCTCGCGGACATCGGGGAGTGCCTTCTTGGCATCTTGAACCAGACCGCCCGCGGTGATGAGCAGGTCTTGCGCCTTGAGGATCCCGTCGATGCCCTGGCTCAGCGTACCCCAGGCCGTCTCGGTCTCGCTCATGGCGGCGCGCAACTGCTCGCTGGCGGCCTGCCGCGGGCCCTCGTCGATACCCGCCTGCAAGCCCGTCATGCCGGACTGGAAGCTGCTCCGGGCTTGGCGCAATTGATCGAGAGCCGCCGCGTCACCCTGCACCCCGGCCCGCGCGGAGCGCACCAGCTGCTGCGCCAGCGTCTTCTGCGCCGCCGCCGCCACGGACTGGCGCGCATTCAGCTCGTCGACTTTCACGAGCGCCAGATAGCTGTAGAGCGCCAAGATCGCGAAGACCAACGCGCTCAGCGTCAGCAATGCCGTGGTCACCAACTGAGAACCGCCCGCGACGGTTTTTCCCAATGTCAAGTTCAATCGCTTCGCCATCTGGTGCCGACTCCCGATGCGTGTATGTTCACTCGTCGTTGTTTGCGTTGATTGTGAAAGGCGCCGGGCGTTCCGATCGTTGGGTCATCCTGTGCGCATCCATCACGAGGTCTCATTCCGAGAGCAAAGGTGCCTTGCTCGAGTCGCCGAAGATTCACGTCATTGCGGCATTGAAAAGCGGGTCGCCCATCATCCGACCGAGCCGAATGACCGGCATCGGACTGCCTTCGAGCAGATAGGAGGCATCGACATAGGGTCGCGCCGGGCCGAGCCCGTCTTCGACCTCATCGACCCGGTCCGCGTTCTTGATATAGCGCATACCGATCGCCTCCGAGACCACCAGGCCGCAGGGCAGCTCGTCTTGCCGGACGACCAGCACACGCTCGCGGCTGCGAATGGCATCGCGGCGCCGTTCAACGGGCGCGTCCTGGCCGCGCCGTCTGCTCTGAGGCTTGCCGCCCTCGATGAGCGAGGCGAGATCGTAGATCGGCAGCAGGGTCCCGCGATTGTTGGCGACGCCCAGCAGCCAGGGCTTGGTGCCAGGGACACGGGTGATCTCCGCGGGCAGCTCGAGCACCTCGGCGATCTGCTCCAAGGGTGTCAGAAAGTGTTGTTTCTTGACGCGAAAGAGCACCGCCGCCCAGCTGTCGGCAGGCGTAGCCTCATCCGGCAGGCCGGCCGCCCTGGCCCGGCAGCGCGCATCCAGCTTGCGAATCAGATCGTGGAGGTCGGTCCGGGATTTCTCGGTTCTAGGCATCGGTGCCCTCATCCAGCAAGATCCGAATGCGCTCGAGCAAGAGTTGCCGGTCGACGGGCTTGACCATGTACTCGGTCGCCCCCTGACGCAGACCCCAGGTGCGATCCGTCTGCATGTCCTTGGTGGTGACCATGATGATGGGGATGTCCGCGGTTTCCGGATCCTTGCGCAGCCGCCGCGTGGCCTGATAGCCATTGAGGATCGGCATGATCACATCCATGAGAATGAGATCGGGGTGAATGCGGTGGGCGGCCTCAATGGCCTCTTCGCCATTGGTTGCCGTTTCGACCTGATAACCGGCCTTCAGCAGGGTGCTGGTAAAGATCCGAGTCTCGGTCGGCGAATCGTCGACCACCAGGATGGTCGCGCCACTGGTCGCAGCCGCGCTCACATCCGGGGTTGGTGGCGAATCCGTTTTACGAAAGAAGCGTCTCATTGGCGTGCTTTGGCGCTCGTAGGCGATTGGTCTCTAGCAACTCACCGAAACCCTCATCAGCGGCTTGACAGGTTAGCGGTGCCCTCGTGTCGTCGTGATCCGCGCAGCGTCAAGGCCCAGAGGTATCCTGAGCCGCCTTCTCGGGCAGGTTGGCGCGGACGGCACCCAGCAATTCCTCGCCCGTGAACGGCTTGGAGAGATAGAGTTGCGCGCCAACGAGACGCCCCTTTGCGCGATCGAAGAGGCCGTCCTTGCTCGAGAGCATGACAACGGGCGTGTGTTTCAGCGTTGGGTTGCTTTTGATGAGGGCGCAGGTGTGATATCCGTCGAGCCGCGGCATCATGATATCGACGAAGACCAGATCGGGCTTGAAGCTGACGATCTTGCCCAGGGCGTCGAAGCCGTCCTCGGCGACACAAACCTCGCATCCTGCCTTCTTCAACATGGTCTCCGCACTCCGGCGAATGGTTTTGCTGTCGTCGATCACCAGAATCCTGGTGCCGCGCAAATCAAGATTATCCTTCATGATCCGTCACAGATGCGGCGATGCGCCGGGCGAGTTGGGGGACGGTTGCTCATGGCTGGGAGTTGTACCATGTTAGCACCGGGGCGTCGTAGCGAACGCCGTCACCTTTCTTGCGTTTGGGTGGCATGATAGCAATTCCTGATTCCTTGAGTCGGGTCCTTCGCGAGGGACGAGCCCTAGCCCGGAGCCATGATAGCGATCCTAAAATCAAGCGCTTCCGCATGCACACTAGAAAGCACCTCACGGACGTCCCGGCCTAGCTAGAGACCTCAGACCCAATGCCCGTTCACATCGGCTTCGTGATGGATCCCATCGGCTCCATCAATATCAAGAAAGACAGCAGCTTTGCCATGATGCTCGCCGCTCAGCGGCGCGGCTGGCAGCTTTGGTATCTGGAGGTCGGCGATCTCTTCGTGCTCGACGGCCAGGCCATGGCCAGACGGCGTTCGGTCGAGGTCACCGACGATCTCGGTGGATGGTTTCGGCTCGGGGACGAGCAGGTGCTCCCTCTCGCCGCGCTCGATGCCCTGATGATGCGCAAAGACCCTCCCTTCGACATGGAGTACGTCTATGCCACCTACATACTGGAGCTAGCACAACAGGCGGGGTGCCTGGTTGTCAACCATCCGCGCAGTCTGCGCGATTCGAATGAGAAGGCGTTCACAACAGCCTTCCCTCAGTGCACGCCGCCAACCCTGATCAGCCGCCAGGCCCGCGACATCCGCGCCTTCCAGGCGCAACATTCCGACATCATCCTCAAGCCGCTCGATGGCATGGGTGGCGCCTCCGTGTTTCGCGTCCGACCCGGCGACGCCAACCTGAGCGTCATCATCGAGACGCTGACGCGCCACGGCCAGGCCTTTTGCATGGCCCAGCGGTTCATCCCCGAGATCAGCGACGGGGACAAACGCATCCTCATGATCGACGGCGAACCGGTGCCCTATTGTCTGGCGCGCATCCCGGCGATGGGCGAGACACGCGGCAATCTCGCGGCCGGCGCCTCGGCGCAGGCCCGCCCCCTGACCGAGCGTGACCGCTGGATCGCCCAGCAGGTCGGCCCGGAGCTGCGCGCGCGCGACATCCTCTTCGCCGGGCTGGACGTCATCGGGGACTATCTCACCGAGATCAACATCACCAGCCCGACCTGCATCCGCGAGCTTGACGCGGCCCATGGCCTCGACATCGCCGGCGATCTCATGACGTGCATCCAGTCGCGGCTCGCGGCCCGGACGCCATGTCCGGCATGAGCGGATGCCGTTTCGGCGCGCGTTCTGTTAGCCTGCTCGGCACTCGAGACCCCGAGCCTGCGAGTGGACTCTTCGCGGGACGCCTGCGGGCCCCGCCGTTTCCACCAACCTTGAGGAGCGGCCCCATGTGGTTTTCGTCGTCACCCTCGACCGGCTTCAGATCGCGACGCTGGCCAGGCATTCTGCTTGCGTTGCCGCTCGCGCTCTGCGGCTGCCGCGAACAGGCCCCGGTGATCCTCAGCCAGTTCGAGGCGTTCGGCACCCGGGTGGATGTCAACCTGGTTGGCGTGAGCCGCGATCAGGCGCGGCAGGCCTCGACCATCGTCGCCCAGGATTTCGCCTACCTCCAGCAAGCCTGGACCGCCACTGACTCCGGACACTTGGCGCGGGTCAACCGACGACTGGGAACCGGGCAGCCCTTCGTGGCGCCGCCTGCGTTGCTGCCCCTGATCCGTCTCTCCCAAACCTACGAGTCGCAGAGCGGCGGCTTGTTCAACCCTGCCATCGGCAAGCTCACCAACCTCTGGGGATTCGACCGCAACCTGCTCGGCGGCCACCCACCGCCCACGAGCGAATCGATCGCGCGGCTGGTCGCCGCCCGCCCCCGCATAGCGGACATCGCCATCGAGGGGCTCTACCTCAAGGGCAGCAATCCCGCGGTCGAGCTGGATTTCAGCGCAATCGCCAAGGGCTATGCCATCGACCTCGCAATGCACCACTTGATGGATCTTGGTGTGCGCAACGCACTCATCCAGGCCGGTGGCGACCTACGCGCGATCGGCGAGCGCAGCGGCCAGCCTTGGCGTATCCCCATTCTGCGGCCAAGCGGCTCGGGCGTCTTCGCCATGATCGCGATCCGCGGCGACGAGAGTCTGGTGACAACGGCGGATTACGACCGTAACTTCATCTTCAAAGGCACGCTCTACCATGCCATTCTCGACCCGCGAACCGGCTGGCCCGCCGCTCAGACCCGGTCTGTCACCGTGATCCACAGTCAAGCCGCCGGCGCCGCCGCCGCCGCTAACGCCCTCTTCGTCGCCGGCCCGGATGCCTGGCAGGGCGTTGCCGCCGCCATGGACGTGCGCTACGTCATGCTGGTCGACGCCGCCGGGCGCGTTCAGATGACGCAGGCCATGGCGGACCGTCTCGAGCTGGTCGACACCCAGGAAGAGATCCTCATCCCTGGGACTCAGCCCCTCCAGACGCAGCCACTCGCCTCGGGCGCAATACTCTGAGCATGACGGCTTACGCGGACCAGCTGGAGCGACCCGAGCGCTTGGCCAGCCAGCGCAACGGCGCGTCGCAGCGCACCTTCGTCGCCGCGCTGGTCGCGGCGGCCCTGCTGCACCTGCTCCTCATCGTCGGGGTCTCCTTCGCGCCCGCGAAGCCCAAGCCGCCCCCCGAGACGGCGCTGGAGGTGCTCATCATCAAGGAGCGGGGACAATCCATCGCGCAGGCCTCACCCGACGCCATGCTCTCGCAACGCGACCGCGCTGGTGAGTCCCTGCTCGGCGACGCCGCCCAGACCAGCGAGGCCGACAGCGAGGCCGAGCCGCACGAGCAGGCGCCGCCCGACGCGCGCAGCGCCGAGGCCAAGGTTGAGGAAGAACCGACGCCCGCGCCGGCCGAGGACACCTCTCCGCCGCTCCACAGCACGGTCTTGGAGAACACCGAGGTCGAGCCCAAGGTCACCACCTCGCTCATCCCGGTGGAGAAGACAGCCCCCGTGCTGTCCGCGCGAACCACCTCCGAGATGCCCCCCGTGGCGGCAACGGACGCCTTGCGCGACACCGAGACGCGCGTCGACGCCGCCCAGATACTGGCCAGCCGAGGCATGGAGATCTCCCGCCTGACCGCCAGCCTGGAGGCCAAATCCAGCGCCTACGCCAAGCGCGTGCGGCGCAAATCCATCAGCGCCAGCACCCGTGAGTTCAAGTACGCCAGCTACCTCAGCGCCTGGGCGCGCAAGGTCGAGCGCATCGGCAACATCAACTATCCGCAGGCGGCGAAGACGCAGCGCATCTACGGCAGTCTGATCCTGCACGTCGCGGTTCGCTCGGATGGCAGCGTGGAGCAAATCCGTGTGGTCAAGTCCTCGGGGTACGACCTGCTTGACGAGGCCGCAATCCAAATCGTCGAGCTTGCCGCACCCTTCTCGCCCTTTCCGCCGGACATCGCCGCCGAGACCGACGTTCTGGACGTGATCCGAACCTGGCAATTCACGCGGGGCAACGTCCTCGGCTGGGAACGCTGAATGCCATCACCGCACGGAATCTGTGCGCCATGCCGCGTCACCGAGCCGATTATCGCCGGCTCGCTCTTGCCACCCCATGGGCCGATCGGGATACTAGACACCATGCCTTTCAGCACCTCCCTCACCAATCACTTCCTGATCGCGATGCCGGGTCTGCAGGATCCGAATTTTGCGCGCACGGTCACCTACGTCTGCGAGCACACCGAGCAAGGTGCCATGGGCATCGTGATCAACAGACCACTGGAGGTCACGCTCGGCGAGCTGTTTGCGCAACTGGACATCGCGGGCGTCCAGCCTGGCTTGGGCGAGACCCCGGTGTATCAGGGCGGCCCGGTTCAGACCGATCGCGGCTTCGTCCTGCATACGGCGGGGCCGGCCTTCGACTCCACCCTGAACATCACGCCCGATATCAGCGTCACCACCTCGCGCGACGTCCTGGAGGCGATCGCCAGCGGCGAAGGTCCGGAACAGACCCTCATCGCCCTCGGCTATGCAGGCTGGGGTAGCGGGCAACTGGAGCAAGAGATGAGCGCGAACGCCTGGCTGAATGGACCGGCAAGCGGCGACATCATCTTTCGGCTGGACCCCAGTGCGCGCTGGATGGCGGCAGCCCAACTGCTGGGCGTCGATCTCAACCTGCTCAGCGGCGAGGCTGGGCACGCCTAGGCACCCGCCGAGCGATCAGAGCACCCGATGACCACACTGCTGGGCTTCGACTTCGGCCCGCGCAAGATCGGCGTGGCCGTCGGCCAGACCATCACGCGCTCCGCAACGCCCCTGACAACGCTGCGCAGCCGCAATGACCGGCCCGACTGGGAGCAAATTCAGGCACTGATACAGGCATGGAAACCGAGCGCCTTGATCCTTGGTCTGCCGTTCAACATGGACGATACCGAGGTCGACTGGTCCCCGCGCATCCATCGCTTCGCGCGCCAGCTCCAAGGGCGGTTCGGCCTCGCCGTCCATCTGGTCGACGAGCGTCTGACGTCGATCGAGGCCCGTCGGCAGCTGAGCGCCCGCCCTGGCCACAAACCACCAACCCGGGAGGCCGTGGACGCCGCCGCAGCCGCCCTCATTCTGGAAACCTGGCTCTGTGAGCAAGACTGAAACCTGGAAAGAACCTGCGGAGATCGAAACCGCCATCGTCCGCATGGCCGATGAGCTGGGCGCCTTGGTCGCCAGCCGCGGCATTCGCGATCCGCTGATGATCGGCATCCATACCGGGGGAGTCTGGGTTGCCGACCGCCTGCACGAACGCCTCGGCCTGAGGGAGCCTCTGGGGCACCTCGACATCTCCTTCTACCGCGACGACTTCACCCGCATCGGGATGCATCCCCAGGTGCGTCCGTCCTATCTCCCCATCGGTGTCGACGACCGTCACCTCATCCTGGTCGATGACGTGCTGCAGAGCGGACGGACCATCCGGGCCGCGCTCAACGTCCTCTTCGACTATGGCCGGCCGGCCTCGGTGATCTTGGCAACCCTGGCCGAGCGCGGCGGACGGGAGCTGCCGATCACCCCGGATGTCGTGGGCTTTCACGCCCGGCTGGACAGCGACGAGCAGATCAAGCTCAGCGGTCCCGAGCCGCTGGTGATGCTGCATGGCCATCTCCCGAAGAAACCCAAGGGCAAGACAGCGCAGTCGGACGACCGTTGAACGAGGTCGGGACAGGCATCGCCATGAGCACAGACAACCCGCAGCTCGACGCACAGGGAAACCTGAAGCACTTTCTCACCATCGATGGACTGAGCCGGGATCTCCTGATCGAGATCCTGGACAAGGCCGAGGGCTTCCTGGGCGTCGCCCAACAGGCCGTCAAGAAGGTCCCGCTCTGCCGGGGCAAGGTGATCGCGAACCTCTTCTTCGAGAACAGCACCCGAACCCGAACCACCTTCGAGCTCGCGGCCAAGCGTCTCTCGGCGGACGTCCTCAACCTGAACATCTCGACCTCGGCGACCGCGAAGGGCGAGACCATCCTGGATACCTTGCGCAATCTGGAGGCGATGCACGTCGACATGTTCGTCGTGCGCCACGCCTCCAGCGGCACGGCGCACTTCATGGCGCGGCATGCCGACCCGCATGTGAGCATCATCAATGCCGGCGATGGCAGACACTCCCATCCGACCCAGGGCATGCTGGACATGTTCACCATCCGCCGCCACAAGGGCGACTTCTCGCGGCTGCGCGTCGCCATCGTCGGAGACATCCTGCACTCGCGCGTCGCCCGCTCTCAGATCCTGGCACTCAAGACCCTGGGGGCGGCGGAGGTGCGCGTGATCGCGCCACGCACCCTGTTGCCGACGCGCGCGGAGGAGGCCTTTGGGGTCAGTGTCCACCACGACCTGCGCGAGGGTGTCCGCGACGCCGATGTCATCATCATGCTGCGGATCCAGCGCGAGCGCATGAACAGCGCCCTGCTGCCCAGCGAGCATGAGTACTTCCGGCTCTTCGGTCTGACGGAAGAACGCCTCGCCACCGCGAAACCGGATGCCATCGTCATGCATCCAGGCCCCATCAACCGCGGCATCGAGATCGATTCCCAAGTCGCCGATGGGCGGCGATCCGTCATCCTCGAACAGGTCAGCAATGGCATCGCCGTGCGCATGGCGGTCATGTCCATGTGCATCGGCACGCAGAACCTCAATGCACAGGGGGCGGGAGAGGTCTATGCCTGAGCCTGCGACCGCACTGAGGAGCGACTGCCGCGCGCGCGCTTCCAGCCCCGCCGCACCGGCAGAGCACCGCTGTGGTAAGCCTCCGTCGAGCGGAAGCGCTCGCCCGCACCCATTCCCACGCCGCGCGTCGCGCGCCGCCGCCCCGAGGAAAGGCGATTGAATCTGCCACGGATCAGCATTCTCAACGGTCGTTTGATCGATCCCGCCAGCGGGCATGACGGGCACGGCGACCTGCACATCGCGGACGGCCAGGTCCAAGCCATCGGTGCCGCGCCACTGGGTTTCGAGGCCGAATGCATCCTGGACGCCGCGGGCCATGTCGTCTGCCCCGGTTTCGTCGATCTCTGCGCGCGCTGCCGCGAGCCCGGCCACGAACAGAAGGCCACGATTGCGAGCGAAACGCGCGCCGCGGCGGCGTCGGGAATCACCACGCTCTGCTGCCCGCCCGATACCCTGCCCGTCATCGACACCCCGGCCGTCGCGCAGCTCGTCCGCCAGCTCGCGGAGCGGGCCGGTTTTGCCCGCGTGCTGCCACTTGGGGCCATAACCCAGGGGCTCGACGGCCGCACCATCACGGAAATGGCCGCGCTCAAGGAGGCGGGATGCCCGGCACTCAGCCAGGCCGATCGACCGATCCGCAACACCCAGGTCAATCGCCGCGCGATGGAGTACGCCGCCACCTTCGGGTTATCGGTCTTCCTCCTCCCGCAAGATCCCGACTTGAGCGAAGGCGGCTGCGTGCATGAAGGGGTGGTCGGCACGCGGCTTGGACTCCCAGGCATCCCGGAGGCCGCCGAAACCGTTGCCGTGGCCCGCATTCTGGCGCTCGCGGAGCAGACGGGGGCGCGCATCCATTTCCGCGGTCTCTCCACGGCACGCGGGGTCGCGATGCTGGCGGAGGCGCGCCGACGTGGCGTGCGAGCCAGCGGCGATGTCAGCATGCATCAACTCTTCCTCACCGAGGAGGATCTCGGGCGCTTCGACGCCAACTGCCACCTGATCCCACCGCTGCGCACGCGGGAGGACCGACAGGCCCTGCGGGCCGCCGTTGCCGCCCGTGAGGTGAGCGCCATCTGCTCGGACCATCAGCCGCACGACGCGGACGCCAAGCTGGCGCCCTTTCCGGAGACGGCGCCGGGCATCTCGGCACTCGAGACCCTGCTACCCCTGGCGTTGCAGCTGGTGGATGAAGGCGTGATCGACCTCATGGGCGTCATCGAGCGATTGACCCTGGGTCCCGCCGAAGCACTGGATCTGCGGATTGGACGCATCGCCCCCGGACTGACGGCCGATCTCTGCATCTTCGATCCCACGGCGGTCTGGAGGGTCGATGCGCAGAGTCTCATCAGTCATGGACACAACACCCCCTTTCTCGGACGGGAGCTGCGCGGCCGCGTCGCCTGGACACTCCTGGGTGGGCGGATCGTCTTCGAGCGCTGAGGATGGCCGGTTGAGGCCCAACATCCGACCACGACGGCTGGCCCCGTAGGCCAACCGCCCAGGCCGCGTCACCAGCGCTGATCCTCCGCCTCCCGATCCTCGACCAGGGTGATGCCGTCGATCGAGCGGTCGGTCGCCGCACGCTGCGCCGTGCCGCCCTGCAGCTTGATCATGAGGCGCACCTCGTTGGCGGAGTCGGCATACCTCAGTGCGTCTTCGTAGGTGATCTCGCCTTCCTGGAAGAGGTTGAAGAGGGCCTGGTCGAAGGTGATCATGCCCTGTTCGCCGGAGCGCTTCATGAGCTCCTTGAGCTTGTGCACCTCACCCTGACGGATGAGATCGGCAGCGAGCGGCGTATTCAGCAGGATCTCGATGACCGCGCGCCGCCCCTGTCCGTTCTTGCGCGGCGCGAGCTGTTGCGCGACGACACCCTTGAGGTTCAGGGAGAGGTCCATCAGCATCTGGTTGCGGGACTCTTCCGGGAAGAAGTTGATGATGCGGTCCATCGCCTGGTTGGCGTTGTTCGCATGCAGTGTGGCAAGCACCAGATGGCCCGTCTCCGCGAAGGTGATGGCGTACTCCATGGTCTGGCGGGTGCGGATCTCGCCGATGAGAATGACGTCCGGGGCCTGGCGCAGGGTGTTGCGCAGGGCGACCTCGAAGGACTCGGTGTCCACGCCCACCTCGCGCTGCGTGATGATGCAGCCGTCGTGCTCGTGGACGTACTCGATGGGATCCTCGACGGTGATGATGTGCCCGGAGCTATGGCGGTTGCGATAACCGACCAGGGCCGCGAGCGAGGTCGACTTACCCGTGCCCGTCGCCCCCACGAAGATGACCATGCCGCGCTTGGTCATGGCGACATCGCGCAGGACAGAGGGCAGCTTCAGCTCCTCGATCGTGGGAATCTTGGTCTCGATACGGCGCAGCACCATCCCGACCGACTCGCGCTGGACGAAGGCGCTGACGCGAAAACGCCCGAGCGGTGCACGGTCGAGCGCGAACTGGCACTCCTTGGTGTCTTCGAACTCGGCGCGTTGACGCTCGTTCATGATCTCGAAGACCATCTCGCGCGCCTGCTCGGCGGAGAGCGCCTGCTTGGCGGCGGGATAGATGGAGCCGTCGATCTTGATGCTGGGCGGCCAGCCTGAGGTGATGAACAGGTCGGAGCCTTTCTTTTCCACCAAGGCCGCAAGCAGTTGCTCCAGTGCGCGTCTCAAATCCATCGATCACCTCGGCCAAAAATTGTCTCTTTAACCAGTCGGTTAGCGACCCAGTCGCCTCGTCACCCGATCACATGAAATCTTCTTTGTTCTGCGCCTTGGCACGCGCGTCCTTGCGGGCGATGAGCCCCTTCTGCAGCAGCTCCTTGAGATTCTGATCCAGGGTTTGCATGCCATGCGCCTGACCGGTCTGGATGGCGGAGTACATCTGCGCCACCTTTGCCTCGCGAATCAGGTTACGAATCGCCGGGGTGCCGATCATGATTTCGTGGGCCGCGAGACGCCCCCCGCCGGTCTTCTTCAACAAGGTCTGAGAAACGACCGCTCGCAGCGACTCGGACAACATGGAGCGCACCATTTCTTTCTCGGCCGCCGGGAAGACGTCGATGATACGGTCGATGGTCTTTGCCGCAGAGGTGGTATGCAGGGTGCCGAACACCAGGTGGCCGGTCTCGGCCGCGGTCAGCGCCAGGCGAATCGTCTCCAGGTCGCGCATCTCGCCGACCAGGATGATGTCCGGATCCTGGCGCAGCGCCGAGCGCAGGGCCTCGCTGAACCCGAGCGTATCCCGATGGACCTCGCGCTGGTTGACCAGGCACTTCTTGCTGACGTGAACGAACTCGATGGGGTCTTCGATGGTGAGGATGTGCGCGTATTCGTGGTCGTTCAAATGATCGACCATGGCCGCCAGCGTGGTCGACTTTCCCGAACCGGTCGGGCCGGTCACCAGGATCAGGCCACGCGGGACATCGATGATGTCTTTGAAGCTCGACGGGGCCTTCAGGTCTTCCAGCGTGAGCACCTTGGAGGGAATGGTTCGGAAAACCGCGCCCGCTCCGCGTTTTTGGTTGAAAGCGTTGACGCGGAAGCGCGCGACACCCGGGATCTCGAACGAAAAGTCGGTCTCCAGGAATTCCTCATAGTCCTTTCGCTGCTTGTCGTTCATGATGTCGTAGACAAGCGAATGGACGGAGCGATGCTCTAGAGCCGGCACATTGATCCGGCGCATGTCTCCGTCGACGCGGATCATGGGGGGGAGCCCTGCCGACAAATGCAGGTCCGAGGCGTTGTTCTTGACGCTGAAGGCGAGAAGTTCGGCGATGTCCACGGGTCACTCCGTTTGAAGCCAGACGTCTTGAGGCGTAGCAACCTGAAGCTGGACTTCTTCACGAAGCCAGGCTTCTTCGACGCTACACCTCTTGAGACCAGATCTTAGCGCTGATCGGCATGGCCATGGATCCGCGCGACCCCTCGATTATCCAGGATTTGGCTTCGCAGATCGCGACCTCTGCCGCACTTCTGGACGCTCATGCAGAACCCGGTCGGCCGGACGCGATGTTGAGGCGCGCTCAGGGATGCTGATCCCGCTCCATGATCGCAACCTTGCCCAGCACCATCTGTTCGAGCTCACGCTTGTAGTCAGCCACGCGCTCGCGCACCTGCCCGTCCGATGCGCCCAGGATCTGCGCGGCCAGGATCCCGGCGTTCTTGGCGCCATTGATCGCGACCGTCGCGACGGGAACCCCCGCCGGCATCTGCACGATGGAGAGCAGCGAATCCTGTCCGGAGAGGCTTGAGGTCTTGACCGGGACGCCGATCACCGGAAGCGGCGTCAGGGCGGCAGCCATGCCAGGCAGGTGAGCGGCGCCCCCCGCACCGGCGACGATGACCCGCAGGCCGCGCTCCACGGCCGACTCGGCATACTCATAGAGACGCCGGGGCGTGCGGTGCGCCGAGACGATGGTCATCTCATAGGGCACGCCGAGCGCCCGCAAGACGTCCGCGGTGTCCTGCATCACCGGCAGATCCGAGTCGCTCCCCATAATGATGCCGACCAGGGGTTGCGCCTGAGCGCCGGTCTCGGCGGACGGCTGATGCGCGCGGCGAGATTGAGTCATGGGTGGTCCTCTCCTGAGATCTCGATGAGCGCACGGACACGCTCCGCCTTCTGCCTCGCCGTCTGGATATCCGGGTCGAGCACGGTGACATGGCCCATCTTGCGGAAGGGCGCGGTTGCCGCCTTGCCGTAGAGGTGCAGACACACGCCCGGGATCGCCAGGGCCTCGGCCATGCCCGAGATCACGGGTCGACCACGATGACCTGGCGCGCCGAGCAGGTTGATCATTGCCGCGGGTGAAAGCTGCGCCGTCGCGCCCAGTGGCAGACCGACGACGGCCCGCAGGTGCTGCTCGAACTGATCGGTCACATTGGCCTCGATGGTGTGATGACCCGAGTTGTGGGTGCGTGGCGCGACCTCGTTGACCAGGAGGTCGCCGGCCTCGGTCAGGAACATCTCGACACCGAAGATACCGACGCCGCCAAGGGTTTCGACCGTCCGCGTCGCGAGATCGACCGCGGATGCGGCGGTCTCGGCGGAGATGTCGGCTGGCGCGAGCAGCATGTCCAAGACGTTCTCGCCCGGACGGAAACACATCTCCACCACGGGGTAGCAGCGGCAGTCGCCGTCCAGACCGCGCGCCACGACCACGGCCAGCTCCTTCTGGGCGGGCACGAACTGCTCCAGCAGCGAAGCCGTTGGCAGATGCGCCGGGTAGTCCGCTGGCGTCTTCATGATGCTGACACCGCGACCGTCATAGCCGCCGCGCCGCGATTTCTGCACCAAGGGATAGCCGAAGGCCGCAAAGGCGTCCGGACTGGGCGCGGGCATGGCGATGAAGGGCGCGGTCGGGATGCCGGCGGCGGCCAGCGCCTCCTTCTGGGTCAGCTTGTCCTGGATGAGGGCGAGGACCTTCGGCGAGGGATGGACCCGATTGCCCTCGCGCTCGAGCTGAATCAGGGTGTCGGTGTCGATGTCCTCGATGTCGAAGGTGGTGACATCGCAAGACTCCGCCAGCTCGCGCAGCTTGGCGGGGTCGTGGTAGTCGCCAACGATCTGGTGCCCGGCGACCTGACCCGCGGGTGAGCCCGGCGTGGGATCCAGCACCACACAGGTACAACCAAGACGCTTTGCGGCCTTCGCCAGCATGCGCCCAAGCTGCCCACCCCCGATGATGCCGATACGTGCTACTGGAAGGGGAAATACGTCCATGGCGCGATCATCTGCGTTATTTTCACGATTGGGAAGCCCTGATCAGAGAGGAGGCGACGATAGCGTCGCTCGGTGGCGATATGGCCCAGCGAATCGGCTGGTCGTTGGAGAGATGATGGCTGGCTGGCCCCCGCGCAATGCGCGGCCAGGCGACTCGCGAGCGCCGCCGGCATGCGACGCCAAGTACGCCAGTGTACCGAGAGGGGAAACGGGAATCCAATGCGGGCGAGCGGCCGTGGATTCGGCGCGGTTGAAAACATTTACGGCAAGCCCGCTGTTCCTGCTGCCGGACTATGGGACAATTGGAATTGCACTCCCGCTAGAGGTCGGATTGCCGCTCTGCCGCGGATCCACCGATTCAAGAGAAGTTGCCGAGGATTCCGCCATGATCGATCACCTGAGCCTCATTGAAAAGAGACGCTCACACCTGCAGACCGCCGTGAGCGATCTGGGCACGCTGGTCATCGCCGCCCTGAACAAGTCGATCGACTGCCTACAGCGTCAGGATCTCTCGCTGGCCACACGCATCATCGAGGAAGACGCGCGCATCAACGCGCAGCGCCGGACGCTGGAGCAGGAGTGCCTGGTCACCCTGGCGGCCTACAAACCGGCCGGGGAAGACCTCAGGGCCGTCGGCACATGCATGGAGCTGGCTTCGGAGCTCGAGCGCATCGGTGATTATGCCGCGGACGTGGCGCGCATCATCTTGAGAAACAGCGAATCCCCCCTGCCCTCGGGGCCGGTCACATCCATTGTCGAACTCGCCGGCGATGCCATCGGCATGCTCGACAAGACGCTGTCCGCCTTCGCCGCGCATGGCGACGAATCCGCGATCCGTGCCGCGGTCGCCCTGGAGGATCAGGTCGATCGTCAAGAGCACGCCTTCATCGACCGAGTGTTGGACGCGATGCGTTCGGATGCCGACTTCGTGACCACCGGCACCTACCTGCTCTGGATCGTGCACAACTACGAGCGGGTTGCCGATCGCGCCACCAACGTCGCGGAACGCGCCATCTATGTCGCCTGCGGGCACACGCCTGACCTCGACTGAGGCGATTGCCGGACAAGACCGACCCGATGGTGCCGGATGTTGGTCTGCCTTCAAGGAGCACTCACGCAAGCATCGCGGACTCCGTGACGGTGCGTGCGACACGGAAGGCAGGCGAACAGACCCGTCAGCGCGGATGGTCTTCGACAGCATTCGCCTAGACCCTCGGCAGCGCGTCGCGCAGGGCGCGCACCGTCGCCATCAAGACCGACCGCTGGGCGGCCGGCAGCTCCGAATAGATCATCATCAGCTCCCGCATCTCCCCGGGAAAGGAGAGAAACAGCGGGTCGCGCTCGACGTGCTGCTCGTCCAGCCAACCCGGGCTGGCGCCGAGCAACCGCTCCACCCGCCTCGCCAGCTCGTCGGAGATCGGTAGGAAGGGATTGTCCAAGTGCTCCCGCAGCCGTTTGCGCGAAAGGCGCAAGTGCTTGACGGTGTCCGCCAAACGCTCCTGATCCGCGTCGACTCCATCCAACGCATGGGCCAGATTCTGGTGTCTGACGGCCTGGAGATCCCGCTCCTGCGGCCGTATCGGCCCCTGACCGAACATCAGCCAGCAGGCAGAGACGCCGGCTGCCTCCGCGATGAGCAGCATGTCATCCGCACTGGGCGTGGAAATGCCCGCTTCATAGTTGCCGAGCCGTGAAGGCTTCCAGCCGGGGATGCGCGCGAGCAGACTGGCTTGGGTCGGGAGACCGGCCATCTTGCGCGCGAGCTTGATGCGTCCTGGGATGTTGGTGGATTGCATGTGGCGGTTGCTTCGAGCGTCGTGCCCAAGGGGCGTGAAATGAACGGGGTCGGCAGGATACTCAGGATCGAGAGCGTTCGATGGCCGCCGCGATGTCGGCGATACGCGCAGGTCGGCAGAGCCTTCCGTGCCGCACGGCAGCCAAGTTTACAAGAATCTTGATATTACTGTTGACATACTTGAAACCTGCGCTAGACTAGCCGCCCATTGGATCAGCAGACAACCGCAATCGAGAGGATCGAGACTCAGATGACAGGCAGAGGTGATCGCAATCAAGCAGGGCTCCGGGACTCCTTCGTGGGGTGCACGGGCAGCGCTGTGCCTCTGAGCTGAGTCGACTCCGACTGTGACCTCGGAAGGCCCAGCGAAAGGGTCTTCCGGTGGGATTCAAAGCCCCGACCGGGAACACTGGTCGGGGCTTTTTTGTGCCCGAAAGCCGAGGCTTTTCGGCAAGACCGTCTTCGCGGAGAGCATCGCGCAGTCAGCGCTTGGGGTTCCGTATGCCCCAGTGGCGGGCCTGGGCGCCTTCGGTGTCCCCGTGGTCCGTTCCCACTGCACGATGTCCGTGAGGTGACAACGTCGCTCAACCGGGTAGAGCAACTGGCTCATCACCAGTGGATGCGGGTTCGAATCCCGCCGCTGTCTCTTGAGGCGACCGCACATCGCCACCGATTGGAGTCACATCCAATCCACACCAAGGGGTGAGCCCCGGCCCGAAGACAGGGAGGTCGCCGCCGCTTGGCGGGCCGGCGGGGAGGCCGGATCGGGGGCGTCGCGGCGATTCTGCGCCGTGGAGAACCGCGCGGACCGGAGCGCATCGGAGCAGGTCGAGTCAGCAGGAATGCCGCAGGTGCCGCAGGGTCGCGGCTCGACCGAGCCGGAGCGCGCCAACCGCGTGACCTCCACGGCCCATCGCCGCGACGCGGGGCGAGCCTTTCAACCAACCAACAACACAACGCAACAGGTAGCAACAATGCCGACCCCTTGATCAGGCGACGAGCAGGCCCGTGTGGCCCTGGCGCGTCGCCAACAGCGACGGCAGAGGAGAGAAGAACGATGAACATCATGGGATACAAGCGACAGGTCGTCGCCCAGCACGAGCGTGCGCTGGTGCTGAAGAACGGGATGCTGGAGCAGATTCTGGGTCCCGGGGTCTACCGCTGGCTGGACCTGCCGGGCGCGCTCGCTGTCGAGGTCTTCGACCTGACCCATCCCGAGCTGAGCCACCCGCACGCCGACGTCTTCTGCAAGGAGGCCGCGCCGCTCTGGAATGCTTGGGTCGAGAACGTCGAGATCAGCGAGCGGGAAGCCGGACTCGTCTATCTCGACGGGCGGCTGAGCAGGCTGCTGTCCCCCATGAGCCGTCGCTTCTACTGGAAGGGGCCGGTCGCCGTGCGAGTGGAGCGGGTCGACCTGAGCGCGGGTCTGAGCGTGGACGCCGGACTGATGGAGACCATTCGTCGGATGCGCCACGCGGACGCCTGGACCCAGGCCTCGGTCGTCATGCGCGAGAAGGCACGCGCCCTGGGGAAGGCACTGCCTGGAGCTGAGTTCTTGGACAACATCCTCGAGGAAGAGGTCGCCGACCATGAGATGGGGCTACTGCTCGTGGATGGGCGATTGATTCGCACCTTGGAGCCAGGTGTCCATGCCTTCTGGAGCTTCGCGCGCAACGTACAGGTGGAGGTGACCGACCTGCGGCTGCAGGAGCTGGAGGTCCAGGGTCAGGAGATCTTGACGCGCGACAAGGTGAGCCTGCGCATCAACCTGGGCGCGCACTACCGCGTCGCCGACCCGGTCAAGGTCCGCGCGAGCCTGCCGAAGCACAAGGACTTTCTCTACCGGGAGCTGCAGTTCGCACTGCGTCAGGCCATCTGCGACCGGACGCTGGATGAGCTGCTCGATCAAAAGGGTGCGCTGGAGCAGGGGATGCTGGGCGTGATTCGGGGGCGCGCCGAGCCGCACGGGATCGCGGTCGAGGCCCTGGGGATCAAGGACGTCATCCTGCCGGGTGACATGAAGCAGATCCTCAACCAGGTGGTGGAGGCGGAGAAGGCGGCGCAAGCCAACCTCATCCGTCGACGCGAGGAGACGGCCGCGACCCGGTCGCTGCTCAACACCGCCAAACTGATGGACCAGAACCCGGTCCTGCTGCGGCTCAAGGAGCTGGAGACGCTGGAGCGCGTCACCGAGCGGGTCGGCAGCCTGACCGTCTTCGGCGGCATGGAGTCGCTGCTGCAGGGACTGGTCCGAATCGAGGGTTCGCAGGGATGAGCCGAGCGCCGCCAGGAAAGGCGGCGAGTCGGCCCTGCGTTCTGAGCACAGAGGTGAATGGAGATGAGTAAGCTGCGAAACCCGGTCGCCCGATCCCCGCTGCTGCGCAAGGGCGGGCCGCACGAGCGTTCCGCCTCGAGCATGCGGGCGGAGTACCGCAGGACCGTCGAGGCAGGCATCGACGCCTTTCACGGCCTCGGATCCGATGAGATCGAGCGAGGCGAGCGTCGGAAGCGGATGAACGCTCTGGCTCCGACGCTCCCGCGTGGGAGCAGATGAACGCTGCTCCAGCGTCGCACCAGACCCGCTGAGCGGGCCGACCGCATTCCCACGCGGGAGCATGAGAACGAGAATTCGAGTGAGCTGGCAGGAAACGACAATGCCTATCAAGAGAGTCATTACCAAGGGCCGTGTCCCGGTCAAGATCTACACGGATGACGTGGCCGAAAATGCCATGAAGCAGCTCGAGAACGTCTCGCAGCTGCCATTCATCCACTCGCACGTGGCGGCGATGCCGGACGTGCACTGGGGCATGGGGGCGACCATCGGCTCCGTGATCCCGACCCTTGGGGCCATCATCCCGGCCGCAGTCGGGGTGGACATCGGCTGCGGGATGAACGCGCTGCGGCTCTCGCTGCGCGCGGATCGGCTGCCGGATTCGCTGACCCAGGTGCGCTCGGCCATCGAGGCCGCGGTACCGGTCGGATTCGCCGGCCACGCGGACGACGCCTGGTGCGACGCGGGTTTGAAGCGTGTCGCGCCCGGTCTCCGACCGATCCTGGAGAAGCATCCGAAAATCAACGCCCGCTGGCAGAGCCAGCTCGGCAGCCTGGGGGGTGGAAACCACTTCATCGAGCTCTGTCTCGACGAGGCCCAACAGGTCTGGATCATGCTGCACTCGGGATCGCGCGGGATCGGCAACCGCATCGGCATGCACTTCATCGAGCTGGCCAAGCGCGAGATGGAGCATTGGAAGATCCAGCTGCCGGACCAGAACCTGGCCTATCTCCCCGAGGGCAGCGTGCACTTCGACGACTATGTCGAAGCCGTCGGCTGGGCGCAGGACTACGCCATGGAGAACCGTCGTCAGATGATGCGACTCATCATCGAGGCGCTGCGCGATCAGTTGCCGCCCTTCGAGGCGACGACCGAGGCGATCAACTGCCACCACAACTACGTGGCGCGCGAGCACCACTTCGGCAAGGACGTCTATCTCACCCGCAAGGGCGCGATCCGGGCGCGCGAGGGCGATCTGGGCATCATCCCGGGGAGCATGGGCGCCAAGTCCTATATCGTGCGTGGACTGGGGAACCCCATGTCCTTCTGCTCCTGCTCGCACGGGGCGGGGCGGCGCATGAGCCGCGGCGAGGCGACCCGCCGCTTCACCCGCAAGGATCTGGAGGAGCAGACGCGGGGCGTGGAATGCCGCAAGGACAAGGGCGTGATCGACGAGATCCCGGCCGCCTATAAGGACATCGACGCGGTCATGGCGAACCAGAGCGATCTGGTCGAGGTGGTGCACACCCTGAAGCAAGTGCTGACAGTCAAGGGGTAGCGGGTCGATCCACCGGCTGTCCGCCTGCGCGGCTCAGGCTGGCCAGACATCGTTGTCGAGGATCTGGCCGATGGAAAAGGGACACCGCTCGGGGAGATCCGAGTCGTCGAGCGGTGTCTCCCGGACCAGGAGATCGAGGGCGCCCGGGTCGGCCTCCGCGCTGAGCGATGCGAGGAATGGCCGAAGGCTGAGGCTATCCGCCAGCAACCGATCGATGCGGCGGCGCTGCGCATGGATGGTGGCTCGCCAGCCCTTGCGATGCGGATACTCGGGCTGTCGTTGCCACTTCAGCAAATGCTCGGTGCTCAGCTCATCGAAATGCCCCGCACGCAGCAACCGGACCTGCTCACGGGTCCAGGCATAGAAATCGCGCTCGTACAGGTCGGCCACGGCCGCTCGCCTATTTCACCGGGATCGCCAGACTGTCCTTGCCATTCCGCTTGAGCAGGGACTGCACCTTCTGCGCCTCCTGTCGGCTCGTAAAACCGCCGGTGCGAACCCGGTGCGTCACCTTACCGTTCGCGAGGGTCGCGGCCTGCACGCTGGTCGAGACGCCGAGCAGCGCGAGCTGGGCCTTGAGGCGCTCGGCGTCCGCCGCACGGCTGAAGGAGCCGACCTGGACGACATAGGTTCCGCTAGCCGGCTTGGCGACCGGCTCTGGCGTGATCGCCAGCGGGGGTGTGACGGTGTCCGTCTGCGTTGCATCCTGGGGGTTCTGGGCCGGCGGTTGCGGCCGAGGCGCGGGCGGCGGCAGCGGCGGGCTCTTGCCGCTGTCCGGCTCCGAATCGCTCAAGAGCTCCTCGAAGCGGAAGCTCGGCTTGGGCAACGCTGATTTTTCGCTCTTCGCGGATGTCGCCGCGGTCTCGGCCGCCGGCTCGGTCTCGCCCTGACTCGGGGCGAGGATCCTCGAGACAACGACCCCGAGCGCGATTCCGACGATCAGCCACCACACACAGGACCTGCACGGCTTGCGTTTCGGCGGCTGCGACGGGGTGGAGCGACGATAGTCCCTAGGCATCTCACATGCTCTCCGGTGCTGATACGCCGAGCAGTCCCAGGCCGTTGCGCAGTACCTGGCGCACCGCCAGGATCAGCTTGATGCGGGCATCACGCAGGTCAGTGTCCTCGACCAGGAACTGGTGGGCGTTGTAGTAGGTGTGGAGCTCGTTGGCCAGCTCGCGCAGATAATGCGTGAGCTGGTGCGGCTCCTCCTTGAGGGCGGCCGTCTCGACGACCTCCGGGTAACGGGTCAGGGTGCGCAGCAGGGCCTGCTCATGATCCTCGCTGAGTCGGTCCAAGTGGGCCGAGCCCGGGCTGGGGTCGATCACCATGCCGCGATCCGCGGCCTGGCGCAGGACGCTGCAGACACGGGCATGCGCGTACTGGATGTAATAGACCGGGTTGTCCGAGGACTCGGACTTGGCCAGATCCAGGTCGAAGTCGAGGTGCTGCTCGCAGCGGCGCATCACGTAGAAGAAGCGCGCCGCGTCACGACCGACCTCCCGGCGCAACTCGCGCAGGGTGACGAACTCGCCGGAGCGGGTCGACATCTGCGCCTTCTCGCCGCCGCGGTAGAGGATGGCGAACTGGACCAGCAGCACGTCGAGCCGCTCGGCATCGTCGCCGAGCGCCTGCAGCGCCGCCTTCACGCGCGGGATGTAGCCGTGATGATCCGCGCCCCAGATGTCGATGACGCGGTCGAAGCCGCGCTCGAGCTTGTCCATGTGGTAGGCGATGTCTGAGGCGAAATAGGTGGTCTGGCCGTTGTCGCGGACCACGACGCGGTCCTTCTCGTCACCGAAGTCGGTGGAGCGGAACCAGAGTGCCCCGTTCTGCTCGTAGACGTGCTCAGACTCGCGCAGCCGTTCGATGGCCTTGTTGACCGCGCCGCTCTCGGCGAGCGAACGCTCCGAGTACCACTCCTGATAGTCGACGCCGAACTCGGAGAGGTCGGCGCGGATGTCATCCAGGATGGTGTTGAGCCCAAGCTCGAAGACGTAGCGGTAGCGGTTGTCGCCCAGCAGGCGCTTGGCCGTGGCGATGAGGCCGTCGATATGGGCCTCCTTGTCGCCGCCGTTCTCCTCTTGGGGCTCGCCTTCCTGCGGGATGTCGGGCGGGAGCCCGGCGAAGACCTGCTCGGCCTCGACGCGATAGGCGTCGCCGTGCTCGCGGTGCAGGGTGGCGGCGATGTCCCAGACGTAGTCGCCCTTGTAGCCGTTGCTCGGGAAGCGCAGCGCCTCGCCGCACAGTTCCAGGTACCTCAGCCAGACGGAGGTGCCGAGGATGTCCATCTGCCGGCCGGCGTCGTTGACGTAGTACTCACGGTGCACGTCGAAGCCGACCGCCGCGAGCAGGTCGGCGACGACGGCACCGTAGGCCGCGCCGCGCCCGTGCCCGACATGCAGCGGCCCGGTCGGGTTGGCGGAGACGAACTCGACCTGAACCCGCTTACCGGCGCCGATGTCGCTGCGGCCATAGCGGTGTCCGGCGTCCAGGATGCGCGGCACCACCGCGCGGTAAGCGTCCTCGGCCAGGAAAAAGTTGATGAAGCCGGGTCCCGCGATCTCGCTCTTCGCGACCAGCGCAGATTCAGGCAGGGCGTCCACCAGACGCTGTGCCAGGTCGCGCGGCTTGGTACGGGCCAGCTTGGCGAGCACCATGGCGATGTTGGTCGCGAAATCGCCGTGCGTCGCGTCCTTGGTGCGGTCCACTTGCGGTTCCGGCAGCTCGGAAAGCTGGAGCTGGCCGCTGCTGACGAGCGCGGAGAGCGCGGTGGAGATGAGGTCTTTGATGTCTTGCTTCATGCAGGCTGACGACTTGCTGCCTCACGCGGCGCTTGGTGCCCCGGGACGTCATCGCCGCCCTTCGGGAGCCTTCGCCGGAGGTAGTCCGCAAAGGGATGATTTTTGGAATACTTGGATGTCGCGTCGGCCCGGCGGCAGGCCAGGAGCCGGCGTGCACAAGGATACCTGAACGCGACCCGGACCGTTAGAGCATGTCCTGTGGGTCGACATCGAGCGACCAGCGCAACCCGCGCCGTTTCGGCAGGCGGCGCAGGGCCGCCGTCCATTGCCCGAGAAAGCGCTGCAACAGTGGACGCTCGGCGCATTGCACCAGGAGCTGGGCGCGATGACGCCCGGCGCGGCGTCCCATCGGGGCCGGGACAGGCCCGAGCAGTTGGACACGCGGCTCGCCAAGCCCGTCCCCGAGGTCGCGCGCCTGGCGCAGGAAGTCCAGGGGCTGCGCCTCGTCAGGGGCGTCCGCGCGCGCGAGTACCAGATAGGAAAACGGCGGCAGCTCCGCGGCACGACGCTCGGCGAGCGCGGCCTCGGCGAAGCCGCCGTAGCCATCCTTCAGCAGCGATTGCAGCAGCGGATGCTCAGGATGGCGGGTCTGGATGACGACCCGACCGCTACGGTCGGCCCGCCCCGCCCGGCCCGCGACCTGGACGATCAGCTGCGCGGTGCGCTCTGGCGCGCGGAAGTCGCTGGCGTAGAGCGACTGGTCCAGGTCGAGGATCCCGACCAGGGTGACGCCGGGAAAGTCGTGCCCCTTGGCCAGCATCTGGGTACCCAGCAGGATCTGGATCTCGCCGCGCTGGGCGGCGTCGAAGAGGCGCGCCAGCTCGCCCTTGCGGCGCGTGCTGTCGCGATCGATGCGGGCGATGGAGACGCCCGGAAAGAGCGGGCGCAGCTCGTCTTCGAGTCGCTGCGTCCCTTGGCCGAGCATCCTCAGGTCCAGCCCCTGGCACTCCGGGCACCGGATCGGCAGTGGCTGCGACCAGTCGCAGTGGTGGCACCACAGCCGCTTCTGGCGCAGGTGCAATGTGAGCCGGGCGTCGCAGTGGCGACAGCCGCCGACCCAGCCGCAGCCGTGGCAGGTGAAGACGGGGGCGTAGCCGCGCCGGTTCAGGAAGAGCAAGACCTGATTGCCCGCCGCGATCTCGGCCTGCATGTGACGTCTGAGCACGCTGGAGAGGCCGGCGCGCAGCGGCTGGCCACGGATGTCGAGCAGCGAGATCGCGGGGGGTTGCGCCTGGCCGGCGCGCTTGGTCAGCCGCAGCCAGGCATAGCGCTGGGTCCGGGCATTGTGCAGCGTCTCGAGCGATGGGGTCGCCGTGCCGAGGACCACGGGGCAGTCGGCGAGCTGGGCACGCCGCACGGCCAGATCACGGGCCGAGTAGCGGAACCCCTCCTGCTGCTTCAGCGAGGGATCGTGCTCTTCGTCGACGACGACCAGAGCGAGCCTGGGCAGCGGGGTGAAGATGGCCGAGCGAGTCCCCAGGACGAGTGTCGCCTCGCCGCGCGCGGCCAGATGCCAATTGCGCTCGCGTTCGCTTGGGGTGAGCGCGGAATGCAGGACGGCGATGGGGCCAGAGACGCGCCGGCGGAAGCGCTCACGCAACTGTGGGGTCAGACCGATCTCGGGAACCACGACCAGCGCCTGCCGGCCGGCGGCGATCAGCCTCTGGATGAGTCGGATGTAGACCTCGGTCTTGCCGCTGCCGGTGATGCCGTCGAGGAGAAAGGCCTGAAAGCGACCGAATGCGCCCCCCACCGCAGTGACCGCGAGCGACTGCTCGTCGTTCGGGGGATGGGGGTCCGGGGAGACGGCCTGCACCCCGACCGGTGCGCCATCCTGTCGCTCCAGCCTGCAATCGACGATCAGCCCCTTGGCGCGCAGCGCACGCAGCGTTGCCCGGCAGTCTCCCAGCCGGTCCGCGAGCAGTGCCAGGGAGGCACCCGCCGGGCTGGCTTGCAAGAGGCCGAGCAGCTGACGCTGTTTCGGCGCGCGTCCCAGCGCCGCGAGGTTCGCCGCCAAGCCGGCGGATGAGGCCGCGACGCCCGCGATCCGGTCGTCGAGCAACGCGGTCGGGTCGCGCAGACGGACCGGCAGTGCCGCGAAGAGCGCCTCGCCCAGCGGCTGCTGATAGTAGCCTGCCGCCCAACGGATGAGCGCCAGGTCCGCCGGCATCAGCAGGGGACCGGGATCCAGCACGCGCTCGACGGCCTTCAGGGCAGCCGGATCCTGCTCGGTCTCTGTCGCGATCTCGACCAGGATGCCGACCCGCCGCCCGCGCCCGAAGGGCACCAGGAGGCGCGAGCCCGGGGCCGGCGTCACCTCGCCACTGCCGGGCGGGGGCGCGTAATCGAAGAGCGAGGCGAGCGGGGCCTCGACGGCGACACGATAGATCGTCATCGGCGCTTGAGCAGCCTTGGTCCTAGGGCGCGGGCGAGCCAATGACGGGCGCTGCAGTGAGATCGACCCAGTGTGTCGGTCGAAAATCGCGCGTCGACTTGAATCGCGATCACTTGTTCACAATTTCTGTGGATAAGTCTGGGGATAGAGGCAAGGAACCGCGCCTCGGACGGCACCGGACGGGAATTCCCGCTGTGTTGGCACATTGATGACCACCGGCCAACGCACCTATTGAAAACAATCACTTGTAATCGTATGTCGGTCTCCGACCTTCGTGTGACTTGACAAATCCCGAAGGCACCCGCGCAGCCGCGCGGGCTGTGAATGATGTGACTTGGCGGGCCGCTCTTCCATGTGGATGGATCAGGTTTCCGGCGGGCTCCTGGACGCGACCGGACCCAGGAGCGGCATCTTGCCAAGCCCTTGGTGGGGCGCATTTTGCGTGCCGTGGGACTCGATCCGGATCCCTTGCGCCTCTCTCTTAAGCGTGTATGATGCTCGCAAATTCCGAGCCGTATCCACCTATGTTGCCACTCAATCAACAGGTACTGCGAACGGACTTGGCAGGTATGCCCCTGGAATGGGTCGACTACCGTGTCGCCGCCCGACTGTATTTCCTCGGCCAGGTCGCCTACTCCTGCGGTGATCCCCTGTTCCTCCTCCGGGGCGGCATCAACGCCGCCACCCGGGTGCAGAGCCAGCTGCGGATTCACTCCATCATCGCCACCTATGGCATCCACCACGCCCTGAACAAGCTTCAGGACGACTATGCGCCGCCGCTCTCCAATCGCACCTTGTTTCAGCGCGATGACCACATGTGCATGTACTGCGGCCAGCGTTTCTCCCCACGCCATCTCTCGCGCGATCACGTCCGCCCGACCAGCAAGGGCGGAGCGGATCAATGGAGCAACGTGGTGACCGCGTGCGTGCGCTGTAACAACGACAAGGCTGGGCGCTCCCCGGAAGCCGCCGGCATGGAGCTGCTGGCCGTGCCATTCATCCCCACGCATGCCGAGTACATCTATCTCATGGGTCGCAACGTGCTGGCCGATCAGATGCAATTCCTGCGCGCCCACTTCCCGCGCACCAGCCCGCTGCACCGCAGGATTAGCCGAGGAATGCCTCGATGACACAGTGGGCCGCGATCGCGCAAGCGATCAGCGCCGCGACCGGAGAGCCCTTTCAGGTCAAGACCGATCGACCGGTTGGCGGGGGCTGCATCAACACGGCGGCCATCCTGAGCGACCATCACAGATCCTATTTCATCAAGCTCAACGCGGCGGACCGCGTGGCGATGTTCGAGGCCGAGTCCGAGGGACTGGTCGCCCTCGCCGCGCCCGACGCCATTCATGTCCCCAAGCCCATCTGCAGCGGCACGAGCGGCGGACAGAGCTACCTGGCGATGGAGCTGCTCGACCTCGGCGGACGTCTGGACGGCGCCCGCGCCGGGCGCCAACTGGCCGAGCTGCATCGGGCGACCGCGGACGCCTTCGGCTGGCATCGCGACAACACCATCGGCTCCACGCCACAGCGCAACGCCCAATCCGACGATTGGGTCGATTTCTGGCGTGCGCAGCGCTTGGGGCCTCAACTGGAGATCGCCGCCGCCAATGGCCATGGCGGCCGTCTGCAGACGGCCGGTGAGCGTCTCATGGACCGGCTGGACGCCTTGATCGGCCATCAGCCAGCCGCCTCGATCCTGCACGGCGATCTCTGGGGCGGCAACATCGGCGCTACCCGTGGTGGCGAGCCGGTCATCTTCGATCCGGCCGTCTACCATGGGGATAGAGAGGCTGACATCGCCATGACCGAGCTGTTCGGCGGGTTCGGAAGCGACTTCTACGCCGCCTATCGGGAGTCCTGGCCGCTCGACGCCGGTTATGCGACCCGCAAGATCCTCTACAACCTCTACCACATCCTCAACCACCTGAATGTGTTCGGCGGCGGCTATCTCAGTCAGTCTCAAGGGATGATCGAGCGTCTTCTGGCCGAAACCAGCTGAGGTTACGCCAAAATGACGAATGTGTTAAAAACCTGCCATGGTTGTCGCAGGCCGGTTTTCAATGCAGTTTGAGCTACGCTGATCCCTTCTTCCATATGCCCCGAGAGCTGCTGCTCCTGCGTCACGCGAAATCGGACTGGGATTCGGACGCTGGGAGCGATTTCGAGCGCCCATTGGCCAAGCGGGGCAAGAGCGATGCGCCCAAGGTGGGCAGCTGGCTCTACCGCGAGGGCCTAGTCCCCGACCACATCGTCTGCTCGCCGGCGGAACGTGCCCGCCAGACCGCGGCCAAGGTGTGCAAACGCCTGGACTTCAAGAAGAAACGCATCGTCTGGGACGAGACCATCTACGAGGCCAGTGTCCCCGATCTGCTCGGCGTTCTGGCCCGCTGCCCGGAGGCCGCCGCGACCGTGCTGCTCGTCGGACACAATCCGGGGCTCGAGGAACTGCTCTGCCATCTGGTCGGCGACGAAATCGAGCTGCCAGACGATGGCAAGCTGCTGCCGACCGCAACGGTCGCCCGGCTCGAGATGCCGAACGACTGGAAGACGCTCAGTCCCGGCAGCGCGCAGCTGCTATCGATCACCCGCCCGAAAAGTCTCTAGCGCTGCCAGGCACTGAACCCAACCCGCAACGCATCCGTCGGATGGCCGGCAATACCCTGACCCTGGATCCGACATGGCGCCGAGAGCGAACGGCTCTCGGCGGATGGCGCAGGCTTGCATCATGCCTCTGATTTCCCGAGCGATGGGGGCTCGGCCTCTTTACTTGCCCAGAGGCGCAGGGCGACGAGGATGGTCGTGAAGAGGCCGATGCCACCCGCGATCCAGAGACTCGCGACCACTGGGGCGCGCTCAAAGGTCGCGATCTGGTAGAAGAGGGTCGCGGTGAGGAAGGCGATCGTCGTGGTCCAGAAGCCGACGAACATGGCCCAGGCGGCCCCGGCCTCCCGAACGATGGCGCCGATGGTAGCGACACAGGGGAAATAGAGCAGCACGAACAGCAGGTAGGCGAAGGCGCCAGCCTGTCCGTCGAAGCGCTCGGCCATGGCGCCGAACGTCCCGCTCTGCAGACCCTGCTCGGCCGCCGCCGTCTCGCGATCGCTCAGATCGCCGACATCGAGTCCGAGCGGGTCCAGCACGCGGGCACCGAGATGCGCGAGGTTCTGTCCGACCGAGGCTCCGGCCCGACCCAGATCACGCCAGAGGTCGAAGGGCTCGGGCACCTCAGCCGGGGCCGTCTCTGCGGCCAATCGCCCATAGAGGGAGTCCAAGGTACCAACGATGACCTCTTTGGCGAGCACGCCCGAGAAGACGCCGAGAATCGCTGGCCAGTTGTCTTCCCGGATGCCCATGGGCGCGAAGAGCGGCGTTGCGGTGCGGCTGACCGCGGCCAGGATCGATTTGTCGCTCTCCTGATTGCCCAGGCTCCCGTCACTGCCGACCGTGGCCAACACGTTGAGCACCAGCACCATGAGCACGATGATCTTGCCCGCCTCGCGCAGGAACAGCTTGACCCGATCCCAGGTACGCAACAGCACGCCCTTGAGGGTTGGCAAATGGTAGGGCGGCAGCTCCATCAGCAAGCCCGAGCTATCGCCCTGCAGGAGGGTGTGCTTCATCACCAGTCCGGACAGAATGGCGACGCCGATCCCGGTCAGATAGAGCGCGAAGACGAGATTCTGGCCCGAGTGCGGGAAGAAGGCCGCGGCGAAGAGGGCATAAACAGGTAGCCGAGCCCCGCAGGACATGAAGGGGTTCATGAGGATGGTCAGCTTGCGCTCACGCTCGCTCTCGAGCGTGCGGGTCGCCATCACCGCGGGCACATTGCAGCCGAAGCCGACGATGAGCGGCACGAAGGCCTTCCCCGGCAGCCCGATGGAGCGCATGAAACGGTCCATGACGAAGGCGGCACGCGCCATGTAGCCACTGTCCTCGAGGGCGGAGAGCACGATGTAGAGGCTGGCGATGATGGGGATGAAGGTGCCGACGACCTGAAGGCCGCCGCCGATGCCGTCGGCGAGCACCAGGATCAGCCAGGCGGGGGCATCGAGGCCCTCCAGCAGGTTGCTCAGCCCATCGACGAAGAGCGTCTGCCCGAGCAGATCGAAGAAGTCGATGAAGGCCCCGCCGATGTTCATGGTGAACATGAACATCAGGTAAATCATGAGCAGAAAGAGCGGGATGCCGAAGGTCTTGCTGAGCACCACATGGTCGATCCGGTCCGAGAGGGTACGCTCGAGGCGGCGATCCTCGCGCACCACGCGCTGTGCCAGCGTGTGGGCATGTCCGTAGCGGGTATCCGCGATGTGGAGGTCGCTGTCCTCGCCCGTGCGCTCGGCGATCTGATGGCGGGCCTGCTCCACCGCGGTCATGACCTCAGGGCTGATTCCCTTCTCGGCGATAGGGTCCGACTCCAGGAGCTTGAGCGCCAGCCAACGGGCGTTGGCGCGGTGCGGGATGTCCTTGAGCAGGACCACGAGGTCGGTCACGGCCTCCTCGACGCACTCGCCCTGCACCAGCGGCATACCCGCTGGCTCGCGCCGCTCGGCGACGGCGAGCAGACGCGCCTGCAGCTCGGTCAGGCCTTCCTTGCTGACCGCCACGACAGGCACCACGGGACAGCCGACGGCGGCGGTCAATTGATTGGTGTCGATCTGGATACCGCGCTTGCGGGCGACGTCCATCATATTGAGCGCGACCACGATGGGCACGCCCATCTCCAGCAGCTGAACGCTGAGGTAGAGGTGCCGCTCCAGGTTGCTGGCGTCGATGACATTGACGATGAGATCGGCATCCCGGCTCAGCAGATAGTCGCGCGTGACGACCTCGTCCAGCGAGTTGGCGTCCAGGGAATAGATGCCCGGCAGGTCGATCACGCGAATCCGCCGACCGTCCAACTCCAGGTAGCCCTCTTTGCGCTCGACGGTGACGCCGGGCCAGTTTCCCGTCGTCTGCCGGATGCCGGTCAGGGCGTTGAAGAGGGCCGACTTTCCGCAGTTGGGGTTGCCGGCCAGGGCGACCGTCAGCGGCATCTGCGCGAGATCGCCATCCGCGTTGGGGCGAGCCGTCTTGTGTTTCATTGCGACTGGCGGCTCCTAGTTCGCGGTGTTGATCGGACGTCCCGGATGCACGTCATCCGGGAACGGATCCGCCTCTTCCGGCACGGCGTGCGGCGTGGCGTCGGGGCCAAGGTCCTCCGGCGTGACCCAGAGCTTGTCGGCGATCCCCGAGCCAACGGCGATCCTGACCTCCCCGGTCGCCAGCACCAGGCCCTGCCCTCTACGCTGAACGACGCAGAGCGAACTCCCCTGCCTCAGACCCAACGCCAAGAGGCGGCGGGTCAAATGACGACCGCCACGGATCTCGGTCAAGCGGGCATGCGTGCCGTGCGGAAGGTCGGAGAGTCGGATGGGCTGAGACTGGTGGGACATGCTCTGGTGCTGCGGATAGGCGGCTCGATTGCCGACGAGAGATCGAAGCATAACCCGAACCGGCACCCATCCGCAGATGAATGCGAGATCAATTCATGCTCGCATTTAGAGCAGCCGACGCCTGTGCCGGATCGCCACGACGGACCGGCCTAAGCACCGCCCAAAACCTGGCGCGATGCGGGCCGAATGGACCCGCTAACAGCGTGGTTGCAATCAAGACCCGGATCCCAAGCTCTCCTCTCGCAGTGTCGAAAGACCCGTTCCACGATCACAGCGAGGCATTAGACATGGACAAAGGCTCATTCGCCGCGGCGGAACTCATGGTATTTCTCGGGCTCGCCGGCTGGCTCCTCTACTACCAATTCTCGACCTCTCGACGCGACTCGAATACGCCCGATCACGACGTGAAGGATGACACCAAGGCATCTGACGACTAGCACGCGACCCGCGCCCTCCCGCGGGCGCGCATCCGTAAGGTGCGAGGTCGTCAGCACCGGCACACACATGCTTGGCTAGGCGCCGCGACGCCGCCCTGGCGGAGCACGGCCGACAGTCTGAAGCGCCCGCGTTCGGGCATCACCGCCGCGTCTCGGCGTCACTCGGGAGATCTCGCTCACAAAATCGGAGCTGGGCGGTCGGCCAGGTCTCACACGCACGCGCGTCATGGCATATGATGGGTTAGGCGCGAATCCCTGCCAGGCAATCATCCGCGTTCGGCAATCAGAGGCCTCCGGGCCCCTAGCATGGCTCCGTTACGGTGAGAAATCGTCCATGACCGTCAAAGGAATGGTGTTCAGAGAGAACTTGAGCACGTCTTCCGATTACCTGCGTATGGCGGTGCCCTTGATGGTGCAACGCCAGATTCCACCCACGCCCTACAACTACGCCCTCTGGTACGCGCACGTCCAAAACGCCAGCCCCGAGCTCAGCCAGGTGCTGCTCGAACGCTTCCCGAGCGCCGGCAGCTACGATCCGGATGTGAGCGAGTCCCTGTTCTTCGAGTATTTCGTCAAGACCTATCTGCCGAACAGCCTGCAGGCGCAGAACCTGCTCGTCGGTCTCCTCGCCCAGCTGGCGAAGTCGGTCACCAAGAACATGCGGGGCACCGAGGACTTCGAGGTCACGCTGAAGGACGCGATGGACGTCTTCGAGGAGCCGGTCGACCAGGACCAAATCCGGGCCTGTCTCAGCAAGTTGATCGAGGACACGGCCACGCTCGAAACCCTCAACCGGCAGTTTCGCGGCGAGCTGGAGGCCGCGAGCGCGGAGATGGCGAAGCTCAGAAAGGAGCTGGAGCAGAGTCAGCAAAACGCGCGCATGGACAGCCTGACCAAGATCGCCAATCGCCGGGCCTTCAATGACGCCTTGCATCAGGCGCTCAACTCCACCGACGAGCCGACCAGCCTCTTGTTGCTCGATCTCGACAACTTCAAACAGTGCAACGATACCTATGGGCATCTCATGGGAGATCGCATCCTGGAGATCGTCGGCGCTCTGCTGGCGGACTTCCAGAGCGATGCCATCTTCGTCGCCCGCTACGGTGGCGAGGAGTTCGCTGTCATCGTCAATGATGAGCTGAGCGTCGCGGCGGGAGTCGCCGAGCAGATCCGCCACAAGGTCGCGGCCATCCGGATCAAGCGCAAGAGCACCAAGGACATCATCGGCGCGATCACCGTCTCCATCGGCGCCGTCAAGGCGAGGTCGCAGGAGACCGCCGAGGCGCTGATCGAGCGAGCGGACATCGCCCTCTATCGCGCGAAGGACGAAGGCCGCAATCGCGTGATCGCCATCCAGGATCCAATCGAGCACGGTACCCTCGACACCCGCGAGTCATGACGGCGGCGCTGCCCGGGCGCACCTTGCCGACCCGCTTCAGCAGAGATCGAAGCGATCGAGCGTCATGCTGAACTGCCCCCGGCCTTGCGTCAGGCTGCGCAGATCGGTGGTGTAGCCCAATAGCCGCTCCAGGGCGGCCTCCGCCGCGATCACCGCCAGATCGCCCTGGGCGGATGTATCCTGGATCAATGCGCGCCTGGCCTGCAGATCGCCCAGCACGGCGCCGAGACTGAACTCCGGGACCACGACCTCCAGCCGCATGATGGGCTGCATGAGCGCGGGCTGCGCCGCGTCGATCGCCTTCCGCAGAGCCTTGGCGGTTGCGGCGGCCAAGGCGTCGGGGGGCGAGCCCTGACCAAAGAGTTCGACTTCGACGACCTCGACACGAAGATCCTGCAGTTGCGAGCCCGAGCGCGGGCCCGACATGAGGGCGCCGCCGATGGCCTGTTCGATCGCGAGGACCTGGCCCGGACTGAGCGCGCTACCCTCCGGAAGCACCCGCGGCCGGACCTCGATCTGCTCGCCCTCCCCGCGCGCCAGCGGCCGAACGGTGACGACCGCGCGCGCCATGAGGTCGGGCTGACGCGGATCCGGCGTCGGCGGTGGCGCAAAGAGGGCGTCAGCGCTCGCCGCCTGGCAGATGGTCTCGCGCATGGCGACCGCCGGGCGCCCGGTCCGGACGGAGACGCCGAACTCGCGTGCGAGCCGCTCGATGACGATCTGCAGGTGCAGCTCGCCCATCCCGCGCAGCAGCCGCTGCCCGGTCTCCGGGTCTTCCTCGACCAAAAGGGTTGGGTCTTCCTGCTGAACCTTCCCCAGGACCTCGATCAGCTTGTCTTCCTCGGTCCCAGCGGCCGGCTCGATGGCGAGACCCAGCACGGGCGCATGGGTGACGATACGCTCGAGGCTCAGCAGATGGCCGGGCGCGCAGAGGGTGTCGCCGGTGGAGGCGAACCTGAGCCCGGCCAAGAGCACGATCTGCCCCGCTAGGGCCTCGTCCAGCTTGGTCTTCTTTCCCGCGTCGACATCGAAGATGCGCGCGAGATGCTCGGACCGGACCTTCCCATCGCCGCCGAGGAATGCCAGGCTGTCGCCGGGCTTGAGCGCACCTCGGTAGATCCGGGCGAAGACGTGACGCCGCCCATCCCAGAGCTGGACCTTGAACGCCAGCGCCGCCAAGGAACCCTCTGCGCCCATGACCACGGCTTCCTCACTGCCGTCGGGCGTCCTCGCCAGCGACGGGGGCCTGTCCAGCGGGGCCGGGAGGAAGTCCACGACCGCATCGAGCACCGGCTGTACGCCGAGATTGCGCAGCGCACTGCCACCGAGACAGGGAAAGAGGGCGCCGGCCAGCGTGCCTTTGCGGATGGCGGCACGCAGACTCGGGGCGTCCGGCTCCTCGCCCGCCAGGACGATGTCGGCCAGTGCCTCGTCCACCTCGGCGGCCGTCAGCGCAAGGGACTCGCGCAGGTCCGCGCAACGCTCCCACAGCTCGGGGGGACAGGGGTCGATCACCACCTGATCGCCCTGATCGCCATGGAACCGAATCCGGGTTCGGTCGATCAAATGGACCACGCACGCCTCCTCCGGAAAGGGGACGGTGATCGGGACCGGCTCCGCCTGGAGGCGTTCACGGATGGCATCCAGACTGCGCCGAAAGTCCGCGCCGGGGCGGTCCATCTTGTTGACGAAGAAGAGCGCGGGCAGCTTGAAGTGGGAACGTTGACGCCACACCGTCTCGGTTTGGGGTTCGACGCCGCGCACACCGTCGAGCACGAGGACACAACCGTCGAGGACGCGCATGGCGCGCTCGACCTCGATGGAGAAGTCGACGTGTCCGGGCGTGTCGATCAGCTGCAGCAGATGCTCTCGCCACGGGGCCTTGGTGACGGCGGCGGTGATGGTGATGCCGTGCTGCTGCTCTTCGGCCATGTAGTCCATGTGGGCCGCGCCGTCATGCACCTCGCCGATCTTGTAGGAGGCGCCGGTGTAGAAGAGGATGCGCTCGGTCAGCGTGGTCTTGCCCGCATCCACATGAGCGGCGACCCCGATATTGCGAACATGCGACAATCGGGACGGTTTTTTCATCGAATCTCAACCAGACTAAGAGTATGAAGAGGAAGAGTATGAAGCGTGTTACGAGTGGACCGGATGTTGGCAGACAGGGGCGGGCATGGCTCGCGACCTTGATCGGTGTATCCCTGCTTGGCTTGGGGGCCGGACAAGGCGCTCGCGCCGAGACGTTCCGACTGGACAACCCCAATGACTCCGTCGTCGGCGTTCCCTTCTATCTCACGGCACGGGCCAAGGATACGCTGCTGGATATCGCCCGGCAGAACAATCTGGGCTACGCAGACATGCGTCAAGCCAACCCCAAGGTCGACATGTGGGTGCCTGGCGAGGGGACGGAGGTCATGGTCCCAAGCATCTTCGTGCTGCCCAATGTGGCGCGCGAGGGGATCGTGATCAACCGCGCCGAGAAGCGGCTCTATTACTACCCGCCCGACAGCCCGAACGAGGTGCGCATCTACACCATCAGCGTCGGCAAGGACGCCATGGGCACACCGCTCGGCACCTTCAAAGTCATCCAGAAGCGGGAGAATCCGGTCTGGACGCCCGGACCCAATGTGCGTGCCTCCCATGCGGCGCGCGGCGACATCCTGCCAGCGACGGTTCCGCCAGGCCCGGACAACCCGCTCGGGCGCTATGCGATGCGCCTGAGCAATCCGGACTACCTCATCCACGGCACCAGCATGCCCTGGGGCATCGGCATGGAGGTGAGCGGCGGCTGCATCCGCATGTATCCCGAAGGGGTGGAGGAGCTGTATCCGACGGTCAGCATCGAGACGCCGGTCGCCATCATCGACCAGCCGTATAAGGTCGGTTGGCGCGGAGACGACCTCTATCTTGAGGTACAGACAGGCGAGAAGAGCGAGCTTAAGAGTGCGAGATCGGTGATTCCCGAGTCGATCGCGAATGCAGAGGACGTGACGATCGATTGGGCCTTGGTCGAGAAGGCGGTGGCGGAAGACACCGGCATCCCACAGGTTGTGGGACGCCGGAGCAAATCGGGCAGTGCGTCTTACTTGCCCATGATCTTCTGATACATACGATCCAAGCGCTCGGTGTTGGAGTTGCAGCAGGCCTGGGCACTGTTGGCGGTGTCCATGGCTTGCTGAGCCATATCACGAGCGGTCTGGTCGGTGGTGCAGCCGCCGAGCATGGAGGCGCTCAGAAGTGCGGCAGCAGACAGGGAAGCGACTTTGACGATCTTGGTCATGGGTTGAATCTCCAGATTGTTGGCCATCAGGCACAATGTATATAACACGATACGCGTATGCTTTCCGAGCCACGCCGCGCGCCGTCCCTGTCACAACCATAGCCCATTTCCAGGCTGGCGCTGAGGTAAACGTGCGGCAGGGCGGGGTGTGCCCCCTGCAGAGCATCGGGGTGACTCCTGGCGGTTGGGGGCCCCACTTAAGATTGGGGCAAATCCGATTAGACATCAAGCCCACAATCGAACAGATTGGTAGATTTCTTACAGCGGATTGGATTCAACCGCATCCCCCTACCCCCTCCCCCGCCGGACGGTTTCGAGCAATACAGCGTTTTTTATCTATTATTCAAAAAGTTAAAAAATAAAACACGATTCATTTTCGCGGATTCAGGACGGGCGAGACACGCGCTGCTGAATGCCGCTCACAAGCGACCGGCCCAGCCCTCGGAATTTCCACCACATGATCCTTGGCAGTAACGCAACAAGTCTTATCGACGCAAATCCTCCGCGTGACGCCGCGAGCGCGACGCGCCCGTCCTTCGGCGCCTGCGTGTCCTCGGCGCCCCTTGAGCACGAAACAGCGACGCAAGAGCGGCTCCGCGCAGCCTTCCGCATCTCAGAGACATCCACTTCAGAGACATCCACTTCAGAGACATCCACTTCAGAGACATCCACTTCGGCTGGCGCTCCCCCGCCCGGCTGGCGGCACTGAGGTCGCGCGATGCACCGCTACTATGGCCGCGCCGCCTCGGCGCCCGCAGAGCTCCCCTTTCGCCGTGACGGCTTCGTCAGGCAGGGCGACATCGCCGCGCCCAACGGCGAGCGGCTCGCCTTGAGCGATCTACCACCCTTTCTACGTGCCTTGCTGGTCACGGACGGCACAGTGACCAAGATCCTGGAGGCGTATTTCTGGGAGCCGGTCGCGGTGGATACACTTGAGCAGCGCTTCGAGGCCGCACTGGAGCCCGTCCCCTGGATTCAGGTCGAAGCCGATGACCTCTGCCTCATCCGCGACGCACGCCTGCGCGGCACGGATAGCGGAAGGAGTTTCGCCGAGGCCTTCTCGCTGATCCGCGCCGAGTTGATACCGCCCGAGTTCCGACAGAGGCTCATCGACCGCGAGATCGGCATCGGGGCGCTCATCCGCGACAGTGGCCTGGAGAGCTACCGGGAGGTGCTGGACATCGGCGTGGACCGGACCGCCGACGGCGCCATGGCCGTCTTCCGCACCTACCGCATCATCATCGATGGGCGTCCGGTGATCCTGATCACGGAATACTTCCCGCTCGACCTTTACCGTTGACCGGGCGCGACGGACCGATGGCCCCGTGCCGGGCGGTCATGAGCGCCCGCACACCTGACCAGTATCGGCGCACCGCCTCGACCAGGATATGCAGCCCAGCATCGACACCATCCGCTTCAACGAGACGCCCGAGGGAATCGACCTGGGGCTGCGGGTCGCCGGACCCGTGCCGCGGGCGCTCGCCTTCGTGCTGGATGGGGTCATCCGCGCCGGACTCTATCTGGCGCTCACGCCGCTCATCGTGCTCGCCGACGTCGGCGCCGGCCTCATGCTGCTCGCCTTCTTTCTTCTCGAATGGTTCTATCCGGTCGTCTTCGAGGTCTGGAAGGGGACGACGCCCGGCAAGCGCGCCATGGGACTGATCGTCGCGCATGACGACGGCACGCCGGTCGGCCTGCCGGCATCCATGATTCGCAATCTCCTGCGTGTCGTCGATTTCCTGCCGGTACTCTACGGCATCGGCCTCATCAGTCTGCTCATCGACCGCGATTTCCGCCGGCTCGGCGACCTGGCGGCGGGGACGCTGGTCCTTCACGCCGAGCGTCGCACGGCGTCGCGCGCCGCCGTCTCGGCGACGCCCATCGCACCCCCGCACAGATTGAGCACCGAGACGCAGCAAGCCATCCTCTCCTTCGCCGAGCGCGGCGAGCGGCTGTCCGAGGCGCGCCGGATCGAGCTGGCCGAAATCCTCACCCACGAGCAGGGCGCGCGGGCGGTGGATCTGGCGCGAGGCTGGGCGAGCTGGCTGGCGCGCGGACGCGAACCCGAGCCCTCATGAAACAGCAACAGTTCGAGGCCGCCCATGCCGCGCTCTGGGAGCAATACCGGGGTGTGCTGAGGGCGCTGGAGGCCGGCGGCAAAACGGGCCGCCAAGCGCCCGTGCCGGACCCGCGACCGTTTCCGCAGCTCTACAGGCACGTCTGCGCTCACTATGCCCTGGCGCGCAGCCGTGGCTACAGCCCGGGACTCATCGCCGATCTGCACGACCTGGCACGGCGTGGCTATCGCCAGCTCTATCGCCGCAGAACCCGGCTGCTCAAGGCCTCGCTCGGCTTCATGGCCCGCGACTTCCCGCGCACCCTGCGCCGTCATGCCGGGGCGTTCTGGCTGGGGATGGCGCTGCTCTTCCTGCCCATGCTGGGCATGGGCGTCGCCGCCCACCAGGACGAAGAGGTCATTCACAGCCTCATGAGCAGCCTCGAGATCGCCAACCTCGAGGAGCTCTACGATCCCGCGAACCGCAAGCCGGGCCGCAGCCAGGCGCGGCAGGCGGACACCGATTTCGCCATGTTCGGCTTCTACATCATGAACAACGTCGGCATCGGTTTCCGCAGCTTCGCAAGCGGTCTGCTCTTCGGCGTCGGCACCGCCGTCATCCTGGTCTTCAACGGGCTCTTCATCGGCGCCGCCGCCGGCCATCTGACCCGGCTCGACTACGGCGAGACCTTCTGGACCTTCGTCAGCGGCCACGGCCCCTATGAGCTGACCGCCATCGCCATCTCGGGCGCCGCCGGCCTGCTGCTGGGCAAGGCGCTGCTCGCCCCGGGCAATCGCTCGCGGCTCGCCGCGCTGCGCGCCAACGCGCGGGACGCCATCGTCCTGGTCGGCGGCGCGGGGATCATGCTGCTGCTGGCCGCTATCGTCGAGGCCTTCTGGTCATCGGGAACCGCGCCAGGCGCGGTGAAATATGGCGTGGGCCTGGCCGGCTGGGTGCTGGTCGCGCTCTATCTCACGCTGGCGGGCCGAGGCCGGCATGGAGCTTGACCGCGCCACCGCGAGCCTGCGCCCGCGCGACCCCTGGGAAGGGCAGGATCTCGGGTTCGCGCTGGCACGCGCCTGGTTCCTGCCGATGTGGCTGCTCTGGTGGGTGAGCGCGCTGCCGCTCGGGGTTCTCTGTCTCTTCCTGACCGGTCCGAGGCCGGGCCTTTGGCTGCTGGCGCTCTGGTGGCTCAAACCCATCTACGAGGGGCCGCTGCTCGTCTGGGCGAGCCGAGCCCTGTTCGGCGAGCGGCTGGGCTGGCGCGCGCTCGGCCCCCTGCTGCGCGACGGGCTCCCCAGGCGGATGTTGCCGCACCTCCTGTGGCGGCGCATCAGTATGCGCAGATCCTTCCTCATGCCCCTGACCCTGCTGGAGGGGCTGCAAGGATCCGCCTTGCGCCAACGCCGCCACGTCATGAGCAACGGCAGTGGCGTGCCCTTCTGGGTGACCCTGACCTGCTATCACTTCGAGATCCTGATCTGGGCGGGGATCCTGCTGGGCGTCTTCTTCCTGGTGCCGCAGGGCGTGCCGCGACTGGATCTCCTCGCCGCCGTGACCGATGAGACCTCCTGGGCCTATTGGGTCAGCGTCATCGGCTACGCCTTCGCCTTCTCGCTCATCGCACCCTTCTACGTCTGCGCCGGCTTCGCCCTCTACCTCGCGCGCCGCACCGAGCTCGAAGCCTGGGACCTCGAGCTGGCCTTCAAGCAGGCGCGCGCGGCCTCGCCTGGCGCGAACCGGGCACCGACGCGCGGCCGCGATGACGCCGCGCGCTTCGGCGCTGGCCTGGCGGTCGCTACACTCGTCCTCGGTCTCAGCCTGCTCCCCGCCGGGATGGCAACGGCGGATGCGCGCACGGAACCCGATCAGGCGCGAGCGCTGATCGCGGAGATCCTGGCCGACCCGGCGTTCGGGAGCCTCAAGGAGCGTCAGGAATGGGTACCCATCTCGACCCCGGCGCAAGAGGAAGAGCCCGCGAGCCTGCCGAGAGGCGTGAAGGCGATCCTCCTCGCCGTCGCGACGTCGCTCAAGTGGCTGCTGCTCGCGCTGGCCGTGGTCGCGATCGCCCTGCTCGGCGTCCGCGTGTGGAGAGACCGCGGCCGATTCGGCTGGACCGCGCGGCGCGCGCGACCGGATCGATCGCCGGCGCCACCCTCGCTGGAGTCCATCGCGGACGCGGGCTTGCCAGAGGACATCGCGGGAGCGGTCAGGTCGCGACTGACAGAGGGCGATCGGCGTGGCGCGCTCTCGCTGCTCTATCGCGCGAGCCTGGCGCACCTGATCCGGCTGGGGGTCGAGATACCGGATGGCGCGACCGAGGGCGAGTGCCTGGCGCTCGCCTCCCGCCGGCTCTCGCCCGCCAGGCTCGGCCCCTTCGCCCTGGTGACCCGAGCCTGGCAGCGTTTCGCCTACGCCCACCGGCTCCCGACGGACGAGGCGCTTGAGGCACTGCTCGACACCTGGTCGCGCTGGACGGCGGACGCCGAGACGGTGACGACTTGAGCGCGGAGCGACGCACATTGAGTCTGGTCGTCGGCGGACTCGTCCTCATTGCGGTCACCGGGATGCTGAGCTGGTTCTTCGCCAATTTCGAGCGCCGGACAATCAGCGTCCCCGAGGGCTACTCGGCCGAGGCACGCCGGAATCCTCTCTTGGCGACCGAGCGGTTTCTCGCCAGACTGGATATCCCCGTCGAGAGCGTCGCCGGCCGCGACCGCCTCTGGAATCTGCCTCCCGCGACCGACACCCTGGTCGTTCTGGGACTCGGCCCCATGAGCGAGGAGCGCCGCTCGCGCCTCATGTCCTGGCTGGGGCAAGGCGGCCACCTGGTCGTGGAGGCCATGGAGACCTGGAACGAGGAGGCACCCCCCGAGGATTTGCTATCCGATCTGGGCCTGCGACTCAGATTCGAGCCCTCGGACGCGGCCGGAGCTGGTGACCGGGACGAGGTCCTGGCGAGCGTCCAGGCGCCTGACGCGCGCCGCCCGGCGAAGGTCGCCTTTCAAGCCGGTTTTTCCCTGGAAGGAGACGCGGGCGATGAGACCCTGGCAACCGCCGCGGGACGCGCCAGGGTCATCCAGAGGCGCATTGGCCAAGGTCGGTTGACGGTTCTGAGCGACAGTGCCTTTCTAACCAATGCGGCCATCGGCGACCACGATCACGCCTACTTCGCGGCTCAGTTGATGGCGCCCGGCGACGGCGGAAAGGTCTGGCTGCTCTACGACAGCGACATGCCATGGCTGGGCCTGCTCCTCTGGGACATTGCACCCGAGGCGCTGGCCTCGGTCGGACTCCTGGCCCTGTTCTGGCTGTGGTCACTTGGCCGACGGCTCGGCCCCCTGACCGCCGCGCCTGATCGGAGCAGGCGGAACCTGATCGAGCATCTGGACGCGAGCGGCGACTTCCTCTGGCGCCATGGCGGAACCGGCCATCTAGTCGAATCGAGCCGCGAACGCATCCTCGGCGGCTGGCTGAAAGGTCACCCGAGTATCGCCCGCGCGGACAGGCACGCGCAGGCGCAGGCCCTGGCCGCCTTCACCGGCGAGCCCGTCGAGCGCATCTACCGCTCGCTCTTCGCCCAGCCAGAGGACGCGCGCGCCTTTGTCGAGCAGGCCGCGCTGCTGCAAGGCTTGCGACGAAGCACCCGAAGGGGCACAGTCGGCGCCCCGCCGCCCGAGCCTCGACCCTAGGACACAACCGACCCTGGATCGCACAGGTGCAGGGCCTCTTCGACGGAGCAACGGATGACGATGACAGGAACCGGCGACGCACCGCTCGCCATCGGCGAGGCGGCCTCCCGGCTCGCGGCCCTCGAATCCATGGTCGCGCGCGCCTTGATAGGTCAAGAGCAGGTCATCCGCGAGGCGATCGTCGCGCTCGCGGCGGCGGGTCATGTCCTCCTCGAAGGCCTGCCGGGTGTCGGCAAGACCCTCTTGGTGCGCGCCCTGGCCGCCGCGGTCGGCGGGCGCTTCTCGCGGATCCAGTTCACGCCCGATCTCATGCCCAGCGACGTGACCGGGCACGCCATGTTCGACCTCAAGAGCGAGGAGTTCCGCATCCGGCGCGGCCCCATCTTCTGCAACCTGCTGCTCGGCGACGAGATCAATCGCGCACCGGCCAAGACCCAGTCGGCCATGCTGGAGGCCATGCAGGAGCAGCAAGTCACCATCGAGGGCAAGGCACTCGCGCTCGCCCCGCCCTTCCTCGTCTTCGCGACCCAGAACCCCATCGAACAGGAGGGCACCTATCCCCTGCCCCAGGCCCAGCTCGACCGCTTCCTGCTCAAGGTCTTCATCAGCTACCCCGAAGAGCGCGAAGAAATCGCCATGGTGCGCCAGGCCACGCAGGGGAAGGTGGGAGATCAGCTGGATACCTCGCAGATCGAACAGGTGCTGACCATCGAAGATCTGCAGGCGATCCAGCGCATCACAGCGACGCTCCAGATGGACGACAGCATCCTTGGCTACGCCGTGCGGGTGGTGCGCACGGCGCGGGATTGGCAAGGCATCGAGACAGGCCCGGGGCCGCGCGCCACGGTGGCCCTGGTGCGCGCCGCCCGCGGTCATGCGCTGGCAAGCGGCAGCGACTTCGTCACGCCGGACGACGTCAAGGCCATGGCGCCAGCCGTTCTGCGCCACCGTTTGAAGCTGACCGCGGACCTGGAGATCGAGGGTTATCGACCGGACGACGTGCTGCGCGACCTCTTGGCCGGTGTTCCGGCGCCGCGCACCTAAGACGGCCGCTGGGCGGCGCAGCGTTGTGAGCTGTCGCGGCCTCAAATTCAACCTCAGCGCCGGGCGGACCTGCCTATCCTGCAAGCCTCGGCGCTGCGAACAACGCGCATCGCCCGTGCCTTGCCCATCCGACGGGATCGGGACTGCCGGTCTCTTGTTTCCCGGAAATCAGCGTACTGGGAAGCGGCGACCTCATTCGCCAAGATCCAGCTCCTCGCTCGGATCCTGCCGCGGATTCTCGGCTCGACGTGAGCGCACGGGTGCCGACGTGCCGAGGGCGCGGCGGATGATCTCGGCATCATCCGCGGCGCTGCCAGAAAGTTCGACATAGCCCCGCTGGCGGCGCCTTTTTCCAATCGCCTCGATCTGCTCCAGGCCGACGGCCTCGCTCGCCACGGCGCGGATGCGCATCCCTCCCCTGCGCGACCCGAGCCCGCCCCAGCACAGGACGAGGGTCCAGTCGCCAAGCAGATCCTGAACCAGCTCGACCCGGTAGTAACGGGCCTTCTGGGGGTGGATCCAGCGGCGGCTCATGTGTGCGCGCCGATGGATGACCTGGGCCTCATCGTTCTTGTCACTCGCCTGTCCTCCTCTGACCCATGGCTCGCGTCTGCGCCGAGGCGCCGGCTTTGACAGCAAGTGCCCAGTCTACTGCAGGCCAACATCCCGCAAGCGGAAACCCGTGCGTCGCGCCGTCCCCCTGGATGTGACGAGATGAAATGCTGACAACCGAAATCCTGGTCCGAGATGGCCGCATCCAGGGTTTCAAATCCGCCTCGAGCTCGGCAGTGGCGATCTGCGGGATCAGAAGCAAGGTCGCAAGCAGTCAAGCGAGCACCTGTGTCGATGCGGTCGATAAAGCGATGGATGGCGATAAGCGATGAATGGCGATGCTGGAACGCGGGCCTTGCATCGGCCGCACGCGGGGAGAAGCGCACGTTCGGAGCCCCTCGGTGACGATCAAGGCCACCGCGCCATGTCGGCGGGTGAGGCGTCGATGCTGGAGGCGTCCAGCGCGCTGAAGTGACCGATCGCTTCACGCGATCATAGCCTGCGGGTGCGTGAAGCCAAGACTCCGAGGCACATCCGTTGAGCGCCTGATCCCGCCGCCGTCCCTGGCGCGGGCGCGTGATCAGTGGTGCGCGATGTCCTTTTCCGTGAAGAGGTAGTCCTTCAGCTCCTTGTCGAAGGTCGGGTCTTTGCGGCGGATCCACTCCAGGACCATGGCGGCATGCTCTTTCTCCTCGTCGCGATTGTGAGCGAGGATGGCCTTCAGTGCGTCGTCCTTACAGGCATCGACGCGCTGGTTGTACCAGTCGACGGCCTCCAGCTCTTCCATCAGTGAGACGATGGCGCGGTGCATGTCGCGGGTTTCGTCAGACAGTTCGCTGATCGGCTCGTGGTAGCCCTCGTTAGACATGGATAATCTCCTTAGACGTTGGGTGAATTCAGGTTAACGGCGAGGCGGCCTGGCCTGCATTGTCATTTCGCGCGCATGCCGGCGGTCAGCCAAAACCAGTCAGGAGATAGGGGCAATGGGGCGCGGGCTAAAGTCAGAAACCGCGGTGGCGAAGGGTCTCGATGAGGATCTCGCGATTGCGGTAGCGGATGTCCTGGCCTAGGGCGACGTAAATGACCTGCTCGGCGATGTTGGAGGCGTGGTTGCCGATGCGCTCCAGGGCATGGGCACTGGTGAGCAGGGAGACGGTCTGACGCGGAATGAGGCCTTCCTGGCCCTGCTCGCTCAGCAGTTTGCGCACGCCGTGCGAACTCTCGTAGAGCGCCGGCTCGTCTTCGAAGATGGTGACGGCCTCGGCCACGTCGAAGCTGGCAACCGCCTTGATGCTGCGTTCGAACATGCAACAGGCCTTGGCGTCGAGGCAGCGAAACGCCGCCTGCAGATCGCCGTCAAGGTGGGTGCTCTCCTTCCCGAGTTCCTCCAAGTCGATTGCCTGACGGGCAATCCGCGCGGCCTTGTCGCCAGCACGCTCGACGTCACCCGCGATCTTTGAGAGCGCCAGCACGATGCGCAGATCGACCGCTGTCGGCTGGCGCCGGATGATGACCCGAAAGACCTCTTCGTCCGCGTCGAGCGAGAGATAATCGACCTGGGGCTCGCGGTCGAGCACGCGAAACGCCTGACTCTCTTCGCGGTCGACCAGGGCAGCCACGGCGGCCTGGGTCTGCTCGATCACGTGCTCACCCATCTCGAGGATGATGCCGCGCAGCTTGGCCAGTTCCTGGTCATAGCGGCGGACGGTGTGGCCCTTGGTGAGGTCCCCCGGAGGCGCTGAACCTGGCATCTGGGCGAGGTCAGCCGAACCGGCCGGTGATGTAGTCCTCGGTCAACCTGTGCTGAGGATTGGTGAAGATCTCGTTGGTCTCGCCGACCTCGATCAGGTCGCCGAGATGGAAGTAGGCCGTGCGCTGGGAGACGCGCGCCGCCTGCTGCATGGAGTGGGTGACGATCGCAATGCTGTAGTTGGCGCGCAGCTCGTCGATCAGCTCCTCGACGATGGCGGTGGCGATCGGGTCAAGGGCCGAGCAGGGTTCGTCCATGAGGATGACCTCGGGCGAAACGGCGATGGTGCGCGCAATGCACAACCGCTGCTGCTGACCGCCGGAGAGTCCGGTCCCCGGTTGGTCGAGACGATCCTTGACCTCGTTCCAGAGACCCGCCTTGCGCAGACTGGTCTCCACCAGCTCGTCGAGTTCGGCCTTGTTGTTGGTGAGCCCGTGAATGCGCGGACCATAGGCCACGTTCTCGTAGATGGACTTGGGAAAGGGGTTCGGCTTCTGGAAGACCATGCCGACCTGGGCGCGCAAGGGGACGGGATCCAGACCCTTGTCGTAGATATCCATGCCGTCGAGCCTGATGGCGCCCGTGACGCGGCAGCCGTCGATGGTGTCGTTCATGCGATTCAGACAGCGCAGGAAGGTCGACTTGCCGCAGCCGGAAGGACCGATCATGGACAGGACCTCGTTCTTGCCGATGTCCAGGGTCACGCCCTTGATGGCCTGCTTGCTGCCGTACCAGACGTCCACGCCGCGGCAGGTCATGCGCGGATCCGCGACAGTCACCTCCCCGACCGTGACCCTTGAGTGTTCCGAATTGGCCAGATCGGCGGAGCTGATCGCACCGCTCGCCTTGTCCATTACTTCAACCATGGTATTCATAACTCAAAGCCTCGAAATTTCGCTGAGCCGGCCCATGACGCTACCAACGGCGCTCGAACCGGCGCCGCAAGAGCACGGCCGCCAGATTCATGAGGAAGAGGAAGGCCAGCAGGACCATGATCGCCGCCGATGTGCGTTCCACGAATCCGCGCTCCGGGCTGTCTGCCCAGAGGAAGATCTGGACCGGAAGCACGGTCGCGGAATCGGTGAACCCGCCCGGGACGTCGACGATGAAGGCGATCATGCCGATCATCAGAAGTGGCGCCGTCTCACCCAGTGCCTGTGCCATGCCGAGGATGGTGCCCGTCAGCATGCCGGGCATCGCCAGGGGCAGCACATGGTGGAACTGCGTCTGCAAGGGCGAGGCACCGACGCCGAGCGCCGCCTCGCGGATGGACGGGGGAACGGATTTCAGCGCCGCGCGGCTGGAGATGATGACGGTTGGCAAGGTCATCAGGGTCAGCACCATGGCGGCCACCAGCGGCGTCGATCTGGGCACGCCGAAGAAGCCGATGAAGACCGCCAGACCCAGCAGACCGAAGACGATGGAGGGAACCGCCGCGAGGTTGTTGATATTGACCTCGATGAGATCCGTCCAGCGGTTCTTGGGCGCGAACTCCTCCAGGTAGAGCGCCGCGCCCACGCCGATCGGGAAGGACAGAATCAGGGTCAGCAGAAGCGTGTAGAAGGACCCCATAAGGGCTCCGGCGATACCGGCAAGCTCGGGCTCGCGCGAGGTCCCGTGGGTAAAGAAGATGGTATTGAAGCGCTTCTGGACCCGCCCCTGCTCGGCCAGGCGGTCCACCCAGCCGATCACCTGATCATTCACCCGGCGCGAGTCCTCCGGCGCGGCGCGATCGATATTGCCCTTGACGAGCATATCGATGTCGTCGTCGGCGAGTATCCACAGCGCTTGCGTCGTGCCAATCAGCGCTGGATCCGCCAGCACGCGATCGCGCACGAACTGGGGCGCGCCGACGCTGATCAGGGCATTGAGCCGACGCTTGTCGCTGCGCTGGGTCACCTCGGGAAAGAGGCCGCGTAGCCCCTCGCGGATGAGCGCCATGTAGTTGGCATGCGCGATGGCATCCGGATCCTGGGTACCCTTGGGGTCGATCTCCGCGGCCGACAGGGTCACGGGGATCTGGATGTAGGTCTGCTGAAAGGCCGTATAGCCCTTGCCGATGATGTCGGCGAACAGCAGCACGACGAAGGCGAGACCCAGCGCCACCGCCGTCGCGCCGAGCAGGCGGAAACGGCGCTCTTTGGCGTAGCGGCGCTTCAGCGAGGCGTTGACGACATCGATGGCGCGGCGCGGCTGGGCACCCGTGGAGGCTTGGCTATTCATACTGCTCCCGATACTTGCGCACGATCGTCAGCGCGATCACGTTCAGGGTAAGCGTGACGAGGAAGAGGGTCAGACCAAGCGCGAAGGCAGCCAGCGTCTTGGCGCTGTCGAATTCCTGGTCGCCGGTCAGCAGGGTGACGATCTGGACGGTGACGGTGGTCACGCTGTCCAGGGGGTTGGCCGTCAGGTTGGCGGCCAGACCAGCCGCCATGACCACGATCATGGTCTCGCCGATGGCGCGTGAGACCGCCAGCAGGATGCCGCCGACGATGCCGGGCAGCGCGGCCGGCACGATGACACGGCGAATGGTCTCCGACCGGGTCGCACCCAGGGCGTAGGAGCCATCCCGCAGGGATTGAGGCACCGCATTGATGACATCGTCCGACAGCGAGGAAACGAAGGGGATAATCATGACGCCCATCACCAGGCCGGCGGCGAGTGCGCTCTCCGATGCCACCTCGAGCCCGAGCGTGGCGCCGAGCTCGCGGATGAAGGGCGCGACGGTGAGGGCGGCGAAGAAGCCGTAGACCACGGTCGGAATGCCGGCCAACACCTCGATGACGGGCTTGGCAATGGAACGCAGACCGCGCGAGGCGTACTCCGACAGATAGATGGCCGAGAGCAGCCCGATCGGCACGGCCACCAGCATGGCGATGAGCGAGACCATGAGCGTGCCGGTAAACAGCGGGATGGCGCCGAACTCGCCGGAGGCGCCCACCTGGTCCGCCCGCAGCGCGATCTGCGGGCTCCAGCTGGTGCCGAAGAAGAAATCCAGTGGCGAGATCCTGTCGAAAAAGCGAATGGACTCGAAGACGACCGAGAGGATGATGCCCAGGGTGGTCAGGATCGCGATCGAGGAGAAGACGATCATGATGACCTTGATGCTGCCCTCCACCCGGTTCCGGGCGCGCATCTGGGGCTCGGTCTTGAGCCAGGCGTAGGACAGGCCGCCAACGGCGAGCGCGCCCACCGCGAGCCACATGGTCCAGGTGAAGAGGCTCCGCAGTCGGCTGTATTGATCCGCCGCGGCCTGAATCTCCGGCGTGACGCCAGCGCTGACGATGTTCCCGGTCGCCAGGTTCTTGATGTCGTTGATCATCAGACCGACACGCCCCTCGGACAGCCCGGCGGTCATCTCCGGCGGCAGGCTGGCAGCGACGAGGCTGGTGATGATCTGATCCTGAAAGCCGATCCAGAGCCCCATGAGCAAGAGCGCGGGGATCCCCGCCCACAAGGCGGCATAGAACCCGTAATAGGCGGGCAGCGAGTGCAGCGACTTGATCTGCGAGACGCCGCCGGCGCTCGTGATGGCGCGCTTGCGGCCGAGATGATAGGCCGCGGCCATGGTCACGAGCAGGAGGAGGATGAGGGTCCAGGCTTGCATCGGGGATCCACTGGTGTTGAACGAGCAAATGCCGATGACCGCGGCGCGGCCATCGACGACAGGCGGAGCCTCCCTGCCCCGCGAGGTCCTTCGGCCCGCGCTTATTCGGGCTTGGACATCGGCGTCAGACTCTGCGCAGCCTTGGCCATCGCCTCACGGTCGGCGTCCGGGAGCGCGATGAGGCCCTTGTCGGCCAGATAGCCCTCGGGCCCGCACGCCTTGTCACTGGTGAACTCCGTCACGTATTCCTTGATGCCGGGAATCGTGCCGACGTGCGCGTTCTTCACATAGAAATAGAGTGAGCGCGCGATCGGATAGGACCCGTCGGCGATGGAGTCGTAGGTTGGCTCCACGCCGTCGATCTTGGAGCCCTGGACCTTGTCGGTGTTCTGGTCGAGGAAGCTGAAGCCGAAGATGCCGAGGGCGGAGGGGTTGGCCGCCAGCTTCTGCACGATAAGGTTGTCGTTCTCGCCGGCCTCGATATAGGCACCGTCTTCGCGGATGCCCTGGCAGACCGCCTTGTGCTTGTCCTTGTCGGACGTCTTCAGCGCCTTGATTTCGGGGATGCTGTTGCAGCCGCCTTCCATTGCCAGCTCGACGAAGGCATCACGGGTCCCGGAGGTCGGGGGCGGTCCCAGCACCTCGATCTTGGCGTCGGGGAAGTCGGGGTTGACGTCTTGCCAGGTCTTGTTGGGGTTGGGCATGAAGCCGCCCTTGCCGTCCGGGATGTCCTTGGCCAGGGCCAGGAAGAGGTCCTTCAGACCCAGGTCGTACTGACCGGCGCTCTTGGCGTTGGCGATCGAGATACCGTCGAAGCCGATCTTGACCTCGGTGATCTCCTTGACGCCGGCTTCCTGGCAGTCATCGAACTCGGAGCCCTTCATCCGGCGCGAGGAATTGGTGATGTCGGGGTGATCCACGCCGACGCCGGCGCAGAAGAGCTTCATGCCGCCGCCCGAGCCGGTGGACTCGACCTTCGGGGTCGAGAAATCCGTGGTGCGGCCGAAGGTCTCGGCGACGGCGGTGGAGAAAGGAAATACCGTCGAGGAGCCGACGATGTAGATGCTGTCCCGAGCCATGGCCTGCGTCGAGACAGCGACAGCCGACAGCGCGACGGCGGCTGCGATCATGGTCTTCTTCATAAGCAAAACAACTCCAGGTGGGCGTTGAACGAAGCGCCTGTATTCTCGTTCCCGCTGATGCCCATTCTATGAAGAAGAGATGACCATTCTGTGACGATGTTGAAACTATTTCAGGCTCGTCTATACGTACAAATACTCACAAAACTCTTTTTAAAGTGGATTTTCAAAACCACAACAACAGACTGTTTTTTAGCTATTTCTTGTCTGGCTTTAGCTGCCCGAGCGATCGCACCAGGCGCAAGCTGGCGTTGAAGAAGTCGTCCTCCGGGTTGTCCTTGCAGATGGCGGCGATGCGCGTCATGGCCGCGTCCAGCTCGGCGCCGCGCAGGACGTCGCGTCCAGTCGCGAAGTTTAGACCGCTAACGAAGCCAGCCAGCCACTGACGGTGTCTGAGGTAGTCCTCGTCCGCGAGCCCCATTGGCGTCTCCGCGCGCGGAAGCGTCATCAGGTAGGCCGAGCAGGTCTTGACGCCATAGCCCCACAAGGCGGGGGCCGTCTGCTCGCCGGCCAACGCCGTTGTATGTCCGAGCACCATCATGAGGGCCAGCGCCTTCCAAACGCGAGGCCGAAACAGACGCACAGGATGACTCATCTCGTTTCTCCAGTTCTGACGGGATGCGATGTTGCAGCCGCTAAGGGTATCATCAGTGGATTTTTCCGCCTTCGGCCGATCGCCATCATGCGCGTATTGATGATCTCGGATGTCTATTTCCCTCGCGTAACCGGCGTCTCGACGTCGATCCAGACCTTCGCGCGGGAGCTCCTGCTCAAGGGGCACCAGGTCACGCTGATCGCGCCCGACTATGGCCAGGACACTCGAGACCCCTTCGAGATCATCCGTATCCCGTCGCGCTACCTGCCGATCGACCCCGAGGATCGCATCCTGCGGTGGCGCCAGATTCGCGGTCACGAGCCCAGGCTCGCGCGGCGCCAGTTCGACCTCGTGCATATCCAGACCCCGTTCATCGCCCATTACACCGGACTCGGGCTCGCGAAACGTCTCGGAATCCCGGTCGTCGAGAGCTATCACACCTACTTCGAGGAGTATTTCCAGCACTACGTGCCTTTCGTCCCCGGCCGTTGGCTGCAACGCGCGGCACGCTACTTCTCGGTAGCGCAGTGCAACGCCGTCGATGCGCTGGCGGTGCCCTCGCAGGCCATGCTGGATGTGCTCGATGCCTATGGCGTCAAGACCCCCGGAGCCGTCATCCCGACGGGTATCGAGCTGAAGCAATTCAGTCAGGGCGACGGACAGCGGTTTCGCGCGCGTTGGGGGATCCCGGCGAATCGCCCCGCGCTCGTCATCGTGAGCCGGCTTGCCTTCGAGAAGAACATCGCCTTCATCCTGCGGGTGTTGGTCAAGGTCAAGGCCGAGGTTCCCGAGGTGCTCCTCATCATTGCGGGGGATGGTCCGGCGAAGCGGGACCTGGAGCGTCAAGTCCAAGGCCTGGGACTCGCGGACAACGTCCTCTTCACTGGTTATCTCAACCGCGACGGAAGTCTGGAGGACTGCTATTGCGCGGGAGCGGCCTTCCTCTTCGCGTCCCGCACCGAGACACAGGGGCTTGTGCTGCTCGAGGCCATGGCGCTTGGCGTGCCCGTCGTCTCGACGGCCGTCATGGGAACCAAAGAGGTCTTGGGGGACGGACGCGGCTCATTGATCGCCGAAGAGGACACGGGGGACTTCGCCGCCAAGGCGGTGAGGCTGCTGAAGGAGCCGCTGCTGCGCGAGCGCCTGTCGAGAGAAGCGGTGCAGCACGCCCACGCCTGGTCGGCGCCGGTGCTCACGGACCGCATGCTGGACCTCTACGCGCAAGTGACCGATCGCGGCGGGCACCGCACGGGCCGTGGGGCCGGCCGGGCGGCAGGTTCTGCCCTCTAGGAGCCTGTCGGACTTAGGCTGGCTCGGCGGCGGATGCTCATTTGGACTGGATGCCGCACAAGCCTCTGTGCTCGTCGGCAGAAAACGGCGGTGCGCGGCCGGGGTGAGCACTGACCACGGCCAGTGCGCCTGCTCAAGCCATGATGTCGATCAGGCTCTTGAGCGCCTCATCCGACGCCTTGAACACCTTGGCGGACGCCTCGACCTGGCGCAGATTTTCCTTCTGATCCACCAGCGGCTTGGTGATATCGCGGACCGAGCTGCCATCCTCGCGACGTGCGCTGGCGATCTCCGTCGCATTCTGACGCAGCCCCTCCATGCCAGTCTGGATGCCGGCGACACCGGCCTGGCCAATTCCTGAAATCATGGTGCTACCCCCGAGCGAGTCTTTCTCGCGTTGAAGTCTAGTCGCAACGGCGATTCCATGGCGTGACGCGAACCGCACTCCCAACATCAGGTCAGACCCGGCTAAGCATCCCGCGCGGCCCGCTCGACGAGTGCCTGGGACAGCTCATCGCCGAGATAGCGGTCGATGAGGTAGCGGCCGAGATAGATAGCTGGTGTCAGCCCGATGGCGACGACGAATTTGTAGACATAATTCACTGTCCCAACGGCCAGGAAGAGGTCCATCGTAGGCTGTCGAAATCCCCCGTGAATCGGAGCTAGAAATTTCCTGCTTTTTGGCTTGATTGTCAGCGAAGAAGGCTTGGCGTTTCTTGCGCATCGTGTAGGGGATATTCTCCTGTTCCCAAGCGACGA
>NZ_NRRF01000030.1 GCF_016583565.1 Thiocystis violacea | reverse complement strand
TTGAGCGGCTGCGCGCTGATCTCGCGGCTCGGGATGTCGAGATCCAGCGGCTCAAGACCGAAGTCGCTCAAGCGCAAGAGAAGGCGGCCGCAGCGCGGGCGCGTGAGTCTGGCTACCGCGAGCAGATCAGCCGGCTCGAATCCCGCCCCGTCCAGGTCGAGAACCGATCCGACCGTGACAGCCGCATCCTGGCGCTGTCCGGGCTCTCCGAGGTCAAGGTTTCCGAGACCCTCAAGGCTGAAGGCATCAAATGCTCGCCTCGCACCGTGGGCAACGTGCGCCGTCGCCACCGTGTCGCCTGAGCCGACGACACCTACCCGCGTAGCGGTTTCTCGTGGGCTGGAGTCTGAGCCAAATCTGAGCCAACATATACCCAACACAAGGCGCATTTTCACACTACGCGGCAAGGTTGCGGCTCTGGTAAATGACTGATTCATAAACCATCCGACTGGTGTCGAAAAGTGAGGTGAGTCGGCTGAGTAGGACTTAAAATCCCTCGGCTTCGGCCGTGCCGGTTCGACCCCGGCTCCGGGCACCATCTTAAGAAGCAATGGCTTTCCGTGTCATTGTTACCCACCCAGGTCACACTCGGACCTCGTTCGCTCGGACGCTGGCGCTTTGTGGTTCTGGGATCGAGCAGACCGCTGATCAGGATACATCCGTGTTTCCACTTGCGACGGGCTCGTCCGCTCCCGCCCTTCGGCAGGCAAGGGCGGCTGCCGAAGAGCAGGGGGGTTCCGCACGTCCGCCGCGCGCGGCTTCACTGAGTCGTCAACGAAGACTCGGTGGCTCTCAGAATTTGACGTTGACCGCGGCGTAGAAGGATCGCCCTGGCCCCGGTACCGGGGTGCCCCACTGCGGGTCGTTGCCAGCGGCGGGAATGGTCATCGTCGTGCCCTGACCGACGTAAGCGCCGCCAAGGGGTAGGTCGTAGAAGCGGTCGAAGAGGTTCTCGACGCCAAGCTCTAGACTCCAGCGTTTGGTTTCATAGCGGCTGCGCAGGTGCGCCAGTCCATAGCCGGCGGTGGGCATTTCGTTGCGTACGTCGGAGACATCGTCTTTCGCGGCCACGAACTCGCCTTCCAGCGTATTGCGCCAGGGACCAAGCATTTGCTCGATGGAGAGCTTGGCGTTCAAGGGCATGATGTTATAGAGGTCGTCGTCGGTGTCGCGGTTCTTGCCTTTGGTGTAGCTGGCAAGGACCCGAGCCGTGAAGTCGCCGAAGTCGGTCCCGCGCGCCATCAGAGCGTGCGCCGAGAGGTCCAGACCATAGAGATAGGCGGATTGGTTGACGTACTTGAGCACCGTGAAGTTGTCGACCACGGGTACCGTTCTGGGCGCATTGGTCGTTGCGTCCCACTGGACGGCATCGATGTAGTCACTCACGTCGCTGTAGTAGGGCGTCACCGTGATTCCCCAGCGCTCGGCGCTGGCATCGTGCCAGTCGGCCGTCAGGCTCAGCGTGCGGGCCACCTCGGGGTCTAAGTCGAGGTTGCCGACATAACCATTGCCATCACCGACGAAGTTGTTCATGAAGGCGGCCATCTGCCAGGTCGACCAGGTGTAGCGCTCGTACAGGTTCGGCGAGCGGGTCTTCTGTGCGACCCCGATCGTATAGGTCTGGTGGGGGTCGAGGGTGAGCCGGGCGATCCAGGACAGATCCAGGTTGAGGTCCGACTTGGTTCGATCCTCGGCATTGAAAAGGGCCGCGTCACGGGTCTGGTTGCCCATGCCGCCAACCCCGCTGGTCGGGGCGCTGCCGAGGTTGTAGCCATGCACGGAGCCGGCATCCATCTCCACCACCTCCAGACGTGCGCCCAGGATCTGGGTCCAGCGGTCTTGCTCGATCTCCCACTCACCGAAGGCCGCGTAACGGTCGCGCCGCCCGTCGTTGATGTTCCAGAAGGTGTAGGGCCACATGCCGGCGCCTGAGGCATTCCACCAATCGTCCAAGCGATAGCGCTGATACTCGGCACCCAGGCGCAAGAGGTCGCCCTCCGCCAGGGGCAGTTCGGCGCTGAAGTTGAGGCCGCCGTTCTTGCCGTCGGTGTCCATCGGCATGCCCGCGGCGCACCCGACCATCTTCCCGTTGACCATCGTGGAGCCGCTGATGGGCGCGCAAGCGGACCCGTTGGTTGCCGTGTCGCCCCCAGAGCCGCTCGGCGGTTGCCCAGGGCCGTACCAGTAGCGCTTGTCATCGCCGAAGTCCATTTGGTGCTGTGTGTGCTCGTAGTAGGCTCGGACCTTCAACTCGCCCCAGCTCTGCGTGCCGGTATAGGCCAGGTTGAACTGGTCGCTGAGGTTGTCCGTCATGTCCATCCGCTGGTTCGGATAGTTCTCGTAGGGGATGTGCTGGCGGCCAAGGGTCACGTCCAGCAGATGCGGGCCGCTCCGCCAGCCGAGCTTGACCGACTGATTGGTCGCCACAAAGGCGCTGGAGCCCACCTCGTCCAGATCCAGGGTATGCCCGGCGCGCCCGGTGAAGTCATCGTCCTTGAAATCGCCGCCCGCCCGGTAGTTGTCGGATTGGCTGTAGGCGCCGGTGTAAGTGAGACTCAGGCTCTCGGTGGCATGGGTTCCCGAGAGATTCCCTCCCCAGGCATTGCCATTGCTCCGGTAAAAGGTGCCCATCTCTCCGCGCGTCAGCTGTTTGCCAGGGTCGGCGAACGCCGGGGGTGCCGACTGAACCAGAATGCTGCCGCCGATGCTATCGCCGCCGACACTGACCGGCGTGACACCCGCATAGACCCGCACGCTGTCCACGGCTGTGGGATCGATGTAGGACAGCGGAGAATTCATATGGTTGGGACAGGTGGCAACCAGGTCCATGCCGTCGACCTTGGTGCGCAGTCGGTCGTCCGCGAGGCCACGGATGACCGGGAGACTGGACACACCCCCAGCCCCATAGGTACTGACGCCGGGGATATCGGTGAGGAGTCTGGCGGTATCGCTGGTGCGGGCACGCCCAAGGTCAAGCTCCGCCGGACTCAGCGTCGTGGAGCCGACATCCAAGGGCGTACCCTGAGGCGCTGTCACCATGATTTCCTCCAAAGTGACGACCTCGTCGGCCAGGGCGCTCGAAGCCCCGATCCCCCCGGCAACTGCCGCCAACACGATACGCTTCATCATCGGATCCCCCCGCAATTCTCAGCATGATTCGCAAGCGGGGAGAAGGATAGCTTGGATGCGCTCCGTGAAAGCCGCATCTTCCCATCGCCTGATCCGGATCAGCGATGCCTGTGTGATATGCCACAGTCTTCGAGTCGTCCGAACCCGTTTCGCCTGAGGCATGCTCTGTCCCCGATGATGTCTTTCGTGCGATGGCGGAACGCGACCGGTGGGCAAGCCCTGGCTCCTCGATGGCCACGACACGGAATCGACGTTGCTTCGAGATCATTCATTCAAGACAAGAATCCTGAGGATCGACCCATGAAGTCCATTTCTACGCTCATGCTGGCCGTCATCATCGCGACCTCTCTCGCCGCTGGTCCCGCCTTTGCCGGAGAGATGGATCCGCTGTTCGTGAATCTGACCACTGACGACAGCCATCGCGCCAGGATGGCGATGAATTTCGGCCAGAATCAGCTCAAGCGCGGACACCCCTTGACGATCTTCCTCAATGATCGGGGCGTCTTCCTCGCCTCCACCGCGAACGCCGCCAAATTCGCGGATCAGCAGAAAGGGCTGGAAGCCATCATGGAAAGTGGCGGGACGGTCATCGTCTGCCCGATGTGTATGAAGCACTACGAGGTCTCCGAATCGGATCTCTTGCCGGGGCTCAAGGTCGGCAATGCGGATTTGACAGGCGGTGCCCTGTTCCAAGACGGCACCAAGACCTTGAGCTGGTAGCGACGTTCCAGGACCGAAAGAACGCGGGCGCACGGGGAGGGCGTCGCTTCGCGGTAGGTGTCGATTCGATCTCTGACGTGGGGGCGACGACGTCTATCGGATCACCCAAATGACGGGATCACGCTGACGCACTCAACGGGCTTCGCATTGCGCGACGAATGGACAGGCATCTCTGGAGCAGAGTGCGTCGCTGTTGCCGGGGCGGTTGCGCTCGCAGCAGGCATTCGAGCAAGCGGCATTGTCGTTGCGTTGATCGAGTGAGGCGCCCCCGGTGCTCGCGTTCAGCGTGCAGATGCAGGTCGTGAGTGCTCTGGGTTGGGGCGTGGCGGAGATCGCGTCGCGGCCATCCATGGTGCTGGCTGACGCCATGGCGACTGCTGCTGGCGCTGGCGATGGTGCTTCGTTTTCGCTCGCTTCCGGTGTCAGTGTCCTGTCACCTCGTCCGTCGTTGCCGGAGTAGGGCTGGCCGGGGGTCAGAATCGTCGTCACGCCGGTGGAGCGGGGTTCGCCCTCCACGGATAGCCACTCCGCGCGTACCTCGACCTCTTGGTAGTCTGGATCGGTATGAGCGGTCACGACCCAATGGCGGCGGAACTGGGTGTTGTCGCCGGGCTCGCTGGCGGGTGTGTCGCTGCCGTTGACCAGCGCCACATCCTCGAGGACGGCGAACTGGCGCAGCTCTTCGAGCTTCTGTTGTGCCAGGTTGATCGCCTTGGTTTGGCTCCTGGTCGCGCTGCTCTGTTGATTGAGGTCGCCCTGGAATTGGGCGAGCGCGAGGAGTCCCGAGGTGAGGACCGTGAGGGAGATCATGGCCTCGGTGAGGCTGAATCCCGCTTGTCTGCGCTTCGTCGTCCCGGTTTTCATGGGCAGATGCGACCTCCGCCGGTTAGTCCCAGTCCCGCCAGGTGCCTGGTACATGCGCGGCACCTGTCACGACTTGAAAGGCTGCGTTTAGGGCGCTGCCGCTCCCGTAGTGGGTTTCGATGAACATCGAATCCTCGCCGGGCGCCTGGGCCTCTCCCTCCCAGATCACGGCGCCCTGGATCTTGGCCCCCGCCCAGGTCTGGCTCGCGCAGTCGCCCTCGAAATAGACGATGCCATAGACGCTGATGTCCTCAGTGAAGGATGGGCATCCGCTGGTGCGCGGCACGATCAGCAGGAGGGGTTTGCTCGGGGTGCCGATGGTTCGGTTGTCGACGCCGTCTTCGTCCGCGCAGCTTCCGGTGAGATCCAGCGCGCCGATCGGACCCTCGCGCTCGATCACATAGATGCCGGGGGCCGAGCTGGCTCCGCAGGGGATCTTGTCGGCGAAGGCGTGGCCGGCGTCTTTCGCGAGCTGGACCGCTTGATCGAAGCCGAGTTCGAACAGGTGACGCCAGGCGCAGTCTGTATCGGGACATCCCTCGAAGCTGGCGCGGCGGTAGTCGCTGCTAGGGCCCTGTTCATCCGGGGTGAAGATGCGATCCTGGTTGCGATCCGACCATGTCGAAGCCTGGACGGACCCCGCTGGCAGGCAGCTTGCGTTGGCCTGCTCCCCCGTCGCCGCGGCAATGGCTGATTCATCGGAGAGGATGATCTCGCTCGCCTGGGGTGCGGAGGTCATGCAACCGCCGAGAACCAGCGGAGGCGGCATCCGGGTCTGCGGCGATACGGCGAAGAGGCCGGTCTGCGAGAAGCAGCTGCGTGCCGTGGCCGTCAGAGCGGTGTCGCCAACGGCGAGCGAGGTGGAGCGCACGCAAATGGCGTTGCCGGTTTGGATGAAGGTCAAGAGGACGTCGTAGATCTGGCCGCTCGTTGAGCGATTCTGCGGCGGGCTGGGTGGCTCGATGCCGGGGAGCCAGACGTTGCGCGCCAGCCAGGCGCGTGCGAAGTCGAGGCCGGCCTCGGCGGCCTGCTCGGCCCCGATGGATTGGAGTTCGTTGTTGGCGATGCGCTGCTCGACGACGCCTGTGCGGCCGGCGCTGAACGCGAGGATTCCGGCGCCCACGAGCAGTAGCAGGCCGAAGAGGAGGGTCATGGCGCCGGATTGGCGCCGCCTCTGGGCATGCCTGTGGGGCGGCTTCTGGATCTGGGCGCCCTTCATGGCGTCACCAGGTAACGGTCGTTGCGCACCGCGACCGTTGTGGAAAGACTGCGCGCGCTGTGCGTCCCCTCGGCGAGTTGGCCCCTGAGCGAGATCTGGACCGAGCGGATGGATTGGCAGGTATCGCCCGATGCGCAGGGCTCGGTTCTGGCCTTGGCGGGATTGGCGTTGCGGATCAGGGTGGTCAGGCGGAACTCCAGATCCGTGATCAGGATGTCCGGGCTGGTGATGCGTTCCCAGCGGCCGGCGTCGCAGCAGAAGCTGAGGTCGTCCTTGCCATAGCGCCCGACGCGCATTTGGATGCTCTGATCCCGATGGCGGAAGCCGAACATCTCCATGTCGATCGATTTGGTCTTGTCGGTCCGATCCGGCGGGTACCAGGACCGCCAGGCGTAAGGCTCGTCGTTGCCGGCGGCGAAGGGCGCGCCGCCGTCGAGCCCGGTGGGCCGCGGACACTCGGTTTCGTCGTCCGCGCGATCGCAGGCACGGATGCCGATGCGGGCATCTGCGTCGAGATCGTAGCTATAGGTGAGGCAGCCGCCGGTCTGAACCTCTGTCATGCAGTCACCTGAGGCGTGAAACGCGGTGCAGGTCGATGGCGCGCACTCGCCGGTTGCGGCCGCGGTGTCGATGCAGAGGTCGTTGTTGACACGGCCGTATCGGCGCTGGAAGGGGTTGTTGAGGGGGCTGAGATCCGCGGCGTCCGTATCGCCGTCGCCGTCCGCATCCAGCGTGCCCTCCGCGTCCAGCGTGCCGGTCGGGTCCGGCCGAAGTCCCAGATCGGTCCAGTCGAAGCGGCCATCTGCATTGGTATCTCCGTCGGCATTGGTGTCATTGAAATCCCAGAAACCGGCGCGCCGGATATCCATCTGCATCACGTCCAGCGCGGCCCTCAGCTCTTGGTCGAGGCGAGCCTCCATCAGGGTGTCGCGCGCCCCTTCTGAAATCATGAGGTAGACGCTCAGGGTGGCGGTGAGCACCAGGGTGCCGACGGCGAGTCCCACCATGAGGCCGGTGAGGGTGATGCCGGCCTGGTGTCGTCTGGGGCTGAGATCAGCCATTGCAGGGGTCATAGCCTGGCAGGTCTCCAGTTGGCGAGCAGAGGCGCACTCGGCCGAGCCGCGAGAGCAGGACCTTGAGCGATGAGCCCCGCGCCGATGTGAGGAGCAGGCTGCCGTTGATGGCGGTCGCTCGGCGGGGCTCGAAGGTCGTTCGCGTGAAGGTCGCGCTGAGGCTGACGCCAGGGAAGTCGGCGCCGCTCACCCGCTTCAGCTCGCAGAACCTCGGGGCTGGGGTCGAGACACGGCAGTCGCAGCCAAAGGGGCGTTCGACAGCGACGCCATAGCACCATTGGCCGACGTCGAGACTCAGCTGGAGCGGCCGGTTCTGTTTGATGGATTCCGAGCGCGCCCAGCGCAGATCCTCCGCAATGGCCTGGGCCGCGGCCTTGAGTCGATTGCGGGCGATCATGGACTGCATGGACGGAACGGCGATGCTCATGAGCACCGCCAGCACGGCAATCGCGACCAGGAGTTCAAGGAGGGTCAGGCCGCGACTCCTGGACGTAACGCGCGTGAGCGGCATGCGCTCGGCCGATGGAGCGCCGCCCGAGCGCCAGTCGATGCCTGTTGGCTGGGTCGGGGCAGGCCGTGTCACCAGCACTCCCGGGGCGCGCGGTGGCCATCCTGGTCGAGCGTGATCGGATTGCAGGGGATTCCAGCGGCCTTGTCATTGGCCTGGTCGCCGAGGGGAACCGCGATCGCCCGAAACGCGCTCGCGCTGACGCCGTCGAGGCTGAGTCGGTAGTGTCCATCCGGGCTCATGTCGCTCAGGCCGAGGCTAGGCGATGCCGCCGCGCCGGTGGCGCATCCGCGCGTTCCAGTGACTTGGCTGGCATACCGGGGACAGTTGGCGCGGAGCTTCTCCTCGGCGATGGCCACTTTCATCAGGGCGGTGTGTGCGTCGGCGCGTCTGGCCTGTCGAATCTGCTGCTGAAAGGACGGAAAGGCGAGCATCGCGAGGATGGCGACGACAGCCAGCGCGATCATCAGCTCGATGAGTGTGAAGCCGTCCTGTCTCTCGGCCAGGGTGGCCTTGGATGAACGCAAGCGAGGCGTGTCCTCTTGTCGGCCCCGATGCATCTCGCTGTTTGACACGAAGCGCGCTCGTTTCATCAGGTTCTCGCATGGGCGTACGCTCAAGGAGTCTCTCGCAAGGGGGTCTTCGTCCACCACTTCAGGCGGATTCGTGTGCGTCGAATGGGTCATCCGAACTCGCCTCTGGCGTTCTTTGCGTCCTCTCGTCGAGCGATGAGTATAGCGAACTGTGTCTGATGAAGGCGAACACCCGCTTCGATCGACCTTTCAGCCGCCGAGGCCGAGCCGCGCTGTGGAGGCCTGCCCGCTTCGAGTATCATTCAAGGCCGAGATTCCCCAACGCACCGTCGGGGTTTGCCGTCAACGAACCAGTCTAAGGAGAGTCTCCCTTGCTCGATTTGATTTATGCCGGTGGCTGGCTGATGGTGCCCATCGTTCTGTGCTCCATCATCGCCACCGCAATCGTGATCGAACGTGCCTGGATGCTGCGTCGTCGCAGAATCATGCCGGAGAATCTGGTCGCCCGTATCTGGCAGCTCCACCGCGACAAGTCGCTCTCTGACGCAACCATCCTGGAGATCCGCACGGGTTCTCCGCTTGGAAGAATGCTGGCGGCGGGTCTGATCAATCGGCACCACAGCCATGAGATCATGAAGGAGGCGATCAATGACGCGGGGCGCCATGTCGTCGCCGAGCTCGAGCGTTTCCTCAATACGCTCGGCACCATCGCGGCCGTGGCACCGCTGCTGGGGCTGCTCGGCACCGTGCTCGGTATGATCGATGTCTTTGGCGTCATCATGGAGGCAGGTGTCGGCAACGCGGGCGTGCTCGCGGGGGGGATCTCCAAGGCGCTCGTGACCACGGCGGCCGGCTTGTCGGTCGCCATTCCGGCGCTGCTGTTCCATCGCTTCTTCGACAACCGGGTCGGTCAGCTCGCGATCGACATGGAGGAGCAGGCCCTGCGACTGGTCGAGGTCCTGAAGGGAGAGCGTGAGGACGGCGGGGAATTGGCATCATGAATCTGCGCCCACATCGACGCGCGCCGGCCGACATCAATCTGACGCCACTGATCGATGTCGTCTTCCTGCTGCTGATCTTTTTCATGGTCTCGACCACCTTCAAGGACGAGGCCCGTCTGCGCGTACAGCTCCCGCAGGCGCAGGGCGAGGACATTTCTTCCGAGGAACCGGCCATGATCCGGCTCGTCATCGACCGGGCGGGGAGCTTCTTCCTGAACGATCAGGCGCTGACCGACGCCAAGCCCGAGTCCCTCGCCAAGGCCCTGGCGGAGCTGAAGCGCCAGGACGGGGCGTTGCCCGTGCTCATCCAGGCGGATGCGGCGGCGACCCACCAGTCGGTCATGACGGCGATGGATGCCGCCAGTCAGGCCGGCCTCAATCAGATCGCCTTCGCGGCGACGCGGCCCGACGACAAGAAAGCGCCATGAGCAAAGACCAGGCCCTCTCGACCACGGAGGCGCGCGTGGTCTACCGGCGGTTGCTCGGCTACGTTCGGCCTTATTCCCGGATGTTCATCTTTTCGATCGTCGGCATGCTGGTGTTCGCAGTCACCGAGCCGCTGTTCGCCGCGATGATGAAGCCGTTGATCGACGGCAGCTTCGTGGAGCGCGACATCGAGCTGGTGCGCACCATGCCCTGGCTGCTGGTGGGGCTTTTCCTGGTGCGCGGCATCGCCGGATTCATCAATACCTATTTCCTGAGCTGGGTGGGGCGGCGCGTGGTCGCCGACCTGCGCCAGCAGATGTTCGAGCACCTGCTGCGCGCCCCGACGCGGTTCTTCGACAACAGCGGTTCGGGCCACATCCTCGCGAAGCTCACCTATAACGTCGAGAACGTTGCCAATGCGGCCACCTCGGCGGTCACCACCCTGGTGCGCGATGGCTTCACCGTGATCGGCCTCATGGCCTACATGCTCTATCTGAACGCAGGGCTGTCGGTCATCTTTCTGGTCATCGGGCCGGTCATGGCCGCTTCGGTGAAGTACGCGACCAAGCGTTTCCGCCGGCACAGTCGACGGATTCAGGATCGCGTGGGCGACCTGACGCACGTCGCCCAGGAGGCGATCGACGGCCACCGTGTGGTGAAGGCCTTTGGTGGTCAGGCGCGGGCGGCGCGCCGTTTCGGTCTGATCAACGAGAAGACGCGCTCGCTGCAGATGAAGATGATCGCGACCGAGGCGGCGAGCGTTCCGCTGGTGCAGCTCATCTCCGCTGCCGCCATCGCCGTCGTCGTCTATCTCTCCACCATGCAGGGGCTCAAGGAAAACATTTCGGTCGGCACCTTCATGTCCTTCGTGGTCGCCATGGGCCTGCTCCTGCCGCCGGTCAAGCGTCTGACCTCCGTCAACGCCCAACTCCAGCGGGGCATCATCGCCGCCGAGAGCCTCTTCGAGCTGATCGATTCCGAGGAGGAGCGGGACCAGGGCGCCCGAACGCTCGCGCGGGCGACGGGCCGTGTCGAGTACCAGGGCGTGAGCCATGTCTACTCGGAGGACAAGGCGCCGGCCATTCAGGATGTGAGCCTGGTGATCGAGCCGGGCGAGAAAGTCGCCCTGGTCGGGCGCTCCGGCAGTGGCAAGAGCACCATTGCGAGCCTCCTGCCGCGCTTCTACGACCCGACCCAGGGCGAGATCCTCATCGACGGCATCCCGATTCGCGAGCTGACGCTGGCGAGCCTGCGTGCGCAAATCTCGCTCGTGAGTCAGGAGGTCGTCCTCTTCAATGACAGCATCGCCAATAACATCGCCTACGGTTGCGCCGAGCCGCCCAGCACGGCGGAGCTTGAGCGCGTGGCGGCGAGCGCCCATGCCCTGGAGTTCATCCAGGCGCTGCCGAACGGCTTCGAGACGGTGGTCGGCGACCGTGGCGTGCTGCTCTCCGGTGGTCAGCGCCAGCGCCTGGCAATCGCCAGGGCGATGCTCAAGGATGCGCCCATCCTCGTCCTCGATGAGGCGACTTCGGCCCTGGACACGGAGGCGGAGCGCCACATTCAGGCCGCTCTGCAGGAGTTGATGCACCGCCGCACCACGCTGGTGATCGCGCACCGTCTCTCGACCATCGAGAATGCCGATCGCATTCTGGTGCTGCAGGATGGGCGGATCGTCGAGCAGGGTTGCCACCAGGAACTGCTGGCGCTTGGGGGCTACTACGCGCGGCTTCACCGGCTCCAGTTCCACGATTCGGTCGCGGATCAGCCCGTCCTGGCCTGAGGCCGCTCATGATGGATCCGACCCGGCTCTGGTACGGCCCCAGCCTGCTGTCGTGGTTCTTGCTGCCGCTGTCCTGGCTCTACTGCGCCATCGTGCGGGTGCGTCGTCTCGGCTACCGCCTGGGGTGGATGAATGTCGAGCAACTGGCGGTGCCCGTCATCGTGGTCGGCAATCTGACGGTCGGCGGTACTGGCAAGACCCCGCTCGTGCTGCGTCTGGCGGCGCTGCTCCAAGAACGCGGCTGGACGCCTGGGATCATCACGCGCGGCTACCGCGGCAAGGCCGAGGCTTGGCCCCAGAGCGTGCGCCCAGCGAGCGATCCGGTTCAGGTCGGCGACGAGCCGGTTCTGCTCGCGCGCCGCAGTGGCTGTCCTGTCGTCGCTGGTCCGGACCGGGTTTCCGCGGGGCGGATGGCGATCGCCACGGGCGGCTGCGACATTCTGCTGAGCGACGATGGTTTGCAGCACTACGCCCTGGGCCGCGATCTGGAGATTCTGGTCATCGACGCCCAACGCGGCTTCGGCAACGGTCGCTGTCTGCCGGCCGGCCCCTTGCGCGAGCCTGTGTCGCGACGGGCCAGTGTCGACCTGGTCGTCTATAAAGAGGGGGCGGGGCAGGGGCATGGCATGCGGCTGGAGCCGGGTGAGGTCAGGAGCCTCTGCGCGCCAGATCGTGCATTGGAACTGGCGGACTTCCGCGCCGAGTCCATCCTCGCGGTCGCCGGTATCGGGGACCCGGAGCGCTTCTTTCGCGTGCTGGAAGGAGAGGGGTTGAAGATTGCAAGGCGCCCCTTCCCGGATCACCATTGTTATACGGCCGCTGACGTGGCTGCGTGGGGCGACCGAACCGTCATCATGACTGAAAAGGATGCGGTCAAGTGCGCCGCCTTCGCGACCGAGCGCCACTGGTACCTGTCCGTCGAGGCCAGGTTAGACGCCGCCTTCGAGACACACTTCTTTGCCAAACTCACGGAGTTCACACGTGGATAAGGGGTTCAAGGTGCTGATTCCGGCGCGTTACGGGTCGACGCGACTGCCGGGGAAACCTCTGCTTGAGATTGCCGGTAAGCCCATGATTCACCATGTCGTCGAGCGCGCCTTGGCCAGCGCCGCGGATGAGGTCGTGGTCGCGACGGACCATCAGCGCATTCTCGATGCCTGTGCCGGGTTGGGCGTCAAGGCCCTGCTGACCGATCCTGGGCACCGCAGCGGTACGGACCGTGTCGCGGAGGCCGCCGAGCAGTGCGGTTGGGATGAGGACACCATCATCGTCAATCTGCAGGGCGACGAGCCCTGCATGCCCTCCCGGCTCATCGACCAGGTCGCCGCCGATCTGGCGGCTCTGGACGAGGTCGGCATCGCGACCCTGGCCTATCCGATCCGGGACAGTGCCGTCCTCTTCGATCCGCACGTTGTCAAGGTGGTGACGACGGCCGCCGGGCTCGCGCTCTACTTCTCACGCGCCCCCATTCCCTGGCATCGAGACGAGTTCCTGGGCAAGAAGGCCACGCTGCCATCGACGGTCAGCTTCTTGAGGCACATCGGACTCTACGCCTACCGGGTGTCGTTCCTGAGGCGCTACGTCGGATTCGAGCCCTCGCCCTTGGAGGTTGCGGAGTCGCTTGAGCAATTGCGGGTGCTTTGGCATGGCGAGCCGATTCGCGTCGGACTTGCCGTGGAGGAGCCTGGGCCAGGCGTGGATACCGGGGACGACCTGGCGCGTGTTGCAACGTTGCTGGCCGGGCGCTGACGCTCCAGGTGCGGTGGGCGATGGGGCGTTCGAGAGCGGTCATTCGCGTCGGAATCGCTTCCAGAATTGCGTGCGGTGCCTTGACGGAAGGGCCGCGCCAGATGTCCCTCAATCGACGATGACGGGGTGATGCAGCATGGCAGAGACGATCGAAGTGAGTTTTCCAGGCGGTCAGCGTGTGGATGCCGCTATTCGTGAGTTCAGGATCGAGACGGACCAGTCCATCGAGCACGGCGGTGGCCAGTCGGCGCCCCAGCCCTATGATCTCTTTCTCGCCTCCATCGCCACCTGCGCGGGCATCTTCGCCTTGAAGTTCTGCCAGAGTCGTCATCTCTCGACGGACGGGCTCAAGGTGTTCATGGATTGGGAGCCGAACAAGGCGGACCCTTCCGATTCGCAGGTGGTGCTGCGGCTCCGGCTGCCAGAGGGTTTTCCGGAGAAGTATCAGGCGGGCATTCTCAAAGCGATGGACCTCTGTGCGGTGAAGCGCACCATTCAGCAGCCGCCTAGGTTCGAGAGTCGTGTCGAGTCCGGCTGAGGGTGAGCGCGGCGTCGACGCGACAGCCGCACACCGGTGTGCCGGCTGCGCAGAGGCAGGCTTCTCAGACACCGTTGCAAAAAAAACCCCGCGGATGCGGGGCGAATCACCACTGAGGAGGTCAGAGAACGAGATGGGAATCGATCGGCTCGTTGTCTTGCCTTCTGTTAAGCAGAAACCGGGCCAATGTTAATTTTTGCTGGAAATGCCTTATCGTTCAGCGTTTTGTTGTCTCGCCTCTAAATGACTGAGGATGCCGCGCTTGGATCAATGCACAGTTACGGCTCCTGGATTCGGCAAGCGCACTAGCTTGGTGCGTGCGTTCGCGCAATTCGGCGCAACCTGTGTTTTTTGTGCAACGCTTCTGGGTGGTGCTCCCGCGCGCTGTGAGTCCTCCCTCACGCAGCCTCAGGCTGGGGGCCTGCGGCTGGCGACCGAGTCTTGGTTGTCCTTGGGCGCTGCCGCGGGCGGGCGGGCTGCGAAGCCGCCGGATACCTCTCGCTCAGGCGCGGCCTCTGACGCGAACCGGCTCGGAGAGCGCGTCCGTGACGCGGCTCTGGAACAACGCCAGGCGCGGCAGCGGCAGGCCCTGCGGAGCGAGGTCAGGCGTGACCGCTCGGGGCCGTCCGCGGCTGTCGATCTTCCGGGTGACCGGTCCGGCCTGCCTGCTCGGATCAGGTCGCTGGAGCTGGGTCAGCAGCAGGCGCGAGAGGCCCATCGGGTGCGACGCGATCTGAGGGCGGACCACTGAGCGATTGCGCGAGCTGCCGAGCGTCCGCATGTCCATGATCTTCGAGCTGCCTTTCGGAATGGGCCACTGCGCCCAATCCCATTCGATCCAGGAACTATCGTCGCTTATGAGCAAGTCAGTCAGAGTCAAGGTTCTCTTCGTTTGCATGGGTAATATCTGCAGGTCGCCGACCGCGCATGGTGTCTTCCGCAAGCTGGTCATGGATGCGGGACTCATGGATCTGGTCGAAATCGACTCCGCCGGAACCCATGCCTATCACGTCGGCGAGTCGCCCGACAGGCGCGCCCGGGAGACGGCGGCGCAGCGTGGTATCGATATCGGTGACCTGCGTGCCCGGCGGGCGAAGGCGGAGGATTTCCACCACTACGATTATGTTCTGGCGATGGACCGGGACAATCTCGATGCCCTGTCGGAGATCTGCCCGCCCGGGCAGGAGTCCAAGCTCAGACTCTTGATGGACTTCGCGCCCGATTTACGGATCCGTGAGGTTCCGGACCCCTACTACGGCGGTCAGCGCGGGTTCGAGCGCGTCTTCGATATGGTGGAGTCGGCCGCGCTCGGGCTCCTGGAGGACTTGAGGGGCCGATATCTCTGACCGCCAGGCTCGTCCACCGCGGCGTAGTCCGCATGGAGGCGAAAGCGCTTCAAGTCCTCGCGCAGATCGCCGGCGAGTCTGAGATCCAGGTCGTGCGGATGAATGCCGATGCGTATCCAGCCGATCGCGCGGCAGCGTCGGCGGTTGACGCGGTTCCAGAGTCGAATGACGGGTGTCCGCCAGGCGCGGTCCGCTTCGTAGCCGAGCATTGGGATTGGGTGGAGGCGTCCCGTCTGCCCGGAGAGGATGCCCGAGAAGAGTTCGTATTGCAGAAAAGGCAGCCCCGCCAGGGCGCTGCGTTCGATCCGTCCCATCGCCCAGGCGGGCGGGACGTAGAGGGCGGGTGCCTTCAGCCCTTGTTCCAGAAACCAGCGGTGACAGCGACTGATCAGCGCCAGTATCCCGTCGGCATCCAACGCCAGGTGCTCCGCGACGTTGCGTGAGATGAACCCTGCATGCAGGCGATGCCTTAGTCCCCCATACCGCTCGACCTGATGACGCCAGCCGTGACCGGCGAGCTCATAGCCATGCGCCTCGAAGCCCCTGAGGATTGCGATCTCCTCGGTCGACCAGTCGCACCCTGGGACGACCAGGAGGGTGACGGCATTCACCCCTTCGGAGCGAAGCAGGGCGAGGATCCGCTCGACCTGGGGCAGCGTGCGGGGCATGACGTCATGCACCGAGACGAGTGCGCGAACCTCTTCAGCCGCGTGCATCGACGGAGCGGCCGAAGTTGCCGTGTAGCACCGCGATCCAGTGCTCCAGATTGCTCCGATTGAGCGCGATCGCGGCCTCGCGCGCGATGCGCGTCTTGCGCTCTCGAATCGCGGGATCCAGATCGCGCACCCGTGCCAGGGTGTCCGCCAGATGCTCGTCGTCGCGAATCGGGAAGATGCCGCGGTTGAGGTTGTCCCAGCTCGTGATGCCGCAGGCCGAGGACACCACGACGGGACGCTCGCGTGCCATGGCCTCGAGCGCGATGGTGCCGAAGGACTCGACCCGGGAGGGGAGCACCAGGGCATCGACGCTGTCGATCAAGGCCATGATGCGTGCCCGCCGCACCCAGCCGATGAGACGCAGGTTCGGCAGGTCGCCGCCGTGTGCCTGCAGCCAGGGCTTGAGTGGCCCGTCGCCGGCGATCAGGAACTCGAGGTCCGGCAGACGGCGCGCGGCCTCCAGGATGGCCTCGAGGTTCTTCTCGGGCGCCAGCCTGCCGGCGAAGAGGATGCGTTTGACGGTCCCGTCGAGCGGGACCGTGGGACGGTCGAGGAAGCGTTTGGGGATCGGGGTCGCCATCAGCTCGACACGCCGTGCCCCGATCGCGCGTGCGACCTCGATCATCTGCTGCGAATTGGCCAGCACGAGCTGGCTGCGTTTGAACAGCAGGCGGTGGCAGGCGCGCAGGTAGGCGTTGGCGATCCGCGCCCTGAGGCCCCAGTCGTGGAAGAGATCGGTCAGTGCCTCGAAGTGGGTATGGAAACCCACGACCAGGTTCACCTGGCGGCGTCCGGCGAGGAACATCCCAAGCATCCCGTAGGGGCCGGGCGTGGGAACGACGACTACATTGGGCGAGAGTCGCTCCAGGCGCCTGCTTACGAGCGAGTAGGAGGGGATGAGGATCTTCTGCGTCGGGTCGCCCGGCAGTGGGAGCTGGATGCCGCCGTGCCAACGCCCGCTATGTTGGCGTGGGGCGACCAGTTCCACGCGAGCGCCGCTGGCCTTGAGGTGGTCGGCCAAGTCTCGGTAATAGGCGCCCACGCCGTTCCGCTCGGGTGCGGCGTCCGACACGATGGCAACACGCAGGCCCCGCGCCACGCTCGAAGTATCGGTACCCATCTGATGATCAGGGGCTGACAGATTCAGCATAGCTGCGCGGGCTCCCTCGTCGACATCGCTGAGAATGGGTGGCATGGCACCGAGGAGCCGGACAGGATGTGCTTCACATGGACCGCTCCGTAACACACTCGCCGTGGCGGGTACCCATCTCTGGGGTCGAGGCCGGCTTACCCGTCGTCGCGCCTAGTGCTGCGATACCCTGTCGAGCGAGGGTCGCGTCTGATCAGGGTTGGATCGCGCGCGCGGCGAGTGTCCCGTAGAGGTCTCCCAGCGTTCGGTCGATCTGCTCCTGAGAGAGCCCGAACTGCTCGATGTGGTAGCGATGACCGCTGCGGTAGCGTCTGGCCCTGGTCTCCTGCTCCGTCAATCGGTGCCGGAAGGCGGGTGTGATGGCGAGACCCAATTGCGCGTAGATCCGCTCGATCGCATCGCCAAGGCCGGCGTTCAGGGTCTCCATAGTAACCCAAGCGCAGCGATTTTCGGGGGTCGCGGAAAAGGCGCGATCCAGGTTGAGGTAGTAGAAGCCGAGCTGCTCGGTCAGGCGCTCGCGCAGCTGCGGCGTCTGCGAGAGGGCGTCGAAAAAGGCGATGCCTGACGCGATCGAGCTGAGCTGCGAGGGAAAGGTCTTGGTCGGCTCACGCAGGCAGACCAGGAAGCGCGCATCGTCGAACGCCTCGCTCAGGGTGCCGGCCAGTGGGGCGAAGGCGGCGTTCTTCGAGAGCAGGCGTTTGTGTGGACCATGGACATAGAGGTGTCTCTGCAGACAGCGCCGGTAGAAGTTCATGAGGCGGCGTCGCTGCGCGGGCGGCATGTCGCGGTCGAAGGTGCCCATGCGCCAGAGATGCTCGGAGTGCGGGAAGGGCAGGATGAGAATGAAGCAGGCGAGGACCGGCATCAAGGCGAAGTAGTCCTCTTCGGGATCCCCCAGCTGCATGCTGTGGACGTCTGCGATGCCGCCGAAGAGGTGCGACTCCAGCCACCCGGTGAGCCGCCTGAGCGACCCGCCCAGCCTGGCGTCTAGAGTGGCTAGGCCGAGCCAGAATCGACGGGCGGTGATCGACAGGGCGAAGAGACATTCCCAGGTCGAGAAGGTCGTGTATTGCTCGTCCTTCGCCAGCACGCGATGCAGATGCGTCGTCCCGCTGCGCGGAACGCCGAGGACGAAGAGTGGCTCGCGGATCTCGACGCGCCGATAGGCAGGGAAGAGGAGTTCGTCGAGCAGCAGCCCGATCCAGTGGATGCCCTGGACCACGGCAAACGCCGGGATGAAGGCCAGCATGACGAGCAATCGCTTGACGCTGACCGCTGGCCGACCCCGTCCGGGAAAGACGACCCGGTAGGCCAGGACCGCAAGCCGTGCCTGGCTGTCGAGGAAGAGTCTCAGCATCATCGCAGGTCTACCTTCGCTGAAGGGCCAGTGAGTGCTCGGGGTGGGCGCGGCTCTGGTGTCGGCGCAACGGGGCTTGCCGTGAAGCCCCGTTGCCGACCTGGCTCAGGCGTCTTCGGAGGTTGGGGCGGAGCCCCCTTGGGAAGCGGCCAATGCGGGACTGGGCGTTGGCGTGTCGTTCGCGAGCGATCGCGCCGGGTGTGCCTCCGTGCTCGACTCACTGGATGCCTCGGAGGGGCGCTCGCGCGTCACGTCCGGTGCAGGCAGCATCTGTTGCGGCTCTGGCCGCACCTCCGGTGCCGCTGGCGTTTCAGGGGCGTCTGGACGTGGGGGCGCCGTTTCCGGGCTGGCGGCGATGGGCGAGGGCGTGTCTTCCGTGCGACGCGTCTCCTGCCGTGGCTCCGTGCTCTCGGATGCCTGCGCTGGCGCGGTCCCCAGGGTCTCCGCCTCAGGCGCGGGAGCGCCGTGGGTGCGCTCGGGCCTCGACGACTCCGTGGTCTGTGCGGTCAGGTTGTCCGAGTGTGGATGGGTCGTCTCGCCTTGTTCGCTCGTGTCGGCTCTGGTGCCGTCCGCCGCCTCCGCACTGGCTGCGGGGCGACGCCGGTTGCGTCCGCCACGACGGCGGCGCGATGAGCGAGAGCGCTCACCGGTCGGTGGATTTCCGGCATCGGCGCCTTGGTCGCCATTGGCCTCGGCGGTGTCGTCTTCCGTCTCGCCGTCCGGGGATTCGTCCGCGGCCCGCTGATTGGCGCGGCTGGGGGTTTCCGGTCTCTGTTGGCGTGCGACCGCTACACTGTTATCAGCGGCCGTCGGCGCGGATCGATCCTGCGCTGAGGTGTCCGCTGTCCAGTCCTCGGTCGCCGCATTGGCATCCCGTTGTGCCGACTCGGTGCCCCGGGGTGTCGCCTCGGCGTCCATTTCTAGACCGCTTGGGCGCGCTGCCTCACGCGGCCGCGGGTTCTCCGTCTGCGTGCCGCGCTCGTCCGTGCGCTGTCCGGTGGTGCCAGACCCCGAGCCCCGGCGGCCGCGACCACGCGAGTTGCTTCTGCGGCTGCGCGACTCTCCGGTCCGTGTGCCCCCGGATTGGTCGTCACCGCCGGCTGCATCCGCGCGGCGCTCGCTCGGCCGGCCGGCCTGTGCCTCGCGTCGCGTGCCGCTCGTTCCATCCTCCGCGCCGGTGCCGCTGCGGCGCCGCTCCTCGGCTGAGCGCGGCGGACGTGTGCGCGGGGGCGAGCTGTCACGATCCGGCGTGGTGCGGCGGATCCCCGGCGAAGGCTGGCTGACGCCGTGCCCCGAACTGGCCGCTGCATCCGTGTCAGAGGGCGTGACGCGGTCTGCGTCCGCGTCCTGGCCGTCCTCGGAATCCGGGCTGCGTGGCTGGAAGAGACCTGTCCAGATCCGCTTGAGCAGACTGTCGGGCTCTGTTCTATCGGGCTCCCGGCGGATCGAGACGGGCGGGCTCGGCAGGCGGACGCGCTCCGGCTGCGGCGCGGGCGCGGTGTGCGTCACCTGTTTGACGGCAGGCTCCTCGGCCCGCACGGGTTGCCCGAGCTTGGCGTAGTGCGGGGTGCCATCGTCCTCGGCCGGGGCGGTCATCTCGTAGCTCGGCAGGTCGTCGGCCTCTTCCTTGGTGGCGTCCTGGTCGCGGATGCGCTCGATGCGATACTCGGGCGTCAACAAGTGCTCGTTCGGCAGCAGGAGGATCTCGACATCCTGGCGCTCCTCGATATCGAGGATGGCGCGACGTTTCTCGTTGAGCAGAAAGGTTGCCACGCTCACCGGGAGCTGGGCGAGGATGCGATGGGTGTTCTCCTTCATCGCCTCCTCCTCCACCACGCGCAGGATGGAGAGCGCGAGCGATTCGACCCCGCGGATGGTGCCCTGGCCCTTGCAGCGCGGACAGATCTGCTGGCTGGATTCGCCGAGCGATGGGCGCAGGCGCTGCCGGGACATCTCCAGCAGGCCGAAGCGTGAGATGCGGGCGATCTGGACGCGTGCGCGGTCCTGCTTGAGCGCCTCGCGTAGCCGATTCTCGACCTCGCGCTGGTTCTTGGGCGGGGTCATGTCGATGAAGTCGATGACGAAGAGTCCGCCAAGGTCACGCAGACGCAGTTGTCGGGCGATCTCGTCCGCCGCTTCCAGATTGGTGTTGAGCGCGGTTTCCTCGATGTCCGCGCCCTTGGTGGCGCGCGCCGAGTTGATGTCGACCGAGGTCAGGGCTTCGGTGTGATCGATCACGATGGATCCGCCGGAGGGCAGACGCACCTCGCGCTGGAAGGCGGACTCGATCTGGGATTCGATCTGGTAACGGGTGAAGAGCGGAACCTCGTCCTGGTAGATGCGCAGCTTCTTGAGGTTCTGCGGCATGACCTGCCGGATGAAGTTCTCGGCGCGCTCGTAGACCGCCTTGTCGTCGATCACGATCTCGCCGATGTCCGCGCGCAGATAGTCGCGGATCGAGCGGATGATGACGTCGCTCTCCTGGTAGATGAGGAAGGGCGCCTTGCGGCTCTCGCCCGAGCTGACGATGGCCTTCCACAGCTGCAGCAGATAGTTGAGGTCCCACTGCAGCTCTTCGACGTTCTTGCCGACGCCGGCGGTGCGCACGATCAGCCCCATGTCCTCGGGGATCTCGAGCTGGCTCATGGCATCGCGCAGCTCGCTGCGGTCCTGGCCCTCGATGCGGCGCGAGACGCCGCCCGCGCGCGGGTTGTTCGGCATCAGCACCAGGTAGCGACCGGCGAGCGAAATGAAGGTGGTCAGCGCCGCACCCTTGTTGCCGCGCTCCTCCTTGTCGATCTGAACGACGACCTCGCGGCCCTCGCGCACCGCTTCCTTGATGTTGATGCGGGCGCCGGGCTTGACGCTATCGGGCTCGAAGTAGGCGCGCGCGATCTCCTTGAGCGGCAGAAACCCATGGCGGTCAGAGCCATAATCGACGAAGGCGGCCTCAAGGCTGGGCTCGACGCGGGTAATGGTGCCCTTGTAGATGTTGGCCTTCTTTTGCTCTCGCCCCGGTGATTCGATATCGAGGTTGTACAGTACCTGCCCGTCGACGGTCGCGACGCGCAACTCTTCCGGCTGAGTTGCGTTGATGAGCATTCTTTTCATGTTGTTCCTTCTTACACACCACGGCGCGTGACCCGTGGTTGGGCGCCCCGCCACAGACCTCGCCCGGAGGTCGTGCGGTCGGCTAGGCGCGTCGCCCTTCGGCCCGCAATCGCGGCGGCCTGAGGCGTCGGCACTGTCCGTTCGGCCAGTTCTTGTGGACGGGCTGCAACGGGCACGCGCGTATGAACGATTGTTTACGGGTCCTCTCGGACACCCGCGTCTTTCGGACGCTTCCTGTTGTTGAGGGAGGTCCGCTTCGGAGCGGCTGAGAAAATACCGGCGGCGCCGGTCGGCCTCGACGCGAGCCACAGGGGGAAATCGCTGGGTGTAGAATCTGCGTCGCTCGCTGTCACGAGCTGGCTGGAAGCACCTCGCGGCCCCTCAGGCAGCATGGTCAGGTGTTGAATGCCGGTCTGGGCCTGAGGGTCGTTTTGGCGCCCATCTTGGGGGCGTTGGGTTCGAACCTCGGGATACGCTCGCCGCTCCGGAATGAAGGTCTATTCCACTGGCCAGCGCAAGTCGCTAATGTTAGCAGCGAAATACCTAAGCAGCAATTGAGCCATTCGGGCAGGTCCTTATCCAATTGAAACCCCCAAATCCAGCGACCAAGCTTCGGTCCAAGCCAGATTCCCATCCCCCTTCCTCATCGCGCTCCTCAGAAGACCATGGTGGGGGTGCTGTTACCACAGCACAACAGGTCCGTGTCGATCAGGAGTCGGAGGGGCAGAGGATCGATAACTTCTTGTTGCGCGCCGTCAAAGGTGTGCCTCGCAGCCACGTCTATCGGATCCTGCGGCGCGGCGAAGTCCGCGTCAACAAAGGCCGAGTGAAGGCGACCTATCGGGTGCGGGCGGGCGACCTGGTACGCATCCCGCCGCTGCGCCTGGGCGAGGCGGCCCCCGTGGGGCGCCCCTCGGACGCCCATTTGGCGCGGCTCGACGCGGGGGTGCTCTACGAAGACGAGCGTCTTCTCGTTCTGGATAAGCCCTCCGGGCTCGCCGTGCACGGTGGAAGCGGGCTGAGCTATGGCTTGATCGAGTCGCTGCGCCAGCTGCGGCCGGGCCGTGAGCTGGAGCTGGTCCATCGGCTGGATCGCGAGACCTCCGGCTGCCTGGTCGTCAGCAAGCGGCGCAGCGCCTTGCGGGAGCTGCATCGGATCATCCGCGAAGGCGCCATGGGCAAACGCTATCTCGCGCTCATGGCCGGCGAGCTGCCGCGCCAGGAGGTGCTAGTCGACGTGCCGCTGAGGAAGAACGTGCTGCGCAGCGGCGAGCGTCTGGTCGAGGTCGACCGGGCGGAAGGCAAGGAGGCGCGCACGCGCTTTCGCCGCCAGGCCCGCTTCTTCTTCCGTGGGCGGCCGCTGACCTTGGTGGAGGCCGAGCTCATGACGGGGCGTACCCACCAGATCCGCGTCCACGCGGCGCACCTGGGCGCTCCCCTGGCCGGGGATCCCAAATACGGCGATGACGCCCTCAACCGGGCGTTGAAGGAGGTCGGGCTGACACGCTTGTTCCTGCATGCCTCCGCCCTGAGCTTCCGGCTTGGCGACATGCCCCGCCCCCTGCGCGTGGAGGCGCCCCTGCCCGGCGAGCTTCAGCGCGTTCTGGATGCCTTGGAGGCCGCACCATGAGATTCGAGCTGATCGTCTTCGACTGGGACGGCACCCTGATGGACTCCGAGGCGCGCATCGTCGCCTGTATCCAGTCCGCCTTCATGGAGCTGGGATTGGCCGTGCCGCCGCGCGAGGCCGCGCGCGATATCATCGGACTGGGGCTGGAGGAGGCCATGCGGCGCCTCATGCCAAGCGCCGACGCGGCGACCATCGCCGAGCTGGTGGTTCAGTATCGGCGGTATTTTCTGGTGACCAACCAGACGCCCTCCGTGCTCTTCCCAGGCGCTTGCGAGGCGCTGGATTGGATCGCGCAACAGGGGTCTCGGCTGGCGGTCGCCACGGGCAAGAGTCGCATCGGCCTTGACAGGTCCCTGGCCGAGACCGGCCTGGGCGCCTTTTTTCACGCCACGCGTTGCGCGGACGAGACGTTCTCCAAGCCGAATCCTCGGATGCTTTTCGAGTTGATGGACGAGCTTGGAGTCCGCGCGGCCGAAACGCTGATGATCGGCGACACCGAGTATGACCTGCAGATGGCGCGCAACGCGGGCGTCGCCTCGCTCGCGGTCTCCTACGGCGTCCATGCCGCGGATCGATTGATGTCGCACGGCCCCCTTGCCTGTCTGGATTCTCTGCATGCGCTGCCCGGTTGGCTGACCGGGCTTGAGGATGCTGACGACCAGGCTTGCTAGACCACTCGCGAGCGACCTAACGTTCGGCGGCGGCCTGGCTGCCGCTCGAATCGCCCCCATAAAGAGTCGGGCGTTGTGGCGCCATGTCCGCAGCGCCCTTTCCCCGACTTTACGATTCCGGGCGCGCGACGCCCCCCCGAGGAGTATTTGATGAACTGGAGATTCTGGAAACGACGCGAGGCGCCCATGCCCTCGCCGGATCAGCCCGACTGGGAGCGCGCCGTCATGAATCGGATGGCCGCCGAGTACGTGCACGACCAACGCAGCCGGCGGCGCTGGGGTAACGCCTTCAAACTGCTGATTCTGCTTTATCTTGTCGCCTTGCTGGTGATTGCCAACAGGGGCGATCTGAGCGACATGGTCTCGCCGGGCGAGAAGCACACCGCATTGATCGACGTCAAAGGCGTGATTGCCGCGGATTCGGACGCGAGTGCGGATCGCGTCATCACGGCCCTGCGTGCCGCCTTCAAGGCCGATGACGTCAAAGGCATCGTCATCCGCATCAACAGCCCAGGCGGCAGCCCGGTGCAGGCCGCCTACATCAACGACGAGATCAAGCGGCTCAAGGCCAAGTACAAGAAAGACAACGACAGGGAGATGCCGGTCTACGCCGTCGCCGTGGACCTCTGCGCCTCCGGCGGCTACTACATCGCCGTGGGTGCGGACCAGATCTATGTCGATAAGGGCAGTCTGGTCGGCTCGATCGGCGTCCGCATCGACAGCTTCGGTTTCCAGAAGGCCATGGAGGACTACGGCATCGAGCGCCGGTTGCTGACTGCGGGGGACAACAAGGGCATCCTCGATCCCTTCTCCCCGCTCAGCGAGTCGCAGCGTCGCTTCATTCAGGGCGTGCTCGACAATCTGCACCAGCAGTTCATCGCCGAGGTCAAAGCGGGGCGCGGCGACCGGCTCAAGGGCGGCGATGAAATTTTCAGCGGACTCTTCTGGAGCGGGCAGGAGGCCGTCGAACTCGGTCTTGCCGATGGTTTGGGCAGCTCCAGCTCCGTGGCCCGCGAGGTCATCGGGGCGGAGAAGATCGTCGAATACACCCAGAAGCGCGACCTGCTGGAATCCGTCGCCAAACGGCTGGGCGCGAGCTTTGGGGCTGGCATCACGGAGAGCCTGGGCATCTCCACGGGATTCGGCATTCCTCACTGAGCCGGCGCGCTTCGTCGAGGTATGGGGCTATCGCGATAGCCTCGTAGGATGGGCAAAGCCCGTGCGATGCGCTTCGTTCGGAGCGCTGAGGGTCGGCGGGCGTGCCCATCTTTCCAGCTTCGCGCCTTGCAGGATGGGCACGTCCGCCGAGCGCCGAGGTTGCGTTAAAGCGGCCGAGCGCGGACTTTGCCCATCCTACCGACTCAGCAGCCGGCGGCGCCGAAATCTCAGGGTTTCAGGCCGCCCCGCTCCTTACTTGGTCAGCGCCGCCTGGATCGCGTCGAGGTCAAGCCGCTCGAAATAGGCCTCGATGGGTTTGACGTCCGACAGCTTGCTGCCCTTCCCCTGGATCACCAGGCGGTTGCCGACCATGAGCGTCACCTCGTAGTTGTTGGTGTCGGCCCCATGCTCGACCATGCCGCGGTAGCCCTTGAAGGCGTAGGTCTTCATGTCCTGGTTGCTCTGCATCACGAAGGGCATGGACATGGCCATGGTCAGCATGGGCATCATGGGCGAGTCCGCCATGAGCGTGAGTGTGACCTCGGTGCCGTCGTCGCGGCTGTAGCGCCGGCTGAGCGTCGTGCCCGTAATCATGGCCGCCATTCCGCCTGATTGGGATTCCGCCGCGTCGGCGGTCCAGCCCTCCAGTGGTTCGGGCAGGAGCCGCAGCAGGTTGGCGGTCATCTGCTCCTGGATCTTGGCGACCGCAAAGTTCAGCGTGTCCACCGCGGCGCGCAGCTCGCCCGACTCATAGGCCTTTTTGGCCGCGTCGATCTGATCGCTCACCTCGTCAGCCCTGACAGCGCCGGTCAGGCTCAAGGTGAAGGCAAGTGCGGTAATGGATGCTCTGGATGTGGGGGTCATGATGCGGCTCTCGATTGCGTTTCTTTGGATGTCGTGGTGGTCTCTAGAGACCGAATTCCCGGCGCAGTCGGACCAGCATCTTGCGCGCCTGTTTAAAGGATTCAGTCGGCATCAGCCGATGTCGCTTATGGAGATCGTTCGGCTCGACGCGGTTGATTGCGTCCAGGTGTGCGGCTACAAGCCAGTCCGGCTCAATCGTCGCGGTCGAGCAGCTCCTTCACCTTGTCGACCAGCTCGCGGGTGGAGAAGGGCTTCGGCATGTAGGCGTCCGCACCCAGTGACAGCCCCTTCTTCTGCTCAGCCTCGCGTCCCTTGGCCGTCAACATGAGGATGCGCGTCTTGGCGAGGGCCTCGTCTGCGCGCACTGCCTCCAGGACCGCAAAGCCGTCCAGCTTCGGCATCATCACGTCCAGAACGACCAGATCGGGTTTGTGGGTCTTGACCGCCGCCAGTCCGGCCTCGCCATCCCGCGCGACGCGCACCTCATGGCCCTCGCGCATCATCAGGAACTCCAGTGAGATGACGATATTGGGCTCGTCGTCGACGATCAGGATACGCTTGCGCATGGTCTCGCCTTCAATCCGGTGTCTCGCCTTCAGTCCGACATGTCTGGACGGTGAGCTGGAAGCTCGAAGCAGAGGTTAGCACCTTTTGGGGGCAGGTTTTCCGCCCAGATCCTGCCCCCTAGATTGTCGATGATCTGCCGGCTGATGGGCAGGCCCAACCCGGTTCCGGCCGGTTTGGCACCGGCGATCGAGGTCTGGCGGAACTTCTCGAAGACCAGCTCCAGCTCGGACTCGGGGATGCCTGGACCATCGTCGGCGACACAGAGTCGCCAATTCGGCTCGGCGGCATGCAGCTGGACATCGATGCGACCGCCCTCGGCGGGGGCGAACTTGGCGGCGTTGGAGAGCAGATTCATCAACACCTGCACCAGCCTGTCCCGGTCGCCCCAAACGATCGCCGGCGTATCCGGGAGCGCGCGTGCGAGCTGGATGCCGCGATCCTGGATCATCTGCTCGGTCGCCTGGGCCGCCTGCTCGATGACCTCTTGCAGGACTACGGCCTCGTTGCGCCAATCCGCATGCCCCGACTCGATCTTCGCCAGGTCCAGCACCTGATTCACCAGGCGCGAGAGACGCTCCGTCTCGCTGACCAGGATGCCCAGAAAACGTTTGCGCAGATCGAGCGGGATGTCGGGGTCGTCGTAAAGGATCTCGGAAAAGGCCCGAATGGAGGCGAGCGGGGTGCGCAGCTCGTGGGTCACGGAGGAGATGAAGTCGTCCTTCAGGTGGTCCAGCTCCTTCAGGCGCAGATTCGCCGCGCGCAGCTCGGCGGTTGCCGCTTCCAGGGCTAGGGACTTCTGTTCGAGCTGCTGGCTGTAGGCGCGGATCTGCGAGGCCTCGTCCAGGATATCCAGCACCTCGTCCAGCCCCAGGGTCTCCTCCTCGGTGACCGAGGCGACCATGAGCCGGGCAGAGGCGCCGCCGATGGCGCCGGCAAGTAGATTCTCGGCGAAGCTCACGGTCTGGCCGTCGGCGGGCAGGGTGTCGGTGTCCGCCAGATTGCGTGAGCGCGCGTAGTGCTCAAAGGCCGAGCGGGCGCGTTGGACGCCCAGAAAGCGCTCCGCCAGACGGATGAGCTCGGCAATGTCGGCGCTTCCCCGCCAAAGGGGCGCGCTGGCTGCGCGGCCGTGACGCAGGGCATCCACATAGATGCGCGCCTGGGCCGCCTCGGCGGCGTTCGGCTCGCGCAGGGACGACACGATGAGGAAGGCGCCCAGGTTGGCGATGAGGCTCCAGAATAGGCCATGGGTGATCTCGTTCCAGCCGGCCAGGCCGAAGAGGGCGAGCGGCGCCAGGATGTCGATGCCGCCGGGTCCGGACTCCATGAAGGCCGTTGGCAGCCAACCGGACCTGGCGAAGGAGGGCAGCAGCAGGGTATAGGTCCAGACCAGAAATCCCGCCGACAGGCCGGCGAGCGCCCCTTCGCGCGTGCCTCCCCGCCAATAGAGGCCGCCGATGACCGCTGGCGCGAGCTGGGCGATGGCCACGAAGCTGATGAGGCCGATGCTGACCAGGGCATAGGCCTCCCCGGCCAGCCGGTAATAGAGATAGCCCAGCATGAGGATGGCGACGATGGCGCCGCGCCGGATGTTGAGCAGCAGCCAGCCGAGATCCTCGGGTGGGCGGTGACGGCGCCACAGGCGCATGAGCGCTGGCAGCACCAGGTCGTTGCTCACCATGGTCGAGAGCGCGATGGTCTCGACGATCACCATGCCGGTCGCCGCCGAGAGCCCGCCGATGAAGACCAGGAGCGCGAGCCAGGGCTGCTGGAAGGCGATCGGGATTGTCAGCATGAAGGTGTCGCCATCGACCTGTCCGCTCGGAAAGAGCGACAGGCCGGCGACCGCAATGGGGATGACGAAGAGGTTGATGACCAGCAGATAGAGCGGGAAGAGCCAGATGGCGCGCCGCACATGACGTTCGTCGCTGATCTCGACCACGCCCACCTGGAACTGGCGTGGCAGCAGCATCACCGCGATCGCCGCCAGAAAGCTGATGGCCAGCCAGTCCTGGATGGGCGAGACGCTCGGCTTCAACAAGGGGGCGAGCAAGGATGCCTGCCTGGCCGCTTCGACGGCGGCCGGAAGCTCGTGTCCGGCGAGGCCCAGCAGCCCAAGGGTCACGAAGAGCCCCACGGCGATGAAGGCGACCAGCTTGATGATCGACTCGAAGGCGATGGCCGCGACAAGTCCCTCGTGCCGCTCGCTGGCGTCCAGCTGGCGGGTTCCGAACAGAATGGTGAAGGCCGCGAGCAGGAGCGCGATCACGAAGGCCGAGTCATGCCAGAGGGGCAGGGCGGTCTGCCCCGGCATCCGCACCTCGGGGTAGTGCTTCAGGATGGTGAAGCTCCAGGCGACGGCCTTGAGCTGCAGCGCGATATAGGGCACGACCCCGATGACGGCGATGACCGTGACCAGTCCGCCCAGCGCCTGGCTCTTGCCGTAGCGCGAGGCGATGAAGTCCGCGATCGAGGTGATGCGCTCCGCCTTGCTGATCCGCACCATCTTGAGCATCACGGAGCCCCAGAGCAGCGCGATCAGCGTTGGACCCAGATAGATCGGCAGGAAGCCGAGGCCGTTCTCGGTGGCGCGCCCGACGCTGCCGTAGAAGGTCCAGGCGGTGCAGTAGACCGCCAGCGAGAGCGCATAGATGGTCGGGTGCGCGATCACCGAGCGGCCGCGCTCTGCCTGCCGGTCCGCCCAATAGGCGATGGCGAACAGCAGCCCGAGATAGGTGAAGGACGCGCCGATGATGACCGGGCCGCTGATCATGCGCTGCGATTAATCAGCATGGCGCGAGACGATCCAGGCCGCCAGGGCGATCACGCCGGCCCAGACCGCGAAGATGTAGATGAGGAGCACGGGAATGCCTAGCCAGCGGCCGAAGGCCTCGAACTGCAGGACGAGCGGCGAGAACAACAGCAGCATCGCCGTCAGAAAGAGCGCCGCAAGGCGCTGTCGCAGGAGTGTCGAGCGGGGCATGGCAGTCTAGTCCACCCGTTGCCGGATCAAACATCGCCGTTCGGATGGGCAGCGTCCGGGCGCGCAGGCCGCCTCGACGCCGGGCGCATGTGCCCATCTTGCACGGCTCGGAGCGAGGATGGCGGGGGCGCCCGTTGAGGATCAGCGCTCCGGCCGGAGCTGATCGGGCGGGTTTTCCCGATCCTTGCGGGATCGGGCGTGCCGGTTCGTCTTTGCAGAAATCACCTTGGATGCGCTCGTCGCCTGGCTGCAGCCGTCGAGCCCGGCATGAATAACGCCGCTCTCTGCTCCTTATGCCCGGCTAGTGCCGAGGCCCTTGCCCCTTGAGCTGCTTGAGCAGATCGCGTGGCGCCAAAATCGGCAACGTTGCCGCCGCGAAATCGGATGGATTGAGCGTGACCACGGCGTCCAGCCCGTTGACGCGCGCACATTCGTGGGTCATCGCATCATCCAGGTAGTGCCAGCCGAGCGCCATCGCGGCGTCGATCACAGCCGAATCCACGGGCGCGACGGCAAGCATATTGCGCAGCGCGATGATCTTGGCGCGCGCGCTCGGATGTCCGTGCGCACGGGTCAGCATATCGTTCAAGAACTCGACCGCCGCCGCGCAGAGATAGCCTTCTACCTGTCCATCGGCGGCGAGCGTCAAGGCTTCGCTGGATTCGAGCATCGGCAGACTGTCGTTCATCAGGGCATCGGCCAAGACGCTGACGTCGAATAAGGCCTTCGTTTGTCCGTTCATAGCGCACTCCGTTTGATGTTCCGTCTTCCAAGAGGGTTCTTGCGATCTGGCTCAATCTCGCGACGTCCAAGCGAATGAGATCCGTGCGAATGGCATTCATGCGAATGGCATTCATGGAGTCGAGAGATCAGGCAGGATCCGGGGTGGTGCGGTTCGGGGCGTCGGATGCCCGTCTCCGATGCGCTCAGCTCGACATGCGGGATGGGAAGGGAGGGAATGGCTAGCGGGGGCGTAATCTGGCGTGATCTCGCTCGTTCAGTTCGAGAAGTCCAATGACGGCGAGAGCGCGTCGGCGAGAGGTCAATGTGCTCGATCGCGGCTGATTGCGATGGCTGGCGTTGTTGCCCAGGGAGGGGGTGTGCGCTCAGCTGGCAGTCGAGCATGTCCTTGAACCACCTATCGAATGACGTCGGCATGACAAGTCGAGACGGAGTAAGTTTGCCTCGATTCGCTCCCGTGCGCGAGTCCTATTTTGTAACCTCGACGCCCAACGAGACGCCGAGTTTCATCGTCTTGGGCGCTGCCTCATCGGTGGGAATTGGTGCGCCGACATGGCCCACGGCGTGAAATCGACGCGGATCCCTTCAGGGCACTGGCGCGCCTGAGACTCAACGTGCAGCGCGGTCATCGAACGGAGGGGGTGAGATCGGCGGCAGTGGGCGCGCCGCGGGCGCCAGTTCGCCGCGGAGAGCGGCTTGGAGGGCTGTTGAATGGCTTTCGAGTGGCACGCAGGTCCGACCTGACGGCCTTGCTCTGAGGCCCGCCCCGTTGGCGTGAAGACGCGGCCGGGGCGGGTGTGAGGCTGAAGGGTCGTACTTACTTGTTCGTGTTCAGTCCGAGCGGCATGTAGACCGGGCACCAGCTCAGCAGGCCGGTTGCGAGCGGCACCACGGCGATGGCGCCGAGCCAGTTCTGGGCATAGAGACCCCAGGCGCCAATGGCGACGCCGGCGATGATGCGGAGGGTACGGTCGAGACTGCCTACGTTCTTGGTCATATCGAAATCCTAGTGCTGTGGGTGACCGATCGACGCCCTGGCGGGCTGGTCTGTTGAATGTGCCGCTAGGTTATCCAGATCCGTCGCCGACCTCTGTGACTTTGTCACCGAAGAGGCGGCATTGGCGCGTGAATCAACGTCCGCAGGTCCAGGACTGCTCGAAGAGGGCTCAGACCGACGAAGGGAGCGGTGCGGGTATCCGTCTTTTGGCGGGAATTCTTTTCATGTCAGTAGGATGGGGCGTGCCATCCTTGACACCCGAGGTCGAGCGCGAGTAATTTCGCGGCGGAGGTACACGGTTGGTCGGGTCTGATGTTGCGGAGCCGGCCATCACGAACGTCATTTCGAACATCACGGCGTGGTTTCTGTTCGGCGCTTGCGCGCACCACCAAATCGACGCCGATCCATCGTCTCGTGGGCCTTGATCATCGTGTCGGCGGGTCAGGCGGATGCCCGATAGGGCGATCTGCCTCTGCAACGTTGGCGACCGGCCCGAACGCCTCACGTTGCAACCGCTTCGCGTTCCACCCTACGCCGGAATCGCGACCGCGTGGCTGATAGGCTGATCAAGGCCGTCTCGCGCACCTGATTCGCCGTGCCTATGGCGGCTTGCTTTGACCTTCCGGCTTGCATCGACCGCAAGCCAACGTTCATATCTCGCGAATCGTTAAGCGATCGGGACCGTCGTCCCAGGAGATCGAGCGCATGGCTTCACAAGACTCTGTCTGTTGGTGGTCGGGTTCGTCTCTCGGCCCTCGGGCGCGCGCTGGCTTGGGTTTCTGCGGGGCGCTGATGGTCGCACTGCTGACGACCTCTCCGATCGTCCTTTCGGCGGAAAGCGCCGTTGCGAAGGCTGTCATGGTCCCGCGAACGGAGACTGCCCTCCAGTCGCAGCTGTCCCGCCGCCATCGAGTACTTCCCTCATGCGTCGATGCGCGCACCGGTCGAGCCTCCGCAGCCCCTGGATGCGATCGCTGGCTCCAGTGGAAGCATGCGCAGGAGGCGGAGCGTCCGAAGGCCGGTAGCCGGCATCCCGGGCATCCGACGCAGCGCCCGAAGCCTATCCGCTTCCCGGCACCTGTCCCAGAGCCTCAGAGCTGGCTCGATACCGTCAAGCACTCGGCGCTCGCCGCGACCGGTCGCCTGCTTGGCTGGGCGGGTGGTCGCGAGGCGCGGGCGGCGGGCGGCGTCAACCCGATCCTCGGCACGCTGACGTCCTGGAGCACCGACGATCTGCTCTTGCCGCCGGATAACCCGCCTGGGTTGGGTGTGCAGCTCTATGGCAAGTACGACAGCGCGAGTCAGGTGTACCACCTGGCGCTCCAGACGCCGTCGGGGGAAGCCATCGGGCCGCGCACGACGCTTTGGCTGGATACCGATCAGGACGCGACGAGCGGGTATCAGGTGAGCACCACGCTTGGTGCCGAATATCAGATCCACATCTATAGCGACGGGCGGCCTTACCTCTACAGGGGAACGACATTCGAGTATGTCGGTCCTGTCGCGTCATACGCATTCAGCGCCGATGGCAGCGTGATGGAGCTGGAGATCCCGGCCTCGGCCATCGGCGTGACCTCGGCGCAGTCGATCAATCTGATCGGCGTGGTCGCCGATGTCGACCCGGATGACTACCCGAATGCGAATCCGAACACGAGCGCGTGGCTCTATTTCCCGACCGACTGGAGCGCCGGTCACTTCCTGCTGTCCGGCATCCCGGTGACCTACCCAGAGCGCACCGATCTCGGAAAGCGCGTGGCCGTGGTCTTCTGCGAGGCGAGTCAGGCGCGCTTCTGGTCCGCCGATGCGGCGTCTCAGACGGATGTGCAGCGCAAGGCGTATTCGCAGCTCTACATGGCGCTCCAGCATCAGGCGATGATGGCAGGCATCCCCTTCGATCTGCTCTCGATCGATGCGCTGAAGGATGTCGCGAACATCGTCGATTACGACGCCCTGATCCTGCCCTACTGCGCGAACGTCTCGGCCGACGACCTCGATGTCATCGCACAGACGCTCTCCCAAGCCGTTTACCACTACCAGATCGGCCTCGTCACGGCGGACGATCTGCTGACGAACGATGCGGCCGGCGCGCCCTTTGCCGGGGGCGCCTATGCCCGCATGGCGCAGTTGCTGGGGCTCACGCGTGTGACGGGCGGCGGCCCAGAAGCCTCCTTGACGGTTTCGGCCGCGGCGACCTCACACCCCGTGATGCGCGGTTATGGCAGCGGAGAGACGCTTCTCGAGTTGCCGGGCTTCTATTGGAGCCAGTACGCCCCGCTCGATGGTCAGCAAGCGACGGCGCTCGCCGTTCAGACCATCAATGGCTCCAATACGCTGGCGGCGGTGTGGGCGACCGAGACGGGTGGCCGCAACGTCCACTTTTCCAATGTCGAACTGCTTGGCAACATCAACCTGGCCTGGCAGGCGCTGCAATGGGTGCTCTATGGGGAGCAGATCCCGGTCGGACTCAAGATGGGGCGGGGCAGCACCCTGTTCGCCTCGCGCACGGACATGGATCAATCCATGTTTCGCGCCCCAGCGGGCGAGCCGGAGCCCGCCGACGGCGTGGTGAATGTGGATGCGCCACTGCTGGAACTCTTGAGGGGCTGGAAGACAGACTACGATTTCGTCGGCTCCTACTACATCAACATCGGCGACAACGTCGATGAAGGTGAGTGGACGGACTGGAACTACTCTGGCCCCCTGTTTATCGATTATGTCAACCTCGGGAACGAGATCGGCACCCACAGTCTGACGCATCCGGAGGATACCAACCCCTACGATGCGCTCGAGCATCCGTCCGGCTATCAGCCAGTGGGCGGAGGCGTGCCCTGGGCGACCTGGCTGGCCAGACAGTTCCGCGATTCGATGGATCTGGTCGTCGCGAACGTCATGCCGACCACCTGGGAGGAGACGCCAGCGCGCGGCGGGGCGGTCCCTGGCATGCCCGAGTCGCTGGAGACCGCCGCCGCCATCTTGCAGCAGGGCGGCCTGGACTATCTCACCGGCGGCTATTCGGGCCTGGGCGCCGGCTTTCCGGGTGCCGTCGGGTACCTGATCCCTCCGGATGCAGCCCTGGCCGAGCCGCTACCCAGCGAGGCTGGCAACCGGGTCTATTTCAGTCCCACGCTCTACTTCGACTTCACCCTGATCGAGTGGGGGCTGACGACTGGGCAACTGCCCTCCTTGCCGGAGTCCGGCACGCTGAGTTCGGCCACTCACACGCCGATCCCGGCCACCTGCTCTGGATCCTATGCGACCTGCGCCGAGTCGGTGTGGCCGCAGCAGTACCTCGACCAGCTCAACCATGCCTCCCAGCCGGTCGTGGTCTGGCCCTGGCATGACTATGGTCCGACGACCTCCAGTCAGTGTCAGACGCAGACGCAGCCCGGCACCCACTGCTACAGCCAGGCCATGTACACCAACGTCTTGGCGGCGGCCCGCGGCACGGGGGCTGAGTTCGTGACCCTGATGGACGCGGCGGAACGGATCGAGACCCTCAGGGATGCCAGTCTTATCATCGACGCCCCGAGCGCAAGCCAGGTCGCCGTGACCGCCCTGCCGACCCGGGGTCGCAGTTTGGGGAAGCTCGCCCTCCAGCTCTGGCCGAGCAGCGGGCAGATCCTGTCGAGCGTGGACAACTGGTATGCCTACGGGGATGACAAGGTCTTTCTCCCGGCGAGCGGCGGTCGCTTCGTGGCTCGTCTCGGTTCGAGCCGCGCCCCCGTCACGCATATCAGCCGGCTCCCAATGCGGGCCGAGCTGCGGACGCTGAGCGGCGATGGGACCAACCTCGACTTCAGCTTCACAGGCTCTGGTGTCGTGGAGGTTCTGACCCAGGGGGATGCGGGCGCCTACGAGATCAGCCTGGACGGCGCTTCCGCTGCTCCCAGCGTCTGCGCGAGCAATGCATCGAACTGCCTGGCCCTGGTCTTCGACGGCTTCGGCACGCATTCGGGGTCGGTGGTGGCCGCCCTGCCAGCGGTTGGTGTTGCGCCGACGGGTCTGAGCTTCCCGAGTCAGGCCGTGGGCACGACGAGCGCCGCGCAGCCAGTGGTCGTCACGAGCGAGGGCTCTGGTCGGCTGAGCGTCACGAGCGTCGCCGTCGAGGGTGACTTCGTCGCGACGAGTGACTGCAGCGCCGCCTTGCCGTCAGGCTCCAGCTGCACCATCGCTATCGCCTTTCAGCCGGTCTCGGGCGGGGTGCGGACGGGCGCACTGCGTATCGCCACGAACGATCCCGCCCAGCCGACGCTGAGCATTCCGCTGACCGGCGAGGGTCTGACCATTCCCGTCGCGGCTGCGTCACCGGCAAGCCTGATCTTCTCTGCTCAGACCGTCGGGGCTGCCAGCGCCCCGCAAGGCATCACCTTGTCCAATAAGGGCTCGGCCGATCTGGACCTGGCCGCGATCACGGCAACGGGCGATTTCGCTCAGACCAACGACTGTCCCGCCACGCTGGGCGTCGGGGCGAGCTGTGGCGTTTCCGTGACCTTCACTCCCAGGGTCTCGGGGAGCCGCTCTGGCCGCATCGAGGTGGCGAGCAGCGACCCCGTGAATCCGGTTCTCGGCGTCACGCTCGACGGAGCGGGCGTGGCGCCGCCGGCGGCCCCTGGGAGTCCGACGGTCAGTTGTTCGAGGTTCCTCTTCTTCATCGATCGCTGTCAGGTGCGTTGGCAGGATCTGTCGAGCGACGAGCAGGGCTTCCGGGTCGAGTACGCGAAAAACAGCAGCTATACCTCGGGCGCTCGGACGCTAACCCTGGGCAGCAACAGCACGACGACGACGATCTCAGGCTTGTCCTGGTGGACCAACTACTGGTTTCGCGTCCAATCCTATAACGCCCAGGGCGCCTCGGCCTACGTGACGGCGACCCCGAGTCCGGTGAGGACGCCGTAGCGCGGATGCGCCGAGATGGAAAGACCTGAGCATTGCCGCACGCGACCCGAGGCGTCATCCAGCGCCGGGCGCCCCATTGAATCGTCTCCAGACGCCAGCGACAGGAATTAGGAAGATCATGAACCGACGCGCAATCCTCAAGTGGCTGGGTCTGCTTGGACTGGGTCCGCTGATCGGCCGGGCAGGGGTGTCATGGGGCAATGCCTGCTCGGTGGGACCCAGCACAGCCGTTTTCTATGAGCGCCCGATCCCCGATGAACTGGTCGATCGCTATGAGCGCCTGATCGTCGAGGCCGATGCGATCAGCAGCGACCAAGTCCTGCTGGCGGGCAGGGCCGAGCCTTTCCTTTACATCAGTATCGGCGAGGCAGAGCCCTGGCGTGCCGGCTATGAGACGCTCGATCCGACCTGGTTTCTCGGGCGCAATGAGGGTTGGGGCGGGAATATCGTGGATCTCACTCAGCCGGGCTGGCTGCAATACATCCTTGAGGTGCGCATCTGGCCGCTGTGGGCCCGTGGCTATCGCGGCTTCTTCCTGGACACCCTGGATAGCTTTCGGGCTCTGCCCCTGACGTCGGAGCAGCTGGCCGAGCAGGAGGTCGCGCTGAACGCGATCCTACGCGGCATCTATGAGCGCTATCCGACCATTCGCCTGATCCTCAACCGGGGCTTCGATCTCTGGCCGAGCTTCGGCCGCCAGGCCGTCGGGGTCGTCGCCGAGTCGCTGCTCCATGGCTGGGATGCGGTCGGAAAGTCCTATTTCCGTGTGCAGCCGGCGGATCACGCCTGGCTGCTCGCCAAGCTGGAGACGGCCCGCGACACCTACGGACTGCCGGTCACTGTGATCGACTATCTGCCGCTGACGGATCGCGCCGCCGCGCGGCACGCGGCCAGGCGGATCCGTGATCTCGGCTTCACCCCTTGGGTGACCGCGCCTCAATTGAATGCCGTTGGTATCGGATTGCCCGATCTGAAATGCAGCTGATCGTCGCGGCCCGCCCTGGGGGCGTCGCCCCGGCGCGACGGCGCCCGATCGCGGCCAGGCGACACTCCCACAGCTCGGGCGTCAGAGTGCATCGCGGACGCAAAGCCAATTGATGATCAACGCTGGTACTCGGGAACTGTCCGACACGCAGATGGCGCGGTCTTGCGTCTTCAATCATGTGCCTTGCCGCGAGAATCCGGCTCCGGGCTGGAAGGACTCGCGGGACGACCGAGGGGCGACGAATAGAAGGGGCGATGGGGTATGAACACGGGGTCTTTGTTTGCACGGCTGGCTCAGACGCCGAGCAGGCAGTTCGTGATCTGGCTGGAAGTCATCCTCTTGACTCTCGGCATCCCAGCGGTCGGCTTCCTCTGGAGCCGGCAGGATCCCTTCTTTCTGGACGCGGGTTTCCCCCTGGCGGTCGTTGCGCCCGCGCTGATCGGGCTGCGCTACGGGATCAGTCTCGCCGTTGCGAGCGCTGTCGGGATCGTCGGGGCCGCCACGCTCCTCGCGAGCGCGGCTGGATCACTGGAGGGCGTGCCGCTCGCGATGAGTGTGGGAACACTCCTCTCCGCCCTGATCTGCGGCCAGTTTCACGATTCCTGGGCGCGGGACCGCGCCCGCTATGAGATCGAACACGCCTATCAGGCGGCTCGAATCGAGCAGATCACCCACTCTTACGGAATTCTGCTCGCCTCCCACTCCAAGTTGGAGGAGCGGCTCTGCGCAGAGCCGCTGAGCTTTCGCGCGGCCATGACGGCGGTGCGTGAGCGGCTGATGGTCTCCAGTCTGAAGGATGTCGATGTGGCGTCGCGCCTTGCCGAGACGATCCTGGAGCTGTTCGCCGAGTACGGCCAAGTTCAGGTCTCCGCGGTGTACCGCTGTGTCAAGTCGGACGACCCGAGGCAGCGGGCTGCGGCGGGGCCTGTTCGGCTCCACCGGTTGGCCGAGCGCGGCGCCTCGCCGGCCTTATCCCCGGACAACCCACTGCTCTGCGAGGTGCTGCGCTCGAACAAGACGGCCGTCGCCGCCGCGCATCAGTTCGTCATCACCGGCGGGCTCCAGGCCATCGCGCCCATTCGCCATGTCGACGGCCAGGTGTGGGGGGTCGTTTGCGTGAGCGAGATGGGTGCGCTCGATGATCGGCACCGTACCCTCGAACTCCTGACGCTCATCGCCGACTACGTCTCCGACGGGCTGCACGCGCAGGGTTCAGCGCAAGAGGATGCGGCGGACGGCGGGCAGGCGATCGGCGCCGTCATCGATCGCTGGTGTCGGAATGCCGGCCGCTATGGTCTGGGTGCGAGCCTCCTGGTGCTGCGGGGCGAGAACAGACTCCGGCTGAGAGCGGTCGGAGAGGTTTTGCGCGCGCGCTCCAGAACCTTGGACCATGTCTGGGTACGGGAGGCCGAGGACGGAGGACGCAACGTACTCGCCCTCTTGCCGCTCACCAGCGTCGAGTCGGCCATGATCCTGATGCAGCGCGTGGAGGAGGAGGTTCGCGAGCGGGGAGGGATCCGCTTCGTGCAGGCGGGGATTCGGGTCGACGCCATTGCACTCACGGGTGAAGACAGCTCGGCGGCGATCCTGCGGCGTTTGGAGCAACCCTCGTCCAATGTCTGTGCGTCGACGGGCGGTTTCGCGGTCGCGCCACAAGCCGAGAGCTGACGCATGGTTTTGCGTTGGGCGTTTCTGCTCTCTGCAGCCGCGGGCGCCATGGCGCTGGAGCTCGCGGGCGCCTGGAGTCTATGGCCCGATGCAGGCCCCGAAGCCGTTCCAGGCTTTCTGGCCGCCCACGCGCTCGGATCGGGACTCTTCGCGGTGGTGATCCTGCGGCTGCTGCGTGAGCGCCTTCCGTCGATCCGCTTCTCCCTCGTGTGGCTATTCTGCCTGCTCTCACCGCTTCTGAATGTCGTCTTCCTGGGCGCCGCCGTCGCTTTGCGGTTGGCCCCGGAAACCTCGGAAGAGTCCCGATCGCTCGGCTTTACGACCTTGCGTCCATCGGTGGCCGGGGCGGGCGTGATGAAGACCTGGGAGCGCGCGACGGCGGAGCAGTATGACGAAGCCGGCCTGGCCTCGGTGCTGCGGTGGTCGCGCGATCCGGAGCGGCGTTCTCGCGCGGTGCTGAGGTCGTTGCGTCTGCGCGAGCGCGAGAGCATCCGGCTGTTGCAGTTGGCGCTGCGCGATCCGGAAGACGAGGTGCGCCTGGTGGCCTATGGGCTGCTCGAGCACAAGACGCAAACCCTGACCAACCGGATGCAGGAGCATCAAGTGCGGCTGGCGACGGCCGCGGCTCCCGCGCAGGCGGCGGCGCTGCATCGGGCGCTGGCCGTTGACGTTTGGCAACTGGTGAGTCTCGGTCTGGTTCAGGGTGAGGTCTCGCGCTATTACCTGAGCTTGAGCCGGAGTCACCTCGACGCGGCCGTCCGTCTGCTGCCCGAGTCGCCCGGGACGCACTTCCTGCGGGGGCGGGTGCTGCTCGATCTCGGTGACCCGGAGGCGGCGAGAACGGCGTTCGAGACGGCGCGGCGCCGCGGTCTGGTGCCGACCAAGGCCGACTTGGTCCTCCTGGAGCGCGTCGGCATCTGCGATTCGAGTCAGCGCGAGCGCCCTTGCAACCCTGCTCGCGCCGGTACCCGCACGACCGGCCGAGCCGCTTAGCAGTATGCGTCCTGATCGCGATCCAGGCGCTGGAGCACGCCTGGAGGAGGCGGATGTCATCCTGCTGCTCGAAGGCACCTATCCCTATGTCCGGGGCGGTGTGTCGAAGTGGGTGCATGACCTCCTGCTCGGCATGCCGGAGACGCGCTTCGGCATCGTCTTTCTCGGTGCGACGGCCGACAGCTACGGCGCCCCGCAATACAGTGTCCCCGCCAATGTCGTCTTCCTGGAGACGCACTATCTCCTCGAATCCGCGCAGTTCGCCCCGTCCGGGGCGCGCAAGGGCCATCGGGCCTGCCAGACATGGCTCGAGGCCTTTCACGCCCAGCTCCCGGCCTCGGCGGGCGAACTGGATGAGGCGGTCTGCCAGGATCTGGTCCGCTGCCTGCTGCGGCCCGATGGGATCTCGACCGAAGACTTCCTCTTCGGCAAGACATCCTGGGACTACATCCGCGGGCGCTATGAAGACGGAGCGAGCGACCAGGACTTCGTGAGCTATTTTTGGACCGTCCGGTCCATGCACAATGCCGTCTTCAAGTTGGCGCGGATCGCCCGCCGGCTGCCGAGGGCCAGGGTTCTCCACGCCGTATCGACCGGCTATGCGGGCTTGTTGGGGACTTTCCTCGCGCTCGATACTGGGGCTGCATTCATCTTGAGCGAGCATGGCATCTATACGAAGGAGCGGAAGATCGACCTTCAGCGCATTGCGCTCTCCGACCGGCCCGATCATTTCTATGCCCAGGCCGACTCCGGGGCCGACCATCGACGCGGCCTGTGGATCCGGTTCTTCCAGGGGATCGGCCGGCTCGCCTACGCGCGCGCCGACCCGATCATCGCGCTCTACGAGGGTAATCGTCGGCAGCAGCTTTCCGATGGTGCGCCGGAATCGAAGACGCGCGTTATCCCGAATGGCATCTCGGTCGGTCCCTTTGCCCGGCTGCGCGCCGAGCGCGCGGCGCGCGCCCCCAGGGTGGTCGGCCTGCTCGGGCGCCTGGTGCCGATCAAGGACGTGAAGAGCTTCGTTCGCGCGATGTGCACGGTGAGCGCGCGCTGTCCCGACGTCGAGGGCTGGCTGATCGGCCCGACGGAGGAAGACCCGGACTACGTCCGGCAGTGTCGGGATCTGGTGCGCGATCTAGGCCTGGACGGCCGCGTTAAGTTCCTCGGCTTCCAGGATCCGAAGGCGATCCTCCCGCAGCTGGGCGTTCTGGTGCTGAGCTCGATCAGCGAGGCGTTCCCGCTCGTCATTCTGGAGGCGTGGGCAAGTGGCCTGCCGGTGATCGCGACGGATGTCGGCGCCTGCCGGGAGTTGATCGAAGGCTCCGCGACGAATGGACGCGCGCTCGGCGTCGCTGGTCGCGTCGTGCCCATCGCGGATCCCGAGGCGCTTGCCGCCGCGGCGATCGATCTCCTGAACGACCCGGCCCAATGGCACGCGGCCCAGCAGGCGGGCATCCGGCGGGTCGAGCGCTACTATCGGCAAGAAACCGTCATTTCCGACTACCGGCGCCTCTATCAAGAGGCCATGGGCTGATCGTGGCCGGTATCGGATTCGAATTGCGGCGGCTGCTCGCCGCTGGAACCTATTCGTCCGTCCTGAAGGCGTTCGGCACGGCCGGCCTGATCGGCGCCGGTCCGCTGGCCATCTCGGTGATCGGGATCTTTTCGGTGGGTCTGCTGACCTCCAGCAGCGGGCTGGCGACCCCCTTCGTTGCGCAGTTCCAGTTGTCCGTGACCTATCTCATGGCCGGCTCACTGATCTTCACCAGCCCCTTTCAGCTCATGCTGGCCCGCTTCGTCGCGGATTGTCTCTTTCGGCGGGAGCCCGAGCTCATTCTGCCGAATCTGCTGGGTGTCTCGGTTGTCGTGACCATTGGCGGCGGAGCGCTTGCACTGGCGTTGATCACCTGCTGCTTCGGTGGCTCCTGGCTCTACCGGATACTCATGCTGTCCGGATTCCTGCTCTTGAACAACATCTGGCTGGTGATCACCCTGCTGTCGTCGGTCAAGGCATGGCGAATGATCCTGGCGGCATTCGCACTCGGCTATGGCGCGACGGTCGGTCTCGCCTATGGTCTCAAAGGGTACGGACTCGATGGGCTGATTCTCGGTTTCATCGTCGGGCAGGGGCTCCTGTTCCTGCTCGTCCTCGTCGCCCTCGTCAGGTCTTATCCCCTGCGTTCAGCGCCCTGTTTCGCATTCGTCGAATCCGCGGGCGGCTATGCGACCCTGGCGCTGGCCGGCTTGGTCCACAGCATCGCCGTCTGGGCGGACAAGTTCATCTTCTGGGCCGATCCGCGCACTGGGGTCGAGCTGCTCGGCGCGCTGCGCTATTCGCCGATCTACGACACGCCCGTCTTCATCGCCTATCTTTCGCTCATCCCTGGCATGGCGGTCTTCCTGCTGCGTGTCGAGACCGACTTCGCGGAGAAATACGACGCCTACTACGGCGCGATCCGCGCCGGCTGCACGCTGGCGGAGCTGATGCGCCGCAAGGCCGAGATGGCGCTCGCGATCCGCGAAGGGCTGTTCGATCTGGTGAAGGTGCAGGGCGCCTTTGCGCTGATCCTGATCTGGGCCGGGGATGGGTTGCTGGGCTGGCTGGGGATCTCCACGCTCCAGAAGCCGCTGTTCGACGTCTTCATCGTGGCGGTTTGGCTGCAGCTCCTGCTCATGGCGATCAACAACGTTCTCTATTGGTTCGACAAGCAAGTGTCGGCGCTGTGGTTGGCCTTACTCTTCTTGAGCGCGAACAGCGCTCTCACGCACTTGAGCCTGCTCGGCGGGGTGGCGTTCTACGGTTACGGGTTTGCGCTGGCGCTCATGCTCACGAGCGGTGTCGGGCTGCTGGTTCTGCGCCGGACGCTGGACGACCTCGAATACGAGACCTTCATGCTTCAGAAGGTGCGGGTCTGAACGCGCGGATGCGCTTGGATCGGGCGGCTATCATTCGGCGTGTATGACGATCGGCGTCGCGATGGCCGGCAGGAGTTGCAATGACGGGGTTGCAATGAAGGGGTGGAAATACGGTTCGATCCATGGCTGGCGGATGCTGGGTGCCTTCTTGGTCACCCTGCTCGCCCTGGCCTGGCTCTTCGAGCGTCAGGATTCCTGGCGCGAAGCCGTGCTCGACGCGGAGAGCGGGGCGGCTTCCCTGGCCTATCTGCGCGCCATGATCGCCGCACATCCGGCCGATGTGGAGCTGCGCCTCAAACTGGCACGGGAGTTGGCGAAGGCTGGGGACTGGGGCACGGCCAAGGCCGCACTGGAGCCGGTTCTCCGCACGGCGGATGGGGTGCACGCGGAGGTGTGGCTGGAGCGGCTGCGGATCGAGCAGATGGAACTCAATCGCCTGGATGCGGCGGATGGACGTCGGGAGACGATGATGAATGCCCTGGTCGGCGACCTGGAGGCGCTGGTCGAGACCGCGGGCGCGACCGCGCAACTCCCCGAGCTGGCGAAGCTCGCGCTCGAACTGGAGCAGCCCCGGCTGGCGGCGAAGGTTTACGAGCGCTTGGCGCGCTCTGGCCCGGAGTCCGAGGCGACGCGCTGGCTGCGCGAGGCCGGTCGCTGGTACCTGGCCGCGCGCGCGCCGCTGCGCGCCGCGGGAGTCCTCCACGCCGCCGTGGTGCGGAGCACGCGGCCGAGCGAAGCGCAAGAGGCCGCGCTGGAGACGCTTCAGGCCCTGCGGGCCGGCGATGCCGGCGCGCAGGCGCTGGACGTCTCCGCGCGCTACCTGGAGCGTTTCCCACACAGCCGCCGTCTGCTTGAGGCGGCGATTGTCATCGCCCGCTCCGAGGCGGCCGTGCAGGACGCCTACGCTTGGGGGCAACGGCGATTGGCGCTCGATCCGGATGATCCGCTCTGGGTGGCGCGGGTACGCCGGCTCGCGCTCGACGCGGGTGACATGGCCGAGGCCCTTAGGCTTACGCAGCGGCTGCTTGAGCGGGATCCCGCGAGCCCCGAATCGCGAAGGCTGCTCGCGGAGACCGCGGAGTGGGCCGGCCGGCCCGCGGTCGCCTTGCCGAATTGGTTGTGGCTGGCCAAGCGCGATCCGGCTGGGTCTGGCGTGACTCGCGGCCTTGCCCTGGCCCGCGCGCTCGGGAACGACCAGGCGCTCATTCGCCTGCTGGAGTTGGCCTCGGCCACATGTGCGCTGGAGCCGGTCGAGCTTGGCGAGCTGACCCAGGCCTGTCTCCGCGCGCCGGCGATCAGCGAGGGGGTCGCGCTGCTCACGCGCTACCTGAAGCGCCATGACGATCAGACGCCGGCCTGGAAGGCGCTGGCGGAGCTGCGCGAGCAGGATGGGGATGTGCCGGGCGCCGTTGATGCCTGGCGGCGAGTCGCCTCGGACCCAGGGGAACGCATCCCGGCCACCCTGCGCCTGTCCGATCTCTTGTGGCGCTCCGGCAAGCGCGATGCGGCCTGGGCCGCGCTGACGGCCGTGCAGCCTGCCCCGGATGCCAAGCACGGCGACTACTGGCGCATGCTGGCCGATCAGGCGTGGGAAACCAAACGGGTCGCGCAATCGGCGGCAGCCTATCGCCTGCTCTGGGCGGGCGGGTCGGCGGAGCCCCTGGTGGCCGAGCGGCTCGTCCTGCTGGTGAGTCAGGCCGCCACGGCGGGGGAGACGATCGCGCTTGCCGAGGCGGCCTTCCGGCGTGTGCGCGAGCCGAGACTGCTTCTGCTGGGCATGGATGCCGCGCTGCGCGCCGGTCGCCCGAAAGACCTGCGGGCGTTGCTGGATATCGCCGAGCAGGAGCGCGGCCGATTCCCCGCATTGGCGAGCTACTGGCAGCAACTGGGATCGATCGAGCAGGGTCGCGGGCGGTCACGGGAGGCGCGCGGGGCGTACCAGAAGGCGCTCGAATTGGCTCCCGAATCCCAGGACGTCAAGGCCGCGCTCTTGTGGCTGGCGATCAATGATGACGATCACCGCCAGTTACGGACCTTGCTGGCCTCTTGGGAGGCCGAGGCGGCGGCGTCGCCCGCGCTCTGGCAGCCCTTCGCCGTCGGCCTGTCGAAGCTTGGAGCCGAGGATCGCGCCCTCGCCTGGTTCCGGCGTCGGGCACAGCGGCAGCCGCAGGACTCCGATGCCCTGCTCGACTACGCCGACGCCTTGGTCAAGGTCGGTCGCGATGATGATGCCCTCAAGCTGCGCAAGGCTGCCTATCAGCTCGTGCGTAAGAAGCTCGCCATGCCCTTGGATTAGTCCCGAGGGAGACTGCCTTTAGAGAGTGCCGTTGGATCTGATGGGTGACTTCGATGTGCTTGCATACCCTTCATGAAGGATCTGTCAGGCCGCCACTCGCGGCCTGCTCGCGGGACGCGGCTGGCGCGATGCGCTCGAGTGCGCCCATGCCAGGCGATCCAGTCGCTTGGCGCGCCGAAACCCGGCGCGCCAGCCTTCCGCGCCCAGTACTCAGTGAGGTCGGTGGTGCGTGCGCTTCCCCCGCCACCTTGCGTGCATCCTTCTTCGGCGTCTTCATGACCGTGATCGCATCGGCCCAGTGGATGCTCTCGAACGCTGCGCTCAAGTCACGCGACGACGCCTGGGTCGCTGTGCCAGCGCGTGCGGCAACGGACAGGACGTCGGTCGGGCCGGCAGCTGCTGATCCACCAGGCCGCAGCGCCGTCCCAGCCGCCTGTCCGGCCCGCTTGCTATCGGCCCGCGAGGTCGATCTGCTCCTGGAGTTCGGCGATGCGGCGGAACGCGCCTACCTGTATGAGGTGCTGGGTTGCGCCTCTGATCCGGCACTGCTGGAGGCCGTGATCGCCTGGCACCTGAATCGGGATGAACTCGACGAGGCCGCGCATTGGGTCGCGGTCGCGGATGCCAAGGGGCTGTCCGTTCGACCCTGGCAGCGCATGCGGCTCGCGCTGCACCGTGACGATCGAGAGATGGTCGCCAGTCTGCTGCGCGAGACGGGGCCGGATCTGCCCGTCGGCTCGCGCATCCAAGGCTTGAAATATCTCGGCAAGAACGCGCAGGCCCTGGCGCTGGCCAGAGAGCAGGCCGCGACAGCGACGGATCCGTCGGAGCGGGAGTGGCTGCAAGGGTTGGCGCGGTCGGTCGCGCCGCGCGCCACGGCGGGTGTGAGCGCCCTCGACTATGGGCCGCTGTCGATCAAGACGCTTGAGGTCAGTGGCGAGCTTCCGATCGAGCGCGTCCGGGTAGGGCTGCGGCTCTTAGCCAATGCGCTTCATTCATCCTCGACGGATGCGCTGGACCTGGACGGCGTGGATCGGGAAACGGACATCTCCGTCTCCATCGCGCGCGCAGACGATGGGGGCGAGTTCTCCGCCCGTGCCGGGGCGAGCGTCCGGTCGGATAGCTCAGTTCCCTACGGCTCTCTCAAGCTTCAACGGCCGCTGCGCGGGGATCTGCTGCGCAACCTCAGTCTCGAGCTTGCGCTCAACGATCTGAGCTACGAGACGGCGCTGTGCCGCGTCTTCTGCACCAAGAGCCATCTCACGGCGGGGATGGCCGGAGGCATCTCGCGCCGGGACTTCTTCAACCTGACGCTCGAGGCCGCGCGCTACCAAACACGGGAGAACGAGTATCTGGCAACGGGCTTGAAGCTGGACGGTGCCCTGGGCTACGTGCTTCTCCAGGAGCTCCCTCGCTGGGATGTCTCCCTGCGCGGCGCGTTCCAGGACAACGACCTGGCCGACGGGCTCCCCAAATCGCTGGCCCAGAGCCAGTCCGGCCCCCTTGAGATCGAGGACATCTTGCCGGCGCAATACCGATTCCTCGGTCTTGGAACCTCCGTCCAGGGAGGCGGCGCGGCCGCCGCGCCCGGCCGGCTGTCCTACGCGATCGATGCGCACACTGGATGGCAATGGCCCGCGGACGAGCCGAGCTATGGTCTGCGGGTGAACCTTGTCACCTCATGGCTGTCCTGGCGCGATTCCCTGGCCTTCAGCCTTGCCTATGCAAATTCGCTGGCCGGTGACATGGACGAGTCCTTCAGTCAGGTCTCGCTGACTTACGGCTATGATTTCTAGACGGATGCAGCCTGTCGAGCCCTGGCGTGCCAGTGCGGTGGCCGCCTCGTTTCGGCGCCGGCACAGGTGGAGCAGCTCAAGCGCCGAGGTGACGCCAACATCCGCCCGAGTGTTTTTGTCTACATCCTTTGAAGACAGAATTGAATGAAGACGGAGTCGAGCATGTTCAAAGTCCAAAGAACAGGACCCAACCGGGTCGACATCGAACTGAGCGGCAAGCTTGACGCGGACAGCATGAAGGTTGCACTCGACGCCCTCGTCCGCGAGACCGAGGGGATCGAGCAGGGGCGGATGCTGTACGACGTCGTCGATTTCCACCTGCCGTCCCTCGGCGGAATCGCATTGGAGTTCTCGCGCCTGCCGTCCATGCTGAGCCTGATGACGCGATTCGATCGCGTCGCCGTCCTGACCGACAAGAACTGGATTCAGAGCGTGAGCGAGTTCGAGGGGAGGGTCTTTCCTGGCCTCGAGATCAAGGCGTTCGACCGCGATCAAGGTGTCGAGGCAGACGCCTGGCTGGCCGCCGATATTTGACGGCGAGCTCAGTCCGTTCCGCGACTGTGCGACGACACTCGGGGGCGTGTCCAACAGCAACGAGTAGAAGTGGTCTGCATGGCGGAAGCATGGACTGAGAAGCAAGGCCAGTACCTGGCCTTCAGCGACAACTATTCGGTGATGTTCGGCCAAGCGCCGGCAGAGGGCGATGTGCAGCGCTTCTTCGGAACATCGGTCCCGACAATCCAGCAGATGCTCAAGACGCTGGTGGAGACGCAGCTCATCAGCCGTGTGCCGGGGAAGGCATGCTCGATCGCGCTCCTGATCGAGCCGGAGGCGATTCCGCGCCTTGTGCGGCCAGGCCGGTCGAACGTCTTGAGCCAGCGGGTTCCGCCTCGATCTGGGCGGCTGGCCGACCAGATCATGAAAGCGCCGCGCGAGGGCGGCCCGCGAGACGCCAATTCCACCAGTCCGGCTCCGGGTCGCCCCTTCGTGCCATCAGGTTCAGGCCGTCAGGTCGTGAAATGCCCCGCGGCGCCTACTCGCATGGCGTCAGCTAGGGCTGCGTAAACCTCGCTCCAGGCCGCCTGGACGTCCGGCGTGAAGTCGGTGCCCAGCTCCTGGCTGAGCGTCCACAGCAAGGCATCGGCAACCTTGTCGTAGTCGGGGCCGGTCACGCCATAGCAGGCGTGTTGTGCGCCCAGGTCCAGGAGTGCCGGTAGCACGGCGTCCAGGTTGTCGAGCGCGTCGACCGCGGTATCCAGCATCGCCATGAGCTTGCGTCGCTGCTCGGTCATATCCTCCTGGAACAGCGGTTTGGTCTCGGGGTAGAGCACGAACAGACGGTCGTAGAAGCGCTGGGCGGCCGGCTCGGCAAGCGGCTTGAATTTGGCCCAGGACGCTCGGATGAGGGCGATCGATTGCGGGGTCATACAGTGGTTTCCAATGCTCAGGTGTGCTTAGAAGGCACCAGGCCAGGATAGGCGATGGGAGGCTGAAACTAGCCGGCGGATGCGCCAGCGGTCAAGGCTGAGCTCGCTGGCGCCGCGGCCACTTCGCTCTTGTCGGACGCCGATCGGCGCGCAGGTGCAGCCGCCGAGATGGCTTGGTCCGTGTCCCGCTCCCCGAGCGAGGTCTCTGGCCATGATTCACGCAGTCCTTCTCCGGTTGCGCAAAAACCCAGAGACGACAAGACTTTGGCGGATGCAAGCCACAGCGGATCCGCGGACGCAAGCGATGAAGAACCTCAAGACCGATGCGCTATGCGTCGATGCTCGGGGTCACATGTCCGGCCACGGCGCCGTCCATGCCTTCCCGCGCGCCTTTGCGGACAATGCTGCCGCTCAGGCGGATCCAGCCGTGGTGGCGCTCCATCGGCGCCTGCTCGACAAGGCGTCTGTCTGCGGCTTCCGCGGTGTCGGCTGCCCCTACAGGGTCGTCGAGGCGCCTGGCGGCTGGGAGGAGGCGCTGGATCGCGCCACCTGGTCGTTCCTGCACACACGTAAATGGGTCGGCCCACAGCCCGCGGCCATCTATGGCAACGGCCAGAAGACGCTGGAGGCCATCTGGCTGGCTAGTCTCTACCAGCTGGTGTTCGGTCTCCCGACCATCGGCGCCAACTCCGAGCACTGTCTGGCCAGCGCCGGTAGCGCGCACGAGCGGAGTTTCGGCAACGAGGCGTCCTTCACCTGGCGGGAACGCGAGGAGATCGACCAGTGCGACGTCGTCATCACGCATGGCGCCAATCCGCTGGTGACCTTCCCGCAGGCCTAAGAGAAGATCATGACCAACCAAGGGTCGGTCAAGATCGTCATCGAGCCGGGCGGCGACCTCCTCGCCTTTGTGCCGGCGAGCCGCGCGGACTTCCAGCACAATCCGGGCCGAGGCCGGCCATCGGCGGCGCTGCTCGACGCGCCGCGTGGGCTCAATCCTGGGCTCAACGAGGTTGCGAGCGACACGGCCATGGCGGCATCGGCGCTGGATCTGCCCGGGATGGACGTCCTGAGCACGCGCGGCAAGGTCGAGCGGGTCATCGACGCCCCGCCGCGATCGGGCGCCTGTCGCGGCGGGGCGCCGCTCCCACATGGCAGGACCTGACTGATGCGCGATGCCGCCTTCACTGAAAATCCCGACTCCGCATCGGTTCCAGCCGGACGCTCATCAGCGGTTGCGGATCCCAGAAGGACTCCGCGATCAGATGCAGAATGCCGTCCTGGCGCTGGATACGGCCGGTGACGCCGAGGAAATTGGTCGTCTTGATCAGCAGGCCGTAGCGCTCCAGGACCTGATTCCAGACTACGACGTTGACGAAGCCGGTCTCGTCTTCCAGCGTCATGAAGAGGACGCCGGAGGCGGTGCCCGGGCGCTGGCGGCAGATGACCAGGCCGGCGTAGCGGGCGCGCTGGCCGTGGCGCATGGTCTTGACCTGGGTGGCATCCGGGAGGCGCTGCCCGCGCAGCCGCTCGCGCAGCGGGCCGAGCGGATGGCCGAGGGTGCTGTGGAGGCTGGTGCGGAAGTCCCAGTTGATGGTCTCGAAGTCGTCGAGCGGGGCAAAGGGCAGCGCCTGCTCCCGAGTCGCCAGATCCATCGGGACATCGGCCGCGTTGGCCGCTCCGGCCGCTTGCCAGAGCGCGGCGCGGCGGTCCTGCTCCAGTGAGCGTAGCGCGCCCGACTCGGCCAGTTGCTCCAGCACGCCGACGTTGAGCCGGGTGCGCCGCGTCAGGTCCTCGACCGAGGCGAAGGGCCGCTTCGTCCGCGCCGTCGTCAGCCGCTCCCAATCCGCCTGTCCAACCCCTTTGATGAACTTCAGCCCCATGCGGATGGCGTGCGGCGGCCGCGCGTTGGCGGTCGGCTCCAGGGTGCAGTCCCAGTCGCTGTGCACCACGTCGACCGGACGCACCTTGATGCCGTGACGCTTGGCGTCCTCGATGATGGTCGCGGCGGAGTAGAAGCCCATCGGCAGGGCGTTGAGCAGGGCGCAGGCGAAGGCGTCCGGGTAGTGGCACTTCATCCAGGCGGTGGCGTAGGCGATGAGGGCGAAGCTGGCGGCGTGGCTCTCGGGGAAGCCGTATTCGCCAAAGCCGCGGATCTGCTCGAAGACCTGCTCGGCAAAGGCGGCGTCGATGCCCTTGGCGGTCATGCGCCGGATCAGCCGCTCGCGGTGGCGCTCGATGCGGCCGCTGTGGCGCCAGGCGGCCATGTCGCGCCTGAGCTGATCGGCCTCGCCTGGGGTGTAGTCCGCCGCCACCATGGCGAGCCGGATCACCTGCTCCTGGAAGAGCGGAATGCCGAGGGTCTTCTTCAGCACCGGTTCCAGACAGGGATGCGGGTAGACGACCGGCTCCTGCCCCGCGCGCCTGCGCAGGTAGGGATGCACCATGCCGCCGGTGATGGGGCCGGGGCGCACGATGCTGACCTCGATCACCAGGTCGTAGTAGGTGCGGGGCTTGAGCCGCGGCAGCATCGCCATCTGGGCGCGGCTCTCGATCTGGAAGACGCCGACGGTATCGGCCTGGCGGATCATCGCGAAGGTCGGCTCGTCGTCCGGCGGGATGTCCGCCATGCCGATGTCCTGCCCATAATGCTCGCGTAGCAGGTCGAAGCCCAGGTGCAGCTGATGCAGCGCGCCCAGCCCCAGCAGGTCGACCTTGAAGAGACCGAGCGCCTCGATGTCGTCCTTGTCCCACTGGATGACGGTGCGGTCGGCCATGGCGCCGTTCTCGATCGGCACCAGGGTCGAGACCGGCTCGTGCCCGAGCAGGAAGCCGCCAGGATGAATGGAGAGGTGACGCGGGAAGTCCAGGATCTCGGTCGAGAGCCGCATCAGGTGCTGGAAGACCGGCTGCTCAGGGTCGAGCCCTGCCTGTTGAAGCACCTGGGGCGAGACCGTGGCGCCATAGGGCGACAGCAGCTTGGCGAGCCGGTCGAGCGCCGTCTCCGGCACGCCCAGCGCCTTGCCGACGTCGCGCACCGCCGAGCGCACCCGGTAGCGGATGACGTTGGCGACCATGGCGGCATGTTCACGGCCGTACTTCTTGAAGACGTGCTGGATGACCTCCTCGCGGCGCGCGTGCTCGATGTCGAGATCGATGTCCGGCGGCTCGGCGCGCTCGCGCGAGAGGAAGCGCTCGAACAGCAGCCCCAGCCGCACCGGGTCGACGGCCGTTACTCCTAAGCAGTAGCAGACCGCCGAGTTGGCCGCCGAGCCGCGCCCCTGACAGAGAATAGTCTCGCGGCGGCAGAACTGGACGATCTCCCACATCGTCAGGAAGTAGCCGCCGTACTCCAGCTCGTCGATCAGCGCCAGCTCCCTGGCGAGCTGCTGGGAGACGTCTGCCGGCACCTTGCCTGTATAGCGCTGTTGTGCGCCCTCCAGCGTCAGCCGGCGCAGCCGTTGCGACGAGGTCGAGCCGTCCGGCAGCGTCTCGGAGGGGTAGCGGTAGCGCAGGTCGTCCAGATTGAAGCGGCAGCGCTCGGCGATCTCCGTGGTGCGGGCGAGGGCGCCCGGATCGTCCTCGAACAGCTTCTCGAAGGCAAAGGGCGAGAGCAGGGCATGCTCCGCGTTCGGCCGGATGCGCCGTCCGGCCTCGGAGAGCTGGATGCGGTGACGGATGCAGGTCAGCACGTCCTGCAGCTCGCGCCGGTGCGGCTTGTGATAGAGCACCTCGGCCCCGGCGACCAGCGGCAGCCGATAGCGCGCGGCGCGCTGACGCAGACGGGCCTCCAGCGCCAGCTCCTCGGCGCGGCGATGGCGGGCCGCCAGGGCATAGAGCCGGTCGTCGAAGGCCTCGCGCAGCTGGTGGGCGACGAAGAAGGGATCCGCCTCGCCCGTGAGCAGCGAGCGCTCTCCGCCCCAAAGCGCGATCAGATCCTCCGCATGGGCATAGACCTCCCGCCAGCCGACCCGGCTCTCGCCCTTGGGGCAGCGCCGGTGGCCGATCGTCAGCAGCCGACAGAGATTGGCGTAGCCGTTACGGCTCTGCGCCAGCAGAATCAGCGTCGAGCCGTCGTCGACCGAGACCTCCGCGCCCTGGATCAGCTGCACCCCCAGCTCACGCGCCTTGAGGTGCGCCTCGACCAGCCCGGAAACGCCGTCGCGGTCGGTCAGCGCCAGGGCGGGCAGGCCGAGCGCCGCGCAGGTCTCCATCAGCTCCTGTGGGTGGCTCGCGCCTTCCAGGAAGGAGAAGTTGCTTTTGCACCAGAGGGGGATCATTCGGGGAGCCGCCAGCGTTCAGGTGAATTCCAGGAATCTCTCGACCAGGCCTGCTCGGAGGACTGCGCGATGGGCGCGCGCGGCCCGTCGGTGTTTCGGTCGATGCGTGGACTGAGCGCGTTGCCCATCCTACAGATCGATGCCATACAATTGTATGCTATAGCCGAGATCGACGACTGGCGACGGGTGGGAATAGAGGTGCCGCAGCCTACTGATCGCGAGCCCCTGGGTGTCCCATCTGGTCGCGCCCGGTCCAGTGGATTCGGCGGGCGGGTTGCGCGAATATGAAGGCGTATCAATCCATTGTCGGAGGCGCCCCGTGGAGGCACTGAAGCTCAGAACCCTCGATGACTTGCTCCTGTCCCCGGATGAGCGGGTGGAGCTGATCGGCGGAGACATCGTGCGTCGGCCGATGGCTCGATTTGCCCATGGTCGTGCACAGAACCGCATGGCATTCACGCTCGGTCCCTTCGATGAGGGCGAGGGTAGCGGCGGCGGCTGGTGGCTCGCGACCGAGGTCAGCGTCGCCTATGAGATCCACGAGTGCCCGTCGCACGACCTCGCCGGCTGGCGCCGCGAGCGGCTGCCGCGGCTTCCCGAGGGCGTCATCGACCTGCCGCCGGACTGGGTCTGCGAGATCGTCTCGCCCGGTCACGAGAAGAAAGACACCCTGGTTCTGCCGCTATTGCTCAAGCGCCATCAGGTGCCCTACTACTGGCTGATCTGGCCCGAGGAGCGGATGCTGGTCGCCCACATGCTCGGCGAGGGCGACTGGCGCACGATCGCGACGCTCAAGGGCGGAGACCGCGCCCGCATTCCGCCCTTCGATGCCATCGAGCTGGATCTCAGCGCCCTGCTCGGCGGCGAATGACGCGACCGCGCCTTGGCTCACTGCCGTCTGATCGATCGAGCCCGATGAGACGCGATCCGTGCCCGTCTCCTGCTGTGACGCATCGTTTCGTCATCGTCCTGTGTTTGCTGGGGGACGTTGATCGCGTTGCTCAAGCTCGGGTATAGTCCTCGCCCTGAATGTGGCGCATTGCTCGCCACCTCCGATGAAAAGGCCGTTTCCGGCGCCGCCGGGATGGCCTTTTTTCTTTTTCGAGACGCTCGCCGGGCTCTTGGCCTGAGTTGGCCTCCATGGCGGCGGGACACCCTGTTGGGCAGCCGTCGGCCACGGCAAGTGGCGATCGGCCCCTGGGTGCGCGATGTCGCGCGACTCCGGTCGAGCCCGATCTTCCCCAGTCGGTCCCGCGCACCGCCGCGCCGAGCGCGTCCCTTTCACTCCATTGCCGACCCCAGCGGTCTGGCTCAGCGAGAGTATCCATCAACGATGAAAGCCTTACGCCAGGAATGGCTTGCAAACATTCGCAACGACCTGCTCGCCGGCCTGGTGGTCGCGCTGGCGCTCATCCCCGAGGCCATCGCCTTCTCCATCATCGCGGGTGTCGACCCCAAGGTCGGGCTCTATGCCTCCTTCTGTATCGCGACCGTCACCGCCTTTCTCGGCGGCCGGCCCGGCATGATCTCCGCGGCGACGGGTGCCATGGCCCTGCTGATGGTGACGCTGGTCAAGGATCACGGGCTGCAATACCTGCTCGCCGCGACCGTGCTGACGGGGCTGCTGCAGGTCCTGGCGGGCATGCTGCGGCTGGGGAGCTTGATGCGCTTCGTCTCGCGCTCGGTCATCACCGGCTTCGTCAATGCCCTGGCCATCCTCATCTTCATGGCCCAGCTGCCGGAGCTGATCGGCGCGACCTGGCAGGTCTATGCGATGGTGGCGGCCGGCTTGGCGATCATCTATCTCTTCCCCTATCTCACCAAGGCCGTTCCCTCGCCGCTGGTGACCATCCTGGTGCTGACGGGCGTGAGCCTGGCGCTGGGGCTCGACATCCGCACGGTCGGCGACATGGGCGAGATGCCGGACAGCCTGCCGGTCTTTCTGCTGCCGGAGATTCCGCTCACCTGGGAGACGCTGGGGATCATCTTCCCCGTCTCCGCCACGCTCGCCGTCGTCGGCCTCTTGGAGTCGCTCATGACCTCCGCCATCATCGACGACCTGACGGACTCGACCGGTAACAAGAACCGCGAGTGCGTGGGGCAGGGCGTCGCCAACATCACCACGGGCTTCCTCGGCGGCATGGCGGGCTGCGCCATGATCGGCCAGTCGGTCATCAACGTGAAATCCGGCGGGCGCGGGCGCCTCTCGACCCTGGCCGCCGGCATCTTCCTCCTGCTCATGGTCGTCTTCGCGAACGATTGGGTCGCCCGCATTCCCATGGCGGCGCTGGTCGCGGTCATGATCATGGTATCCATCGGGACCTTCAACTGGGCCTCGATCCGCAACCTGCGCGAGCATTCGCTCTCGGCCAACGTCGTGATGCTGTCGACGGTCGTGGTGGTCGTCGCGACGCACGACCTGGCGAAGGGCGTGCTCGTCGGCGTGCTGCTGTCGGGCTTCTTCTTCGCCAACAAGGTCGGGAAGGTCCTGCACATCGGCTCGCTGTCGCTGAACGAGGGGCGGATGCGCGCCTACGTGGTGACCGGCCAGGTCTTCTTCGCCTCGGCCGACCGTTTTGTCGCCGCCTTCGATTTCAAGGAGGTCATCGAGCGGGTGCGGATCGATGTCAGCCGCGCGCACTTCTGGGACATCACCGCCGTCAGCGCGCTGGACAAGGTGGTCATCAAGTTCCGCCGCGAGGGCACCGAGGTCGAGGTGGTCGGGCTGGACGAGGCGAGCGCGACCCTGGTCGACCGCTTCGCGGTGCACGACAAGCCCGACGCCGTCGCGCAGCTCATGGACCACTGAGAGAGGGATTCAGCATGTTGAACGAAGACAAAATTCTCGCCTGCGTCGACCAATCGCACTTCGCCGACACCGTGACGGACGCCGCCGCCTGGGCGGCCCGTCGCACCGTCGCCCCGATGGAGCTGCTGCACATCATCGATCGCCATCCGGAGATCGCGCGCGGCGACGACCACAGCGGCACGATCGGCTTCAACGCCCAGCAGCAGCTGCTGACCGAACTCTCCGAGCAAGACGCGGCCCGCAGCCGCGAGGCGCGCGAGCGCGGCCGGCTCTTCCTCATGCGTCAGCGCGAGCGTGCCATCCAGGCCGGAGCCGCCCCGCCCGACGTGCGCCAGCGGTATGGCGAGCTGGAAGAGGTTCTGATCGAGCAGCAACCGGGCGTGTGCCTCTTCGTGCTCGGACGCCGCGGCGAATCGGCCGAGACGACACAGCGCGACCTGGGGCGCAATGTCGAGCGCGTCGTGCGCGCGCTCAAGAAGCCGATCCTCGCCGTCACCGAGGGTTTCCAGGAGCCGAGCCGGGTCATGATCGCCTTCGACGGGGGCAGCGTCACCCGGCGAGGGGTCGAGATGGTCGCCGCGAGCCCCTTGTTCCGCAAGCTGAGAGTGCATCTGCTCATGTCGGGCAAGGAGCGCAAGGACGGCGCCAAGCAGCTCGAGTGGGCGAGGACGACGCTGGAAGCCGCCGGCATCGAGGCACCGGCCGCGCTGATTCCGGGCGATGCCGAAAGCATCATTGCCCGTGCCGTGCATGAGCAGGCGATCGACATGCTCATCATGGGCGCCTACGGACACTCACCGATTCGCACCCTGTTGTTCGGCAGCAAGACGTCCGATCTGTTGCGCTCGGCCAAGATCCCCACGCTCCTGCTGCGATGACGGGATGGCGTGCGCATCGCTCGGCGGCGTAGCGGTGTCTTCACCCGGCGGCTGAGTCAGGACGGGGCGAACGCGGTCAAGCACTTCCGCGTCGTCCTCCGATGGGGTACGCAAGCGCCTGAGACCCGGTTGGGGTTGGCCGTTTTGGCGTCGAAACGACGGACGATCGGATGCCCGTGCCCGATCACCTGGATAACCTGTGTCGCAGTCCACAGATTTACCCTTAAGGGATTTCCCTATATGGAGTGTTGCCCTAAGATCTAAAAAACGCCCTTCGTGCCTGGAACATGAGACTCGAAACCATGCGAGCACTCCCTCTTGCGGCCTTGACCGCGATGTTCTTCCCCACACTGCCGACCTCATCCCACATTCAGCCGCGTGAGCCGACAGCCGCCACGGTGAAGTCCGCAACCGAGGTTGTCGAACAGGTCTCAGCCCCATCTTCAGCGCCCTCAGCCCCTTCGTCAGCCCCCTCGGAAGAGGACGCGGATCTGCGCTGCCTCGCCCTGAACATCTATCATGAGGCCCGTTCGGAGCCGGAATCCGGCCAGATTGCGGTTGCATTGGTCACCTTGAATCGTGTTGGATCCAACGCCTTCCCCGGATCCATCTGCGCCGTCGTCAAACAGGGCGGAACCAAGCGCAACCGCTGCCAATTCTCCTGGTGGTGCGACGGTCGATCGGATAAGCCGAAGGACCCGCAGGCGTGGCGGCGGGCGATGGACATCGCGCGGCGCGTGCTCAATGACAGCGTTCCCGATCCGACCCGTGGCGCGCTCTACTACCACGCGAGCTATTGCTCGCCCTCCTGGTCGAGTGCCTACAAACGCACCGCGCGGATCGGCCAGCACCTGTTCTACCGTCCGAGCGCGATCTAGCGGGCCTGCCTATCGGCCTTGGGTCTTGAGCGGCGCTGACGGATGCCGGCGGTCCGCGTTTCGCGCTCTCACTCCACCCGCCCGTGCACGAACCAACGCCGCCGCACCCGGTCGTAGAACACCCACAGCAGCTCCCCCTTTTGCGTCTCGGCGAAGTGATAGTCGCGATGCACCGGGCGCACCCACCAGCCTCCGGCGATGACGTAAGGGCCGCAGACGCGGACCACCGGGCCTTGCTCCAGGCTGTGCGGCATCCAGCCGTCGGGCTCATGGCGTGGGCGCGGCGGGAGTGGGATGGGCCGGCGGTAGAGGCGGCGTACCAGGCGAGGCTGCTCGATCGGCCGGGGCTGCGCGGGTTCGAGCTTGGTGAGCGGCTCCCAGTCGAAGCTGTTTTCGGGCAGATGGCCGGCGCCTAGGCGCGCCCGCACGACGGCCTGCTCGCCGAAGGCGGCGCGCACCCGTGCCAGGGCGCGATTGGCCGCCTCCAGATCACGTCGTGGGCGCTCCGCGAGCAGCTCGAGCTGCTGTTGCTCCGGCGTGACCGCATGCGCCAGCAGTCGCACCTCCTCGACGCCGTCCGGCAAACCTGTCCCCGTCAGTCTGAGATCGATCAGCTCCAGGAGCTGGCGCGCATCCAGCGTCGGCGCGGCCGGGCGGATGTGTTCCTTGTGCAGGCCCAGGCGCTCGAAGCGAAACAGCAGCCGCAGTTGGTCGAGGACTTGGCCGCGTCCGGCCAGCTCATCCAGCAGCGGTGTCAGCAGCCGCTCGATGAGATGCATGAGGCGTGTGGTATCCGTCTCGACGTGGTCGAGGGTGGCGCATGCCGTGCTTGGCGGAACCGGGCGCTCGGGTTGCAGCGGGAGGCTGATGGCGCCCGAGGCCAGGCGGTGCAGCTCGAAGGCGGCGGGGCCATAGCGTCGGCGCACGCCCTCCGGCGGCAGCGCGAGGAATTGACCCAGGGTGAGCACGCCGAGCTTGGCGAGCGCATCCCGTGCCTTGGGCGCGAGCGTCAGCCGGTCCAGTGGAACGCGCTGTAACGCGGTCTGCTCCTCCAGCGGGTCGGACAGGATCCGCGGGCCGCGGCTGGATTTGGCGAGCGCGGCGGTGGCGAAACGGCGGAAGCCGACGACGATGGTCGCCCGCAAGCCCTGCGCGGCGAGATCGGCCTCGATCCCCGAGGCCCAGTGTGTCAGGGAGTCGTAGAGACGTTCGAGCCCGGAGGCATTCAGCCAAAAGGTGCCAGGCTCGCCTGCGGCGGGTTCGACCTCTGGACTATGGTTGCGCAGCCGCTTGGCGAGGATGGCGAGGGCGCGGTCGATGTGCGCCTTGGGGATCTCGGCGGCGCGCAGGTCGGCGTTCAGCGACAGGGCGGTCGCGAAGCGCATGCCGGCGCGGATGCGCGCGGATCGCGCGGGCGCATTGACCCAGAGGAGAACGCCGCCGGGGCGGTCGTGGTCGACGACGGCCGCCGGGTGTCCGCGCCAGTCCGGGTGCTGCCGCAATAGGAGCTGGAGCGGGAAGGCGGGGATGTCAACGCAGGCCGTCCGGTCCATGGTAGACCTCGGTGTGAGTCCAGCCCGGACCTCGGCGTTTGTCCTTGAGGATGCGTGCCTCGCAGCGGAAGCGCGCCTGGTGGTGGCCGGTGCGGGTCGCCTGTGCGCGCAGTGAGATCAAGGCGCTCACCGACGGTTGCTGCTCCTCTTTGCGCGTCAGGCAGAGTAGGGCGGTGTCATGCTTTTTCGCCAGCGCGGCGAGCCGGTTCTGGGTGGCCAGCGGCAGGGTGTGGTCGCTGCCCAGGTCCATGACGAGCAGGCCAAAGGCGCCGGAGCGCAGCAGCAGGTCGGCGGCCTGGGCGGAGTCTCGGGCGTCCGCTGTCCAGATCACGACCAGGGCGCCGAGGTCGATGCCGGTTGCGGCGACGTCGGGCGGATAGAAGCTGCTCTCGCGCCGCGTGATCCAGGCGGCTGGCTCACCGCGTCGCTGGGCCTCGCCGATCAGCCCGACCGTTAGGGTTAGCGCCGCGGTCGCCTCGGTGCCCGAGATCTCGCTGAAGCGCCCGCTGAAGGCGGTCAGATCCCAGGCGGCGGGCGTTTCGGTGCGCTTGAGGCCCTGGTGGAGATTGGGGAGAGAGATGGCGGTTGAGCGTTGCTTGAGCATGTGCGTCGTGATCTGCAAAAGGCTCGGCGGCCGTGGCGCAGGGCGCCGGGAGGGGCCTGACACCGCAGAGCCGTGTCACGAGAAGACGTCTGGTGGCTGGAAGCCGATTGCTTCTAGTCCAGATACCGCCGGACCTCGATGACGCGGCCGATGATCTCAAGCGCGTCTGGATCTGGCGCCATCACCGGGTAATCCGGATTCTCCGGGTGCAGCTCGATCCGATCCTCGCGCAGACGCAGGCGTTTGACCGTCGCCTCTTCGCCGACCAGGGCGACCACGATGGCGCCGTCGTCGGCCTTCGGCTGGCGGCGCACGACGACGATGTCGCCGGGCAGGATGCCGGCGTCGCGCATGCTCTCCCCGCGCACGCGCAGGCCGAACAGCTCGTCATCGGCACCCGCCCGGTCCGCCTGGATCGGGAGATAGCCCTCGAGGTTCTCGACCGCCAGGGTGAAGGCGCCGGCCGAGACGCGGCCGAGCAGCGGGATCAAGCGGGGCGGGGCGAGCGGCGCGCCCCGCTCACGTCCGCTGAGTGATGGTCTGCCTCCCTCGCCGAGCCGGTAGCCGCGTGCCTCGCCTGGACGCTTGTCGAGCCGACCCTCGGCCACCAGGGCCTCCAGGTGCTCGCGCGCGCTTTGCACGGAGCGGAAGCCAAAGGCGTCCTGAACCTCCCGGACGGTCGGTGGCTGGCCGGCCAGGAGCCGATCCCGCACGAATTGAAAGATCCGCTCACGCGTCTGCCCCGGTGGTGTTCGACCCATGGTGCTCGCCCCCGACAGCCATCCTGATGTTCCTGCGCGAGAGTATTACATACATTTGTCTGGTTCGCGAGATGGCGAGCGCGTGGTCGATGTGGGCGGCTGGCGGTGGGTTGCTGTCCGTGAACGATTTTTCGAGCGCGATCACCTGTTCGCCGGCAAAGGTCCGCGATGACGGCACAAAACCCCACGCGTCAACCCTTGACAGCTGAGGATTAGGCTCTACCATTAGCACTCGTTTCCGGTGAGTGCTAACAGCCGGGCGTCATCCCCGCTTCGCGGGCACTCGACAATCACTTCTCAACCATAACGAGGAGCACCTCCATGAACATCCGTCCTTTGCATGACCGCGTCGTCGTCCGTCGCATGGAAGAGGAGCGCACGACCGCTGGTGGCATCGTGATCCCTGATTCCGCGACCGAGAAGCCGATCCAGGGCGAGATCATCGCCGTCGGTAAGGGCAAGATCCTGGACAACGGCGAGAGCCGTCCGCTCGACGTCAAGGTCGGCGACCGTGTCCTCTTCGGCAAGTATTCCGGCACCGAAGTCAAGCTCGACGGCCAGGATTTCCTGGTGATGCGCGAGGAAGACATCATGGGTGTCGTCGAAGGCTAAGTGCCCTCCACGCCCGACACTGATCTCACCACTCAGCGAATTTAAAGAATCAATCGAGGAATCTAGAGAATGAGCGCAAAAGACGTGAAGTTCGGCGGCGATGCCCGTGCCCGCATGATGGAGGGCGTCAACGTCCTCGCCAACGCCGTGAAGGTCACCCTGGGTCCCAAGGGCCGCAACGTGGTGTTGGAGAAGTCCTTCGGCGCTCCGACCGTCACCAAGGACGGCGTCTCCGTCGCCAAGGAGATCGAGCTCAAGGACAAGTTCGAAAACATGGGCGCCCAGATGGTCAAGGAAGTGGCTTCGCACACCTCCGACATCGCTGGTGACGGTACCACCACTGCGACCGTGCTGGCTCAGGCCATGGTCCGCGAGGGTCTGAAGGCGGTTGCCGCCGGCATGAACCCCATGGATCTGAAGCGCGGCATGGACAAGGCCGTCGAGGCCGCCACCGCTGAGCTGCGCAACCTGTCCAAGCCCTGCACCGAGAGCAAGGCCATTGCCCAGGTCGGCACCATCTCCGCGAACTCCGACGAGTCCATCGGCCAGATCATCGCCGAGGCGATGGAGAAGGTCGGTAAGGAAGGCGTCATCACCGTCGAGGACGGCACCTCCCTGCAGAACGAGTTGGACGTCGTCGAGGGCATGCAGTTCGACCGCGGCTACCTCTCGCCCTACTTCATCAACAATCAGCAGAGCCAGAGCGCCGAGCTCGAAGCGCCGTACATCCTGCTGCACGACAAGAAGATCTCCAACATCCGTGATCTCCTCCCCGTGCTCGAGGGCGTCGCCAAGGCTGGTAAGCCGCTGCTGATCATCGCCGAGGACGTCGAGGGCGAAGCCCTGGCGACCCTGGTCGTCAACACCATTCGTGGCATCGTCAAGGTCTGTGCCGTCAAGGCGCCTGGCTTCGGCGACCGTCGCAAGGCCATGCTGCAGGATATCGCCATCCTGACCGGCGCCACCGTCATCGCCGAGGAAGTCGGTCTGTCGCTGGAGAAGGCGACCCTGAATGATCTGGGTACCGCCAAGAAGGTCCAGGTCGGCAAGGATGAGACCACCCTCATCGACGGCGCCGGCTCCGAGCAGGGCATCAAGGCCCGTTGCGAGCAGATTCGCGCCCAGGTCGAGGAGACCAGCTCCGACTACGACAAGGAGAAGCTCCAGGAGCGTCTGGCCAAGCTGGCTGGCGGTGTCGCCGTCATCAAGGTTGGTGCCGCCACCGAGATGGAGATGAAGGAGAAGAAGGCGCGCGTCGAAGATGCACTGCACGCCACCCGCGCGGCCGTCGAGGAAGGCATCGTGCCTGGCGGCGGTGTCGCCCTGGTTCGCGCCCAGACCGCCGTTAAGGGGCTGCAGGGTGCCAACCACGATCAGGACGTCGGCATCACCATCGCGCGTCGCGCCATGGAAGAGCCGTTGCGCCAGATCGTCGCCAACGCCGGCGAAGAGCCGTCCGTCATCCTGCACAAGGTCGTCGAGGGCTCCGGCAACTTCGGCTACAACGCGGCCAATGGCGAGTACGGCGACATGGTCGACATGGGTATCCTGGACCCGACCAAGGTCACCCGCTCCGCGCTGCAGAACGCCGCCTCCGTTGCTGGTCTCATGATCACCACCGAGGCGATGGTCGCTGACGAGCCGAAGGACGACTCTCCGATGCCGGGCGGCGGCATGGGCGACATGGGCGGCATGGGCGGCATGGGCATGATGTAAGCCCAGGTTTCGCACCTGTCTGAAAGAGCCCCGCTTCGGCGGGGCTTTTTTATGGGGTTGGAATTGGATGCCAGCGGCATCCATGTCGCCGAATACCTCACCCTGCCGCCGCCCAAGGACGTGCTGCAAGCGAAGCTGGATGAGGCCATCGCGCCGTCCCCCGCCGGGCTGGATAACCGTGGCGGGGCGGAGGCGTGATGGATGCGCAGCAGACTTTAGCCGAGCACGGGTATATCACCAATGCGTCGGGGGGGGGGGCGCCACGCTGCGGCAAATGATCGATCAGCTAGTGCAACAGAGTGGAAATCCCGAGACTGTTTAATCATTCATGCTGCGAGCGGCTTTCCCTCATAGGTCCAGCGAAAGGGTTTGGCCAACGTGCGATTGAAGAAGTCGATGAAATCGCTGATGCGTTTCTGAAGGTCGTCGATGGAGGTGAAGTTGCCACGGCGCAGGACTTTGCGCGCCAGGATCGAGAACCACATCTCGATCTGAT